>NZ_JBHZOR010000004.1:0-689674 GCF_042787605.1 Priestia sp. YIM B13491 | reverse complement strand
TGAGCCGTATGAGTTGAAAGGCTCACGTACGGTTCTTAGGGGAGTCAGGGGCAGTGATGCCCCTCGCTTACCCGACTTAACTGAAGAAGAAAAATAACATTAAATTATTTGTGTCAGACATTATAACAAAGTTATAGCTTGCTTATATCAGTTTCCGGTAATATAAAGTTAGTTGATTGAAGATTCAGAAATCCTTTTTTTTACATAAAGACAGCACCTAATTATTTAGGTGCTGTCTTTATGCAGATTGGACAGACATTTTAATTAAAAGACAAGGTATAAAAGTCGAAAAGAGTCTGCTCTCATTCTTCATATTTGAGTTATAACTTTACTTCTAACTTTACTTCTAACTCTCTAAGCAGTTGCTTTACTCCCTCACGGCTTAGAATTACCTTTCCTTTTGCCAAGATTAGATTATCTTTGGAAACTTCACCTGTTACTTTACAGGCTAAATTAGGTGAATATTTTTTCAACACAATGTTCTCATTATCTACAAAAATTTCAACAGGTTCGCCATTCTTAATATTTAATGTTCTCCTTAGTTCAATGGGTAAGACTATTCTTCCCAGGTTGTCTAGTTTCCTAACGATGCCAGTAGCTTTCAATTTAAAACCTCCATAAAATATTACTTACATACCCATTAAGTGTACAATATGCTTTTTATTGTTTTCATTAGTAATATATTACATTTTAGGTGGAGGAAGATATTTCAGTATCATAAGGTTAGGAAGAAAGGTTGCATGGAAGAATTATAATGGAAATTGTTAAATCACTCAGCATCTTCAGTTCAACCTAATGTAGTGATTATAAATACAACTTATTTAAATTATTTATAACCTATACAAAACTATCTTTAGTATATAAGTAAATAGTAAAATACTTTATAAAAATCATAGTTTTACTATTTACTCTACCTGACGACAAATAGAATGTTTTTCTACAATGTGTGTAATATACAAAATTATTTTTAAGTAAATAATTTAAACACTACTCAAAGGTAGTAGATGTTTATGTGCAAACTAATGATTTAAGAAATAATTAGTTTTATATTAATAATATTTTTTATATTCAAAAAATAAGTTGACAAAATGAATAGATAGATATAATATTGCATGTAATCAAATAATGATAAGCAAAGATTGGAAATAGTAGAAGGATATATAAACTTTTCAGAGAGCCGATGATTGGTGAGAATCGGTAGTTATTGCCTTTGAACTCATCCAAGAGCTACTCCCTGAATATTATAAGTAGGGGATGTCGGTTTTCTACCGTTATGAAGATAGGTGGTGATAGCTGCCGAAAATGAGTGGGTTAATTATGTAATGATTGATCAATTAGAGTGGTACCGCGAGCAACGCCTCGTCTCTATGTTTTTATAGAGACGGGGCTTTTTTTTATACATTAATATGACAAAGGAGTGTTTCTGAAATGACGAGAAAAATTTGGATGTTTGATACGACTTTAAGAGATGGCGAGCAAGTTCCGGGGGCTAAGCTGAACCTGTATGAAAAACTAGAAGTAGCACAGCAACTAAAGAAGCTGAAAGTCGATATTATCGAAGCTGGTTTTCCTTCATCTTCAGCTGGTGATTTTAATGCTGTGAAAGAAATTGCTATGAAAATAGGAAATACAGACGAAACGATCATTACAGCGTTAGCAAGAGCAGTAAAGGCTGATATTGATGCTGTTTATAATAGTGTGAAATATGCTAAAAAACCGTTAATCCATATAGTTTTAGGCGCTTCAGACATTCACGTGGAAAAGAAGTTTGGAAAATCGAAAAGTCAAATTTTAGACCTCGGTGTTGATGCAGTAAAATATGCAAAAACACTTCTACCAGACGTACAATATTCAACGGAGGATGCATCTCGCTCCGATTTTGAATATTTATGGGCAACGATTGAAGCTGTTGTAAAGGCAGGGGCTACCATTATTAATGTGCCCGATACAGTTGGCTATGCCGAGCCGGAAGAGTTTGGTGAACTAATCTTTAAAATAAATAATCGCTTGAAAAATTTGAATAATAAAGTGCTTTTAAGTGTCCATTGTCATAATGATCTCGGAATGGCAACTGCGAATACGTTAGCTGCAATTAAAAATGGGGCAGATAAAGTTGAGTGTACGATAAATGGCATTGGTGAGCGTGCAGGCAATGCTGCACTAGAAGAGGTCGTGATGGCAATTAATACGCGTTCATCAGTTTATAATGCATACACAAATATTAATACAAAAGAAATCATGAATACATCTAGATTGGTAAGTAGTTTAATGGGATTAGATGTACAAGTAAACAAAGCTATTACAGGTGATAATGCTTTTGCTCATTCTTCAGGTATACATCAAGACGGCTTATTAAAAGCAAGGGATGCTTACGAAATCATTAGCCCGATTGAAGTTGGTCTAGATGATATGGAACTTGTTCTAACCGCCCGTTCTGGGCGCCATGCGGTAAAAAATGCCCTGGAATCATTAGGCTTTAATGAGATGAATAACATACAATTTGAAGGGATATTTGAAGCTTTTCTTGAATTGGCAGATGCAAAAAAAGAAGTATATAATCATGATTTATACGTCATCGTTGAGAACTATTATGCAAAAAATGAAATTCATAGCCAGGATATGACGCAGTATAGTAATCATTTTTATGAACTAATGGACTTGCAAGTAATTAGTAACACAAACTTTCCATCTGCAAGTGTGAAGATTAAAAAGGGTGATCAAATATTGAAAAGCAGTGCAGTCGGTTCTGGCCCAATTGATGCTTTGTATTCTGCTATTACAGAAATTAGTGATTTAGATATTAAATTGATCGAATATAATATTAGCAGTGTATCAAGGGGTAAGGAAGCATTAGGAAAAGTAAAGATTCAAGTAGAATACAAAGGCGAAAAGTATATTGCCAAGGCAACAGATACGGATGTTATGAAAGCAAGTGCATTTGCGTATATCAATGCTGTAAACAGTATTGTAGTTGATACTTTACTTCCGATTGAATAAATAAAAAGCAATATTAAACGAAATGTACTTAGTTTGTTAAGGTATGGACTTGTCAATATTTACTGGATACTAAGTTAGGCTACTATGACGAATGAAAAGAAACATGAATACAAAGAAAACCTTAGGAATCTATGGATTTCTAAGGTTTTTGTATTCCGGGAACCTGAATTACTTTAACTAAAATTGAATATGACACATCGTCTATAAAGGTAAATTACTTTTTGTTCGTCCAAAAAGGTCTAATTTATTAACTAAATAGACCTTATATCAATCATGTAACTATTTTTAAAAGAGGGCAGGGCGGATGCGCGAGTACGACAGTTGTAGCATAGGAGGAATAAAACACCTTTACGTGATTACCAAGTAATCACGTAAAGGTGTTTTTAATTATTTTATCAAAACCGTGGCATTCGCCGGAATCACAAGCTGATTTCTGACTTTTTTAGCACCTTTTTCACTAGCAAAAATCAATTTACCTTTCGCTGCTACAGATACTTTTACAGGTTGATTTGAAATATTATGATACACGCAAATCGAGTTGCCTTTATACGTACGGCTATAGGCAACAACTTCTTTACTGTCTACTGAAATAGATTGAAGCGTTCCTTTTACTAACTCTTCATGCTGCTGACGCACGCGAATCATTTCACGGTAATGATTTAACAAAGAATCCTTTTGTTTGGTTTGTGCTTCTACAGACACGCCGTTGCCGCCTTTATTGTATACAGGTGTTTCCCAGCTGGTTTGTCCAAGTCCGTTTCCTTCGTACCAGCGGAACGGTTCACGGATTAACTCATCAGGCTTTTCACCGGTCATGCCAATTTCTTCACCGTAATAAATATACGGGTTGCCAGGAAGCGTAAGTAAGATAGAAGCAGCTGATTTTGCTTTGTTAACATCGCCGCTCAGTTCACTCATGACGCGGTTTTGGTCATGGTTGGTTAAGAAAATGCCGTCCATTTTATTTGGATTGTATGATTTGAACAGCTCATCCGTTGCCGCTGCTGCAGTGGCGATTCCTTGATCATTTCCTGCTTTTACAGAGCTGACAATTTTCCCTGCTAAATCAAAGTTAAATAGGGAATCAAGCGATTGATAGTAAGGAGCTACCACTTCAGGCTGATCCCATACTTCACCCGTTAGATATACGTTAGGGTTTTCTTTTTTCATCGCATCTCTAAACTCATTCCACCACAGGATATTTTTCTTAGCGCCTTCAGGCGTTTGACCTTTAAAAATATGAAGCGCAGCATCTAAGCGGAAACCATCAACGCCTTGCTTTAGCCAAAACTTTCCGACGTTAATCATTTCTTTTCTTACTTCAGGGTTATCGTAATTTAAGTCAGGCATTCCTTCCCAAAACGTTCCGTAAAAATACTCTCCGTTTGGAGCTTTATGCCATACTTGCTGTCCCCAAGATCCTTTTTCATTCAAGTCGGTATTTTTATCAGCCCAAATATAGTAATCTCTGTACTTGCTGTTTTTATCTTTTAACGCAGCTTGAAACCAAGGGTGTTCGCTGCTCGTATGATTCACAACAAGGTCCATAATGACTTTTACGTCTCGTTTGTCTGCTTCTTTCATCAGCTTGCGAAAATCTTGCAGATTTCCGTACTGCGGATCAATGTTATAATAATCCGTTACATCATATTTATGATAGCTAGGAGAAGGGTTGACTGGCATCATCCAAATCCCGTTTACTTGAAGATCATTCTTTGTATGAGAATTTCCGTCATTTAAATAGTCCAGCTTTTGTGTAAGACCTTTTAAATCACCATGTCCATCTTTATTTGCATCGTAAAAAGAGTTTACATACACCTCATAAAAGACACCGTTTTTATCTGCTGTTGGAGCTTTACCTTTATGTACAGTTTCGGCGTGAACGCCTGTTGATAAGCTAGCAGCCAGCGGCAGTGTTAGAGCTAAAGCTGTCCATTTTTTCCCTTTCATCGTTTCATCCCCCTTTTTTTGCAATCGTTTGCATAAATTGACTACAATTGAAATATAGCACCTATTTGAAAACGATTACAACGAAAATTTCATTTTGATTATTTTGAACTAGTAATTATTCTGACAACCTAGTTATTTACTGTGTCTAATGACATTAAGCGGCTGCGTTATATTAAGGCTATAGATAGAAGATAGCAATAAAATAAGGGATTATTATCCAAGTGAAAATAATGACTATGTCAAATATTCTGACAATGTTGTTGTTCAATTCATCATCTCGTGCTAAAATCCAAATATAACTGAAAAACGGTACTGCGGTTCCGAAAAACGGAACTTAAAGTATCGATGCAGATAATAAAGCTTGAATTTCATTTACTATCTGCAAATGATTACGCTTACATTAAAGGGGTTAAGGGGGAAAAACGCATTGAGTAAAGTAGATTTAAACTGTGATTTAGGGGAAAGCTTTGGTGCTTATCGTATTGGCAATGATGAAGCCATTTTAGAGCACGTGACGTCTGTGAACGTTGCCTGTGGATTTCACGCAGGGGATCCGAGCGTTATGAGAAAAACGGTAAAATTGGCCGCTGAAAAAAAAGTGCAAATTGGGGCTCATCCTGGTCTGCAGGACCTTATTGGTTTTGGACGCAGAAACATGAATATTTCACCTCAGGAAGCCTACGATATCGTGATCTATCAAATTGGGGCATTAAACGGTTTTTTGCAAGCAGAAGGGTTATCAATGCAGCATGTAAAACCTCACGGTGCACTGTATAACATGGCTGCTAAAAACGAAGCGTTGTCTGAAGCAATAGCAAAAGCTGTTTACAACGTAAATCCTGAGCTGATTTTATTTGGGTTATCTGGAAGTGAACTGATTCAAGCAGGTAACAGAATTGGTTTAAAGACGGCTAACGAAGTATTTGCAGACCGTACCTATCAGTTAGACGGTTCTCTCACTTCTCGTACAGAACCAAATGCTTTAATTGAAAATGACGACGAAGCTGTTTCTCAAGTTATTACAATGGTGAAAGAAGGGAAGGTAAAATCTCAGCAAGGTAAGGATGTAGAATTGCAGGCAGATACGATTTGCATCCATGGAGACGGAGCTCACGCACTTGAATTTGCCCGTCATGTCAATCGTTCTTTACGAGCATCAGAAGTGGTAGTTAAGGCTATTTCACAATAAAAACTACATATAATCAGGAGGAAGATGATATTGGAGCCAATTAAAAAATCAACACCTCAGCAAAAGCTTTCGGCTGCGCCTAAAGTAAACTGGACGTTAATGCTTGGAGCCGCTTTTTTAATGGCCACATCGGCTATTGGACCAGGATTTTTAACTCAAACTACCGTATTTACACAAAATTTAGCTGCAAGCTTCGGATTCGTTATTTTAATTTCAATTATTCTTGATATCTTTGCTCAAACCAACGTATGGAGAATTATTGCCGTTTCTGAAAAACGAGGACAAGAAATCGCCAACATGGTATTTCCGGGATTAGGGTACGTGCTCGCTATTTTAATTGTTATTGGCGGACTTGCATTTAATATTGGAAATATTGCCGGTGCCGGGCTTGGATTAAATGCGATTACGGGTATTTCTCCAACAGCCGGAGCTGCAATTAGTGCAGTTATTGCTGTGCTAATCTTCGTTGTAAAAGAAGCGGGAAAAGCAATGGATCGCTTCACGCAAATTGCAGGTTTTGTCATGATTGGGCTGATGCTATATGTAGCTGCTACCACTTCACCTCCCGTTGGAGAAGCTGTAGTAAAAACTTTTGCTCCTGACAAAATTGACATTATTGCGATCGTTACGCTTGTTGGAGGAACAGTCGGTGGTTATATCACCTTTGCTGGTGGGCATCGTCTTTTAGATGCCGGCGTAAAAGGTATCGATTCTTTACCTCAAGTAACCAAAAGTTCTGTAACAGGAATTCTCATCACTTCTGTTATGCGAATCGCTTTGTTTTTAGCTGTACTTGGCGTTGTGTCTAAAGGTTTACAAATTGATCCAGCCAATCCTCCGGCATCCGTGTTTCAGCTCGCAGCAGGAAACGTCGGTTATAAAATCTTTGGTATTGTTATGTGGTCTGCCGCTATTACGTCTGTAGTGGGAGCTGCTTATACATCTGTTTCGTTTATTCAAACGTTTAGTGAAAAACTTAATAAAAACTCAAACTGGATTATTATTGGATTTATTATTATTTCAACTCTGTCGTTTGTCTTAATTGGAAAACCTGTAAAAGTTCTTCTGTTAGTTGGAGCAATTAATGGATTAATTCTGCCGATCGCCCTTGGAACATTGCTAGTTGCTGCATATAAAAAAAGCATCGTTGGTGAGTATAAGCATCCTTTATGGCTTACCATTTCTGGTGTACTTGTCGTTATTGTAATGGCTTTAATGGGCGGTTATACGTTAATGGATCAGCTTCCTCAATTATTTAAATAAAACAATGTGCCCGCACGCAAGTTGTGTGCGGGTAATGATGGGAGATAGAAACATGTCAAACCTTTCACAACTAACTCCAGCTGAACTTCGTCAGCAAATCCGTAACAATCAGCTTATTCACCCAACGGCAGGCATGGCAAACGGCTATGCTCAAGCTAATTTAGCTATTTGACCAAAGAAACAAGCCTTTGACTTTCTATTGTTCTGTCAGCGTAATCCTAAATCTTGTCCTCTTTTAGATGTAACGGACGTTGGATCTCCTGTTCCAAAGTTTGCGGCTCCGTCCGGAGATATTCGTACAGACATTCCGAAGTATCGAATCTATGAAAATGGGGAACTGGTAAAAGAAGTAACCGATATCAAAGACTATTGGACAGAAGATATGGTAGCTTTTCTCATCGGCTGCAGTTTTACATTTGAACACGCACTTTTAAACAACGGCATACCTGTTCGTCACATTGAAGAAAACTGTAATGTTCCTATGTATAAAACAAATATTTCATGCGCTGAAGCGGGAATATTCCACGGCTCAACGGTCGTTAGTATGCGCCCAATTCCTCAGCAAGACGTAGTGCGGGCAGCGCAAGTAACTTCACGTTTTCCAGCTGTGCACGGAGGACCTGTTCACATTGGAAACCCCGCTGCAATAGGTATTGAAGACCTTCACTCTCCGGATTTTGGCGATGCTGTTTCCGTCAAAGAAGGCGAAGTTCCCGTGTTCTGGGCTTGTGGCGTAACTCCTCAAGCTGTAGCAATGGAAACAAAACCTTCTATTATGATTACACATGCTCCTGGGCATATGTTTATCACAGATATTCGAGATGAAAAACTAGGTGTTTTATAAAAGAAAGAGGTGTAGATATGAATCAAACCGTAACAAAAGCGTCGGCTGTTATTTCTCCGCTTGGTGATTCAGCGCTTGTAATAACGTTTGGAGATAGCATTCAGTACGACATTCATAAACAAATTAAAACGTGTAAAGATTCGATAGAATTAAAACCTTTCCCTGGATTTGTTGAGTGCGTGCCGGCATTTACAAACCTTACAATTTTCTATAACCCTCTTGAAGTGGTAGCAGCTGTAAAAAAGAAGGAGAAAAAAGAATTTGTGTCTCCCTTTGAAGTAGTGTCTTCTATCATTCAATGTAAACTAGAAAACGAACAGACAGAAAAAGAGTTAAACCATCGTACGGTTTCTATTCCAGTTTGCTACGGAGGAGAGTATGGACCTGACCTTAAATATGTCGCTCGTCACCATAACTTAACAACTGAAGAGGTAATTAGTATTCATTCTGAAGGCGAATACTTAGCATATATGATTGGATTTGCTCCTGGATTTCCATTTCTCGGAGGGTTATCTGAAAGAATTGCTACGCCTCGCCGGCCATCTCCTCGCACCTCTATTCCTGCTGGCTCGGTTGGTATTGCGGGGATGCAAACAGGGGTGTATCCTATTTCCACTCCCGGAGGATGGCAATTAATTGGGCAAACGCCGATTAAACTGTTTTTGCCAGAGCAAAATCCGCCAAGTTTGCTTCAAGCAGGAGATATTGTGAAGTTTAAACCCATCTCTAAAGAAGAATATCAAGAAATGCAGGCAAAGGAGGGTGAAAAATGAGTATGCGAGTCAGTAAAGCCGGATTATTAACGAGCATTCAAGATTTAGGAAGAAGAGGATTTCAGCAGCACGGTGTGATTGTAAGCGGAGCAATGGATTCTTATTCCCTTCGAATTGCTAATTTACTAGTTGGTAACGATGAAAAAGAAGCAGGACTTGAAGTTACGCTAATGGGGCCTACCCTTGAAATAGAAAGCGATTGTTTAGTAGCAATTACCGGAGGAGATTTAACTCCTTCGATCAACGGAAAGCCAGTCCCGATGTGGAAACCTTTATTTATTTCAAAAGGAAGCACTTTATCATTTGGCCCTTGCAAAACCGGGTGTCGTTCCTATCTATCTGTAGCAGGAGGATTTGCTATTGATGAAGTGTTAAATAGTAAAAGTACGTATTTAAGAGGTGAAATCGGGGGCTACAAAGGAAGAGCATTACAAGCAGACGATGTTTTACCTCTATCCGTTCCTGCTGCTTCAAAGCCTGCTTTTCTTTCAACTGAAGTGATAAACGGGGTATATACTTCTTCATGGTCCGTAAATTATAAAGAACTTGTTCACTTTACAAAAAAACCAGGTGTCCGTGTTATGAACGGCAGTCAATACGATTTATTTACACCTGAAAGCAAAAGTCATTTTACGAAAGAGCCTTTTAAAGTATCGAATCAATCAGACCGAATGGGCTATCGAATGGACGGACCTTCTCTTCAGCTTCAAGAAAAAAAAGAGTTATTGTCTGAAGCTGTTTCACAAGGTTCTGTTCAAGTCCCGCCGGATGGAAATCCCATCATTCTGTTAGCAGACCGTCAAACCACGGGGGGATACCCTAAAATTGCTCAAGTCATCACAGCGGATTTACCGCTTTTAGCTCAAGTAAAGCCTGGAGAATCCATTTACTTTTCTCACATTTCGCTTCACGAAGCTGAAAGAATCTATTTAGAAAAAGAACAGATGCTTCAAGAATTGAAGATTGCTATTAACCTTGCGTCAACTAAATAACACAAAACGGGAGTGACAAGAAATGATAAACGTACGTGAATTGCAAGAAGTTGTTTCATTAATGAATGAATCTGGTATTCAAAAGCTTCATATTGAACATGAAGGAACAAAAGTTGTTATTGATAAAGCAGGAATTCCTTTAGAGGACACAGCTGTTAAAGAAGTGAAAACAGATGAAGTAAAAGCCGATGCCACTGAGCAAGCGCCTCAAGATTCTATGTCTGTAAACCCAGCAGACAATAATGAAAAGCAAATTTTATCACCAATGGTCGGAACCTTTTACGCCAAGCCAGAAGCAGACGCCGATCCCTTCGTTCAAGTAGGACAAACAGTTGAACATAAAGATGTTGTGTGTGTGATTGAAGCGATGAAGCTGTTTAACGAAGTCGATGCGGGAATAGAAGGAGAAGTGCTTGAAATTCTTGTGAAAGACGGGGAAGTTGTTGAGTTTGGACAGCCATTATTTACCGTAAAATCACGCTAAAGTATACATACTGTCAGGAGGAGTCATTATGTTTAAAAAGATCTTAATCGCAAACCGCGGCGAGATTGCAGTTCGTATCATTCGGGCTTGTAAAGAGATGGGTATTGCAACCGTGGCGGTTTATTCAGAAGCAGACAAAGATGCACTTCACGTGAAGCTAGCAGATGAGTCATTTTGTATTGGCAAAACGTCTTCTAAAGAAAGCTACTTAAACATTCGTAATCTGCTTACCGTAGCGCAAGTAACCAAGGCAGACGCTATTCATCCAGGATACGGATTTTTAGCTGAAAATGCTGATTTTGCTGAGATGTGTGAATCCTATGACGTTACCTTTATTGGTCCAAAAGCAGAAGCTATCCGTAAAATGGGAGCAAAAGCTGTAGCACGAGATACAATGAAACAAGCCGGCGTGCCTATTGTACCTGGAACGGAAGGACTGATTGAAGATAGCAGCACCGCTATGCCAGTAGCAAGAGAAATAGGTTATCCGATCATCGTAAAAGCCACAGCGGGCGGTGGCGGAAAAGGAATGCGGCTGGCTCATAGCGAAGAAGAGCTAGAAAAAGCAATTCGTCAAGCTCAGCATGAAGCAGAAACAGCCTTTGGAAATGGCGGCGTATATCTTGAAAAGTACCTAGAAGAGCCAAAACACATCGAAATTCAAATCATTGCTGATGAAGAAGGGAATGTAGTTCATTTAGGGGAACGAGATTGTTCGATTCAACGCCGTCATCAAAAATTAGTAGAAGAAGCTCCGTCTCCTGCGGTAGACGAAAACCTTCGTGCTAAAATGGGCAAAGCGGCTGTCTCGGCAGCTCAAGCAGTTGATTATACAGGTGTCGGAACAGTTGAGTTTCTGTTAGATAAGCACGGGCATTTTTACTTTATGGAAATGAATACACGAATTCAAGTTGAACACCCTGTTACAGAACTTGTAACAAACATTGACTTAATTAAAGAACAAATTTCAGTAGCAGCAGGCTACCCGCTATCATTTGCTCAGCAGGATATTCAGTTAAAGGGATGGGCAATTGAATGCCGGATCAATGCAGAAAATCCTGCTAAAAACTTTATGCCTTCTCCTGGAAAAGTCGAGATGTATTTACCTCCTGGCGGCTACGGGGTTCGTGTAGACAGCGCCGTTTACCCAGGATATGAAATTTCCCCCTTTTATGATTCAATGGTGGCGAAATTAATTGTAACGGGGAAAGATCGAAATGAAGCGATTCAACGAATGAAACGCGCACTCGAAGAATTTATCATTATCGGTATTCATACAACCATTCCTTTTCATTTAGAATTACTGAACCATCCTTCTTTTAAAGAAGGGGATTTCACAACCAAATTTCTAGAAAGTAACCCTATTTCAATTAAAGAACTAGAAACGGTGTAAGAAAGGAAAGTGCTCTTATAAGGGAGTGCTTTCCTTTTTTTCTTCATGTATAATAAAAAGAACATATGATTAGCTAGTAAGCTATACGTCTATCAAATACATGTATTCGCACAAATAAGGGAGAAGGTTTTATGCAAGCTAACAATAAAACAGTCGTTAAATCCATGCAGGTTCTCACTCTTTTTATCAAGCACCCTAAGCTTACCTTCACAGAAATGATGGAATATTCAGGCGTTCCAAAAACTTCTTTGCACCGGATGGTTGGTTCGCTTGAAGAAATGGGATTTTTAACAAAAGATGAGCAAGGATACTATTCGCTAGGACTTTTATTCTTGCAATTTGGTCAGCTGGTGGCTAATCGCTTAGATATTAGAAATATCGCAAAGCCTGTAATGGAAACGCTCCGAGACGAAGTAGAAGAAGCGGTTAATTTAATTGTACGAGATGGGAATGAAGCTATGTATATTGAAAAAGTAGATACGCTTCATCCAGTGCGTCTTTATACATCAATTGGAAGGCGTTCACCTCTTTATGCAGGAGCTTGTTCACGCATTATCTTGGCGCATTTACCCGAAAAAGAACAAGAGGAATATATTACTCAAACGGAGCTAGCTCCAATAGGAATTGGAACCATTACAGATCAAAAAAAGCTAAGAAATGTATTAAAAGAAGCAAAAGAAAAAGGGTATACCATTAGCACCTCTGAATTAGAAAACTTTACAACATCCGTGAGCGCGCCGATTGTAAATCATCAAAATGAAGTGGTTGCAGGCATTAGCGTAGCGGGAATTGAAGCGAGATTTCAAGGAGACAGACTGCCGTTCATTATTCAAAAAGTAACAGAAGCGGCGAGCCTAATTTCTGAAAAACTCGGTTATCAAGGATCATTAAAGTAGCATACATAGAAAAATGGAGGTAGACCATTGAAACGATTAGAAGGAAAAACAGTCGCACTCGTAGGTCAGCGTAAAGTAGAAGAAATCAGCAAAATTGTTGAAAACCTTGGCGGGACCCCGCTTGTACGACCTGCACAAGGAACAATCTTTTTAGATGACACACATTTAGAAGCAGATATTAAAGAACTGGTAAAAGGAAATTATGATTGGTTTATTTTTACGACAGGCGTCGGGACGGAAATTTTATATAAAACGGCAGATAAGCTGGGCCTGGCGGTTGAATTTCTTTCTTCTTTACAAGCAGCTCATATTGCTGCACGCGGGTATAAAACTGTAAATATGTTAAAAAAGCTAGGCATTACTCCAACTGTTCGAGATGATGATGGAAGTACAGCGGGACTAGTCAGGGCGCTTCATTCGTTTTCGTTTGAAGGAAAGCATGTAGCGCTTCAGCTTCACGGAGATCCTGCACCAAAATTGATTGACTTTCTTTCGAATCAAAAAGCCCAATTTAAAGAGATTTTACCGTATCAGCATATTCCGCCAAAAGCAGAAGTCATGGAACAGCTTATAAACGAATTAATAAGCGGAAAAATTGATGCTGTTAATTTCACAAGCGCTCCGCAGGCTCGCTTTTTATTTTCATTTGCAAGAGAACACGGACAAGCTGATCGCATTCGAGAACTCTTTAAAAGCTCTGTAGTAGCTGTATCTGTAGGAAAAGTAACCGCTGCTGCTTTAAAAGAAGAAGGAGTAGATCGTATTGTTATTCCTGATCAAGAAAGAATGGGAAGTGCAATTGTAGCTTTAGAACATTATTATCAGCAACGTGATTAACAAAAGACCTTCTCGCTTCACAGTGAGAAGGTCTTTTGTATGACTTCATCCGAGCGTTGTCGAATATTGTTTGATAATTACCTATCACCCTTTTTTAAACACGTGCAAACAACAGATAAACATAGATTTGTTACTATTTCAGAAAATCATTTTCAAATACTGTAAAAATAGCAGAAAAAGGTAAAAAATAGACGTGGATGTTAAAAAATCATTACGTTCTCTTTAGCAACAACTTATATCCAACCAGCTTAAAAAATCTTGATCGCCTATTTTATCATGTTAAAAACAGTGCTGTATAAAGCCTGGTAGATTATTTATTTTAACAGGGATATAAAGGTATATTTTTGCAGGTGAAAGATGAATGTATACACAAGCTTTAAATGTTACATTACTGAAATACAATTGTAATATTGTTATTCTTTTTTTCAACGTTTATCGTGGTATAATTTTCGTAGATTTTCATTAGCATATTTAGCTATTTATCGACAAATACAGTGAAATTTACATAAATTGTAAGACTTTTATACATATTGATACATAATTAGAAATTACTAGTTTAACAGAGCGAGAAAGCGGAGGAATTCATATTGAAAAAGAAAATGCTTTTACTTAACACAACGGTTTTATTAGGCCTGGGAGGAGTTTTATCAACTCCAGCGTATGCTTCTACCATTCAGGATATGGAATCACAAAAATCTCAAATTCAAAATCAGCGTCAAGATGTGCAATCTAACATCAAAGCAGCTTCTGATGAATTAACAAGCCTTCAAGCAGAACAAGATCAAATGAAAGCACAGCTTGAGCGATTAACAATAGCAGAAGAAGAAAACAATAAAAAAGCCCAAAAAACAGAAGCCGATATTAAAGAAACGTCTAAACAAGTAGAGCAGCTTGAAAAAGAAATTAAGCTGCTTCAAGAAAAACTTGAAAAGCGAAACGATATTTTAAAAGATCGTGCACGTTCTCTGCAAGAAAGCGGCGGTAACGTAGAGTATTTACAAGTTTTACTTGGTTCTTCAAGCTTCAGTGATTTTGTAGACCGCGCGCTAGCTGTTTCAACTATTGTAGATGCAGACCGTGGTATTTTAAAAGAAACTAAAAATATGCAAGACGAATTAAAAACAAAACAAGCTGATGTTAAATCTAAGCTAGCTAGCTTAGAAGACATGAAGGCAGAACTAGATGAAATGACTGTCCAGCTAGCAGCTCAAAAGAAACAAAAAGATGCACTGGCAAAAGAACTAAAAGACAAAGAAGCAAAAAATGAAGAACTAAAAGCTTCTCTACAAGCAAAAGACAGCTCTCTTGCAAATGAACAGTCTACGCTTGAACAAAATATTAAAGATCAAAAAGCTGCAGAAGAAGCAGCAAGAAAAGCAGCTGAACAAGCGGCTAAAGAGGCAGCTAAGAAAGCAGCCGAACAAGCTCAAAAAGCAGCGGCTGCGCCAGCTGAAAAAGCCGATTCATCTTCTGCTAAGGCAGAAGCACCAAAAGCAAGCAGCAATGATGTGGCACCTACAAGCGCTCCGGCTCCAAAAGCTAGCAATGTTGTAACAGTAGGAAACCGCTGGATTGGAAACTCTGCTTACGTATTTGGCGGAGGACGCAGCCAGTCTGATATTAGCCACGGTTTATTTGACTGCTCGTCATTTGTACACTGGGCATATTCTCAAGTAGGCGTTAACCTTGGACCTCTTGGATCTGTAAGTACAGAGACGTTAAAGCATGCTGGAACACAAGTGTCTTCTAGTCAAATGCAGCCTGGCGATCTTGTTTTCTTCGATACATATAAAAAAGACGGCCACGTTGGCATTTATGTAGGAGGCGGCAAGTTCATTGGTGCTCAAAGCTCAACAGGTGTTGCAATTGCAAACATGAGCAGCGGCTACTGGAAACAAAAATTCAACGGACGCGTAGTTCGTATTTAATAGGGTATAGTAAAAAGAAAACATCCAATTTGGATGTTTTCTTTTTACATTGTAAGGAGCGTATGACTATGAACTCTATTTTTGATCATATACAGCCCAACTTAGATATTTTATTTGTCGGTTTTAATCCAAGCATCCGTTCCGGTGAAACGGGTCATCATTTTGCTAATCCAACCAATCGTTTCTGGACGATTCTTCATAAAGCAGGTTTAACAGATCGTAAATACCATCCCGAGGAAGATCACTCGTTGTTACAGCTAGGATACGGTTTAACAAATATTGTAGAGCGTCCTACAAAGGCAGCTGATGAGATTACAAAAGAAGAATATGCGGAAGGCAGAGAAATCTTAAAGAAAAAAATCGCTACATACACGCCTAAAATCGTTTGTTTTGTTGGAAAAGGCGTTTATCAGCAGTACAGCAGACGCAAGCAAGTAAAGTGGGGCAAACAAGAGGAATCGATGGTATCAGGAATAATGGATTTTGTTGCCCCGTCTTCAAGCGGACTCGTTCGGATGAAAGTAGATGAAGTAGTGGCTATTTACGCAGAGCTTCCGAAGCTGCTGCGTACATTAAAATAGAGAAAGCCCTAGGGCTTTCTCTATTTTGCAAATGTAATATCAATTTGAATAATTTCTGATCGGCTTCCGATTCGAAGCGGAGGACCCCAAAAGCCAAATCCTGAAGAGACAATGGTATGCAGTTGATTAGTTTGCTTGTAGCCCCAATCAATTTCAAATAACCGCTTTGTGATCAAATGATTAGGTGCCATTTGTCCTCTGTGAGTATGACCGCATAGAAGTAAATCTACGCCCGCTTGTTCCGCTTCTTTTAAAGAAAGGGGCTGATGATCCATCGCGATGACCGGAAGAGAACGATCCGTTTCACTGGCTAAATCGAAAAAGCTGTCTCGGTTTTTATCCGTCTTATCTTTTCTTCCGATTAAGTACAAGCTATCGCCTATATTTAAGACTTCATCCATTAAAATAGGAATGTTCATTTCTTTCATTCTTTCCACAAACTGAGGGATCTTCCCGCCGTAATACTCATGGTTTCCCAAAATTCCATATGTGCCTAAAGGCGCTTTGAGCTGCTTCATCATATAATCCATTTCTTTTTTAAAGAATACGTGGGGATCATCGTCAATAATATCTCCAGGAAGTAAAATAAGATCTGGCTGTATCTTTTGTACATGAGTAATTAACCTCTGCAAATGTTTTTTGCCGGACAATGTGCCAAAGTGCATATCAGATGCTACAGCAATGCGAAGGTTTTTCCGATTCGTCTTTTTAGCAAGCGAAATCGTGTATTTTCTTACCACAGGACTGTAAGCATTATACGTACCGTAAGCAAAAATGAATAAAAAAGCGGCAATTATGAAAAATCCAATTGAATCGATAGCTGTAGAAAGCGAAGCGCCTAGAAGAGTAAGAATATATACGGCTAGATTACTTATAGGAAGCAAAAGCACCGAATATTGAATAAATCCTAACCAGTACGATCCCACAATTTTAAATATGCTCACTTGTTGAAACGCACGACTGATGATAAAGGAATAAGCAAAAAAGACAACGATTACCGTAAGAATCCATTTGTTTTCCACTTCAAACATTGTGTGAAGCCACATCCAAGCGTTCCATCCGATGTACAAAACGAATAAATTATATAAAATAACAACTAAAATAGACCTTACTAACACACTTACTTTCATACGCTAACCTCTTTTCTTTCATCCGTAATTCCACTATAGCTCATTTTTATTGCTTCAACAAAATTTTATCTCTTCTTCTTATCAATAAAATTTTTGCTTGTCACACAAACGAAAAAACACACCTATAAAACAAGGTGTGTTTTTTATATTAATGATGGTGATGCGCGTGGTGAAGGCTGCTAATCACAAATTCAGGCTCTGGAACGTGGAAATATTGAATCCATACGCCTTCTAAAAATTTCTCGCGTTTATCTAAAACGATATCGATATCTTTATCTGTTTTTACGATTTCATCATGTTCAGTCGGCTTATCGAATTTCCAATCATAATGCGCGTGATCACCGTGGTCGATAGTTACATATACACGAATCATTTTTCCTTGACCTTCTGGGCTAGCCAATGCATTTTTTAACACTTTTGCTGCGTTTCGATTAATTTTTACTTCCATTTTCAAAACTCCATTCTGTAACTTGGTATGTAACGTATTTTCGCAAACTTAAACGAAAAAGAGAAATTTTTTGCCTGACGCTCCGTATAGAGTTGCTTCATTCCAACGCAATACGCTACACTACACCATATTGAATGAAAAAGGAGCGTATCATAAATGAAGATTGTTATTTTAGGTGACACTCATATTCCAAAAAGAGCGAAACATTTTCCGAAAAGACTCTTAGCCGAACTGAAAACAGCTGATGCTATTATTCATACGGGGGATTTTCAAACGATAGATGTCTACAATGACCTGCGTGTGTTTGCTCCTGTACATGGGGTAATTGGAAATGTAGACAGTGAAGAGCTTCAGCAAGTACTTCCATCTTCATTACTTCTTCCGTTTGACGACGTTACGATTGGCGTAACCCACGGTCATGGCAAAGGAAAAACGACTGAAAAACGTGCACTTTTGGCATTTGAACATGAACAAGTCGACGCAGTAATTTTTGGTCATTCTCACATTCCTCTTCATAAACAAATTGGTGATATTACGTTATTTAATCCAGGTTCCGCTACTGACAAGCGGCGGGAAAAGCAATTTTCGTTTGGACTTCTGTACATACAAAAAAATACGCTGCGTTTTGAACATGTTTTTTATGATTCTAAAGACTAAAACAAGAGAGGACTCTTGTTTTAGCATTTTTACGTTGTATGGTCTAAATGAGCAATATATTCGTGAAGCTTATTTTCTTCGTAATCATTTAAGTCATGCATCGGAATAACCTGCTGAGTTTGAGGATCCGTTCCTCGTACTTCCGCAATTTTTACTCCTTCTTTATAGATATTAAAAATATCTTTTTCTTCCCCGCGCTGAACCTTTTCTGTTTCAAACATTGAAAAAGACTTGCTGTTTTTACTTTCTTCCATTAAAATCACCTACTTTTTTTATCGTACTCTTATCTTTTCACACCCATTGTTAATTATGTATACACTCGATGACTAAAGGAATATGAAGTCTTGCCGATAGAAAGAAAGTGCACGATCACTTTTAACTACGGAGAGAGAGGCTACATAGCATGGAGAGAGTAAGAAAAAAAAGGTCCCTTAATAACTTTAAGACAAAGCTGGGGCTAGCATTTGCAGCGATCTTATTAGTGCCATCTGTTACGATAGGGGTATCAGCTTACATAACAGCGAAACATGAAATTGAAAACCAAATTATTAACACAGCACAGCAAAATGTACAGTCCATTAATTCAGTGATTGACGATACCATTGGACCAAAAATTCATGATGTAGAGTTTTTTGCATCAGTGGTAAACAACGAGCGCTACAATGAAAAAGATATGGCTACTTTAAGCAAAGATTTTAACTTATATGCTTCGCTTCATCCAGAAGCCGTCAGCATTTTTACAGGAAATCAGCAGGGGAAGTTTATTCAATCGCCTAAAAAAGTGCTACAAGCAGGCTATGATCCCAGAAAACGAGATTGGTACAAGCTAGCCATGCAAAACAAAGGAAAAACAGTTGTCACTGAACCTTATCCATCAGCCTCTACAGGTCAGACCGTTATTACTGTAGCGAAAACAACGGCGGATGGCACAGGGGTTATTGCTTTAAATTTAGATATTAGCCGCATCAATAAAGCTGTCAGCAAAGTAAAAATCGGAGAAAAAGGATATCCATTTCTTTTAGATGGAGAAAGAAAATATATTGTTCACCCTACGGAAAAAGCAGGTACAAAAGCGACAGATTCTCTTTTTGACAAGCTTTATGCAAAGAGCTCTGGGTCTTTTGAATATACCTTTAACGGGGATGAAAAAAAGATGGTCTTTACGACAAATAAAACAACAAGCTGGAAAGTTGCAGGCACTATGTATTCATCAGAAGTTAGTGAAGCTGCACAGCCTATCTTTTACAAAACACTATTTATTATTGTAGCTTGTCTGATAATCGGGAGTCTTACCATTTTTGTTGTGTTGCAATCGATTATTAAACCGCTCAAACAGCTTAAGAATCAGGCTCTGAGCGTTAGTGAAGGAGATCTGACAACAGCGATTACCGTCAATTCAAAGGATGAAATCGGCGAGTTAGGGTATGCTTTTAGTCAGATGCAAAACAATCTTCGCACA
Source organism: Priestia sp. YIM B13491 (assembly GCF_042787605.1). Lineage (NCBI taxonomy): Bacteria > Bacillati > Bacillota > Bacilli > Caryophanales > Bacillaceae > Priestia > Priestia sp. YIM B13491. Next base: position 669,853 of record NZ_JBHZOR010000004.1, on the reverse strand, counting down.
TTAATTCAAAATGTTGAAATGAGTGCAGAACAAGTGGCTTCTTCATCAGAAGAGCTAACGGCCAGCTCACAGCAAACGAGCGCTGCGACTGAACAAGTATCAGTTGCGATACAAGAAGTGGCTTCTAGCGCGGAAAAACAAACGGCTGTTATTGACCAAAATGCAGCTTCTTTAGATGAGATTGTACAAGGAGTTTCTACTATTGCTCAGCGTACAGAAGCTGTTTCTCAGCTATCAAATCACACAACGTCTGAAGCTGTAGAAGGCGAAAAAGCCGTGAGAGAAACGGTCGAACAAATGGAATCCATTTCTCAATCCGTTGAGCTATCTAATACAACGATTCGTACTTTGTTTCAACGTTCAAAAGAAGTTGGAACCATTTTAGAAGTAATCAGCGGTATTGCTGCTCAAACAAATTTACTAGCCTTAAATGCTGCAATCGAAGCGGCACGAGCTGGAGAACATGGAAAAGGATTTTCCGTTGTAGCAGCGGAAGTGAGAAAGCTGGCAGAACAATCACAAGTGTCCGCGTCTCAAATTTCTGAGCTTATTCAAGCTATTCAACAAGATACTCAGGAATCTGTAAATACAATGGAGCAAGTTACAAACAAAGTTGAAGAAGGACGAACAATTTCACAAACGGCTATTCAAAAATTTGAACAAATTCTAAGCAGCATGAATGAAACGACTCCGCAAGTAGAAGAAGTGGCTGCGACTGCTCAGCAAATTTCAGCAGCGGTTGAAGAAGTGGCTCGTACAGCAGGTGAAATGGCGATCCTTGCTAAAGGAAATGCAGCTACATCTGAAGAAGTGGCCGCATCAACTGAAGAACAGCTGGCTTCAATGGAGGAAATTGCTGTTTCCGCACAATCTCTGTCTCAAATGGCAGAACAATTAACAGCGCTCATTAGCAAATTTAATTTGTAAACTTTCGTCAAATCGTCATAGACCTCTTTTATATTGGAAAAAGTAGAACATACACACATGAAAGAGGTGACAGTATGATGGAGCAAACAAAAATGACCTTTGAGCCAGCTTCAATTAACGATGATATGCATGCGAAGCTGAAACAGCTAGAAGAGCAGTTTCAACAAACGTTAGGAAAAAGAGTAGCTTTAGTTGCATACGAAGCTGAAAAATAAAGAAACAAAAAAGAAAAGACGCTAGGTCTTTTCTTTTTTTGTTTCAATAAGGTTAACATACATTAAATTACAAGTTTTTTTCATATACTTTCTCAAAACGAATTATAATATAGTGTAAAATTACACTTTTATAGTGTTATTTCACTTTTAATATGGTATAATTTCACAAAAATAAAGAAAGGAGCTTACAGTTTGTGATGAAGAAAAACGTGTTGTTAGGAACTTTTTTATCTTTTTATCTAGTAGGTTCATATGCCTCCTATCATATTTATAAACAGCAGCAAAGCCGTCCTGTAACGAAAGATGTTGCTCGGCTTCTTCCTACAAAAGTCAAAGAAATAAAGCACGGAACAACTGAAAAACAGCTGAAAGATTGGGTAAAAACCGCTTCACAGCATCATGAAAAAATAGCGATTTCAGGCATGCAGCACAGTCAAGGAGGGCAGACGTATTATCCGAATGCTATTTTACTTGATATGAAGCAGTACAATAAAATTATAGATTACAAGCCCCGTCAAAAAGAAATTACGGTTCAAAGCGGGACAACGTGGAATGATATTCAGCAATATATACATAAAGACGGTCTTGCTCTTCAGGTTATGCAATCACAAAATATTTTTACCGTTGGAGGTTCTATTAGCGTGAACGTACACGGCAGAGATATTCGATATGGTTCTTTAATGGATACGGTCAAATCTATGCGTCTTTTGCAGGCGGACGGATCTATTATCGAAATTAGCCGGACGAAACACCCTGAGCTGTTTTCCTTAGTAAACGGAGGCTACGGGTTATTTGGAGTCATTTTAGATGTGACGCTTCGTTTAACGCACGATGAATGGTACGAAGATGAAATTATCCGCTTAGATTATAGACAGTATACAGCGTATTTTAAAAACTACGTACAGCATAACCCTGACGTTCGTATGCATATGGCGCGTATTTCTGTTTCTCCTAATCAATTGCTAACAGATATGTACGTCACAAACTATCGCTTATCTTCTCAGAATACTTCCACTGTAAAAGAACCGCTCAAAACAGAAAAAATAGTGGCGCTTCCTAAATTTATGCTAGGGCTATCTCGTTACAGTGACTGGGGAAAAGATATGCTGTGGGAAACACAAAAGGCTTATTTCTTAAGACAAAATGGCCGGCTTGAAACAAGAAATAATGTTATGCGTTCTGAAAGTGATTTTATGGAATACGAAAGTGTTAGCCGGACGGAAGTTTTACAGGAATACTTCGTTCCAGTTGATGAATTTGCTTCTTACATCGATGATTTACGCGAAGTGTTAGCAACAGAGAAATTAAATTTACTGAACATTACTGTTCGCTATGTAGAAAAAGACAATAAAGCCGTCATGTCTTATGCAAAAGACGACATGTTTGCTCTCGTTTTCCTTATTAACCAGAAAAAAGACCATCAAGGCATGGATGATACACAAAGAGTTGTCAGAAAAATGGTGGATGTAACGCTGCAGCATCAGGGAAGCTATTACTTGCCTTACTACGGCTACCCAAGCAAGAAGCAATTAGAAAAGGCTTACCCTCATACAAACGCCTTTTTTAATTTAAAAAGAAAATATGATCGGAACGAAACGTTCGTTAATTTATTTTATAAGGAGTATGGAAAATGACGTACAAACAACTCTTACACTCACAAAGCCTGATGATTACCGCAAGTAGTATTGTTTTTCCTTTTTACCTGTTACTGCTTCGAAATCTTGGTGATAGTTATTCACAATTTGGCTTAGCTTACGGAATTTTCGCTTTAACCGCAGCTTTGAGTCACCCTTTAATCGGTTCATGGAGTGACAGAGTAGGAGAAAAGCGCTTGCTCATTTTATATACGTTTGGGATGGCGGTTGTTATGCTTGTGATTCCCGTTCTATCAACTATTACGCAGGTGTATATCATTCAAGTTATAATGGGGCTACTTGGAGCTCTTCAAAAAACAGCAGAAAAAATAGCGTTATCTAGGCAGACAGATCGTGCTCATACGGGAAAACAAGTAGGACACTATCATTTATGGACCTCTATATGGGCAGCTTTAGCCGTGATTGCAACAGGGTATATCATTGATTTTCTTACAATCGGCAGCCTTTTTTACATCACTTCGTTTATGTATGTAGCGGCAGGGGTATTAATATGGCAAAAACCAAAAACAGTCGAGCTTGAACGCCACCATTCGCTGTAAAAGCATATATGGACAGGTCACTTGAATTTTTTAGTTCGTATTATAAGATACTATAAAAAATTTATGTTCTCCCGATATAAGTACTGAAAGGAGAAACGTTTATGCAAGGTATAAGTATATCAGGGCAAGATGCATGGTCTTCTATTATAGTATCGTTCGCTATTTTCATCATTATATGGGGTCTGATTCCAGGCTTAACTATAAAGTATGTATGTAAAAGTCAAACACTAGGTATAGCAAGTTTTTTTGTTGGTATTGCCTATGGGGTTAAAGCAGGTCATTTCCTTATTTAAATACGATTGGTGTAAGTAAGGAAGCTTAGACCGCTATTAGCTAAGTGGGAATCCCTTTTGTTTCCTGTTATTTTTTCAGAGCACTTCTCCATAATAACAGTTAAAGAGGTGAATCCAATGACAGATAACACAGATAACAATGTTGGGTTTAGAGTTAGCGGAGGCGAAGAGACGAGAAAAAAATCTACTGTTTCTAGTGAAGCTCCTATATCTAATGATGTACAACAAAATCAGAAACAAGATAACTACGAAAAGCTTAGCCACCAACTAAATTCATTATCTGATGATGAATTTAGAGCAGATCGTGATGAAGATTAAGGGTTTCCTATCAAAAAAGAATATTTAAATTAAATAAAGTATTATGAAAGTAAACTAATTGGATTCCATGACTTTAACGTGATAGCATTAACTACTGGTACAAACATACCACTTGACTATTTTGACATGCTATTTTGTCAAAAGTTCTTAGTTATTTCTTTGATAACTGAGAATCCATTTGTAACCTTTAAGTAGAGATATAAAGGTAATCCTTCACTTTAATAAGTGAAGGATTTTTTTTATCATTTCGTAATGGTTTTGCGATTGCTTGGATTAATGAGGATAAAGCAGATACATTGTATACAATGTAAACGTCGTCATGTATAATGTAACTTATTCTTAGTTGAAAACTTGAATAAGCAGGATAAACATACTCGAGATAAGCGGAGGCATACACCAGTGTCTAAGAAAATACATGATTTTAATGATATTATCCGAAAGCTGCGCAAAAAACTTTTTGGAAAAGGTCCAGAACGAATTCATACTGTATTTGTTCAAAATATGGCTATTTCAACTTTGTACGGCAACTTAACGCCAGCTGAACAATTTATCGCGAGAACAACCGAAGGTAAAGAGACGGTACATATGGCAAGAACGAAGCTTATTCAAAACCTTTATGCTTCATCTCCTCCAGAAGGACTTGAAGACTTGTTAGGAGCTAAGCTGGAGTACTTATTTTCTGATATCAAAGTAGAAGAAGATATCGCTGTTTCTGTGTTTGTGTTTAAAACCAATATTCAGTAGAACAACGTAAAATACATAATTTAATTAAATGAAAGAGAAGTAGGATCTGCTTGTTTTTTATTTGATTTTATTATAGATAATGATGACTGATATACTGTAAAGAAAGTGCAGGATTATTAGGCAGCATTCAAAAACCTTGTGTAAAAGGTGTTTTTGAGTGCTGCCTTTTTTAGTTAAGGGGGAGTTTTATGGCATTTCACAAGCCGGATAAAATGTTAAACATCGCTTTAGAAGCAGGGATTTCAAAAACGAAGCTATCTCTTTCTTCCATTCTCATGCTTGGGTTTTTAGGAGGCGCGTTTATTGCGCTTGGTTTTTTACTAGATGTGCGTGTGATTGGTAATTTACCAGCTGAATGGGGAAGTTTATCGAATCTTTTAGGAGGGGCCGTCTTTCCTGTAGGTCTTATGCTGGTCGTACTTGGGGGAGCGGAACTTATTACAGGGAATATGATGTCTGTTTCCATTGCCCTGTATGCAAGAAAAATTTCACTTCGTCACTTACTTCATAACTGGTTTTGGGTCACGCTTGCTAACTTTTTAGGTGCCGCATTTATTGCATATTTCTTTGGACATATTGTAGGTTTAACAGAAACAGGGCCTTTTTTAGATAAAACGGTAGCAATTGCTCAAGCTAAAATTGATGATTCGTTTTTTAAAACGCTTATTTCTGCTGTGGGCTGCAACTGGCTTGTATGTTTAGCTATTTGGCTTTCATACGGTTCTGACGACGTTACGGGGAAAATTCTTGGGATTTGGTTTCCGATCATGGCTTTTGTTGCGATTGGCTTTCAACACGTTGTAGCTAATATGTTTATTATTCCCGCTGCCATTTTTGCAGGTCACTTTACATGGATTGATTTTATGACAAATATTATCCCTACCTTTATTGGAAATATGATAGGAGGAGCTGTATTTGTAGGTCTTATTTATTTTTCTTCTTATCAACGGAAACAAAGAGAACAATTAAAAAAAGCTTCTTAAGAGGTTTTATCAGTTGTCATTAAAAAAAGCAGTCTCTTAGTAAAGAGGCTGCTTTTTTGATAGTGAAAGGTGAAAAAATGTACTTTTAACAATTTATGTATGATAACATATAAAACAATTAAGTTCGGCAAACGTTCAAGTTCGCTTTTTGTTTTCATAATATTATTATGGTTAACTAGATCGTAAGAAATACATTCGCAAGGGAGAGAAAGAAAGATTGAATATTGGTATAGGATTGATTCTGCTATCTGTCGCACTACTATTTCTTATATCAGGAATGTTTTTACGCAAAAAGAGAAAAAAGGTATGTAGCAACAGTTTGTTAATCGCAGGAGCATTGATTTTATCAGCAGGTCTATTATTAATCACTGGTTTATATGATCCGTATGCAAATCATATTTAATAACGTATTAAAGGAGAGTGAAGAAATTGAAGTTCGTGTTTGCTGTTTTATTGATTATATTTGGCAGCATTTTAGTTGGATTGACTAGTAACAGTCTAGGCGCGACAAGTAATAACATCATGCATTTAGCTGGAATTGGGTGCCTTATAGCCGCTATTTTTATAGTAAAAGGCAAAAAAGATACTAAACGCCGTACAAAAAGGGAATGCGATGTTTAATCACGCATTCTTTTTTGATGTAAGCAGTTCTAGGCCTTTGTCGTCCACTTTTTCTTACGATTATTATAAAATAGAAAGTAACAGCTATACATACAGCAGTAAGGTGGTATTTAACAATGAAACAATCTAACAAAACAATCGGTATTGCAGCGCATGTCGATGCAGGAAAGACAACGTTTTCCGAACAGCTTCTTTATCATACCAAAAGTATTAAACAACGAGGAAGAGTTGACCACAAAGATTCCTTTCTTGATACCCATACGATTGAAAAAGAACGAGGAATTACGGTATTTGCCGATCAAGGAACTTTTTCATATAACGGTTCTACTTACTATTTAATTGATACGCCGGGCCACGTCGATTTTTCACCTGAAATGGAACGTTCTATTCAAGTGATGGACTATGCCATTGTTATCTTAAGTGCAGTAGAAGGAGTCGAAGGCCATACAGAAACGGTTTGGCAGCTGCTTCAAAAACATCGTGTGCCCGTATTCTTTTTCATCAATAAAATCGATCGTGTAGGAGCAGATCCTGAACGTGTTATAAACGATATTAAACATAACTTAACCCCCGATGTTTTTGACATAACGTCAGAGCTTATAGATGGCTCGTTAAGTGAGGAACTTATTGAATTTATAGCTGAAAAAGATGAAGAGCTTTTAGATGCATTTATGGAAGGCAAGAATGATCAAGCCTATTGGAGAGCGGCTATGCAAAAGCTTATTCAAACCAATCAGCTTTTCCCGTGTGCTTGTGGCTCAGCTTTACAAGATATCGGCATTGAAAGTTTTTTAGAGAAGCTCGATTTGCTAACAGAAACTCGCTACTCGAAGGAAGAAGCATTTTCAGGTCGTGTATATAAAATTCGGCACGATGAAAACAGCATGCGCATCACGTTTATCAAAGCTCTAAGCGGGACAATGCAGGTGCGTGATGAAGTGGCTTATGAAAAAAACGGAGAGCTATATGAAGAAAAAATCACTCAAATTCGTGCTTATAACGGAAGTACATTTAAAAACGCAAATGAAGGTTCAGCCGGCGAACTTTTTGCGGTTACAGGGTTGTCTTCAGCATCGATTGGAGACGGTCTTGGAACATTAAAAGAAAGCCGCTCCTACGAACTTTTGCCTACGTTAAAATCAAAAGTTGTTTTTGAGCCTTCTGTTCATCCAAAAGAAGGAATTAAACTTTTTCAATTATTAGATGCTGAAGACCCTTCTTTACATGTGACGTGGGAAGAAAGGACTCAAGAGCTTCATATTCATGTGATGGGAGCAATTCAGCTAGAAGTCCTCGAAAAACTGATAAAAGAACGTTTTAATATAAACGTACAGTTTGAAGAACCAGAGATTTTGTACAAAGAATCCATTCAAAATATAGTGATGGGCTACGGGCATTTTGAACCGTTGAAACACTATGCAGAAGTTCATTTGAAAATAGAAGCAGCGGAACGAAACAGCGGAATTACTTTTGAAAATGCTTGTCACGCCGACGATTTATCCGTTGGGTATCAAAATCTAGTCCGTCAGCATATATTTGAAAAGCCGCATCATGGTTTGCTGACAGGTTTACCTATTACTGATATAAAAGTGACATTATGTACTGGACGAGCTCACAACAAGCATACAAGCGGAGGAGATTTTAGAGAAGCAACGTACCGTGCACTGCGACAAGGGTTAGAAAAAGCCAAAAATATTGTGCTAGAACCGTATTATGATTTCAAAATTAAAGTAGATATTGATCAAATGGGGCGGGTATTAGCTGATGTTCAAAGCGCACACGGCCGCTTTGATTCTCCTCAAACAACCGAAAACAAAGCGATTATTACAGGAAAAGTTCCTGTGGCTACTTTTATGAACTACGGTTCGACGCTAGCATCTTTTACGCACGGAAAAGGGGCGATGTCTCTATTATTCGGAGGGTATGAACACTGTCATAATGAAGAAGAAGTTATTGAACGAATCCGCTACAATAAAGAGGCAGATCCCGAATACAGCTCATCATCCGTCTTTTGTGCAAAAGGACAAGGCTATACGGTTTCTTGGAAAGAAGCAGAGCAAAAAATGCACTGTTTATAACAAGCACTGTAGCAATCGCTACAGTGCTTTCTTCATAGTAATCTTTCAACAGCTGTTTTCTCCATACATTTACAATAAAAACCACATTATAGTATAGTTTACTTATATTTCTATAAATGAGGTGATGGAAGCATGGATACTACTGTTAAAACAACTAAAAGCGGGATAATAGGTGGAATTCTCGGAGGAATTTCACTTTTATATGTCATTATTAATACTTTATTGATTCTTAACTTTTTTACAGGACTAATTTTTGCTGAAAAACTTCAAGGTCTGCCTATTGTAGCTCCTATCTTTTTAGTTCCGCTCATGATTGTTCCTGCAATTATTGGTTTTTTTATAAAAAAAGACAAGATCTGTCTATGGGCGATTATTTTAAATATCATCTTGTTTCTTGTACCAATTGGCTACCACGTCATCGGTACGTTAGTATTCGGCCCTTAATTAAAAAACGAACAAACTTCAATATAAAGTTTGTTCGTTTTTTTATATCACATAACCACTATTGAGCCGGAGCAGTAGCTGTACTGCTGTTTTCGTCTTTCACCATCATCCTTACGCCTTGTACAACCGCAATTCCTTCCCATTTATCAAGATCAGGTTCAAGAAATTCTAAAGCAAACGTGTGAGGACGTAATGACAGAAACGAAGAAAGTGTGCGGACTTGAATAATAGGGACACCGGAACGCAGAACGTCGAATTTGCGATCCGTTATATTACCCGTAATTTCATATGTATCGCCATCGTTTCTGATATAAAGGTACTTCTTTTTAAAAAAAGTAAATTTTCGTTGAATCATGCCAACTTCATTTCCATGGTGATCTGAAATGATCAGCTTTGGCATAAGGGCGAACATTTTAGATTTACCTGTAAATACGATCTCTTCATTTTTTAAAATCTCAAATTTATTAGCAATAGATAACTTATATGCGACATTTCCAATCACGTCTTGTGATTCATTATAAATAGGAGATTCGCCTAACTCGAAAAACTTGTCTTGTAAGATAATTCCTCGTTTCTCCATTTAAAAACCTCCTTTTACAATATATTACCATATTTTACACCTTTTTAGTTTGGTAAGACCATTTTCATGGGTATTATTAAATAAAGTTCGTCCTTACGTGCTACAAATAATGAAAAGAATGAAAATAGTCTTCAAAGCTCATAATGTGTAAAGGAGACCTTGCTTGTTATAACACCAGGTGAACGTAAAGCAGTTTGTTAGATATTCAAAGTGTACTATACATAAGGAGATGATACTTTATGCCTCAATGGCATCCGCATCGCGAACAAAAAAATTTACCTGATGAATTTCCTGTTAATCCGCTTTTTTCTCGACAAGGAGAAGTGACAATTCCAAGGCTGCGTATTGGTGATCAAGGTATGCTTCCCGAAACAGCTTATCAAATCATTCATGATGAAATTGCTTTAGACGGAAATGCCCGTTTAAATTTAGCTACGTTTGTTACTACTTGGATGGAGCCTGATGCAAAGCGTTTGTACGGAGAGTCTTTTGATAAAAATATGATTGATAAAGACGAGTATCCGCAGACAGCGGCTATTGAAGAGAGATGTGTACGTATTTTAGCGGACCTTTGGAATTCACCTAATCCTGATACAACGATGGGCGTTTCTACTACAGGTTCATCTGAAGCTTGTATGCTTGGTGGACTGGCGTTAAAAAGACGCTGGCAGAAACTGCGTAAAAGTAAAGGGCTATCAACAGACCGGCCGAACATTGTATTTAGTTCATCCGTTCAAGTGGTGTGGGAGAAGTTCGCAAACTATTGGGACGTAGAGCCTCGTTATGTGAACATTAATGCAGATCATCCTTATTTAGATCCAGAAGGCGTCATTAATGCGGTTGACGAAAATACAATTGGTGTCGTACCGATTCTTGGAGTGACGTATACAGGAGTTTACGAACCAATTGCTGCTATCGCAAAAGCATTGGATGAGTTACAGGAGAAAACAGGGTTAGATATTCCTATCCACGTAGACGCTGCTTCTGGAGGTTTTATCGCTCCGTTTCTTCAACCAGACCTTATCTGGGATTTCCGCTTGCCGCGAGTAAAGTCCATTAACGTATCGGGACACAAGTACGGTTTAGTCTATCCTGGCTTAGGATGGGTGATTTGGAGAGAAAAAGAAGACTTGCCTGAAGATCTTATTTTTCGCGTTTCTTATTTAGGAGGCAACATGCCAACTTTTGCGCTCAACTTCTCTAGACCAGGAGCACAAGTTCTTTTGCAGTATTACAATTTCTTGCGTTTAGGTAAAGATGGCTATTATGCCGTGCAAAAAACCTCACAAGAAAACGCGCTGTTTCTCAGCAAAGAAATTGGAGAAATGGAAGCATTCGAAATTATCGCCGATGGTTCAGATATCCCAGTGCTTGCTTGGAAGCTAGAAGAAGGATACACGCCAAACTGGACTCTTTATGACTTGTCTAGACAATTACGCACGTATGGATGGCAAGTGCCTGCTTATCCGCTCCCTGCAGACATGGAAGAAATCACAATCATGCGCATTGTTGTTAGAAATGGATTTTCAAGAGACCTTGCTCATTTATTTATGGTTAATTTCAAACAAGCCGTTGAATTTCTCAACTCGTTGGATAGACCTGTTCTTAAAGACACGAAATACGACAATGGATTTCATCATTAACATCGATTACGAAAACACAAAGCCGTGTTCTGAAAAAGGTATATGGCTTTGTGTTTTTTATGCATAAAAAGATAATCTTTTCAAAAAAATCCCATAAATTAAACAAGAAAATATTCTTATATTTTCTTAATTTTGGTATAATAACCCCTAAGGTTTTATAGTCCTTTAGAATTATATAAAACCTAAAAAAAGATAAAAAAAGGGGATAATAGTCTATGAAAATGTTGAAAGTTGCTTTTGGTATTCCATTATTAGCTATATTGCTAGCAGCCTGTAGTGAGGAGTCCAGTGAAACTGTATCGCAAAAAGAAGAGCCTACAGAGAAATCAACAGCGGTTCATACGAAAGAAAATGGTAATAAAACGGCTGTAAAAGAATCATCGCCGAATACATTACAAACAAAAGCATCCACAATTAAAAAAGCTGTTAATTCTAAAGAAGCTGATCGTGATTACTTATTAAACGTAATGAATGGTTATCAGTACATCCAAGTAGGTGACAATCAATATATTTACTATGGCATTAATCAAGAGCAAAATGTTTTTTGTATGATGGAAGTTAATTTTGACGCGAGTGGTGATTATGTAGAAAACATCAATTTTGTGGATAATGCTTCAGAAGAACAAATTGCTTTGCTTCAAAACCAAATACAAGAACAACAAAAGCAATTATCTGACCTTGAACAGCAGCAAATGGAAAAGGAATTAGATGATTACTATGCGCAGCTAGAAGAAGACCGACAAAAAGAAGAAGAGGCGCAGGCCAAAGCTGATGCAGAAGCTGAAGCTCAGGCAAAAGCAGATCGTAAAGCGGAGGAAGAACGTTTAGCGGAAGAAGAGAAGAAACAGCAGGAGGAAGAGGAAGCTCAGGCAAAAGCGGATGAGGAAGAAGCTCAGGCTGATTCGGAAGATGAGGTCCAAACGGAATCGGAATCAGAACCAGAGCAAGAAGAAGATACAGAAGCAATTGAGGAAGAGGAACCAGCCGAACAAACAGTTTCCCAAGAGCAAGCTATCCAGCTAGTTCGTGATCAGCAAGGCATATCTGAAGATTCACCTCTCCTTGTAACATATGATCACGTTGACGATTCAGGAAACTATATTATCCATGTTTATGAAAATGTTGTGGATAATGAAGAAACAGGAGAGGAACATACAGCTACACAAGGTTGGTATCAAGTAAGTCCTAGTGATGGGTCCATTACTGATGTTACGGTAGATGGTTACTAATAGAAAGAAAAAAGTTTATTAAAAGAAGCGTTCCTAAAAAGGAATGGCTTCTTTTTTTAAGGTATAATTTTTATTTTATAGGAATCCCCTGAAAATATTTTATTAGACTTGGAGGACCACTTTTGCACAAATTAAAATACATTTCGTTATTTATGTTTACTTTTTTATTTTTACAAGGATGCGAAGAAAAATCGAATTCTATGATTCGAAGTGAGTCAGCTAGACCTGAAGTAATAAAAGAAGAAAAAAAGAGAAGAAAAATATGACAGTGGTTTATGATAAAGCAAAATGGCATTATGAGGGAGACTTTCCAGAAGGGTTAGATGATAAACAAGGTTTTGTACATACGGGAATGTATCTAGGGTGGATTATTGAGAACCATTTATATAGCAAAGAATTTAAAGAAGCGGCTGCTAATGAAATCATCAAATTTAAACAAAAGAAAATGACAGGAACTGAAATATACATGAACTGGGATGGTGTATTTGTAAGTGATATGTTAAATGAGAAGGGTAATGCCTTTACAAAATCCTATTTTGACTTTAAAGACGGTGTTTATTTGGATGATTATGAAGAAGTATTTCCTCATGTGAAATCTCTTTACGAAGTGAAAGACACATGGGGAAATTATGAAACGTTAAAACCGAAACTTAATGAGCGTTTTAATAGCTGGAAACATAAAAAAAACAACGACCAAGGGGAATACGATGTTTACAATTGACGATTATATTAGTTCCTTAAAAGAAAATCTTCAAAAAAATGAACATGTATTGATTGCAAACATAAAAGAGATACAGACTTTTCATTATTATGAAGGAATTGATTTGCTGGACTTTGAGATTTTTATGCAACCGTTTGATTTGTCTATTATGATGTTTTCTATGGATGATGAAGCGAATGAAGTTTTTTATGAAGGAAATGACAGAAAGATTTTTTCAGGTAGTCATCCTTTATTTGACGAGAATCAATACTATGATCTTCCCGCTGAAAACTCGGACGCTTTCTGGGAGTTTTATGAGCAAAATGAAGAATCCATCTCTGCTGCTGAAGAAGAAACTATTGTAAGGTGGTTTGTTTCCTGCTGGAATAAAGTGGGTGGCAAAAGCTTTGAATTGCCTGTCTATTTAGACTTCCATGATGATATAAAATCTTTTGATTTACATAAGAACAAGTGGATAGATAGTGAAGAAAAGTGGGCTGAGTAAAAGTAGATTTACATACCCACTAAACCTAAGTGAAAATAAATAAGATCAAAGCAAGCGGGAATTTTTATTCATTTCTAATTTTAAAGTTTGTTTTCCGCTTTCTTATAATATAAGGGGTGACTAGCTTTGAGAATTGTAGAGACGACTATTTTTACCATCGAACCTGATGATAATTGTTTAAATATCATTGATGCAGATTACAAAGATGAATATGGACTGGTCTTAGTTCAAAAACGCCATAATAGATTCGAATTGTCTGTAAACGGTACTACTCTTTATCCACGTTTAAAAATAAACTATCCTTTTGTCAGATGGATTGATTATAAGCATTTTTTGATAATGAATCCTAGAACTAAGGGAGAAAAGCACAATTTGTTTATTATGAATATCGATGGAGAAGTCATACGGTCATTCTATTGTGGAGATGCTGTGCAAGACGTAGCGGTTAGTAAAGAAGGAATATGGTGCAGCTATTTCGACGAAGGCGTTTTTGGTGAAGGGATATCAACAGAAGGGTTAGTATTATTTGATAATACAGGTTCCCCAACTTTTCAATATCACACTCATTTACCAGATGCTCCATCCATTGCAGATTGTTATGCAATTTGCAGAGGTAAAAATACGACACTTTGGTTATATCCATATACAGATTTTGAGTTAATTGAAGTAAATCCCGAGAAGAATTCTTTTATTGCACATCAAACTCCTGAAACGTTACATGGATCACAAGCAATAAGTATTAGAGGAGAATATAGCTATTTTTACAGCCCATACAACAAGGAAGGAACTTTATACAGTTGGAAAGCAGAAGACAGTGGTGCTAAAAAAATAGGTAAGTTAAGCGAAACCCTTAGAGGACTAGATACAAGGCAAAAAGCTCATTTTATAGGGATTGAGGAAAAGAGCATAAAAGTTTACACCATCATCAACCCGAAAGAGTATTAAAACATAAAATTCGACTTACACAGATGCGTTTATTCAAGGGTTAGAATCTATTTTAACTCAGTATCCAATTAAAGAAATTTAAATTATATAAATCAAAGAGGTAATGTATTTTATGAAAAGTTGGTTCAAAAAACATTCTACTAATAAAAAACATGAGGATAGCAATACATATTGGCAATTAGATAATGTTTATGAAAGAAACAAAGAATCTCCTTATACATTTTACAAGCCAAGAAAAGCGGTGACGGATAAATTAAAAGCGGGAGACCTGGTGAAGTTAGTTTTCTTTAGTGATTCAGATACAGCTGGTTCCAAAGGAGAAAGAATGTGGGTGGAAATTACGGATAGAAACAAAGAGAACTTTGTTGGAAAGCTTGATAATGAACCTTATCATTTAAAGGGCTTAAAACTTGGTCAAATCCTGCATTTTGGCACTGAACATATTTGTGATACTGAATATGAAGACGATGACGCTGCAAAGATGGACTATTACTTTAATACCCTCGTAACAGTTAGCAATGATGTTTTAGAAAGAAACGAGTTTAATTTTCTGTTAAAAGATAAACCAAATGAACCAAATGATTCAGGATGGGTTATCTTTAGCGGATACGAAGAAGATGAATTTACTAGTAATCCAAATAATTTTCAAATTGTAGCTCTAGGAGTTGCTTTAAATGTTGATGACTCAATTTTAGCTTTTATAAATGAATCACCGCTATGTGCTTACGAAAGAAATGAGTTTGGGGAATTTGATAGAATTCATGACTACGATTGGGAAACATACCTTAGTGAGTGAAAGCTTGCAACTAGTAATTTTGAAAGTTTGTATGACAAGCGGATGGAGGGGAAGAAGTTGTTCTTTTTCCCTTTTTTTTGCGCTTCTACATCAAATATAGCTACTTGAAACTCGGGATACAAAATTGTAAAGTTCTAGGATAAACCATAAGGAGTTACTTGATTACATATAAAATGATACGTACTGGCGTATTCAGGCGATTGTGATTAAGTGAGCGGTCATTTTAACCATTTGTAAGATATAATCTATAGCGTGTACTATTTCACATTTGACTTTAAAAGCATCATTCAGTCGATTTTTAAGAGTTCTGTTTACAGCCCCAAATTAAAATCATGAGAGTAAAACCAGCTCACTTGAAAACAAATCTATACACTTTAAAGAAAAAGCAAAAGGTGATAGACATTCCAAGGTTCTAAGAGCAAGGGAGACCCTAAAGATTTTATTTATTTTCTAGTTTACATAATATATATTCTAGGAACCAATAGGTAAAACACGAATTCTGTCTCATAAATAAAGTATACTTATGATAGTGAGACATAATTTAAAAATTAGATAGGGTTTGTGTTTATATGATTTAACTCACTAAACTAATTATCAGCAATATTTGTTCAATTAGAACAAATGCGGATATGATTTTATAGAATGCATATTGATTTCACCAGATTGTTTTTAAGTTTGATCAGTTCGATTTATATTTATAGATTTTGAAAAATAAATGAATTTACTTGTAGGATTTAGATTTTATACTCATTTATTTTTCTCATCGTATTCTCAATGAACTCTTTGTAAATCAATAAAATCTGTTTACGTTTAATCTTTTAAGGATTTATTTGCTACAGAACGTATATTTTTCATTTAGTACATATGTTTGCATTAAATGGATTTTTATTCATTGAAGAAAGTTAAAACCTCGTATTTTCTGTAATAAAATACATAAATAAGTATTTTTATTCTGTGTGATTTCTTGTTAAAATCACTGAAAACCCCTTTCTTATCAGCTTTTTAGTGATTTTAGTTGTAGTTTCCTTTTTCATCGGGTATAATATTAAACAAATAGATGACGGTATAAATTGGATGTCATTATCCAGTTTTAAAGGAGCGATACTCATGAACATTACAATTTATTATGGAAATCATGAAGATAAAACAATTCATACAATGGATTGTCACGTAGATATCGATTTAGATGATGAAGATATGGTAGCTTTAACAGAAGCTCGTTAATGAATATATAAAAGGCTGTGGATGCTTTTCATCTGCAGCCTTTTATTTTTTGCTTCCCCTCTCCTCTTTAACTTCTACTAACCGCTACGTTTTACAAATCTTAGTTACTTTTATTATAAAATTTCAAATTCTCCGTTAACTTCTCTTTACTTTTCGACACATTTTTTGTATCATTAGATAAGAACGTATGTTCGTTTTATTTTTATCGTATTGATGATCACAAGGAGTGTTTTTGAATGACGGTACGAAAAAGAAAAAGAAAGAAGCTCCCTCCTACCCTATCCAATACAGGCTTTATTGGAGCAACGTTTGCTGATACAAATGAATTAGCACGCAATGAATATCACTTTCCTCGTAAGCAAATGAAAATTACCCATCATGTTTTAGATGCCTTGCTTCAAGGGGCAACGCACTTATTTCAACAGCATAAAGTTGAAGCCGCTATCTCATGCGTGTACCTTCCTAAGTACAAGAAGATTGGTTTAGTCCTTTCTAAACAGCCTTTTGGCCGCAATGAAGGCATTGGGTATTTTATTAATTACTTAAAGGAAATCGGACATATTGAGTGGGGTGAAAAAACGAAAGACTACGAAATACATAATACGAGTTTTATCGGCGTGGTATTTGCAGATCTAGAAAAAATTGCTAAGTTCACCTTCGACTTTGAGCTGGAATTGCTGTCGAAATTCGTTAAAGATTTAATTATTCCTGCCAAAGAGCTGTTCTTGCAGCATAATGTAAAAGCGTATCTCTCCGGCGTTGAAAATGAAGATCAGCATAAAGTAGGGTTTGTTTTATCGATCAAACCTTATGATGAACGTAAGGAAGCAGACTTATATTTTGTGGAGTATTTAAAAGAACGTGGTTTATACGAAGAGGACGAGTCTGAAGAAGAGTTAGTACCTATTCATACAAAATGGAGCTTATTTAAATAACATACGTTATACCCGCTGTCTTAATAAGATAAGCGGGTCTTTTTTTGCTTTTTTACTAAAACCCAAAACAAATTAGTAGCAAGTACTAATAGTTAGTAATATAATAATAGTAATGATAAAAATCATTGATATCTATAATATAAGGAGTCGTTTTTATGATTCAACTAAAAGATTTAGTTCCAAGTGAACATTACAACTTAACAGAGGAAATTGAAAAACATGCATCCGATCAGCTTGCGTTAAAGTGGCAGGACGCTGACGGTGCACGTGAAGAAATTACATATAATCAGCTGTTAGCAAAAGCCAATAAAGTGGCAAACGGGTTAACAGAGCTAGGTTTAACAAAAGGCGATCACGTTTTAGTTATTGCGCCTCGCCTTATTGAATCGTACGCTATTTACTTAGCATGCTTAAAAGCAGGTATTATTGTAATTCCTTCTTCAGAACTATTACGCGCAAAAGATATCCAATATCGTTTACATCACGCTGAAGCAAAAGCGATTATTTCTTACCATCCTTTCTGCAATGAGATCGATAAGATTGAAAACTTCCCTACTTCTCTACAACATAAAATTACGTTTGGTGCTGATGTTACGTCATGGACGCGCTTAGAGTCACTTACGGCTGATGCATCAGAACAGTTCCAAGCAGCTAAAACAACTAAGGATGATACAGCATTCCTTCCTTATACATCTGGTACAACAGGACAGCCAAAAGGCGTTGTTCATACTCATGGATGGGCTTATGCTCACCTTCGTATCGCAGCTGCTGAATGGTTAGATATTAAAAAAGGCGATACGGTCTGGGCAACAGCAGGTCCTGGTTGGCAGAAATGGATTTGGACTCCGTTTTTATCTGTACTTGGACAAGGTGCAACAGGCATTATCTATAACGGACGTTTTGAACCTAAAAAGTTTTTAGAAATTTTACAGGATGAAAAAGTAAACGTACTGTGCTGCACGCCAACAGAGTACCGCTTTATGGCTAAAATTGATGAGCTTGAACGTTTTGACCTGTCTCACCTTCATAGCGCTGTATCTGCAGGAGAACCGCTAAATGAAGAAGTGATTAATGTGTTTAAAAAATATTTTAATATCCAAGTACGTGATGGATACGGTCAAACGGAGAATACTCTTTTAATCGGTACATTAAAAGGTGTAAAAACAAAGATTGGTTCAATGGGTAAACCGATGCTTGAAGGGTTTGTAGAAATCATTAATGAAGACGGCCAACCTTGTGAGCCTGGAGAAGTTGGAGACATTGCCGTTCGTAGAGACCTCCCTTCTCTTTTCAAGCACTACTATAAAGACATGGAGCGCACTGAGAAAACGTATAAAGGAAACTACTATTTAACAGGTGACCGCGCTTCTAAAGATGAAGATAACTATTACTGGTTCCAAGGACGCGGAGATGATATCATTATCAGTTCCGGCTATACAATTGGGCCATTTGAAGTTGAAGATGCGTTAATTAAGCATCCAGCGGTGAAAGAATGTGCCGTTATAGCTAGCCCAGATGCTGATCGCGGCCATGTTGTAAAAGCATATGTTGTTCTTGTCGATCATGTAAAAACAACAGATGCAGGGTTTATTAAAGAGCTGCAAAATCACGTAAAGACTTTAACTGCACCTTACAAGTATCCTCGCGTAATTGAATTTATTGATGAATTGCCAAAAACTAATTCAGGTAAAATTCGACGTGTGGAACTTCGTGAACGCGAGCAACAAAAAGCATAATAAATGAAAAAAAGACGTATCTGTTAGGATACGTCTTTTTTTATTAGATAGCACGCTGTGAAGTACGAACATCTACCGTTAAAACACCCGTATTTACGTTTGCATATGCTTTAATGATGACAGGGTAATCTTTGTTATTTGTGAACTTAAAATCAGGTCCTCCCCACGATACGGTTGCATCTCTTCCTGCCGGTACATAACCTACATGTTTTGAATGGTGAGACCTAGCTGTCACTTGGAGACCAGCACCGTCAATAGCATTAAATAGCGTAGAAGATGTTTGGCAGATCCCTCCGCCAATTCCCATCACCAGCTGTTTGTTGATGATTTCAGGAGCAGGCTGATAGCCTCTTTCTGCTGTGCGCTCCCCAACTGTTTGATTATAAGAAAATGAATCTCCAGGACCTAATACAACGTTGTTAATGGCTTCTGCGGATAGCTGAACATTTCTGTTTCGACTTGTATCACTTGGACGAAACCGTGTAGAATACGAAGCTAGCGATACATCAGCGATCCCTTGAGCAGATGCTGCCGTTACATTTGGAGCGGTTTCGTAAATTGGAACCTTTACATCCAATTGTTTCGTATTTAAGTTCTGCAGATTTTTAACAAGCTCTGCTTCTTTTAAAATGATTTGTTTGGACCCGCCGGTTAATGATCCGTTTGCATCCATTTTTATGTTTTGCATAGGCGTGTCGATCCCTTTTGCCAGTTCAGACGCTAATTGCTTAATTTCTTGGTCGTATACGTCTTTATCCTTGTAATGAACAGGCTTGAATTCTTTCATTACTTGTCCTGTACGGGAATCTTTCAGCTGATACGTCAGGTCTTCGACTTTAAGGACTGGTTTTTTCTTTTTCTCAGTCTTTTTTTCTGCTTTTTTCGCTGCTTGTTTTTGTTCTATCGCGGCTGTTTGCTTTGCAGAATGATTGGTATACATGCTGTACGCAATAAACGCACTGACAATTGTCGCGCCAAGCAAAAGCGCCCCTAAGACTTTCTTCATGTAATTGAATCCCCCCATATCTCGGCTTTACCTCAATATGTTTTTTCTATAAAAATATGTATACATTCATTTTATCCAAACATCTTATAAAAGACGATCTGCCAAAGTGAATAATCACCATTTTTTATATTTTTTTCTTTGTTCAACACATGAGGTAAAGCGGAATGATGTTCATAGCCCCCATTTTTTCTTATGAACTCAATAGAAAACAAATGTTGTATGCGTTTCCTGTTATTACTATTCTTATATATAATAGCACGAAAACAAGGATTTTTTAACGAATTATGGTAATTATTTTAAAATTTTTCTGACAATTTTCGCGGTGTTGTTCATTTTTCTATAGGCATTATACATGGTATAATGGTAAAAATGGAATTTGTTTTATGAGGAGGATTTACGCTTGACTGAACGTTATAGCAAAGAAGAGATTAGTCATCAGCTAGAAAGTATAGATCATGTAAAAGAAGCTCTTTTAAAATATAAAAACACCGTAATCGGTGAGAAATATGATTTGCTTCCCTACCATTTAACTTCAACAAAAGAGGCAATCTTAAAGACCATTCACGATAAAAAAAGCTGTATTGTTAGCGATATCACAAAAGTACTTGGGCTCTCACCTGGTGCTATCACCATTGTATTAAATCAATTAGAAGATGATGAGCTTGTGAATCGTATTTATAAAAAGCAAAACCGCCGAAGCGTGTGGGTAGAGTTGACGGAAAAAGGCGAAAAAGTTGTCGAAATATTGCAAGCTACTCGTGTCGATTTTTGGTCAGATTTACTTTCACACTTATCAGAAGAAGAAAGAGATCAATACTTTCACATTATGAAAAAAATATCTCAAAAATTACAGCAATAAATATAAAAAAGCGGCTATAAAGGCCGCTTTTTTATTATGCGTATGCTAAGGCTTGTTTTTTCACTTCGTTTTTCAACACTTTTCCTACGCTGTTTTTAGGAAGTGATGAAACAAATACAACAGTTGGCACTTTATATGGTGCTAATCGTTCTTTACAGAAGTTCACTACATCTTCTTCAGTTAAAGCAGATGCTTCTTGTTTAACAACAAATGCATATGGAACTTCGCCGTACACATCATCAGGCATGCCGACAACTGTCGCTTCTAACACACCATCTGCTGCTAGGACAACTTCTTCTACTTGATCTGGGTAGATGTTGTCTCCTCCATATACAATTACATCTTTATAGCGTCCTTCAATGTAAAGAAATCCGTCTTCATCTAATCGACCTGCATCACCCATCGCTAACCAGCCATCTTGTAAGACAGCGTTTGTTGCTTCTTCGTTTTGCCAATAGCCTTTAAATAGATAAGGGCTTCGTACAAGTACTTCACCTTTTTCTCCAGTTGGAACTTCTTCACGTGTTTCGGGGTCTACAATTTTAACTTCCACATGTGGAGCAGGTTTTCCAGCAGAGCTTACTTTCTTCCATCCCATTTGAGGATGCCATGAACTGATAATCCAAGCTTCTGTACTTCCATACCCTTGAGCTAAAATCATTCCGTTACGATCATATTGTTCAATTAAAGACTCTGATACTTTTGTTCCGCCTGACACAGCAAGTTTTAGAGGGAAATCATAGTGATCTCCTTTTTCAAGCTCTTCTACAATGTATTTTAATGCCGGTGGTAGTGCAAACAGCATTTTAATGTTTTCTTTTTCAATTACCTCAATTACTTTAGCTGGATCTGTTTCTTCAGAACATACCATTGTGTTTCCTGTGTTGATGCACATAAATAAAATGCTCATCGAACTCATGTGGAAGAATGGATGAACAAACAAATAACGCATGCTTTTATCAATATTTGCACGTTCTTCCTGTCCGCCAGAATTTAAAAAGGCACTTACCGATCCGTGTGCAATCATACATCCTTTTGACTTACCTGTTGTACCAGATGTGAACATCATCAATGCTAGATCTTCAGGAAGTACTTCAGGAAGTGCTTCTGGTGTGTTTGTATCATACGCTGAGAATTGAGTTGTAAATTCTTTTGCATTCTCAATTTTTAACGTAAAGCTAAGTCCATCCGTTTGTTCCGCTTTTTCTAATACAGACGTGAATTCGTTGTGGTGGATAATCGCTTTTAACTGTCCGCTCGTAATAATGCTATCAAGCTCATAAGGTGTCATGCTCTTACTTAATGGAACAACGACTGCTCCCACTTGTAAAATCCCCATTGTAACGACTGGGTAAGCAATGCTTGTATGAGCTAAAATACCAATACGATCTCCTTTTTGAATTCCTTTCTCTAAGAAGTAATGAGACAATTGATTTACTTTTTCATGAAATTCATTAAATGTATAACGTTCATCATGTTCAACTAGTGCTTCATGTTGAGGAGAAATCTCTGCACGTTCTGCGACTAAGTATTGTAATGTGTTCATTTTATCCTCTCCTTTGTCCGCTCGGACTAAATATTTCGTTCATAAATATTTTAATGACTAAAACATAATAACAAAAAATTTTTCCGAAGTAAAAGTTTAAAATTATCAAAATGTGTTTATATAGGTTGTATCGGGAAATGTTAAAAGAGATACTGTTTTTAAGAAGTGCTGTATTACCAAGGGTTTGAGAAAATTTTACAAAATTTAAACAGTTCAGACACTGGGTTTAATGAACTATTTTTTTCCTTTTTTTGTTTGTAAATTAGTTTTTATTTCTTGTTTTTCATTTTTTTAATATATTTTCTTACTTTCCCCTTATTCACCGGATTTTGAGCTCATTTATTGAATGAAAACGGTGAATATGAAACAATAATATATAAGCATTTGGATTTGAAAGGAGCAAATTTAGACATGAAAGTTCTTGTAATTGGTGCGAATGGTCAGGTAGGCAAACATATTGTAAACATTTTGAATGAAAGTGATGTGCACACTGTACGTGCGATGGTTCGTAAAGAAGAACAAGCAAAAGAACTTGAGGCAAGAGGTATCGAAACGGCTTTTGCAAGCTTAGAAGGCACTGTACATGAAATTAAGGAAGTAATGAAAGGCTGTGACGCCGTTATCTTTAGTGCAGGATCAGGCGGAAATACAGGCCATGATAAGACACTTTTAATTGATTTAGACGGTGCGGTAAAAGCGATGGAAGCTGCAGAAGATTTAGGCATTAAACGATTTGTGATGGTAAGCGCACTTCAAGCACATCACCGTGAAAACTGGAATACTTCACTAATTCCATACTATGTAGCCAAACATTATGCAGATAAAATCTTAGAAGCAAGCGGATTAACATATACAATTGTTCGACCAGGCGGATTGTTAAACGAACCAGGAACAGGACGTGTAGATGCTGGGGAGAACAAAGAGCGCGGATCCATTCCTCGTGAAGATGTAGCGCGTGTGGTAGTGGAAACGCTAAGTGAAGATCATACATTCGGACGTTCTTTTGATTTAGTTTCAGGCGATACGCCTATCGCAGAGGCTATTCAATCTATTTAATATAAAAAAAGCAGCGAATGCGTATTCGCTGCTTTTTATTTATCATTTAGTACATGTACTAAATGATAAATCACTTTTGCTGTCAGTCCCCATATGACTCGATCTTCATAGTAATAAAAATGTTCTTCCATCTCTCTTGTTTGCCAATTATAATTTTCACCACCAATAATCGCGTCATAAGGAAAATTATGTTCAGGTTCTACTCTAAAATGGATATTGTGTATATCAGGTTCGGTACGCTGAAAAAAAGAAAGAGGCACGGTAAATACTTCTGCTACTTCCGAAGGATTCGGTCGAAGTTCAAGCGACTCATCAATAAAACCTACATAAGGATAAATGATTGTTCCGAATTGAGAAACGATATAATCTAAAGCTTGTACTTGCTGAATAGATTCAGGCGTAATCCCTAACTCCTCAGATGTTTCACGGATAGCTGTTTCTTTTTCGTCTGCATCCGTCTTCTCGACACGCCCTCCTGGAAAACAAATTTCTCCGGGCTGTCTTCGTAAATCGAGCGCTCTTACCTCAAATAAAACATGTAGTTCCCCTTTTTTTTCAATAAGCGGAACAAGAATACCGAAGCGAGAAAACTGCTCCATTCCAAGAATTGTCGGTATCCGATTTTCTAACTTAGCTATAATACGGGATGCATCCATACGTCCACTTCCTTTCACAAAATGAATTATCAAAAGAATAGCGAGTTATAAGCTACGATGTCAACTAACCTGCAAAAGAAAGCTGTTATCTTTAGTATATGAAGAGATCCATTCAATTGACACTGCAATTGATAAAAATATATAACATAGATATAAATAAAAACAGATAGCACCGGCTACCTGTCTTTTTGTTTTGTTTTTAACAAACCATAAATAAGTAAAAAGAATGCCACCACACTGATAAGCAATCCTCCTACTTGCTTATCAGTGAGTCCAAAACGAAGCTGAAGCCAAAAGATAACCAAGCAAATCAAAATGACGCTGGTAGCTAAATAAAAGTAAATGCTGTAGAAAAACGGATTCGTTCTTTTCCGTTTGTAAACAAGTAGTGAGATGCCTATATACGTACCTAAAAGTGTGAGTAATACAACAACTTCCGTTAATGTTCTCACTGCATTCTCCCCTCTCCCTTTTTTCTTCTATACCCCTTTTCTTCTTTCATCAAAAGGAAGTTTGGCTAAGGTATTTACAAAAAACCGCCTTATAGCATAAGGCGGTTTCCTTCAATACGCTTTATCCTGGTTTGTATTATATATCAAGAGCAAAGGTAATGACCGCTTCACAAGCTAACTCGCTGTCTACAAATGCTTTTCCTTTTCCTCTTACAATCTTTCCGCGCTGCTTGAGAACCTCAAATTCTAAACGCAGTGTATCTCCTGGCCTTACTTGACGCTTAAAACGACATTCGTCTATTCCCGCTAAAAAGGCAAGTCTTCCTTTTTGTTGGTCATCCGCAGCCATAGCAAACCCACCGAGCTGGGCAAGAGCTTCGACAATAAGTACCCCTGGCATTACCATATAGTCCGGGAAGTGGCCTTGGAAAAAAGGTTCATTTGCTGTTACTTGTTTAATCCCTATCGCAAGCTTTCCTTCTTCTTGCTCTAAGATGCGATCAACAAGTAAAAAAGGATAGCGGTGTTGAATGGTATGTTTTATTTGTTTTATATCTTTCATATGTATCGCTCCTTTTTCTTATAATAAGGGGTCCTTACCGTCAAATGCAGGAAACGTATCTGGATGAAGAAGCGCCGCGAGTTTTTTTAACCCTAACAGCAGCCTAGGTGAAGGACGACAATACAGCCATTCTTCTAGTACATGTACGCGATGTTCTTTAATGGCACACATATCGGACCAATCGGGTCTTTTATGTAAAATATTCGGATTTACTTTGTTTGTCTGCACGCCTACCCAAGCCAGACAAATATGTTGTGGATTTCGTTTGAACACTTCTTCCCAATTACTCTGTACATTTGCTTCTTTATGATCAGCAAATATATTTTCTCCTCCCGCTAACTCACTAATTTCAGTCAGCCAGTTTGCTTTGCCAGGAGTAAAGACAGGTTTTGGCCACCATTCCCAGTATACAGTGGCTTTTTCATCAATTTGATTTGCAATCCCTTTATATGTAGAAAGAAACTGATCATAACGCTTTAACAGTTCAGCTGCTTTTATTTCAATGTTTAATCGCTGACCTAAATCCTGTAGATTTTGACGGATATCTTTTAGCGAATTAGGATTATATACGACATAAGGAAGCTTTCGTTTTTTAAGTTCTTCAATATTTCGCTCCATTCCAGGAACGCTTAGTGATGCTAGGACTAAATCGGGTTTAGCTTCTTCCACCGCATCCATATTAATAGATAAATCGGGACCTAAACGCGGCAGACCTTGAATAGACTGCGGCCAATCGGAATAATCATCAATTGCTACGAGCAAATGCTCACATTTTAAATACGCTATTAGTTCTGTATTGCTTGGACAAAGCGAAACAATTCGCATAGTTCCCCTCCTGCATTCATTTCTTTTTTTCTATTATACAATAGATCCAAATATAAAAAGCAGAGACTTTCACTGAAGTCCCTGCTTTTGGTGCTCTTTATCCGCCCATCGCGTGATAAAAGAAGTAAAAGAAACCTAAACAGCCAAGTGAACTAATGCTTGTAGTTAAAATGCCGATTGAAAGCAACACCTGTCCGTCTTTTTTTGGTTTATATCGCAGCATATAATAAAAAGCTAAACAGGTGCCAAGAAGTAAATAAATAGCCCATATGTAAGGTAGATTCTTTAGCTGAAAGATGTATCCTTGATTAAATAATAAACAGTAAATAAAAAAAGATTTACGATAAAAAATATAGGAAGTACACTTTTCTTCATCTATTAAACCCTCTTCTATTCTTTATTTTCTGCTATAGTTGCTCTGTTTTGATTTCTCAGTTCATCCCGTATTTCACGTAAATATTGATTTCTCTCCTTCATTCGCTTTAACACTATAACGATAACAGCTATAATACCAGCAATGATTCCTATATAAAGAACTCCAAACACTAAGATAGGTACTACACCCCAAAGCTCCATCTCATTCCTCCTATTTTTTGGTTATTACCTTATTTTACCATATTTTGTAAGAATGTCACGTCTTTTATCCATGAAAAAGGGAGTTTGAATATACATTCAAACTCCCTAAAAAGATAATAAAAAATAATATTTATTATAGCGCTTTGCTTTTGACACTCGCTCCCGTTCCGAAGAACTTATCAAAAATTTGATAAAGAGCAGACAGGCCAACTAACCAATAAATCGTTGTTACTAACCAATCCCAAGAGCCAAATAGCTCTTCTACTACATTCACGCCTAATGCTACAGCTAACCAATTCAAACCGCCTAAAATCACAAGAAGAGTTGTTAAACCTGAAAGAAATTTCACGTTGTCACCTCCTTGCGAACTGCATTAGGAAAAGCAGCTCATGTTACATCTTATGCGCTGTATAGATCAGTATATGCATAGGCGCTATGTAAAATAGTTATAAAGAATATGTGATTTATTCTTTTTTATTTTCTTATTGTGCAGCTGCAGCTTTCCCGATTTGTTTAATCGTTTCTACATGCATCGCTTCGTGATAGAAGCTGAATAAAAACGTTTCACCAACTGTTGTAAAGTTGATGCCGGCTTTGTTTGTAAAAGGTGTGATTAACTGCTTATCAAACTGCTGGGGCATGAACTCTTTAATACGATGTGCTTGATCTTTCAACACATTCGCAATTTCTTCAAGAGAAGGAGCAGCCTCCGTCCAATCTGCAGGTTTTGTTCCTGCGCCGAAAAAGCTTTCATAACTCTCTGGCGTTTGCATCGGTTCACCAGCTAAGCCAAACACAAGTTTTTCTTGAATAAAGGCAATGTGTCCAAGATTCCAGCGGATATTGTTATTGAATCCTTTTGGTGTGATGTCCGCTGCCTCTTCTGTTGTTTTTTCAAGGATACTAATCGTAATTCCTCTTACAACGTCCATATGTTTTAAAATCATGTTTTCCATCGTCTAATCTCTCCTTACGTTGTCGTATTAGATAAACTATTCAATGTCTATTGTGCACAAATTATCCCTTAAATGCCACTCATAACATTTAAACCTTAAAATAAAAGAAAATTCAAAAGAAACATCCCCCTATATAAAAACTAGGGGGATGTTTTAAGCAGAAGACTTCAAATTTGAGACAGGTCCTTTATTTGGCTTCGGTTTTAGCTGACCTAGCTTATTTTTTAGATAATCTTTTAATGCGCCGCGTTTTCTCTTGCGTCTTTTATCACGATTTTTAATGGTAATCTCCTCCTTTCCTTTTAGTTTTAAGACCTGTGTATTAAATGGATTCTTCTTTTATACATAAAATCCTTTTGAATTCTTAAATTTACCTTCATGTAATTCTTTCCTTTTTACAAAAAAAAGACCAAAGTATCAAAACCTTGATCAATCAAGCTACATACGTAATCGACCCAATGGTGGAAATAATAGCGCTGTTTCTGTCGTACCAAACAACAGGTTCGTATCTAACTGCAAAATAACTGAGGTGAGCGGTGTGAAGCCTGACAATTTCATCTGACAGGTAAGCTGATTGCTTTGCGTTGTCTTTTCTCTTTAAATTTAACACTTCAATAATTCTTTCCCGCGTTGTAATTCCAATTCCATGACCAAAATATAAAGTTTCATCTAATACAATTGTGTTTTCACCTTTCCACTGAGGAGTCTCAGGATTATAATCAGGGTTTTTAAAATACGCACAGTCTCCAGGCAAGTAGTCAGATCCTTTATAACCATGGAGCTCAAGATCTTCATCGTATTGCCAATCGTGTAAGTAAAGATCAGCAAAAAGCCTGTTAAAGTTTGCTTTTCCAATATTATTTAATACAGCTTTGTAAAAGATGATGATAACAGCCGTCGCGCACTCAAACGCATATTCGTGTCCGTTGTAAAAAATATCATCGATGGCCTGATGAGGAGAAACGGTAGGCAGTAGCTGAAACCCTCCGCTATCGGTTCGTTTCCAATACTTTTCGTTACACCTAGAACGTGCAAATGTAGCAAACCTGGCGCCGCTTTTACGCAGCAATACAGACGATTCAATAATTTGTAATTTAACAGATACATCAAAATCAAGCTGGTCAAATGTAGCATACTCATACACTTCCCTATAGGCATCCATCTGTTTTAAAATGTCTGCTTTTTCTTTCGTTAACGAACTATTATTTAGATCACTTATTTTCACAATTTGTTGGTTGACTTTAATCATAGACGTTCTCTCCTTTACAGAAAATGATATCAATCACTTTCTCTAACAGGATATTGATAAAAAAAGATTTTGTGTATCTTCATTTATTTAAAATCGTGAAGATTAAAAAAAACGATGAAAGAAAGTAATTTAACCAATAATCTTTTCTTTTGTTCCTTTTTGTCCTTTTGTAACCTTTTTAAATATAAAGCGAGCAACTAACACGTACAGTGGTAACACAATAATGACGGCAATAACATTTAAAATCCAAGGTATTGTCCCCATAAAAACGTTTGAAGATGCTTTATCATACCAGTTCACAATAAGTATTAAAAAGAAAACACTGGATATAAAAGTACTTATGTATCCCTTCTTATAGTTTGTACTTCTCACAGCAACAACAAAGCCAATTACCAAGGAAATGCCTGCTGCAATTAAGACAAAAATCAAAAATAAGTTTGCTACCTTTTGAACGTCCATTACTTCCCTCTTTCCTATAAAATTTTCACTCCAGAATCTTCGTTACCTCACCTATAAAAAAAGTGAATTTAAGTACTTTAAACTCCCTAAAACAATTAACGCCTTTTTCTAGATACAATTCCTACAGTTAAAATTACAGTCATACCTACACCATATAGCGCTATGAAAGTATAAAGTGATTTTATGTAGCCAGCTGGATAAAGCGTAGCGCTCATTATTAATAAAAGTCCTAATATGTTTAATAACTTTGTTTTTTTAATTTTTATTTCACTCTCTTCCTTTCAATCTCGATAGCCCTTTTACTTATATAGAATTTAGAAGCTAAAATTTCTTGGCAATCTACTAGGTAAATGTTTATACTTCTTTTCGAAATGTCCCTCTTCATTAAATTTTGCTTAAAATGAACTTGTTCTCCACGAGCCTTTTAGTTAGTTCTGTTCTTTATTTTGATTAACCGCTCCATTTTGTTTTTGATCAAAAGTTACTATTAAATTGTATATAAAAATTAACAAACCACACCCAACCATAATCCAACGCATACTTCCTTGGAATGCAGAATTAAAAATGTTTGCTAAAGCTATTATAAGTCCTGTTGACATGTTAAGATAATTCCAAAACAAGCAAATCGCCCCTCCTTAACCATTGCTTCTTCTTTTCTTAGACCTTAATATAAATTCGTAGATGAACCAATAAATTAGAGGAAACAAAACAATAACGAGAAATCCGTTTTCAGCCGGTATATATTTGTAGATTAATAGCATAATAATTGCAAACACAAGGTAAGCTATCCAAAACCCTTTATCTCTTTTACGCATACTTACCACCTCTCTCTGAACTGAAATAGCATCCTAACGTCTAACGTATTTTCTATATACACAACCAAATCCTTTCTTAAAAGTACGTTATTAGCGAACGCCATACCAAGATAAGCCTAATTTTTAAGTCTAGGCTTATCCTTGGTACTACCTATTTAGCAAGAAATACTTCTTCATTCACATTTTCAAAAAACGACTCCAACCTAGAAAAGTCCTCCTTGTTTCCCCGTGTAGAGAAAACTTCTTGATCATCATGAACAACAACCATCGTAAGAGTTGATTTGAAAATTGTAAGGATTTGCTTTCCAGTTTTTATTTCTCTGATTTTATTGAATGGGATATGTAATATAATAGGCAACTTAGAGAAAACTTCTCCGTAAAAAAGTAGGCTTTTTTCTGTATAAGCTAAAACACCTCGAATAGGTACAGAATTTCCATTTGGTACACCTACAAGTCCCGAAAATCCACTTTCACATTCATAGTAAGTTAAAATAGATTCTCTAATTTCTTCGTCGCTATCTATCTTTTCTTTAAACTCTTTAGTTGCTCTTTCTTTTAAACTCATACTCTCTCCCCCTATAGAAATCACTTCTTTTTAAATTACAGCTAACTAAATTTTATAATAATTACACTTTTTTGTAAATTTTAGGTATCTGCCACCTGATTAATCTTTCTAGTTAAAATAATTCATACAAAAAAGTGCTTGGATATTTAAATACACAAGCACTTTTTGTTAATCTCCCCAAACTTCAAAAACTTTATAGGAAGGATACGTTTTTGGAGTTTGGGGAGGTTTACTAAACGCGTAATCTTCTTCAATTTTTATATTAACAAATTATCACATTTTTATTTTACTTTTTTTTCTAAATATGTTTTAATTATACACTAGTAACTTCTTAATTTGATGCGTAAGAACTCTACCAGTTACACTTGGTTATTTCTGTAACTACGCTCTTATAATTAAGAGAAAGGAAAATGCTAATGGCCTTCGTTAAAAAAATAAACATCTCGTCCGAAGCTAAATCAATGGGTATAGACTTCTATGTACCTTTTTTAATTATTTTAATTGCAATACTTTATACATGCTTTTCCCCTGATCTAGAAAGTCTTCAATATATATCAAGAATAATAGAATTTGTTGTATGTCCTATAGCCGGTTGGTGGTCCGTATACTTATTTTTAAATCACTCTGCTGATAAAGATAAAACAGCTGAGTTAACACCTAACTCCTCGAAACCTATTTTATCTTACGGCCTTATTAGAGTGACATCTTTCTTTCTTATTTTTCTAGCGGCATTTTTTGTATTACTGATTTCTATTACATTAAGGTACCCTTATCCTTACATATCATTATTTAATTTAACTATTATTTATGTTCCTCAAACTGTGTTGTACTGTTACTTAGGATTTTTCCTTATGGTATTATCACGAAACATTGCTATTCCGCTATTTATTTTATTAACATATATAGCGGTCAAATATTGGACGACTAGGGACATTCCGATATATAACGTAATGTCATTCTCTATAGATATGCAGTTGTATCCAAGGATTATCCTGTTAGCTGTAAAGAATATTGCATTAGCTATTGCTTTAGCGGTTGCAGGACATTTCATTTTGGTCAGACGAAAGAAGATATAAATATTAGTTTATACTAAAAAAGCTGAGCTCCTATTTACACTAGGTCTCAGCTTTTTTATTTCTTGAATGGGCTGAATTACAACATCGAAAGACTTAAAAAACATTAAAATGCAATTAACATTTTTTTATGCTTTTTCATAGTTGGCCTCCATTTCATACGTTTTTAATACTCAGGCTTAGCAACACCTAAATTCGATTCAAAATCAGTAAGGTACGTGCGGGCTCCGTTATATTTCTCTTCTTCTTCATAGTCATAATTATTACTTGTGTACGGATTGTTAACAATGTTTTTATATGATCTCAGGGTTTTTAATTGAGTATCCAAAGAATAATCAAAACCTTTCGTTGCTGTTTCCAACTGTTCAAGCTGTTCTTTACTAAAATCATCTCCATGCTTTTGTAATTCATCTTGCACTATACTCAGTTTGTATACCGGTCCATTCTTTATGTCATTAACCGTAGGTTTTATATCCCTGTTAGTTTCTTTTTGCGAAGAGTGAAGGTGATCATAGAAGAAGTCTATACTTTTATCGTTTCGATCGGTGGCATCTACAACAGAACGCATATTGTCCATCATTGTCACTTTATATATTGTTTTAGGGGAAGTGTATTTTGTATAAGCTTTTAAAGCCTCTTCTCCATTTAGTTTGTCCACATCTTTTTCAAGGTTATTGATACTTACCTCTAACTCGTCATTATTCATTTTATTAACCTTTGCAGTACTGTTAACGGACACAGATAACAAATTAAAATCATTTTTATAACTTTGAAACGTTTTTTCTACATCCTCATCTTTATTAATAAGACGATCACATTCATTTTGGAGAAACGTTAACTCTATTTTCATTTCTTTTTGGGCTTCTTCTTGTTTTGTACTTTTGCTAATTGATTCTTTTGAGGTACATCCCATTAAACTAAAAGCAACAATTAGAACAGCTACTCCTGCTGCTATCTTTCTTGAATTCTTCATTGTGAAACTCCATTTCTTTGTTGTTTAACTTTTACATACTGAACAACTATATCACATAAATGGATTATTTTAACTATTTATATTAAGATTAAAGTTAAAGAAATTAATAAAATGGAGGTTTGTATGAAAAAGGTATATTCTGCATTACTCGCATCTCTACTGTCAGCCAGTATACTAACGGCTTGTTCAGCAACGAACGTACACAGTAAAAAAGATGTGGAATTCTATTCTAGTGAAGATGAAGCCTTTGAAAATGCAAAAAAAGAGTCTACAGGAATACAAGATATTATCGGTGAAAGCAAATATGTAGATAACGAAAAGATTGTTATCTATACAATTAAAGAAAAATCGAATGTAGGTGTAGGAACAGCTACATTAACTCAAAAGGATCAAAAAACCCGTTGGTATTTTAATGGGAATCCAGCTATTATCAAACAATCAAAGGGAAATACAGATATCACTAGTGAAATAACGACTCCAAAAGGTGTAAAGTACGATTTTTATGCCGGTACCCCAACAAAATCAAATATGACAATTGAAACCCGTACCGATACTGAAGTAGTCCCTCATATTGATAAAGAATATGATATTTATTATTACCTCTCCCCTGTTCCAAGAAATTAAGCAGCAATTTTTTTTTACTAGTTAAGGGGGACATTATATATGAAAGGGTTTATAAAATTATCTCTGTTTACGTTTATTATCGTTGAATTATCAGGGTGTATAGGCGAAGAATATGACTTCTCTCCCCCTACGGTTACATTATCGGCCAATGATGTTTTGGATGTTGAACTGAAAGAAACTAATGTAGATTGGCGAGACGAAGAAGGAAAACAGTACAGAAAGGAAACAAATACAAGGAATGGTATAAATAGAGCTAAAAAGCAGCAACAGCTAGCTGTAGCCCCTGAAACACCAGGAAATTTAAGGTTTGACAGCGAAGATTTTCTTGTTAATGACATTAGTTCTTATACAATAAGTACTAGTAATGCGAAGCAAGATATTAGTATAAACGAACAAGATAGAACTTTTACGTTCCCAAAGAAAAAAGGGAATTATGTTTATGTGCTAGAACTTCAAACTATGTTTATGTGCTAGAACTTCAAACTGATAGAGGCTACGCACAATATGTAGGGAACGTTGTTGTTAAATAAATAACATAGAAACTAATAAGACCCAACCTCTACAAAGAGATTGGGTCTTATTAATATTATAATATATCTACATGAGAAGTCACCTATTATCATTAGTAAGCTCTATAGAAAGATCTTGTCCAGATATTTTTCGACTTACGTATGAGAATAAAAAAGTGCTAACTACAAGTATTGATACTACTACAGAAAGAATCGTTTTATAAGCTATAACAAACTTCCCTGGATCCATTAATAGCAGAATTAATGTCACTAAAAGTCCCATTACAATTCCACATATTACTCCAATCGTAATATATAAATTCACCTGTGAAAGAATGACTTTACGAATGGATTTTGGCGTCATGCCCATCGCGCGTAAAACAGCAAATTCTTTTCGTTTTGAGTAAATATTATTTGCCAATGAATTAAATACTCCTACCATGGTAGAAACAACCAACGTGGCAATAACAACTATAAAAATTCCCCAGCGCTGATAAAACATTTCGTTTGCTTCTTTAACAGATTGATTATAGCTGCTTACCTTTAATTCGGGATACTGGCTTTTTAAACCTTCAATTTCTTTTACAGCGGCCTTTACATCCGTAGCATCTATGTATAGGCGGTAAAAATCTACATCTTTAAACTTGTTGCTTTTCCAATCTAAAAATGCTTCATTATTGTCAAGAAGGTGATTAGGTATAGCTGTTACCACATAATCTCCCTTAGGTATTATATTTCCCTCTACCATTGATTCATCTTGATTTTCAACATACATACCTAAATGGAGTACCTGACCTACTTTTAAATCATGACTTTCAGCAAATTTTTCAGACACTATTATACTATTCTCTTTATTACTTCCTTTTACATACGAGAAGTCCTCTAGAAGTCCTTGCTTCTGCAATCTTTTCAAGTCAACCACATTGTAACGAATATCCGCAACCTTTTTTGAATTTAAAATCTCTCCTAAGCCCTGATTACTCATGTTGCTAACGCTTTTTACGTTAGGTAATTGTTCAGCCTTTCTAGTTAGTTCTTCTACATCTATTTTTGAATCATCAAGGCGAGTTTCCACAATAATAGGCATTACATATTCTTTTTTTAAGTAGGTTAGTCCATTAATTTGTATGGTTCTAAATGTAATTGACCCAAATACAGTAATGATCATTAATCCGCATATTATTAAGATAATCATTGTGTTTTTTTTAACTTGGGGAATTAGGTTTTTTACCGCAATATAAAATTCTTTTCCAAATATTTTTTGTCCATATGGCAAAAACCATTTTAATCCTTTAGTCACTATGATAGGAAAGATTAGTATAAAGGCAAGCAAAACTAAAATAACTGTAATTAGCAACATCCCAGGTCCGTATGTGCCTCTTGTAGGAAATACTTGGCTTCCTATAACTAAAAATAAGGACAGTGCTAATAGTACCTTGAAAACTACTACTCTTGTCTTGGAAAAACCATAGTTAATTTTCTCGTTCGTCTGCATTGTTTTTAGGGGCAATACTTTTGTACTTCGATAAGCTGGAACGAGTAAAAAGAATTGAATAATAACAAACATTACAACTGTAAGGGTAATGGCAGTACCTACGTTAAAGTCAGATGGAAAGGAAGGTATTTCTGACACTTTTCCTAACCAGCTATATAAGTACCTTTGACTGCAAAAGGTTAGCAAAAATCCTATACCTGTACCTACGGTGTTTATAACGGTGCTTTGAAGTATGATAATCTTGCTAATCTGTTTAGCACTGGCTCCTATTGAACGCATAATGGCGAACTGATTCCTCATCTTGTAAAGCAAAATCTCAAAGTTTGAAATGAGAATAAGAGACGTGATAATTAACACCAATGCCGATAAAACAATAATAAATGTATGTAAGGATTGTAAATTATTTTGCACGCCTGCATCTTGTTCAGCTATATCAATACGTAAGTTCTTGTTATAAGATTTTATACGATCGGCCAACTTTAAGGCGCTCTCATTCTTGTGTGCCTTTATTAATAAATAAGTTGCTTCTGCGCTGCTTTTTTCTTTTGCTTGAATATAGTCTTTTACGTTTTTTTGATTAAGTATTAGCATATCTGGAGCTACCCCAGTAGCGGATAAATCTTTTACCGTTTCTGCTAATGTATATGTTTTGTTTTCTATAAGAACTTTATCTCCTACTTTTGCGTGTAAATCTTTAGCTAGTCCTTTGTTCATTGCGACAGAATTCTTATTCAACGGTTTGGAAAAGTGATACCGACTTTTAGCTAAATAATCATTTTCGACACCTACTGTATAGATAGAGGTATTTAGTTTATTTAGATTCAAATGAGCAATAGATACTTTTGATACCTTATCTACCATTTTATCCTGGTGAATTTCTTCCACTAAAGTCGATGTCAAAATTTTGCCTTGATCCATCTCAAACCCTACAGACAAATCCATCTCACCGTAAGTTTGTTTTAATTGACTTTTTAATGTGTCCTGCGCATTAAAAGAGAATAAAACCATACTAAGTACAAGCATCGTAGAAATAGCTATACTTACAATAGATGAAAACACTATAAATTTATTGGACTTAAATAA
Organism: Priestia sp. YIM B13491; assembly: GCF_042787605.1. Lineage (NCBI taxonomy): Bacteria > Bacillati > Bacillota > Bacilli > Caryophanales > Bacillaceae > Priestia > Priestia sp. YIM B13491. The sequence goes on along the minus strand of NZ_JBHZOR010000004.1, from coordinate 633,404 downwards.
ACGAAAAGCTAAACCTTGTAGTGTTTTCATATCTTAGGACTCTCGACTTTTGTAATAAGCTTAAACTTCTCTAGTATATGATCCAAATCACTATTTCCGCTACAGATATATGTATCGACAATAGAGCCATCATGAAAGAATAGAACGCGATCTGCATAAGTAGCTACATTAGGGTCGTGAGTAACAAGAAGTATGCTTTGGCTAAGTTCATTTTTTGTAGTTACTAGTGTGTGTAGTATGACTTCGGAAGTATTAAAATCAAGGTTACCTGTAGGCTCGTCTGCCAGAATAATAGGTGGTTCAGTTATAATTGCTCTTCCTATAGCTACGCGCTGCTGTTGTCCACCTGACAGTTGTACAGGACGGTGTTTTTTCCAAGCTGTTAAGCCCAAGAGCTCGACAACGTTATTTACTTTTAAATCAATTACATCCGATGTAAGTCCCTTTAAAACGAGCGGCAGAGCTATGTTTTCTTCTACAGATAAATCCTTTAATAAGTGGAATGATTGAAAGATAAATCCAATATTATCTCTTCTGTACGCTGAAGCTTGAGGTTCTTGGAACATATCTTTTGAAAGCATTCCTTTTAATTTAATCGTTCCACTAGTTGGTTCATCCAGTGCTCCTAAAATGTTCAGCAGTGTGCTTTTTCCTGAACCACTTGTTCCCATAACAGCAACCATTTCACCTACCCTTAACTGAAAGGATATATCATTTAGTGCAGTAACTTCATAGCCCTCTCCTTTATAAACTTTAGTTAAATTTTTCACCTCTAAAATATGTTTATTTTTCACGTCTTCACCTCGAAGTAAGTTTCTTTTTTGTAGTAGCAAAGGTAGTTCACGCTTTTATTACATCTACCTCGTAAATCCCCACTATATCTAGTACGTTTCAAAACAGGAATAGTTTTACATTTTGTTAAAAAAGGAAAAATTTTTAGTTGTTTATAAGAAACACAAAAAAGTAGAAGTTTATTAGATAAGCTGCTACATTCAAATTCAAACAAAAACAGTGTTGTATTTGACTCTGTTTTCTTGCTTAAATTCACTTGAACTCACATAAAACATTTCTACTTTTACCCTTATGTCTTGTAGTCCCACACGTAAACAATTATACTTATTTTAGTAAATATTCATAAAAAAGGAAGGAGAGAAACGTCATGCCGCCAAATCCATCACACCATCCTATTATTCTATTTGATGGTGTTTGCAACCTTTGCAACGGATGGGTACAGTTTGTTATCAAACGAGATCCACGTGCTCTATTTCGTTTTGCGTCGCTTCAATCTGATACTGCGGGAACCTTGCTGCGTAAGCATAACCATGAGCATCCACCACTTCACTCGGTTATTCTTCTTATGAACGGGAATCTTTACACAGAGTCTACAGCTATCCTACATATTGTCCGCCAGCTTCGAGGACCCATTCAACTAATGGCGTGTTTCCAAGTGGTTCCCTCGTTCATTCGAAACCTGCTCTATCGTTTCATTGCACGTAATCGGTATAAGTGGTTTGGAAAACAAACGTCATGTATGTTGCCGACCCCTGAAGCCAAAATGCGATTTTTGGACTAAGCATACAAATGGAGGAAAACAATGCGTTTATCAACAAAAGAGAAATTTCGTTTAAGTATTCTTGCGACCCTAAGGTGGACCATGGCTATTACGTTTCTTATTTATGGAATGGCCAAAATCTACCCAGGACAATTTATAACAGGCGATTTCGTGTTTGATTCAACAAAAGATTCTGCGATGAAACTGGCGTGGTATTTCTTTGGGTATTCCGATTTCTACAACTATTTTATTGCCGCTGGCGAATTATTAGCTGCGTTGTTATTGGTGATTCCGCGTACCGCGACACTAGGGAACATTATTTTTCTCCCCATTATTGCCAACATCACCGTCCTTAACTATTGTTTCAACATTCCTGCCAAAGTGGTGTGTGTTCCGCTTCTTGCGATGAGTTTGCTATTAGTATTGATGGAATACTCAAAGTTAAAAGGCATCTTCTTTGTCAACACTGCTACCCCAACGCAGAAAGTAGACGTTCAATCATCCGAAAGGAAGGTGACCGTTAAATGATCGTCTTTCTTTTGCCGCCCATTATCTTCGGTTTGGCGTGTACTTATTATTTTGGTCTTCGCAAAGAAGACTGAACACAGACAATTCCTATTTTGCTTTGACTAGTAGTTACGGAAACCAGAGAAGTTCGCGATAAGATACTAAAAAGAACTGCTGCAGGTAAACCCATAAAAGTGCAAATTGATGCCGCTGCATGGTGGCATTAAATTTCTTTATGCCACTTTTCAAAAACAATAAAAAAGGCAGCAGCTCATAAATTGAGCTGCTGCCTTTTATTTATAGAAACATGGGAATAACCTTTTAACGATACCAAATCGTTTTATCTTGATATGGAATACGTTTTGATGAAGCTTCTTTATTAGGATGTCCGACGTAAATTAAGCCTAAGAGCTTATCGTCTCCTTCTAGAGATAAAAAGTCATTCAGTTCTGACTGATAGACAATTTCACCGGTTCTCCAAATTGTAGCCAGACCTTGTTCTTCCGCTACTAATAGCATATTTTGTATGCTTGCCGCTACGGCAGAGATTTCTTCAATTTCAGGCACTTTTCCAGAAGGGCTTACTGCTACAGCAATAATGACAGGAGCGCGAAGCGGTCCTTTTTTTGCTTTTGTTGTTTTTTTCAACGCTTCTTCTTCACTTAAGTGAGCAGTTTTTTGCTTCATAATACGTTCCATTTCGTCTCCTAAACGAACGCGTGAATCCCCTGTAAACACGCGGAACTTCCAAGGCTCTGTCTTTTTATGATTAGGAGCCCAAGTGCCGGCTTCTAACATAAGGTTAATAGCATCTTCTGATACGTCTTTGTCTTGCATGGCCCCAATCGTTCTTCTGGCTTTAATAATATCTAATACGCTCATGCTTTCTGTCTCCTTTTCTACATTCAATTTATTAGTATAGGTATGTATATATCTTATATATAGAATAATTGAAAATCATTCTCACTGTCAATTGTTTTGCCCTTATTCGGGTTGCGATAAATATGCCAATTTTTTAAGCGTGTTTGTTTTTTAAGCGTGTTTTCTTTTAATTATTTGGCAGTTTTGTCAAATCAAAAAACGATTTGGAACATAGAGCCCAAATCGTTTTTTTATCTTATACCCAGCCGCGGAAACGGGAAGCTTCAGCTGATTTTTTGATTCCTGCCATGTAAGCAGCAAGTCTCATGTCTACGTTATTTTCTTGAGAGATTTGATAGACCGTTTCAAATGAATCCACCATTACCTTGCGTAACTTGTAAGCCACTTCTTCTTCAGACCAGTAGTAGCCTTGATTATTTTGCACCCATTCGAAGTATGAAACCGTTACGCCTCCAGCACTCGCTAAAATATCTGGCACTAAAAGTACGCCTTTTTCATCTAAAATGCGCGTAGCTTCAAGCGTAGTCGGTCCGTTCGCTGCTTCTACTACAATAGAAGCTTTAATGCGATGAGCGTTGCGAACCGTAATTTGATTCGAAATGGCTGCGGGTACTAAAATATCACATTCTTTTTCTAATAGTTCTTCGTTTGTCATCACATTGGTAAATAAATTCGTTACCGTACCAAAACTATCGCGTCGATCAAGCAGGTAATCAATATCAAGACCAAGCGGATCATAAAGAGCTCCGTATGCGTCTGAAATGCCAATTACTTTTGCTCCTGCATCATGCATGAACTTAGCAAGAAAACTTCCGGCATTTCCGAAGCCTTGAATAATAATCCGTGCTTCTTGCAAGTTAAGGTTTTTCTTTTTAACAGCTTCTTCTATACAAATGGTTACTCCTTTAGCCGTTGCAGTTTCGCGTCCTTGAGATCCTCCGAGTACGATAGGTTTTCCGGTAATAAAACCAGGAGAATCGAACTCACGCAGTCGGCTGTATTCATCCATCATCCACGCCATGATTTGAGAATTTGTATAGACATCCGGTGCAGGAATATCTTTAGTAGGCCCAACTATTTGACTGATGGCTCTTACATAGCCGCGGCTGAGTCGTTCTAGTTCACCAAAAGACATGTTTCTTGGATCACATACAATTCCGCCTTTACCGCCGCCGTACGGAAGGTCGACAATCCCGCATTTTAAACTCATCCAAATGGATAATGCCTTCACTTCCTCTTCATTTACTTCAGGATGAAAGCGTACGCCTCCTTTAGTAGGCCCAACAGCATCATTATGCTGAGAGCGGTAGCCAGTGAAGACTTTTACCGATCCGTTATCCATTTTAACCGGAATGCGAACCGTCATCATGCGCAGCGGTTCTTTCAATAAATGGTACACTTCTTCACCATAGCCCAGCTTTTGAAGCGCTTCTTGAATAACTGTTTGAGTAGATAAAAATAAATTAAGTGATTCCTGTTCTTGCTGCTGTTCTTTTTTTAATTCACTAGCTGTTTTTGTAATAGACATTCTGTTCACCCCATATTAATCATTGAATTTCCTCAACGATTTAACATGCAATTCCTGTGCCAATTTCCGCTCCTTTACAACGCTTTTATATTATAAATAATCTGCATTAGCAAGCCTTATATTCCCTGCATAGGCTGATATTAGTATATACTTAAAGAAATAAGACAAACTATTTATACTACAAAGGAGGAAAGTGCTATGTTACATGAAAGAAAAGAACAAGAACCAAACAATCACTGTATAGAATGCTGTTCCATCTGCGGAGAAAGGCTAACATCTTTTCAAGAAAAAGAAATCTTCACATGCGACAGCTGCTTTGAACAGAAAATCAACGATGTGCTTTCTGAGCTGTAATCAGGTACTTTATTTTTTAGAAACAGGTGTCACAATATTAAAGTTTGGATCGATAGAATCCTGACAAGACAAAAAGAAATCCCATTTCGATTTATCTCCTTGAACAAATAGGACCGAGCTATAAGAGTGATCATTTGTAGTTGTGAGTCGATATAAGGTATCTTGCCACATCGTTACCGTCACCTCAGCTTTCCTTCGCGTATCTCCAAAATACCTAAAGATTCCATGCTTAAGTTCTGTAAGAGCTACTTCATTACGATCGGGTATCACAAACAATATACGATAGTTACATGCACCTGCTTTTAATCCATCTACGCGAATGCTAAATAGTTCTAAAATATTTTTTAAAGGAAGTGTATCCCATACTTCTTTTGTGATAATGTTGGCAGGAAGCGGTATATTACCTAAACGAAGTTCTTTGGCTCCTGTTAAATATTCATTTCGCCAAGGGCCAGATTCAGCTGTATACCCTAACTGTTCAAGCGCGTCTGCACATAAAAGTTTTGCCTTCACATGGTGAGGGTCAGCATAAATAACTTGTTTGGTCACTTCAGCTACCCATTGGTAGTCGCCTTGTTGAAAACAGCACTGCGCTTTTTTGACAATGTTGTCCGCTCCGCCCATATACTCTACATACTTCTTAGCTGACTCTTCAGGAAACAGTTTATTTAAATCTACAGGATTGCTGTTATACCAGCCCATATAGCGCTGATAAACCGCTTTTGCGTTGTGGTTAACCGTTCCATAAAAACCGTTGGTATACCACTCGTGAGATAGGATTTCTGGCAGCTTCATCATTCGGCCGACGTGATCAATGGTATATCCTTGATTCATGAGCCTTAATGTCTGATCATGAATATATTGATAAACATCTCGTTGGTTTTCGATATAGGTAATACACGACTCGTTTCCGAACCTTGGCCAATTATGTACCCCAAATACAGTTGTTAGCTCTTGGCCAAACAAATCGATTGCTTGCTGCAAGTATCTTGACCATGCTGCTGCGTCTCTTACTTTTGCTCCTCTGAGCGTATAGAGGTTGTGCTGAGTGGCCGTACAGTTTTCTGCAATACACAGAGACTTTTCACTAGGAATATAGATGTTCATTTCAGCAGGCGCTTCCGTTCCTGGCGTAAGCTGAAACCGAAATGAGACGCCGTCAATTTTCTTACTTACATAAGAATGAGGTTCGGAAGGACGAATTTCTTCTATTCCTTTAATAAGCGTGATTGTTCCAAATGAAATTTCTTTTCCGATACCGTTGTCAATTAGGCCTTTTTCATCGCGTCGCAGTTGAATACCGTACATATATTGACTTCTTCGTGTCATTGCTGTGGCTGCCGTGACGTTTTCATCGATAACCGCATCCATAAACCCAGCAGGAGCATAAACTTTACTAGTTTTATTTTGTGTTGAGTCAGGTAATACTCCTAAAACTCCACCGTAATGGTCTATATGTGAATGTGAGAAGATAACGGCTCTAACGGGACGCTTCCCGCAGTGCTGGTTTACTAGTTTAAGTGCTTCTTCTGCTGTTTCTTTTGACGTCAAGCAATCAATAACAATCCATCCCGTTTTTCCTTTAACAAATGTAATATTAGCCATATCAAAGCCTCTGACTTGAAAGATATTTTCAGTTACTTGATATAAGCCGGCTTGTACATTTAATTTTCCTTGTTCCCACAGTTTAGGGTGGACAGTAGCAGGTGTAGATTGTTCAAATAAAAAAGCGTACTTTCTTAAATCCCATACAGGATACAGCTGATTTTTTTTGAAAATCAGAGGAAAAGGTACGCGTACAAGAGCTTGGTAATCCGCAAGATTTTGTTCTAATTTCACTTGTTCCCAGTCTATGTTTTTATAAGTATCAGCATTAGTCGCTGCAGTCTTTTGAGTAGCATCTTTTCGGTGAATCGTTAACTCCTGTTCATAATCACACAGCATAACCCCCTCCTTTTTATTACTTTATGCGTAAAAATGAGACGAAGTACAAAAAAGGAGGGAAAATAGAGTTAACAAAAAAGAAGATGCGCTTAGTACGCATCTTCTTTTTTATACTGAATGTTATGTTTGAATAGTCGAGTATTCTGTCTGAATTAGACAGCCTAGCACTTAGTATAACGATTGTTTACCAATGTGCCTTTTGTAATCAAAACAAATCTTCCTTCTAAGGTGCTCAATACGTTTCTTGAAGTCGCTGTAAAACAATGCATGTGTACAGTCTCTCCTTTCTTGTATTGGCCTTACATAGAATGTATACCCGGAAAAAAATAAACAAAACACGATTTGGTTATTTTTTCAAAAATAATAATAAATCCACTCTGGGGTGTTTTTTAGAGAACGTTCCCATTTAGGTATTTCATCTATTACTCTTTTGGTTAATCTACGGCTATTTGTTTTATCTTCATTAATTTCTCGTTCTACGTGCGTAATCATCTCGCGATCATAAATGATACAGCTCGCTTCATCATTCTAATACGTATAGGCTTTGGAGGTTTGTTTTATTTTATATGAGGAAATGCATGAAAATATAGAATATGTAACACAAAAGCTTAATCATTTTTGATTAAGCTTTTGTGTACTTCGCTAGCATTTAGTAAATATAGTCCCTATATAAGTCGGACTGAGTGACCTTTTTATAAGCGAGTCCGTGTTTTTTAGCAAGGGCTTTTACTTCATCTACGCAGCTTTGAGCACTTCTTGGTGATACGTAAATTTCATTGATCAGCTGATGTAAATTACATGTAAGGAGGTTACCATGCTCGTGAGAAAAATCATACGATCTTTTTTCAAGGATATCCATTCGTTTTTGCCATTGATTTGCGGAAATACCTTGAATTTCGAATAGCTTTTGCAGCTTCCAAGCGTGTATGCGACTTGCTACAATAACAAGCCTCAATTCATTTTCATGCTGATAGGATTTGCGCTTGTAAAATAACGTGTCATATACAGAATGACTGACCATTTCTTTTTGGAAGTCTATGTACTGCACTTTTCCAGAGAAGATTTTATAGCGTAAATCTTTAATACTGCACAATAAATTTTCATAGGTGGTTTTAATAGCTACGCCATCATTCCCCTTTAAATATAGATCCCACATTCCAGCGGCTTCGTAATCATTGATATGCCAGGATGAAACAGCAGAAAATTCATGGATTTTTCTTATATAGGTTCTAGAGGTACGGTTATGACGTTCGCCTTTTTTTCTTAACTCTTCTATGTTCCACATTGAAGAGCATCCTTCAAGAGGGTCCGAAAATGCATCAGGTTTTGCGAAAAAAAGCGCATTGGTTTCCAGTAAATCTTGAAAATCAGACAGCGGCATAAATCGCCACACCGTCGGATTATTGTGCACCTTATAGCGTTCATCATAATCGTCATAGCTAGATTCGAATCTTTTGGCATATTCGTAAGCTTTATCTCTATAAGCTAAATCCATTGGTTTTCCTCCTCTGAATGCATATTCATACTTGAATTATAGCACTTAATTGTTGTAATTTTCAAAATTATCCACCTGTATTAAGAGAGTTCTGTTATCAGAAAAGAAGACACGCCTCAACACCTGCAGCGTGTCTTCTTATTTAATGAAATGAATGTTTTGCTTAACACTTTCACTTTCTGGCTGATTTAATTCCAATAAATAAATTTTATCCGCTCGAAAATCAGTATTCTTCATTTCTTTTTTTAAGGTACGAATAAAGGCAGCTGAACTTTTTCCGCAGGCTTCAAAATAATGAAATGTGTGTACAACAAATAGAATGGATGCTCCACTGTAATCTTTTTTGCTCTTTTTTTGGATGTTTTCTAGCACTTTTTCTATATACTCTTCTACAGAACCTTCCGTCTGGATACGGGGTAGAGCAAAATTTCCTGAATTGACCCTCTGTGCATCTTCAAATTCCAGTTTCCCATCTTTGTAAGAAGTAATTTCAATTCGTTTTTCAGTACCATCCGGCTGAAGAATTAATCCGTCGTATCCTTGACTTCCAATAATAAGCTTCAATTTTGAATTCCTCGGACAATAGGAAGATTGGCTGAAGCAATAAAGCGGATAAAACTCTTCAAAAAACTTTTTGAAACGCCCTTTTTTAAGTCGGGCTAATTTTATATATTCTCTGTTTTGATGAATCATTTGCTGCGTATGTTCAAAATACTGCTTCATTTCTTCTTGCGTTCTGTACACATCAAGATCTTTAAATAATTCATCCATCTTTTTCACCTTCAATCCCACCAACTAAAAAAGTCTTCTTACTTAGTAGATACATATTCATAAATGTGTGTGACAATTTTCTTTTTTTTAGATATAGCCTTTTTTAAAACAAAACGTGCACACTTTTCATTTTTTTGCATATCCTGTTATTCGTGCGTTCAATTATGAGCGTACGTTTCAGCCTTTAGTTGTAAAAGATGAACCGCAAAGTTACAGCTGATGGCGGATGATATGCGTCTGATTATTTCATAAACTATAACAAACAGGAAACTTAACAATAATTGAGGTGTTGGAAATGTTTGATAATGATTACGTAGTTAAAACCATTCACGATTTACATGTAAAACGTACAGAAAGCAAATTAAAAGTCTTCTTAACTTATTTTTATCATAAAAAATAACATGGATTTATAGACGGTAATATATAGTCAGTTGTTACTTGGAGTTTTTTATAGGAAGAAGAGTTTGATACAAGCAAAAAGGAATAGTGGGTAATCCACTACTCCTTTTTTTACTATACTTGCAATTCCCGAATAAGTTCAGCAAGAATTTTAATGCTTCTATCGATATCTGGTAAAGAGGCATAGGCGTAAGAAAGCCGGAGATAACTGCCGGTTTCTTGTGCATAGATACTTCCGGAATTAAGCAATATCCCTCTTTTTAAAGCACGAGAGTATAAAGATTTCATTGAAATAGAAGGTTGAATATGCACCCATATAAAAAAGCCTCCTTCAGGATTCGTCCATGTCGCTACATCTCCTGCATATGTTTCTAAAGCATTCAGCATAACTTTTCTTCTTGTTCGCAATTCGGTTCGTACCGTTTCCATATGCTGTTGATATAAGCCATTTTTAAACCATTCTGTTGCCACTCTTTGAGACAATGAGCTAGATCCATAATCCGTTTGCATTTTAATATCCGCCAAACGCTCAATGACTGGTTCTGGGCCGACTATCCATCCGATACGTAATCCCGGGCTTAATGTTTTAGAAAGACTGCTAACATATAACACGTGTCCATTTCTATCTAAAGCCTTTAATGGCAACGGAGGCTGTTTATTTAGCCATAATTCGCGGTATAAATCATCTTCAATAATAGGAAGCTGATGTTCCTCACATTCTTTCAGCAAATCGTAACGCCTTTTTTGTGACATTAATGTTCCCGTTGGGTTATGAAAACATGGATTTGTATATAAAATAGCTTGCCCTTCTTGAGGGTCGGCGCGTTTTATAGCTGTTACTTTTATTCCTTCCTCATCCATAGAAAGACCTTTGAGTTTCATTCCCGCTGATTGAAATACATGTAAGGAGTATAGATAAGAAGGTTTTTCTAGCAAAACCGAAGAGTTCTTTTGCAGCAGTCCAATTGAAATAAGCTGAAGAGCTTGAAGAGCGCCGGAAACAATTAAAATAGAATCTGGAGAAGATTCAATCCCCGTTGTTTTCATATACGCACTTAACTCTTTTCGTAAAGGAAAATACCCCTTTGGTTCTTCGTATCCCAGAACCTCCATGTTTTTTGCTACTTTTTCCATAGCGTATTTCATTTTATCTTTAGGGAATATGTCAGGTGAAAGCTCTCCTTTGCTTAATTGAATAAGGTTTGAGTTAAATTCGGATTCATTAATATCTTGTACCATTGCTTGACTCGGACGATGCGTACCTGATTTCACATGAACATTCCAATCGGGCGGAGTCGTAGCCAAAAGTGTCCATGTATTATTTATAACGATTGTTCCCTTTCCCATCTTACCTTCAATTAAACCGTCCGCTGTTAATTCCTCTAATGCCGTGATGACCGTACTTCGGTTAACATCGAACATAGCAGCAAGCTTTCGCTGACTAGGAATTTTACTTCCAATCGGCCATTCTCCACGCGCAATTTTCTCTTTCATAAAATCAATGATGTGTTTGTATTTTGGATAACTTGAACTGTTTCCTTGATTCATACATTTACTCCTGTTTTTAAAGTGGTTGGGTTAATTGCTTTTAAACTGGTTGAAGACATTTTATCAAATGTTTATTAACATGGGAACCACAATAGATACTGGTTGGATTCAAAATGAAAAATGGAGATGAATAGGCATGAAATTAACGTTTAGTCTGGTGTTCTTACATATACTGATGATTAGCTTATGGGCTTCAGCATTTCCAGTTATTCAAATAGGGCTGGAATCGTTTTCTCCTCAGCACCTTGCTTTTGTTCGGTTAAGTATTGCTTCTTTAGTACTGTTAGTTATTGCAATAGGTACACGCATGCGCTTGCCTGATATAAAAGATATTCCACTTCTTTTAGCACTCGGTTTTTTAGGTTTTGCCGTATATCACACGGCATTAAACATTGGAGAAAAAACGGTGAGTGCGGGTATTGCGAGTTTACTGGTCTCGACTACTCCTATTTTTTCTTCGCTTTTAGCTATTTTTCTTTTTCAGGAGGAGTTCGGAAAAAGAAAATGGATTGGATCTGCAGTAAGCTTTGCAGGTATTGCACTTTTAACCTTCAGCAAAGAGAACTTTGTACACTCAATTAATGGAATCTTACTGATTCTGCTAGCTGCCCTTGCAGAAAGCATCTATATAGTATGTCAAAAAAATTTATTAAAAAAGTATGGTTTTCTTTCTTTTGTGACGTACAGTATTTGGGGGGCTACAATTTCTATGCTTGTTTTTTTACCTGGGTTAGAAACAGAACTTGCACATATCTCTGTCAGATCAGCGATAAGCGTGACATATTTAGGATTATTTCCAACCGTTATTCCCTATATGGTACTCGCTTATCTGACATCGCGTATAGGTTCTGCTGAGGCTGCCATTTCTCTTTACTTAACTCCTGCGCTGTCCTTTTTCTTAGCGTGGCTGCTTTTAAAAGATATCCCGAGTGCAGCTTCCATTGTGGGAAGCATCATTACGTTATGCGGCGTGTTGCTTACACATAGTAAAAGAAAAGTAGTGGTAAAAGAGACAAAGTTCACAATGCAAAGATAATGTGTATGCTTTAAGGAATTGTCTTAGAGGCTATGTTTTTTATTTATATATTTTATTTAGAACATACTTTAATTTCTTCTTTTTGCAGTTTAATTAACAATTAATAAAAAAGCGCCTTTCTTTAATCTTGGTTTAAGATTTAAAGAAAGGCGCTTTTTTATGTAGTTTCTAATTCCGCTTTTATTTTCCCAGCCACTGCGTGAGTCAGCTGCTGAAGATCGTAAATCTCTTCTCCTGAAAGTACTACATGTCCATTTAAAACATGGTTATGTTTATATGCTCGATACGTCACTTCGATACTTTTTATCGCACGCTCTACTTCATCATTCACCATAATACTTTCATAGTGATAGGATAGTGTTTCAATTCGAATCTGCGTATTTTTCATATTCATTCACCCTCCATGAGCCGTTGACTAAAAATATGACTGTTAGAGGTGAACTATACATAGAAACTTTTTTGTTATCACCTACTTTGTTATTTAGAACATATTTTAATTACTTAATTCATCTCTGCTATTCTTTTTTTACAAAATACCAAAATAAACCCCCGCTCTTCGGAGCGGGAGTTTATTGCTTGTAGTACCAGCCTTTTTTATCTAAAAACTGTTTAACTTTTACAAAATCCAGCCCAGCTGCGGTAAGTTCAGCGGACGGATTACCTATTGCATGTACGTGTAATTCACTGTCGATTCCTTCATTTTTTAAGAAAGCACGAAACTCTGTTTCCATGTCTTTACTTAATCCGCCTGTTTTAATTGTAATTGGGATAGGTTCTACGTCTTTCATTTGCACAAATCCGCCTGGAACAGCCCATGCTGCATTCGTATAGCCATATACACTAAATACCGTGCCTTTTTTTATAGTTCTAAAATTCTCTGTTATATTCGCATATTTGTAGACTCCAATATCCTTCTTCGCTTTTACTTGAAAAGAATATTTATCTCCGAGTGAAGTAACCTTTGGTAATGATTCTTCGACAGAATTGCTTACACCCTTAAGCAATTCCATTATTTTAGCTAATGTTTTCTCATCAGCTTTTCCAGTTGACGTTAATCCATACTTTTCTTGAAGAGCTTTAACAGCTGCAACAGTTTCGCTGCCATATTGACCATCGGTTCCTTGCTGGGAAAGTTCAAATCCTAATTTAATTAAGTTTTGCTGCAGTTCTTTTACAGCTAGTCCGCTATCACCTTGCTGCAATTGTGCTGATGGCTTATTATTTTCCACCACCGTCACGCCCGTATTAATACTATTAAAGAAATCCAGGTCCATTTCATTGATATCAACATTGCCTTTAATCCCGTTTACTTTTCCTTGATCTGTATATTGAAACATAGACCATCTATCCCAAATCGCCGTATCACCTGGGTTAGCAAATCCCTTAGAGCGGTTACTTCCACTGTAACGAGCTATCCATAGCGGATATCTTGCCACAACGCTTGTAAAATTGGATTTAATAAAACTATACCCCGTGTAAAGAATAGGCGTAATGCTTGTTTTCCTTTCAATATACTCCATCCATCTAACTGCAAAGGCTGTGACCTGCGCTTTTGTTTTCCCTTTATTTTCTTCCAAATCTAAGCAATGAGGCAAATCAACCTTCATGCTGCCTAATTTATTTAAAAAGAAATTAACTTCTGCAATGGGATCATTATCAGCATGAGCAAAGTGATAAAAGCCTACACGTAGACCTGCATTTTTTGCACCTATATAATTATCATATGATTTTTTATCTAAGAAGGTTGTACCTTCTGTTAATTTAATATACGCGCCTTTTACACCATCCGACGCCACTTTTTCCCAATCAATTGTTCCGTTGTGATGAGAAACATCAATGACCTTAATATTTTGATTATTACGGTTTTGCATTGCTATCACTCCTTCATACAAACTATGAATAAAAAAGGAAATGGCAACTGATACAGGCCTATTAAATAGATATTAGGCTTTATAAAAAAACTACAATATGAAGGGATTTTGGTAGCCTTCCCTTATTATAAGAAATGAATTTGTGCAATTTTATAAAGTGAGGAAAGCTATATTCGTTTATACTAATAATATGAAGATATACTGAATAAAAAGTGGAGGAATATGATGTCTTTAATAAAAGAAGCACGTAGATATGCAGAACACGCTCATAGCGGCCAAATGCGCAAACTGTCCGATATACCTTATATTGTTCATCCTATTAACGTAGGTAATATTTTAGAAAAAGCGGGTTTTAGTGAAGAAGTAATTGCAGCAGCTTATCTGCATGATGCTGTAGAAGATACAAGTGTAACACTCGAAGAAATTGTACAAAGATTTGGTTTAGAGGTAGCGGGGATTGTTGAAGCTCATACAGAAAACAAATCAAAAAGCTGGGAAGAACGTAAACAGCATACAATTCAAATTGTGAAAACTGGTTCTCTTGAAGTGAAATCTTTAATTGTAGCAGATAAATTAGACAATTTACGGTCTTTAAAAGAAAGCTACGATCAGCAAGGAGATACGATTTGGAATAGCTTTAAAAGAGGATTCGAAAAGCAGAAATGGTACTACGAATCCATCAGCAAATATGCTGCACAAGGATTGGAACCAAACCAAATTCCAAGTTTTTTTTATACGTATAAACAAGAAGTAAATGATTTTTTTAGAAGTTAATATTCATATGAAAAAATTAGAAAACACTGAAAATAACTATTGCGAATGCGCTGCATACGTATTAAAATATAGTAGAGTCAACACGCAATGAAGGCTCTACATAATCGGGACTGTAGTTCAGTGGGAGAATACTTGTCTGGCAGACAAGGGGTCGTGGGTTCGAATCCCATCAGTTCCATAAAACCAGTTGTATCAAGAGTTTAAACCACTTTAACACTCTGCAGGGTGGAATGGTTGCAATACTATTTCATCTGACCTCTTCATGATTTCCATGAAGAGGTTTTTTATTTTCTTTTTACGATTGATCCTCATGATTTTTATGATTATTCTTTTCACTACTCCTACTGACAATTTCTCTAAGTTCGCCCTCGTCGCCTTTTGCATTGATGATTTCAAAAAGCTGATTCAGCCCTTCACTTGTTTCATCATTTGGTTCTTTGCCCATTCAATCCCCTCCTTTTGCTTCTAGGATGCCCATTTTTTTCACATTGTTTCACGTAAAAAGCAATTCATCAATATTAATTCGCCGTAAAAGTATACCTTTACGACCCTTGTACAATTACTGGTTATACAGATATACTCAATCAATTCTTTCAATTTTGCAGCGTTTTATAGGGTTTCTAGTACTCATCTATAATGAAATAATCATCACAAACTTCGGTAAAATCGTTCTCTTCGTGGAGATCTACTTCTTTATCTTTAGATATCTCGGTTTCTGTTGTAAATAGTTTAAAAAGCTTGTTTAACATTGTCCCACCTCATATCTTTTATTAATACATTCAGTATGATTAATTTATATGAAGCCAGTATGAATTGAAACTTAAGATAATGTGAATGTAGACATTAACGTGAGATGTTAAGCATGCTTATACCCTGGACGAAAAGGTTACTTAATTCTACAAAGAAGTGATTAGTATATCAGCTGTATGTGGCATTCGTTCTATAACAGTCGTTTTTGTTATTCGTTTTGCCATTGTACTAGGTAGCTTAGTTTTATGTATTATCGCTTTAATCCCTTAGTTATCAACATCCTTAAATACCATTCGAATGGCTTGTGTAGTTGGAATTATCCTTTTGCTTGCTTTGTTTTTCTTTAGTTATATCCACAATTGAACGAAAAAACGCAAGCTATAAAAAAAGAACTTTGTATGTTGCTGCAAAGTTCTTTTCATAAACACTTACTGTTTGTTAAGAACTGTATGAAATATGAAATAGCTCATACACTGCTTATACAATCGTTAAGGCCTATTTAGTTAACAGTCCTTCTTACGTTTTTTCTCGAACCATCCATATGCAATTTCAGCTTCAATTTCTTTGTTTCCCGGAGAAACTAAGAAAATAACGTATGAACCGTTGTTTGGAAAGATAAATTTGCCGTCTTCATCACTTACTAATGTACTTTTCGGCGGAACAACACGGTTAAATACGTTTACCCCTTTAGTAGGAAAGCCTTTTACCATTTCTGCAAATTTAATTTTCCCTTTTGGTTTTGAACGTATTGTAGTATTTGCTGGACTCACATTATCTGAAGTTGTTCCTTTTCCAGGCGGGATAGAGTTAAACCAAATTTCAGCAGTAAAAGGTTCGTTGGAATAGTTAGTGATAGTAAAAGCATTCACAAATAAATCTACTCCGGAGCCGGAAGGGTTAACTAACCCGCCCCAAGCATTTCTATTTCCACCAAAACGAATAGGCTCAGTTTGTCCGACAAAGTAGTCTCCTTTTAAAGATTGATATAAAGGATTAGGTATATTAACAGCTTTAATATAAGGTTTACTCGACTCGTAATTTGACATACAATCATCTCCTTTCTGTACTATATTTTATGAGGTTTTTCTATAAATGCTTGGACACATGCATATATAAATATATTTACTCTTTATATAAACGCAAAAAGATAGACCCGGTACTGAGCCTATCTTTTCCTATCGCTTTTACAAAATAAAATTCCCTCTTGGCCTTTACCTTCCTAATGCCCTCGTTGACTGCTGGTGTATAAACGGATTGTTTTTTTGACTTTATACTTCGATGCTATTTTAATACTTCTACTATCACTTCTTAAAGTAGTAATCACCTATTCTTTTGTAGTCATAAAATGAAGAATCCTTACCTTTTTTTCACAATATTCAATAATTTCATAACAGACTGTGAGAATATCATGTCTAGACAGTTCTATTTCATCAAATACAAATTTTGAAAGCTGCTTCTGCAGAACCTCCAGCTTTTTGCTGTCTTCTTCATCGATCCATAGCCCTTCCGTAATACACACATCTGCTAGTTTGTTAATAGATTGAGCCGTCCAGTTTAATCCGGCTGAAGAAACAGTTTTTGTAAGTAAATCGTTTTTTATAGCTAGAATAACTTGACACACATGGGTATAGGCATCAACTTTCTTTTGGATAAATGCTTTGCGAAGCTCTTGCTTGTATTGCTCTTTCGACATCACTATGGCTACGACAGACGTAATGAATGTTCCTGCCAGCGCGATGAGCGACCCTATCAAAATTCCGATCAGTTCTCCTGACAAAACGTTCACCTCTTTAAAGGTATTTCTATATGCTATGGGAATGAAGGAAATGATATGAAGATAAACACTATGTAAAAACAGCCCTAACTTTTCTAAGTTAGGGCTGCAACACTAGAATATGATAGTAACCAAATTAGATAATACGACTTGTAATAATTCCTTCAATTTGACCAATTTTTTCTTCTAGCTCAGGCACAATCTCGTCACTTACTTGATTGTCAATATCGATCATTGTATACGCATATTCACCGCGGCTTCTGTTCACCATATCTGCGATGTTTAAATTGTAGTTTGAGAAAACTTGCGTAAGTTGTCCTACCATATTCGGCACGTTGTGATGGAAAGCAGCTACGCGTTTTTTCCCAGTGTAAGGAAGAGATGCATTCGGGAAGTTCACTGAGTTTTTAACGTTTCCAGTTTCTAAGAAATTTTTCACTTGACGTGCTGCCATTACCGCACAGTTTTCTTCTGATTCTTGAGTTGATGCCCCTAGATGAGGAATTGGCACAACATTTTTCATGTTCAAGACATTTTGATTTGGGAAATCTGTAATGTATCGTCCAACTTTTCCACTTTCAAGAGCAGCTTTCATATCTTCTTCGTTTACAAGCTCACCGCGTGAGAAGTTCAAAATATGAACATCAGGTTTCATGATGCTAAACGTTTCTTTATTGAAAACACCTTTTGTATCGTCCGTTAATGGAACGTGAACCGTAATATAGTCAGATGCTGCAAATAGTTCTTCTAGAGACATTGCACGCTGTACGTTGCGAGACAAATTCCAAGCTGTATTAACAGAAATGAATGGATCAAAACCAATTACGTCCATATCTAAATCAAGCGCATCGTTTGCTACAAGAGCACCAATTGCACCTAAACCAATAACGCCTAACGTTTTACCTTTGATTTCTTTTCCAACAAACTGTTTTTTACCTGCTTCAACTAATTTAGGAATTTGATCACCTTGGCCATCTAATCCTTTTGTCCATTCAACTCCAGCAAATAAGTTACGAGAAGAAGCCATAATTGTAGTTAAAACCATTTCTTTTACTGCGTTTGCATTAGCTCCTGGCGTATTAAATACAACGATACCTTGCTCCGTGCAAGCGTCCACCGGTATATTATTAACCCCTGCTCCAGCTCGTGCAATAGCTTTTAAATTTTGGTCAAATGTCATGCTGTGCATGTTAAAGCTACGCACGACAATCGCATCTGGATTTTCGCTGTCGTTGTCAATTTGATAACCTTCTTGATTAAAAACATTTAGACCTTTTTGTGCAATGTTGTTTAATGTTTTGATTGTTTGTACTTTTTCTAATGTTAATGTGCTCATTTTGTACTCTCCTCTGATTATCATCGTAGTTTTACATGTTTTTACCTTTGGATAAAGGAACTTAATTTTAATTTTTTAAAAAGTCTGGTTTTTCAGCCTACATGTGTGATAACTTCTATATCCTCTCCCCCTAAACAGAAAGAGGTAAGAGATATGTATTAATCCCTTACCTCTGCCCAGGCGAACGGCTACGTCACTATATGCTTCCTCACGGTTATCCGCGTTTCGCCAGTCACATATAGTCTTTGAAATTAAGTATATTCTAGCAAACTCTTTCAGAACGTTCAACCTTTTTTTTAAAAGTTTGCTTTTTTCAGTCTAATTTTTACTCTCTTTAGCGAATCTCCTAATATATTGACAAATATCCTAATACATGTTAAATAAAAAGAGTGATTAGCACTCTATCCACTCAAGTGCTAATTATTTTATAAGCCCTATTTGGAAAGGAGAACTTCTTATGTCAAAAAAAGAATTCAAAGCCGAATCAAAGCGATTATTAGAGATGATGATTAATTCCATCTATTCTCAAAAAGAAGTATTTTTGAGAGAACTTCTATCAAATTCAAGCGATGCAATCGATAAAATTTATTACAAAGCCTTAACAGACGACTCCTTGCGTTTTAACAAAGAAAGCTATTACATAAAAGTAACACCACATAAAACTAACCGTACCTTAACCATTACGGATACTGGAATTGGCATGACGCAAGAAGAGCTTGAAAGCAGCTTGGGCACAATTGCGCGAAGTGGTTCCCTTGCGTTTAAAAACGAAAATGAAACAAAGGACGGGCACACGATTATTGGCCAATTCGGCGTTGGGTTTTACGCAGCGTTCATGGTGGCAGATGTCGTGACGGTGATTAGTAAAGCGTTAGGCAGCGATGAAGCCCATAAATGGGAATCTACTGGTGCTGATGGTTATACAATCGAGCCTTGCAAAAAAGAAACGGTTGGGACTCAAATTATTTTAAAAATTAAAGAAAATACAGAAGATGAAACATATGATGAGTATCTAGAAGAGTATCGTTTAAAAGAGATCATTAAAAAGTATTCAGACTTTATCCGCTACCCGATTAAAATGGACATAACGGAAAAACGTCCTAAAGAAGGTGCTGATAACGAGCTAGAAGATTATACAGAAGAGCAAGTTATCAACAGTATGGTACCTATCTGGAAGAAAAATAAAAATGAATTGACTTCAGAAGACTATGAGCAGTTTTATTCAGAAAAGCGCTACGGATTTGATAAACCGCTCACTCACCTTCATATTAATGTGGATGGAACGATTCGCTACAATGCCATTTTATTTATCCCAGAAAATAGTCCGTTTGACTACTACTCAAAAGAATTTGAAAAAGGGCTTGAACTGTATTCAAACGGCGTCTTAATTATGAATAAATGTGCAGATCTTCTTCCAGATTACTTTAGCTTTGTAAAAGGTATGGTAGATTCTGAAGATTTATCTCTTAATATTTCACGTGAAATTTTGCAGCAAGACCGCCAGCTTCAGCTGATTGCCAAAAACATCGGCAAGAAAATCAAAAATGAATTAAAAAGCTTGCTTAAAAACGAACGTGAAAAGTACGAGAAGTTTTATGAATCATTTGGCCGCCAGTTGAAGTACGGCGTTTACAGTGACTTTGGCAGCAACAAAGACGTATTAAAAGACCTGCTTTTATTCTATTCTTCTACAGAGAAAAAGCTCGTAACACTAGATGAGTATGTATCGCGCATGCCTGAAGATCAAAAGTATATCTATTATGCATCAGGTGAATCGTATGACCGAATTGAAAAGCTTCCTCAAGCAGAATTGGTTGCAGATAAAGGGTACGAAATTCTGTATTTTACAGAAGATATCGATGAATTTGCAATTAAAATGTTAATGACGTACGAAGAAAAAGAATTTAAATCTGTTTCAAGCAGTGACTTAGGGATTGAAGCAGAAGAAGAAGAGCTCAATGAGTCTGAGGAAAGAGAAAATAAAGAGCTATTTGACTATATGAAAAAAGCTTTGGCGGGAAAAGTAGGAGATGTGCGCGCGTCTAAACGTTTAAAAACACACCCCGTTTGCTTATCAGCTGATGGTGAAGTAACGATTGAAATGGAGAAAATTTTAAGTGCTATGCCTGATAATCAGCATGTAAAAGCAGAAAAAGTGTTAGAAATTAACGTACATCATGATGTATTCGCTTCTTTAAAAGATGCATTTGAAAATGATAAAGGGAAATTAGACCTCTATACAAATTTATTATATAACCAAGCTCTTCTAATTGAAGGTTTATCTATTAGTGATCCCGTTGAATTCACAAATGATATTTGTAAAATCATGATATAAAAATCAGGCGCAGAATGATTCTGCGCCTGATTATATGTATGGCATAATAAAAGTA
Organism: Priestia sp. YIM B13491; assembly: GCF_042787605.1. Classification (NCBI taxonomy): domain Bacteria; kingdom Bacillati; phylum Bacillota; class Bacilli; order Caryophanales; family Bacillaceae; genus Priestia; species Priestia sp. YIM B13491. The sequence continues at coordinate 612,493 of NZ_JBHZOR010000004.1, read as the reverse complement.
GTTATATAGTAAGAAGCGATAAAAATGGGTACGGGCAGTTCTTCTGTTACTCTTATTGAGTGTTTGCCTTCTTTAAAATGAAAAAGGTCTGATTTAAACTCTGCGACTTTTTCTCTTTTTTGATTAAAAATACACGCTTCCTCTACAGCTTCATGACTGCTTAACATGTAGACGTTATTTCCCCATCTAATTTCTTGTGCTCCTTCGTTGTTAATTATTCCTTTACCTAATAGATCTCCCACTGTTTTTCCATTTTCTTTTATCACCCACCGGTGTTTTTTTACGTGATCAATAAACACCGTTCTTCCTTTCCATTGAACTTGTAAATGTACCTTTAAGCCGCAGGAAAAGATAGGAAACCAAGAAATAGAATCTAACACTGGAAGTCCATCACGAGTTAAAAAATCAATACTTTTCGTCCACATATTTTTATGCATTCTCTTAAGCTGTCCGACGTTTTCTCCATTTTCATTTGTAACCGCTATGGTCTTCCCCGCTGATTTAAAATAGGGAAGATAAAAAATATATTCTTGCATATAAGCCTCCAAAGGTTCTGCACTTCATATTAACAGCGTGTACATAGTTATGTTTCTATCTTTCATATATTTCGTTTGTTTCTTTTGATTTCTTTCTTTGTTTAAATTGGCTTTGATTTTCTTTTAAATGCTTTAGTAAAGCAACAATCAAGAAACTAACAATCACAAGAAGAAGCCAAGAGCTAATTTTACTTATATGAACCATTGTCCACTGCTGCTGTTGATCTGGATACTGCCATGCTCCGAAAAATGTTGCGATATTTTCAGCGATCCAAATGAAAAAGCCAATCAGTACAAAAGACAATACTAAAGGCATGCGATATGTACGTTTGTTAACCGTAAAATATACAAAAGTTCGATAGAAAATAAGTAAAGTAAAAAGTTTTAAAAACCAGCGGAAGTCGTAAATAAAATGATGCGTGAAAAAGTTAAGGTAAATAGCCGCACTTAGTATACTGACAACCCATGTAGAAGGCCAGTTCGTAAGCTTTAATTCAAGCCTTCTCCACACTTGGCACATGTAGCTGGCTACACTAGCATACATAAATCCGCTGTACAGCGGAACTCCCCAGACTTTAGTGAAAGCTTTTTCCGGATAGCTCCATGAGCCCATATGAACTTTGTAGAGTTCTAACGCTAGTCCAATTAAATGAAATACTGCGATGACTTTTACTTCATCAAGCGTTTCTCGTTTAAACATCACCATTAAAACTTGAGTTCCTAGACAGACTAATAGAATAAGGTCATATCTAGAAATAAACGGTACTTCAATTATTTTTGTCATAGCCAACGTAAGAAAAATGATAACAGGAAAAACACAAGATTTTGCTTGTTCTAAACCAAAATAGATTAATTGCTTCATTGTCACATCCTACCTTTATAGTATTCCTTAGTATTTTCACAGAAATGATTCCTTGAAAATTATTGCAGATTTTTAAAATTTATTCAATAAGCATCTCCGCTGTTTTAGTAACTAAACTATCATACCCAGCGGAGATTCGTTTTCTCCGTTAACTTTTCAAAAAATCGGTTACTCTCTGTACATAGCGCTCTTTATCATAAGATAAGTACAGATAACTGGTTAACTGTACAGGCTCTCCAAAGAAAAAACGTTCATACAGTGTTTCTCTTGTGCCAAACGGACTCATAGTTAAATCCCACGCTAGTCGAAAAAGCTTAATTCGATCTTCTGCCCCTCTCGATTTAGCTTGTAAATAACGCGTAATATCTTCTTTAACCAATGAGCGGCACGTATTTTCTGTTGGTATTGCCATTAGTCCGCTTGCACCTAAAAGCTGGATAATCTCTGTAAAGGTAGGATATGTTTTTGAAAATATATTTGCGGCAATACGAAGTGTAGTTTCATTCGGACGCATGTATCCCCATGGATCAATTTCCGCTTCTTCTTCTGCTTTCATCACGAGAGCTTTCATTGTTTCTAAAGCAATAATAAGCTCCGTTGCTTTTTCTCGCACATGCGGATAATCCGTAATGTTAATGGTTTCAATCAGAGATTGTACAATCCCTAATACAAACTCTGTTTTGACAATTCTCCTTGAAGTTACCTGATGCAGAGCAAAAGCTGAAAAGGAACTAGAAGCAAGGAATGTATTTGATACGTCTACATTTTCATAGAAAAAAACGCGGTTCCACGGTACTAATACATGGTCAAAAACAACAACTGTATCCATTTCTTCAAATCTAGAACTTAATGGATAATCAAACGTCGATTCTTTTCCTGCAAATGATTCTCTACAAATAAATTTAATTCCTTTTGTATTACTTGGAATCGAAAAAGCAAATCCTTTTTCTTTTCCTTGAATGCCCGCTGAAGACAGTACGAGCAGCTCATCCGTCATTCCGCCCTGTGTAGCAAGCAGTTTCGCGCCTTGGATAACGATTCCCTCATTGTTTTTATCAACTATTTTTGCTGCTATCGGTTCGTCGTTTTGCTCGTAATAAAATTGGATTCGATTGACTTGAGGATCGATGAATGTATGAGTGAGCGATAAATCTTGCTCTCTCACATATTCATAATAAGAAAGGATGTTTTCAGGAAAGCAGTTTTCCGTTCCTCTCAGGAGTTCTGCAGAGGATGCAAAAGCCATTAATACGGTATTCATATAATCTGGACTTCTTCCCATCATACCATGGGTTAATTGCGCCCATTGCTGGGTCATCTCTCGTCTTTTTTTTAACTCTTCTTTTGTTTTAGGCTGTAAATAAGATGTACCAAAAAATTCTTTAGAAGCCGGAGATTGATATGTCATGATATCTTTAATTTTTTGATCATGCTGAAGATCATAAAGCTTAGCTTGACTGTTAATGGCTCCTTTAAAAGCCGGATGTTCTGATATATCGCCTGTTACGAGCTTGCCATCAACCCATACATTTGCTTTTAATTGATTAATTCTCTCTACGTATTGCTTCCCATTAATTGCTGACATACTCCCACTCCCAGACTTTCAATAAATATTTTCACCTATTGCATTTTTATCATATTACGATATCTTTTCCATGTTTCCTTCATACATCACAGCTTTGAGCATAAAAAAAAGAAGGTCACAGTAACCTTCTTTTTTATGATTTATTTATATTGAATATCATTTCTTAGGGATTCAACTTTACTTAATGCTTGGTCAATATCAGGCTCTTCAACATTAAAGTGAGCAAGTGCATCGTGAAGATGCTTAGCAATTGCATTAAAATGTTCGGGTTGAATATTCATATTTGCATGTGCTTTGGCCATCGACTTTCCTGAATATTGATTCGGTCCACCTAAGGCAAAACTTATAAACTTGGCTTGGTGTCGACGCTGTTTATCCATGTCCGTATGCTCGAAAAAGTGACTGACCGTTTCGTCTTTTAACACGAGTTCAGAATAAAAATAATCAACTACTTTGTCAATAGCTTCTTGTCCGCCCACTTTTTCATACAATGTTTGTTCCAAAACAATTCCTCCTTTTGTACCTTTTCCCATTATTACCTAATAGAAGTGTTCATATTCTTTAAAAGGCTTCTTTATGGAAATTCGTTGTCCCCATATTTTATTCCTCTTCCTCATAAAGAATAAAATGTAAAGAAGTGAACACAACGTAAAGGAATTGTAGAAGCTGTATGTAACATCTCTCGTTACTTGGCTTTAGGAATCATTACATTTTTCCAAGCGCTTATCTAATATACGTAAGTATAAGCAGGGACGCCTTTTACTCCTACTCGGCATGAAAAAAGAGAGCCGGCAGCTTCTTCGTATTTTTCTTCTTCCTTAGCTGTGGTGATAAATAAGGTTTGTAAATCGTCTCCTCCAAATGTACAGCAGGTTACATTGGAAACAGGAAGGTGAATAGATTCTATAATTTCTCCTTTATCTGGATCTACACAAATGACTTTCGAACCTCCCCAAAGCGCTACCCATAATCGATCGTGTTCATCAATTGTCATTCCATCAGGAAACCCGTCCATGTCCGAAAGGTCAATCACCACTTTTTCATCTTCGAGCCTTGTTGTTTCTTTCGAAAATGAATAAGACATAATTTTATTTTTCGGTGAATCAACCAGAAAGAATTTGTCTCCTGTTCGATTCCAAGCTAGCCCGTTTGACACGCTTAATCCTTCTTTAGCGCTCTTAATGACACCTTTTTCATCTACTACGTAAAGCTGGGCTTTTCCTTCTTCATCTTCTTCACTCATCGTTCCAATCCAAAAGCGATTATATGGATCACATTTCCCGTCATTAAAACGCATGGTTTTTTCAAGAGTATCTAAACGGATATACTCTTCATGATTCTTTTTGTTTTTATCAACTAAAAGCAGCTGATTACGGGTAGAGACAATCAATTTTGAATGATTGGTTTTAGAAACGCTTGTAACGACTGAAGGAAGAGCAATATCTTCTAAGGTTGTCGTTTTTGGATCGTACGTAAGAAGCTTTTTATCTAAGATGTCTACTAACACTAATTTTTGATTTTCTTCATCCCATAGGGGTCCTTCAAGCAAACGGCCATCGTACTTTTTTTCAATTTTTGCTTCCATTTTCAAGCTCCTTTTTCGTTTTTATGTACAATCATTTTTTTATAATCGCTTTCTCAAAAAAACATTCTTTTAAACAAATAGAAAAAGTTAGGAATATCTTTCCTTTTTCATAAATACCCGTTGTATGACATTCTTTAAACACCAGGTTCTAAGAGAATCTTTTCATAAAAAAGCAGCACGCTTTGTATAGCGTGCTGCTTTTTTTTATTATAAAGTTACGTGTTCTTTTTCAAGCTCTTTAACACGTGCTGCAAACTCTTCTTCTGTTAAACCATGTTCTTTTACATAGCGGTTACGAGGGCTCACTCGGCATTCATGTGAGCAAGCACGTAAATATTTGTGTTCATTTTCTTCAGAAGCTAAGATTTTCTTATTGCATTCTGGGTTTGCACAGTTAACATAGCGTTCACAAGGCTCGCCGGTAAAGTGGTCTTTTCCGACAATCACATGCTCTTTTTGGTTAACTGGTACGCTGATGCGCTCATCAAACACATAGCACTGACCGTCCCATAGTTCACCTTGTACTTCAGGATCTTTTCCGTATGTGACAATACCTCCGTGAAGCTGGCTTACGTCTTCAAAACCTTCTTCAAGAAGCCACCCAGAGAATTTTTCACAACGAATACCGCCTGTGCAATAAGTTAAGATTTTTTTATCTTCAAACTGATCTTTGTTGTCGCGAATCCATTCAGGAAGCTCACGGAAGTTTCGAATATCCGGACGAACAGCTCCTCGGAAATGACCTAAATCGTATTCATAATCGTTTCGTGCATCAATTACGACCGTATTCTCATCTTGCATCGCTTGATGAAATTCTTTTGGGCTTAAGTAATTACCCGTTACCCGAAGAGGATTCACATCTTCTTCTAATCGAAGAGTTACTAATTCTTTGCGGTGACGCACGTGCATTTTTTTGAACGCATGTTCATCTGCTTCGTCTATTTTAAATACAATACCTTCAAAACGAGGATCATTTTTCATCGTTTCCATGTATTTATCTGTTTGTTCAACTGTTCCTGATACCGTTCCATTGATCCCTTCAGCCGCAATTAAAATGCGTCCTTTTAATTCAAGCTCTTTACAAAATGCCAAGTGCTGAGCTGTGAACTCTTCAGGATTTTCAATTGGAGTGTACAAATAATATAGTAGTACTTGATATGGTTTTCTTTCAGTCATGTTGCTTCTTCCACCTATCTGTTTATATTTGCAAGATATAATGCATGTAGGTCGGTTATTGTGAACCGAATTGATGGTAACAATTCATTACTTAAAGGTACATTACGACAAAAACAACATCCTTTTTATGAGGATGCTTCTATCTAAAAAGTATTACAGTGAATGATTGTTTCAAAAACATACAGTATTTAAGCCTGTAATAGTATAACATATCAAAGCGTCCACTTCTAGGATTTGTTCTTCAATAAAAATTTTATTGACGCGATACGTTCTACCTGAATTTTCCCGCGCATACATGATGAGATATAAATCTTTGAAATTGGGGGCGAAAATAATGCCTTTTTATACATTAAAAGACAGTGCAACTTTGTACTATGAACAACAAGGGGAAGGAACACCTATTATTTTCATTCACGGAGTTTGGATGAGCAGTCGTTTTTTTCACAACCAGCTTTCTTTTTTTTCGAAACAGTATCAAACTATTCTTTTGGATTTAAGAGGACATGGAAATTCAAGTCATACTCCATACGGCCATACAATTTCCACTTATGCTCGTGATGTGCATGAGTTTATAACCACTCATCAATTAAAAGACGTCATATTAGTAGGCTGGTCAATGGGTGCTTTTGTTGTGTGGGAATATTTGAAACAATTTGGTCAAGAAAATGTAAAAGGGAATGTTATTGTAGATGAAATGGCTTCAGACTTTAAATGGCCAGATTTTCCGATCGGTGCATTTGATTTACCTGCGCTTATTTCGCTTATGCAGGGTATTCAACTTGATCGAGCAAGTACATTAGAAAATTTTATTCCGCTTATGTTTAAGGATGAATTAACTGAAGAAGATAAACATTGGATTATGAAAGAAGTAACGAAAATGCCTGAGTCGATAGCCAGTGCTATTTTGTTTGATCAATCCATTGTGGACTATCGAGATTTTCTCCCGTTTATTACAATCCCTACCTTACTGTGCTTTGGAAAAGATGAAAAGCTCATTCCGGTAGCAGCTGGAAGACATATTCAAAAGCTGGTTTCAGGTTCTGTACTTGAAGTTTTTGAGAACAGCTGCCACTGCCCTTTTCTTGAAGAAAGCGATCGATTTAACAAAGTTGTGAGCAACTTTATCGAACATATCTAATTTACAAACTTAAAGAAGCAGCGCTTTAGCTACGCTGCTTCTTTAAATGAAACCTTTTATGCGTTTATGTATTGCTTTAGGGTAATAAAATCTCGCGTCCGTCATAGGCAAAGCTTACGTTTTCATCTGAGAGCATCTCGGCGTGCTTTCGGATATCGATATCATGTGATAAATGAGTAAATACCATGTTTTTGGCCTGCAGCTTCGCTTTAATCTCCATTGCCTCTGTCACGTCATATACGGATCTTTTTTCTTTTTGAAGATATTCTTTCCAAAAAGATGTACCAAATATCAGTAAATCTAAGTGGTAAAAGGGCTGCCACTGTTCTTTGGTCACATTAAAAGAATCGGATACATACGCCCAGCGTTCACCTTGTTTTTGATGAACTACAATGCCGTAGGAATGACCGTTAAATCCGTGATTTACTTTATGAAACGTAATCGTTGTTTCTCCACTATCCCATTTTAACGTTCCTTTAAAGGTAAGCCCTTTTCTTTTTGCGAGATAAGGAAATCTTTCGGTTAACTCGCTGATGACTTCAGGCGCTCCTACGACTTCTGTATTTACATTATTCCAATAGCATAAGTCAGCTAAATCTCCTAAACCAGCCACATGATCATTGTGAGGATGCGTAATAAATACAGTAGAAGGGATTTTTTTGTTATTGTATAAATGAAATTGATGTTTAAAATCAGGTGATACGTCAATCAAAAACACGTTACCGTCCATTGTAAACTGTGCACTGGGCCTTGTGCGCTGATTTAATTGATCTTTTTGTGTACATACTTTACAGTCACATAATAATCGAGGCACTCCTTGAGCATCGCTCGTCCCGTAAAATAAAAGCTTGTTCATTGCTCTGTTTCCCCCTTTTTTTCTTCTAAAGGTCTATCTTTTTATTTCAAGAAATGTCCTATGTTGTTCTGCATCGTTCTTTTATTTGTCCTTCTAGAATAAAACCAGCTTTTATGTAAAACAGCCAGTCTTTTTAACGACTGGCTTTGCTATATTCCCTATAAAAAACGTTTTTATGCTTTTTCTATTGATTTCTTTCTTCATCTCTTTCAACAATATGCTGAAGAATAGATAATTTGTTCGTCCAAAATTGCTCGTAGTAAGAAAGCCAATCTTGTACTTCTTTTAAAGGCTCTGGCTGAAGATGATACACTTTTTCTCTGCCTTTTTTTTGTCCATGGACTAAGTCTGCTTCTGAAAGTATATGAAGATGCTTGACAATAGCGGTACGGCTTATTGAAAAATGAGACGTTATTTCTGATATAGGCAATTCTTTTTCAGAAAGCAGCTCAAGTACTTTTCTTCGAGTAGGATCAGCAATGGCTTGAAAGATATCATGCTTGGCAGCTGATGAAGTCATTTAGTTTTCAACAACCTTTCGAAGTTTTTCATTTACGAGACTAATCCACCCGTAGCTCATTCTATCTCGTACCACTGAACTCTTTTCGTTTGCTTTTTCAAGAAGTGTTTCAGCTTCTTTCCACCCGCTATGAATAAGCGTAAATTCAGTTTGATTACCCATTTCTTTTAAGGTAAACGAAACGACCCATCCATCCTTATCCCAAGAGAAAGAAAGATAGTTTGGTGCATCTATTTCTAATACTTTACACGGAGATGGTCCAAAAGGCGATTGTAAATGAAATTCATATCCTACCTGAGGCTGAAAATCATTAGGCATGAACCATTGTTGGAGCCCTTCTGCGGTTGCTACTTTATCCCAAACTTTTTGAATCGGCGCGTTAAATATTATCGTCTGTTTTACATCTTCTACTACACTTTTATCATTCATCGTTATCTTCATTCTCCTTTTTAAAAAATAACACTAAAAGGTTTTATATAAAAATAATATAACACCTTTTAGTGTTATGTCAATTCCTCTTTTAAAAAATGAAATCCTTCAATACATTTCCAGTCTTTGATAAAGAGATTTGTTATGATGCTGAATGAGTGCATTTTGTTATATTTCAAATATATCTTTTAAACGATGCTTCGTCCGCTTTGTGCCAACGCATAGTGAATGCCGTGCTGCAATGTTTGAAAACAATCATATTTTGATAAATCAATATGGGTCTCTGATATAACTAAGCCTAAGTCGGCAGAAATCCCTACTAAAATTGTTTTCGTACCAATCAGGGACGCTGCTGCACCTAATTTTTCAATAAGACTTGCCGTATATTCAGTAAGTTCTTTATCCAATCCGGTTAAATCCAGCACAAGATAATTAGCCTGATGTTTTGGAAGGTTATTTAATGTATTGACAATCAAATCTTCCGTTCGATCCTCGTCGTATTTGCCAATCAAAGGAACGACGACTATGCCTTCCAAAACCGGAATAATAGGAGAAGAAAGCTTTTTAATAAGATCTTTTAACTCTGCTGTTTTTTCTGCTACAATGTTTTGCAAATGTTCTATTTTCTGCGCTTCTTTTCTTCTGGCTAATTGATGAATATTTTGAGTGATATCAATGTTAGAAGGGAAGTATTCTACTGTAGTGCATTCATGCCCTTCTATTTGATGTTGAATCACCTTGTACCAAATATTTGTTCCGAATAGTCCTGTAAAAATCCCTGCATAATGGGCCGGAAGAAAATTTCCTCCCTTTGTTTTCTTTTGCGCGACGTTAATTTTATGTTCCCAACTGTCTTTTAATTCAGCAGATAGAGTTTTACTTTCAGGATTTAAATATTTGATAGTAGTTTTTCCCCATCCAGCCGAAGCGTATGTATTGGTAATTAACTCAGCCGCTTCAAAAACCGTTACGCCTTTCATATTCTGAAAGTACTCTCCTACTACTAATCCCTGTCGGAAACCAGTGGTTTCTAGTACTACAGAAGCTGCCTCTTCTCCAGATATTTCTTCGATTGTGTCAAACAATGTTTTCATCGCAGAAGAAATCCAAAAAAGGATCGCATCTTCTCCTTCAAAGCTAAATTGTCCTTTTTCTAAATCCCAAGCAAAACTAAGACCACCTATATCAATATTCTTTTTTTCACCCATGGCGGAATCTCCTTTTTATAAAGTTCTTACCTTCTTTATATTTTATCTTATGTTGAAGAAGCTGGTAATAAAAATTGTTGCATATTTTCTATTGCTTGTCTAACCATTACCCATGTTTTCAATTAATAGAAAAGAAAGGTGAATGCTATAGAACTTTGAATTCGCCAACTTTTCTTTCTTTTGTATCAAACATACATGATAAAAAGGAAGAAAAGCAAATTGTAATATAACATCACATTACGTTATAATATAATTATATTCAAAAGAAAGTATTTAGGAAAGAGGAGGAAAAAGATGAAGCTAAATACTCATAGCTCTACGCCTTTATATATGCAGTTAAAACAGGCTATTACAGAAGATATTAATAAAGGAGTTTATACTCCGGGTGAAAAACTTCCAATTGAAACGGATTTGTGCGATATATACGGAGTAAGTCGGATTACGGTAAGAAAAGCCGTATTAGATTTAGTAGAAGAAGGCCTTCTGATACGTCAGCAAGGAAAAGGAACTTTTGTTCAATATCCAAAAGCTAAGAGAGAGCTGTTTGCCGTTAATGGACATACAGAGTATATGTCGGAATTAGGGAAAGTACCGCAGACTAAAATTTTGTCTTTTGGTATAAAACCTGTAAAAGCTCATGTGGCAAAGATGTTATCCATCCCTCCAGAAAGTGAAATCCTTGAACTGCAGCGCATCCTGTATTATGACGACCAGCCTCTTACCTTAGAAATTTCTCACTACTCCTTAGAATTGTTACCACACTTAGATCAGCACGTCCATAATTCAGTTTCAATGTACGATACTATAAAAAACAAGTACAATATTGCTCCGGTTCATAATAAAAAATTATTGAACATGGTATTTGCAAATGTGGATGAAGCAAAACATTTAGAATGTGAAGTCGGAGAGCCGCTGTTTAAAGTGGAAAAAGTGGCGTATGATGCACAAAAAAGACCGATTCATTCATCTTTTCTACACTATCCTGCGAATCGCGTTACGTTCACTATAGACAGTTCTAATTCTTAATAAAATAGCGCCTTGCTTCAAAAGCAAAGGCGCTATTTTATTCATTTTAAAACCATCGCACAGTCTGTATGATATTCTTTTCCATATCCAAAAGCTCCGTAATTTTGACAAGTTTGTGATGCCACTAATGCTCCATTATGGAGAGCTTTTGCTATGTTTTTTTCTAGTAGATAAGAAGAAAGAAAACCGGCGATGAAAGAATCTCCAGCACCCAATGTATCGACCACTTTTGTAGAGATTATAGGCTGTTTAAATAATTGGTTTTCGACTGATAATAAAGCTCCATCTTCTCCTCTTGTCACGCATACGACACTGGTTCCTAACAGGTGTACTCGCTTTATTAAATCCATACACTCTTCTTCTGGCAGGCTGCTTCCTGAGAAAAATGCATAGCTGATATATGGACATACTTGCTGTAAATATTCCTCATCGTATCTTGTAGAAAAATCAAAGGAAATATCAATGATTTTATGTAGCAACGGAAGGTCAGATTCTAAATGACTAAAAACGCTCGTATGAAGAAGATCGTGCTGGCGGATATAGGTTAAATCCGATTCATTCAGCATTAGTTTTAATCTAGATTGAACGCCCCCTTTATTTGATCCTACAAAAATTCGATCACCTTGTTCATCAAGTGTTACAACCGCCATTCCATTCTCTCCTACAGCTCTTCTTACTCTGCTAATCTCCATCTTTTCTTGCTGCAGAGTATTTACTACATGTTCTGCCGATTCGTCATTCCCCACGATTCCCATATAGGAAGACTGATTATGACTCAATCTATTACAAAATACGGCCACATTTAGCGCGTTGCCGCCTGGATAGATCTTTCCTTGATCTTTATAGTAATCTACTACATTATCCCCTACTCCAATTAGTTTCATCTGCTTGTCCTCCTATTATTTAACACTTCCGTTAGCAATGCCACGGATAAAATATTTTTGCATAAACAAAAACAACATAACAATCGGTGCTGCTGAAATGGTCAGTCCAGCTAGTAATACCCCCCAATCTGTTTGCAAAGCGTCTCTAAATTGCATTAATCCTGCTGGGATTGTACGCAAACTGTCATCGTCGATAAAGATAATGGCAAACATAAATTCATTCCATGTGTAGTAAGCTGTCAAAATTGTCGTTGTTAATAAAATGGGCGTGCTCATTGGAATGAAAATTCGAAATAAAATCCCCAAGCTTGTACATCCATCTAACCGAGCCGCTTCCTCCAGTTCTTTTGGAATCGAAAGAAAATAAGCTCGAATTAACAAGATGGTTAAAGGAATTCGATAAGCAACATAAGGCAGAATCAGTGCCAAGTGTGTATTATAGATTCCAAGTTTTTGAATAATGCTATACAAAGGAATTAAACTTACCTGAGGAGAAAGCATAAGCCCTCCGAGACATATAATGAGGACAAAAGCTTTTCCTTGAAACTCAAAGCGTGATAGTCCATAAGCTCCTAATGCACTGACCAGGACCGTCAAAAAACAAGACGCGCCCGTGACGATCACACTGTTTAAAAAGTAAGAAGATATTCCACTTTTCCACGCTGTCACGTAATTTTCAATTAGCCAAGTATGCGGCATAGACCAGCTGTGAGTAAAGATTTCATCCGTGCTTTTAAAAGAACTTATAATCATCCAAAGCAAAGGATACGCAATGACGATAAAATAGACGATCAATCCGACATATACTATCGTTACACCTGTGTACCTCTTCTTTTTTCTTTCTCTAGTGGCTGTATTGACAACATTAGGTAAGGTGACATTTGTTTTAGGCATCTGCATCAAGCGTCTTCCTTTCCTGTTTTAAATGCTTTCATTTGAACAAGAGAAATCAGCAGTGTAATAATTAAAATGACAGTAGCAATTGAGGAAGCGTAGCCCATCATATCTTTCGAAAAGGCTGTTTTGTATAAATACGTACTTAGTACTTCAGATGATGTACCCGGTCCGCCTCCTGTTAAAATATAAGGTTCATTAAATACTGTAAAAGCACCAGTAAGCGTTAAAATAACAGCAACAAATGTCATTTCTTTTGTTTGCGGTACAGTAATATGAAAGAACATTTTAAATTTATTAGCGCCGTCTATTTCAGCTGCTTCATACAATTCAGGTGAGATTTTTTGTATCGCTACAATATACAGCATGGCGATATAGCCGATAGATTGCCACTGAGATACAGCAATAACTGCATAAATAGCCGTATTACTATCTCCTAGCCAAGGTTTTGCCAATGAGTCTAATCCGATCATTTTGAGCATTTGATTTAAAAGCCCTACTTCAGGATTGTAAAAAAAAGTAAACAACAAGGCAATAACGGTCATCGAAACGACTACTGGTAAAAAATAAACCGTTCGAAAAAAAGGAGAAAACCTTCGAATAAGTTTATCTTCTAAAACGGCAGCCACAATTAGACCGCCACCCACTTGAAAAATAATTGAAATGACCGCATAAAGAATATTATTTTTGAGTGCCTGATAAAAGACAGGGTCTTTAAATAAGTGCACATAATTATCTATTCCTACAAAAACTTTGTCTGGTGAAAATGTGCTCCACTCATAAAGACTATCCCAAATATTCTGAAAAATAGGGATGTACACGAGTAGTAAAAAAGCAAAAGCAGGAAGAAGATATAAATAAGGGGTTAGCTTATTGCGTTTTAACATCGCTTTTTCACTTCCTTACTTTTTAGATTCAGCACGAACACTCGCTGCAGCTTTTTGCACATCTTTCATTACTTCTTTAGGTGTTTTATCACCATTTAGCATCAGCTGAGCCCCTGTTAAATAAGCATCTGCAATTCGAGCATCGATTGCCATATCAAACCATGGAGCCATCTCTTTGGCTTGTAAAATATTATCTACTGCTTCTAATTGCTCCGGTGTTGAATTAATGCTGTTCGCTGTATCATTTACTGCACTGTATTTCCCTACTTCTTTTACTAGCTTTTCACCCATTTGTTTTGATGTTAAAAATTCAAGAAATTCCATCGCTTCTTTTGGATGCTTGGTTTTAGAAGAAATCATAAACCCTTCAGGTGATCCAGTTAAATTAGTAGCATTTCCTTTTCCATCCTCCACTTTAGGAAAATTAAACATGCCAATCTTAAATTTCGTTGGACCGAAAAGCTTAATTTCAGCAGTTTCAGCATAAAACATAGCTGCTTTTCCATTTGAAAATTGTTGTCTTGCATATTCATGATCAATCGAGTTTGTATTTTTATTAAAGTAAGGAACTAATTCTTCTAATTTTTCTAGAGCTTTTACATAGCCTTTATCCGTGAATGTCCCAGTTTTTGAATTATAGTCTTTTGAAAGAACGTCGGGCTTTACCATGCGCTGATTTAAGGTTCCTACGTAGTGAGAAATGGTCCACGTATCCTGGCTTCCAAATTCTAAAGCTGTATAATGCTTCTTTTTTAACACGCTTAAAATATTTAGTAGCTCGTTCCAGTTTGTAGGCGCTTTTAATCCTAATTTATCGAAGATATCTTTGTTGTAAAAAAACATTTTCCCGTCCATTGTGACAGGAACACCGTAAATTTTCTTATTAACGGTATATGGTTTAATTTGAGATTGAACAAGCTTGGAAGACCACGCTGAATCCTTCTTATAATAAGAGGTTAAATCTAAGGCTTTGTTTCCTCTGACAAATTGTCTAGCAAACTCATCGCTCCAAGAAAAGTACACATCAGGAGGGGTATTAGTGCCTGTCATAACTTTAATTTTGTCTTTATATGAATCGTTTAAGACGGCTTCTGTTTTAATATCAATATCAGGGTGCTGTTTTTCAAATTCTTTTACAACTTCTTCAAAGTAGCTTTTTTCAGGTTCTTTTGGCCATCTGTGAAAGAATGTTAATGTTGTCTTTCCTGTGTCTGAGTCTGAAGACGTTTGTTTTCCAGCACACCCCCCGAGCATTAAAGAACAACTTAAAAGTGAGGCTAAGATTAAATTTGTCTTTTTCATATAGAAACCCCCTTATTGTAAGTGCTTTCATATATAAGTTATACTATAATGTTTTATAACATTATAGTATAACTCGTAAGGAAAATATACAGATTTCTATCTTTATTAGGAGATTATTAATATTCTACTTTCCACATGTAGCGTCTTTTACTTAAAGGGTGATTGCGTGCTTCGGCTAATTCTTCGGCATACTGACGCAGTACACGATTTAATACAAGAGGAGCGATATACCCTTGCACATCTTTATCAATTCCTTCGAAGTCATATGCTTTTGCATCTAGAACAGTTAATTTCTTTCCATATCGTTTAGAGAATGATAAGGCGCGTTCTTCTAAAGGTCTTGTTTCATCTAGTCCAGCTAGGATGATAAACGGTACGTTTTCATCAATAATTTCGAATGGACCGTGGAAATACTCTCCAGCGTGAATAGCGTGAGAATGAATCCATTGCATTTCCATCAAGATACAGATGCTGAATGAATAGGCTGCTCCATAGTTCGAACCGCTGGCCATTGTATAAATAACCGGTTCAGACTTATGTGATTCAGCAAATTTTCTTGCGTTGCTCGCTTCGTATTCTAGAGCTTTTTCATAAACAGACTGTAGATTTTCTAAGCTAGTAACTAACTTTGCAAATTTATCATTTTTTTCTGCTACGTATAAGAGACCAAATACAAGCTGATATAAAACGCCTAAGTTTGTTTCAAAAGCATCGATGTCATTGCCCCACTCATACTTAATAAAAATATCTGCGCTGTGTGCTAAAGGTGAAGTAGGTTCATTTGTTAAGGCTACAGCATAAGCGCCTTTGCTTTTAGCGAACTTAGCTGCTTCTGTAGTCTCAGGAGTTGTTCCTGACATGGAACATAGAATAACTAAGGAGTCTTTTCCTAGCTGCTGCGGATTGCGGTGGATAAATTCGTTCGAGCTATACAAATCGGATGTAATATGTTGAGCTTCTCGATCTAGTACATACTTAGCTGGATACATGATCGCAGAAGATCCTCCACATGCGACGAAAAACACATTACGAATTTGCTTGCTTTTTAATTCGTTTAATACGGCTTGCACATCACTTTTTACATTCACTACTGTTCTGCTCATTTTCCCCACTCCTTAAATAAAATATGATATACAACATTATGTAATGTTATATATTGTTATATTAAACTGTTAACATTAACTAGTCAATACATTTATCAGAATATTTAACTTTTTTATCTATATTTGTAGAAATGCGCTCTTCTGTTTTTCCATCAAAAAAATGAACGTAGGTTAAATTCAACGAAAAAACGCCTTTGTCCCTTGCTTCAAACTCACATAAAAGAGGCACTCGAGCCACAAACGTTTGCTTTTCTAAACTAGCATATAAAATTGTTTCAGCACCTAGTACCTCTATCATATCTAGTGTCGTAGTGAAGCAAAACTCATCGTTCAACTCTCTCTTACTATCCTCTTTATGATATATAATGTGTTCAGGACGCGCACCCATTATGACTTCTTTCTCATTATGACCTTGAGAATGTAAAGCGTGTAGTAGAAAATCAGGAAGCTGTATTTTAGTTTCTCCCATTATAAAATAAGTGCCTTGGAGATATCCCCGAAAAAAATTCATTGCGGGTGATCCAATAAAACTGCCTACAAATACATTCCTAGGATGTTTGTAAATATCTTGAGGAGTTCCGATTTGTTGAATAATCCCGTCTTTCATAACCACTAGGCGAGTAGCCATTGTCATAGCTTCCACTTGATCATGCGTCACATATATTGTTGTTGTTTGCAGCCTTTGATGCAGTTTAATAATCTCAGCACGCATCTGTACTCGCAGCTTCGCATCCAAATTAGATAATGGTTCATCCATTAAGAAAATTTTTGCTTCCCGAACAATAGCACGACCTAAAGCAACTCGCTGACGCTGCCCTCCGGATAAAGCTTTTGGCTTTCTATCTAAATATGTTTCTAGACCTAATGTTTTGGCTGCTTCATTTACCCGTCTATCAATTTCGTCTTTCTTTATTTTTTTTAATTTCAAACCAAATGCCATATTTTCTCGAACAGTCATATGAGGGTAAAGAGCATAATTTTGAAAGACCATAGCAATGTCACGATCTTTTGGAGCTACTTCGTTCATATGATCTCCATCAATGTAAAAATCACCTTTTGAAATCGTTTCTAGACCTGCAATCATTCGCAGCGTAGTAGATTTACCACAGCCTGAAGGTCCAACAAATACAACAAACTCTTTCTCTCCAATCTGAAGGTTAAAATCATTTACGGCGATATTTTTTTTATCATATATTTTATATACTTTATCTAAATGTAACATTGTCATCTCACCTCAGCTCCTTATATTTAAAGTTTGAGATACATGATTGCAAGTTACGCGTCTCTTTTTCCTTAATCCTTAATTCTTTCCTCCTTTTTATTTAAATTGTTAACTTGAGACATTAAAGTAACTTAATGACTATACTAATCGAATCTAGTTAGACAGAAAATAAATATGTAAAGGTTGCTAACACAAAACATACAAGCAACTGTTCACCTTCAAAAAAATAAAAACCTTCTCTAAAATTAAGAAGGTTTCACATCATAATCTGCATAGAGACTGCCTTATTTCTGAAGATTTTATTACATATCTTCTTTGCCTTGACAGCTTGGACACTCATAAACATGCACAAAATAAAGTCCAATATGGTGGAATCGTTTCCCTAAGCAATCTGGACATGTTCCTGCTTCGCGCATTTGTTCCCGTCGTTTGTCTCGCTGATTAGCTAAGAAATTTACAAATTTCATAAAAAAACCTCCCTCATGTTTTTGACTATAGGTTTTCCTGATGAGAGGTCTTTTATTCGACTGGGCGTGTTTATGGCCACTCCTGAACATTGTTTTTTTGTAGCACAAAAAAGGATAGAAAGAGCAGCCCGATGACGCTCTTTCTATCCTTCAGTTTTATCCTATATACTGTGTCAATAGTACTCTTCCTAAGACATACCTAATTTTCGACCTAGCGTATACAAGTTATTCTTCTACTTTGTACTTTTCTTTTTTTCGAAGAAACGGCCACCAGTTTCCTTCTCCAAGCGTTACGACAATCGCTGGCATAAGAAGCGGAAGAATAACAAGACCATAAAGTAAAAGACCAATAATAACAACCGTTGCTACATGAACAAGTGTTAATACACCCGATGGGATCATAGCCCCAAACGTTCCAGCTAAGATAATAGCAGCAGTAATAATAACCGATCCCATCTTACTCATAGACGTAACCATTCCTTCTGCGACGCCGCTTTTTACTTCTTCGTTAAAACGGTCTAACAAGAAAATAGAATAGTCAATTCCAAGAGCAACTAAAATAACAAAACTAAAAAATGGCACGGCCCAGCTGATTCCATCATTACCCATTATATCCACGAATAGAAGCTCTGAGATTCCCATTGCTGTATAATAGGTAAGCAGCAGTGAAGCAATCATGTATACAGGCATGATCATTGAACGGAATAAAATGGTCAGCACAATAAACAGCCCAATCATCATAATAACCATTGTGCGTGAAAGATCGGTTGTAGATAAATCTTTTAAATCCGCATTTGAGCTCGATACCCCTCCGTACACAATTTCTGTATGCTCAAACGGCGTATCAACGACTTCGCTTGCCACCGCTTTTTCAATATTTTTTACGGTTGAAATGGCTTCTTCAGAATATGGATTTTGATCGAGCACTACACTGAGCTTAACTCCTTTTCCATCTGCAAAAGAATAGTTATCGATGGATTGTTTAAACCCTTTATCTTTCATCACTTCTGCTGGAAGGTAAATACCAGTATCTCTAACTGTTGAGCTGTCACTCATGTTATCAAGCATATCTGTTGCTTTTGTTAAGCCATCTGAGATCTTCGTCAGTCCGTCATTCGCACTTTTAACTCCTTTTGCTAACTGATTGATACTGTCTGATAACGTTCCAACTTGACCTTGCTGAGCTGAAAGATTCTCATTTGCTTGTTGGAGACCGGTTTGAATGGTAGTAAGCTGTTTACTGATTGCAACAAGCTGCGGAACCGCTTGCTGCACAGTTCCTGTTGTAGAGAGCTGAGCGCTGACAAGCTGCAGCTGTTGATTAATTTGAGCTAATCCGTCTACAGCAGGTGCAAGTGACCCTCCAGATTTCTCTTTAGAAGCAGAACCCGTTTGGTCAGCTATTTGATTTAGCCCTTTTTCAACATCACTTAATCCTTTTTCTACATCTCCGATTCCTTTAACAGCATCTTTGATTCCGTCTGATACGGAGCCTAGCTGTGAATTAACGTATAAATCATCAATCTTTTCTCCGGTAGGCTGTGTGATAGTCATAACAGAATCTACGTGATCCACTTTTTCAATTGCTTTGCTTATATTTCCTAAATAAGGAATAACATCTGCCTTTGTTAACTCTTTATCTCCTTTAATAATAACATTGACAGGAAACGCTTTTCCTTCTCCGAGTGCATCACTGATAGCGTTTAGTCCTTTTATAGATTTATAATCTCTGCTTATTTCAGCAGTAGAATCAAACGATACTTTTGAGTCGTACGTTACAATAAAAGGCACGGTAATAATCGCTGTAATGACTAAAAACACGAACGGTCGCGCCACTGCCTTTTTCCCTAAAAAGCCCCACAGCTTATTATCGCTATGAGAAGCCACTTTTTTAGACGGCCAAAATAATTTTTCTCCAAGCGTAACCATAAAAAGTGGAAGCAGAGTAAATAAAATGACTAGCAGTACACCTACCCCCACTGCTACTCCGACAGCCGACTGGAAAATGGCAAACTTGGCAAATCCAATGGCTGCAAACCCAATAAATACAGCAATTCCACTGATAAATAACGTTCTTCCTGCTGTACGATAAGCCGTGATCGTGGCCTCTACTTTATCATGTCCATTTGCCAATTCTTCACGGAAACGATTAAGTAAAAGGATGCAGTAATCCGTACCAATTCCAAATAAAATAGCTACTAAGAACGTTTGCGTGAACGTTGAGATTGGAAAATCGACATTTTTAACTAAAATCCCTAGTAACGATTGACTGATTAAGTATGTGATTCCCACAATTAAAATAGGAATAAACGGCGTCACGACTGAACGGAAAACGAGTAAAAGCAAACCTAAAATCAAAAAGATAGTAATAAACTCAGTTTTCTTTAACCCTTCTTCTGAACTATGTGCAAAATCCTGATTAATAAGAGATGCACCCGTTACATATGCCGTAGTGTCTTTTGGCACGCTATCATAAATCTGATTTGCTATTTTTTCAACTTTTTCATCCGATCCACTGACAGTAACCGGAACTAAAACGGTTTTTTTGTCTTTAGACATTAATTGATTACGAACATCTTGATCATCTGTTAAAGGCGTTGTGACATCTTTTACACCTTTAATTTTCTCTGTCTTATCAATGATTTTCTGTATTTGTTTCTCACTATCTTTATCTAATGCGTTATCTAACTTGATAACCATGCTGATGGTATTACTGTCTTCTCCAGCATTTTTTAGAATTTGGCTGGCTCTGGATGAAACGGCATCGTCGGGAAGCTGAGACTGTCCTTTTTCACTTGCGAGCTTTGTTAAATTTGGTGACGTTAGCATCAATATAACTGTTAAAGCCAAAATAAAGGCAGCAATCACCCACTTAAATTTTACGATAAATTTCATTCTTTGCTTTCCCCTTTTGTAGTTAACTTTTCTTTTGCCATTGTAAGAATTTCGATAAATGTATCTATTTTTTCTTCTTCTACATCATCAAATAAATTTTCAATGATACTAAAACACGCGGCATTTCCGTCATTTATTACTTTTTCTCCTTCAGCCGTAATCTTAATAAGCTTAGAACGTTTATCGCTCTCTAGTTCATTAGTGTCCCACTCCACAAGCCCTTTTTCGAGCAGCTTTTTGATTCGATTCGAAATAGCACTTTTATGAACACCTTGCAAGACAGCAAGACTGCCAGGTGAAGATGGACCTTTAATCATTAAACTATTTAACAAATCAAACTGCTGCCTAGAGACATGTTCAAAGAGGTTATGGCTGAGCTCTCTATGAATTACTTCTGTTCCTACAAACAGCACTTCTTCAAAAAGTTCTACAGCTTGATATAACTTGCTTTTTGTCACTTCTTTCCCTCCTTTGCTCATTTAGTTTATAGGTATAAACTATTCGACTTTAAAAATAGTTTATAGGACTAAACTTTATTCTGTCAATAAATTTATGTCTGACTGTCTTCATATATGATAAAGATAAATAGAAATCTCGAAAGATACCGCTTACATCAGCTTTTTTGGTTGTCAAAGCCCCCTCACTTAAGTATTATTAGTAATTGACTTCTTTTCAAGGAGATATAAATTTTATACACAGAAAGGGTGATCACACATGAATACAATGCATGCTAATGAGCAGGTCAGTAAGAAAGATTCCTTTCCAATTGCTCTCATCTCATTGACTCTTGGAGCTTTTGCTATTGGAATGACGGAATTTGTTATTATGGGGATACTGCCTAACGTTGCGGAAGACCTTCATGTTAGCATTTCGACTGCTGGACAGCTAATTACAAGCTATGCTTTAGGAGTAGCAATCGGCGCGCCAATTTTAACCATTTTTACTCATCGACTTCCTCAAAAGCTTCTGCTTTGTTTACTTATGCTTTTATTTATTCTCGGAAATGCAATTGCTATTATTGCACCCAGCTATGGAATTTTAATGGGAGCTCGTTTAGTTACGGCATTATGTCACGGTACTTTCTTTGGAGTAGGCGCTGTTATTGCTTCACGGCTCGTACAACCTCATAAACGTGCAAGTGCTGTCGCAACGATGATGGCAGGTTTAACCATTGCAAATATCATTGGCGTTCCTGTGGGAACATTCATTGGCCAACACTTAGGCTGGAGAGCTTCGTTTGGGGCTATTACGATCATGGGGATTATTGCATTTATCGGTATTATTCTGTTTATCCCAAAGCTTGGTCAAGACAAATTAACGGGTCTAAAACAGCAGTTTGCTGCTTTTACTCAACCAAAACTTCTTGTGATGCTTCTTTTAAGCGCGATAGGATGCGGCAGTTTATTTACTGTATTTACGTACATTACACCGCTTCTTGAAGACGTTACAGGAGTAAGTGAACATAGTGTTACGTGGATACTTGTATTATATGGATGCGGCGTTACGCTCGGAAATGTTGTTGGAGGGAAGCTAGCAGACTGGAAGTTAATGCCTTCGGTTGTAGGTATATTTGCTTTTCTTTGTATTGTGCTGACTATTTTTACGTTTACCGTTAAAAGCCCAACAGCAGCTATTATCACGCTGTTTTTCTGGGGAGCAGCAGCCTTTGCTGTAATGCCTGGTATTCAAGTGAAAATTATGAACTTAGCACAGGAAGCACCTGCTTTAGCTTCTACTTCGAATCACTCATTTGCTAACTTAGGAAATGCTTTTGGCGCCTTTTTCGGAGGCGTAATTATTAACCATATGGGACTTACTTCACTTCCTTGGGTTGGCGCCATTTTTGTAGGAACGGCTTTTGTTATTAGCACTTGTCTTTTTATTGTGGAAACACGCAAAAAACATAGTGAACAATCGTCCTGACTGTCTAACAACTGAACAAAAAGCAAAAAAAGAGCCTTTCTTGGATGAAAGGCTCTTTTTTTGCTAGCTCGCTTTTTTCATTTCTTTACTTGTTAATCGACTGTGTTTACGAGAATAACCTATATACACAAATATACCAAGCACAATCCATATGCTAAAATACAGCCATGTTGTTTTAGGAAGATTAATCATTAAAAATAAACAAGATAATACAGATAAAATTGGTAAAATCGGGACAAACGGCATTGTAAATCCGCGTTTTAAAGTTGGATGCGTTTTACGTAAGATGATAATGCTGACGCCCACCATGCCGAAAGTTAAAAGAGCACCGATATTTGCTAAATTCGCAAGTTCTTTTAGATCAATAAACCCTGAAATTAACGCTCCGATAATCCCTACTAGCCAAGTGGAAAGAGTCGGAACTCCTGTTTTCTCATTTGTTTTAGCAAATGCTTTTGGCAGCAAGCCGTCACGGCTCATTGAGAATAAAATGCGTGTTGCTGCATAAATGTAGGCGAAAATAACAGCCATGATTCCAATGACAGCTCCTACAGCAATAATTCCTGCCACTGCATTTTGTCCTACTGAATGAAGAACATAGGCCATTGCTTCTGGAACGTTCAGTTCCTTATAAGAAACAACCCCTGTCATAACAAGGCATACTGCTACATAAATAATCGTGCAGATCACGAGTGAACTAATAATTCCAATGGGCAAATTACGCTGCGGATTCTTTACTTCTTCTGCTGATGTAGATAAGGCATCAAAACCTAAGAAAGCAAAAAATACGGCCGCACCCCCTTTCACAACACCTTCAATTCCATAAGGCATAAAAGGTGTCCAATTAGACGGTTTTACATAAAAAGCTCCTACAATAATAAAAAGAAGGATAATAAACAATTTAACAAGCACCATAAAGTTGTTCACTTTTTTACTTTCTTTTGTTCCTCTTGAAAGCAGCCATGTAATAAGAAGCGTAATACAAATAGCAGGAAGGTTTACTAGACCTCCATTTGCAGGGATTGTAATCAATTCTTTTGGCAGTGAAAAACCAAATCCTTCTAAAAAGTTGTTAAAATAAGAAGACCAGCCGTTTGCTACTGCTGACATTGTTAACAAGTAGACCGAAAGCAACGTCCAGCCCATTAAGTGTGCTACCACTTCGCCGATGGTTGCATATGTATAGGTGTAAACGCTACCAGATACAGGTATAGTTGAAGCAAATTCTGCATAGCACAGCGCTGCAAAACCGCATACAATAGAAGCCAATATAAAAGAAAAAATAACGGCTGGTCCAGCATCGTTAGCAGCTACTAAGCCTGTTAATACCAAAACCCCCGTTCCGATTACGGCTCCAATACCAAGAAGAGTCAAATCGAATGCTCCTAATGTTTTGACTAGAGATTTGTTTTGACTTTGTTCTAATAATTGCTCGATTGACTTCTTTTTAAATAGTTTTCCCATTGCACTCTCTCCTCTCTGTTGCCACTCATCCATTAAAACTTGAAAATAACTTCTTTTCCCATTGGGCTGCGCGTTTTCACTTCAGATACAGAAGTAATTATATAGAAATATTTACTAACTTGTCTATTAGTATACTAATATCATTATATATATTTCAAGAGTTTTTGTAAGCGATTTCTTAGTATTGCTCTGTTTTGGATTTATAAACTAAATAAAGAGATTATCATTGTGCGTACGTATAATAAGTTTGAATAAAAATAATATTCTAAAAAATTATTTTATATATTTTTAGATATTTTTTTACTAACTATCTTCAGATATAAATTCCTGACATAGAGATTATTTACAGAACGATGAATGTTTTATCTTACCGGGTGTTATAATGATGAAAACTGAAGTGTATGAAGGGCGGAGAAAGATGATTAACTTACTTATTGGCTGTATTTTACTAGCATTAGGAGTATACTTTATGTTTAAATTTCTTTTTTACTCTCCTTCTAAAAAGAAGCGAGAGCAGCAAAACATGAACAAACCATCAGGTGAGGCTTCAGCTTCATCCCGTACAAACGATTCGAATGGAATAAGATAAATTTTTTTATAAAATACCGGCGTTTGTCTAAGGCAAAAGTTATACTGCTGATATATATTATCTTATACCCTTCTAGTTCAATATTCCCTTCATTTTGGTGTGAGACAAAATGAAGGGAATCACTATCCGACTTAAAAAATCGGATTTTTCTATTTAGTAAGGTAAATAGCTTCAATACACTCTGTTTGAATTCTTTTCTTTATTCAAGTGTACAGCTGCCTCTTCCACACTTACTGTTCCTATATTTTTCTTCCCGTGCTTTCGCATAGCAAGCGATTCATTTTCCACTTCTTTATCTCCTATCACAGCCATATAAGGAACTTTTAGCATTTCTGCTTCTCGAATTTTCAGCCCTATTTTTTCAATGCGATCATCTACTTCAACACGATACCCTTTTAACTCCAGCTCGTGTTTCACTTTATATGCATATTCCACGTGCGGCGGTGCAATAGGCAAAAGCTTAAATTGAACAGGAGCCAGCCAAAGAGGAAATTGACCTTCGTAATGTTCAATCAAGATGGCCATAAATCGTTCAACGGAACCGTATATAGCGCGGTGAATCATTACGGGACGATGCGGTTTATTGTCTTCTCCAATATACATACAGTCAAACTTCTCCGGCATTAAGAAATCAAGCTGAACTGTTCCGCACTGCCAGCTGCGACCTAAGGAATCTAAAATATGAAAATCGATTTTCGGCCCATAAAAAGCTCCGTCTCCTTCATTTACCTGATAGTCTAAGCCTTTTTCACTTAACACAGATTGAAGCGCCTTTTCTGCTTGGTTCCATGTTTCAATATCTCCCATGAATTTTTCAGGTCGTGTGGATAGCTCCACTTTGTAATCGAAGCCAAAATGTGAGTAAAAGTCATGGATAAACGCTAGAATGCGGCTAATTTCAGCTTGGATCTGACTGAGCTTTACGAATAAATGAGCGTCGTCCTGTGTGAATGAACGGACTCTTAGCAAGCCGTTTAAAGACCCAGAAAGCTCGTGACGATGAACTAATCCAAGCTCTGCGTATCGAATCGGAAGTTCTCGGTAGCTTCTTCGCTTGCTGTTAAACAATAAAATGGCTCCCGGACAATTCATCGGTTTAATCGCATAGTTTTGTTTGTCAACATTTGAAAAATACATATTCTCATGATAGTGCTCCCAGTGCCCTGATTGTTCCCAGAGCTCCTGTTTCATCATGATGGGTGTTTTTATTTCTTGATAGCCTGCTTTATAATGCTTTTGTTTCCAGTAATTTTCTAACTCATTTCGAACAATCATTCCGTTAGGTAAGAAAAACGGCATACCAGGAGCTTCTTCCATTGACATAAACAGCTCCAGTTCTTGACCTAACTTTTGATGATTTCGCTTTTCTGCTTCCATTTGTTTTGACATGTTCATTCCTCCAATATGTTTTTATTCAACAAAAAAACCGCATTCATCCCTAGTAAAGGGACGAATGCGGCCGTGGTACCACCCTAATTCCGTAAAATACTTATACGTATTTTACGCTTAAAAAGATAACGGTTTTACCGGGTGCGGTTTCAGTGTATACACATTCCCCGCCGCAGCTCCAAGGTGGTAAATTCATTTCGTTTTCTAAGGGTTCTCAGCCAGTGACCCTACTCTCTGTAAAGAAAATTCAAAAATGATTCATGTCCTTTTCATTGCTTGTATATTCTTTTTTCTACAAAAAAACCGCACTCATCCCTAGTGAAGGGACGAATGCGGCCGTGGTACCACCCTAATTCCGTAAAATACCCATACGTATTTTACGCTTAAAAAGATAACGGTTTTACCGATTGCAGTTTCAGTTATGCACGTTCCCTGCAATAGCTCTAAGGTGGTAAATTAGATGATTTCTTAAGGGCTCTCAGCCAGTGGCCCTATTCTCTGCGAAGAAAACAGCATCTAATTCGTGTCCTTTTCATTGCCAAATACTGTTTATTAGTTGTTAAAAGCGATTATAGTGTATAAATTTAACAAAAGTCAAGAAGTAATTTTTATTTTTCAAATGGTATAGAATTACTTTATGCTTGAATTTTTGAAAAGTTACTTAAGAATACACGGACTGAAAAAGTTTTTTATTATACTATTAACGACTACATTCCATTCTTATTTTTACCTCTATTTTCACAGCAATAAAGGCGAAAAAGAAAGATGCTATAAGTCCTTATTTGTTTTATCTAAGCAGAATTAATGAAGTGAAACCAATACTACCCCAAACCAGAACAAGTAACCTAACACAAGTATCATCAAGTTTTTAATTTATATACTAAAATATTAAATACACCTTTTTCTGCTCACACAAATATTTAACTTGAATCCATAGAAACTATTTTTTATCTATCTTTAGACAAAAGCTCATCATGCATGCTTCCACTTTGCGGAAAAATCCGTTTTTTCCTAACTTGTTCTTTAAGAATAACATCAAGCTGCCGCTGAATTTTCCTTGTTTCATTTGTCGAAAAATACGGGTGAGCCAGATTTACTGTTTCTAACGGATCCTTGGTCAAATTGTACATTTCAATTTGATCAGGAACACGGGTTGTTTTAAGGGTAGTAAAACTTACAGGGTAATCTTCATATTGCTCTCCGTGAATGAATTCATCTTTTTCGTCAGCTGCTGACCAAAATTGCGGATTATCATGATAGCGAGCGTATTTCCAAATTTCCTTTCCTGCCGCTGACGAAAACTCGACAATGACCGCTTGAATGTGATTAGGCTGAACAACTGACGGGTAGCTTTCTCCTAAAAAATTTGTTTGGTGAAGTCCTTTTGTCGGGTCATCATCCGTCATGAAGAAAATCGGTGTTTGGTCTTGCTCAAGAGACGATTCTCCTCGAAGTATACCTGACAGGTCTCGCCCAACAAATGGATGTACTTCCGTATGACTTTTTTGTAATTGCTTTTGAACAGCGGAAGCATCGATATTAGCTAAACTAAGCATTGTCGGGATCAAGTCAACGTGACTAGTCATCAGGTCTGTACATTGATAATTGGTAAACAAACATTTGTTGTGAATGAGAAGCGGAACGTGAATAGATTCTTCATACATGTTGTACCATTTTTGATGTAGTCCCCCGTGAGCTCCGAGCAAATCACCGTGATCAGACGTAAAAATAATAATTGTATTTTCATAGAACGAAGATTGTTCCATGGTCCGAAGAATTTTTAAAATTTGTGTATCAACATTTTTTTGCAGCTGATAATACAAGCGCCGGTAGAAGCTAGAATTTGGTGTTGGCTGCAGCGCTTTTGGATAGATGTATTTATAGCTGCTTTGAGCACTAGGCTTTGTTTGTAAAGATTCTCTAATGGTAGGCGGCGGATCGATGTTCGGAATCGTCTCATCAATAGAAAACTGAAACATAGGAAGGTGTTTGGTAATCGCTCCAAACAGCGCAATGTCATGCGGGTTCACAAACGAAGCTACCATGAGCCAAGGCTGCTCAGTCGCTTGATATTCTAATCGTTGAATAAGCTCTATGATTTCCTCTGCATATATTTCGTCTCGTCCGCTCACTCCAACGGCCGCAGATGAACCAGAATTGTGCGGGTTTCTCCCTTCCGGTTCTGGACCAATCCACCCTGAAAAACCAAACTTTTCAAGCTTATTAGCGCGTTGATAGAGGCATTCTTTTTCCGGATCCGGTATTCCTGTTTGCATCTGGTAGCTGGAAAAAACATTATGTGTTCCTGGAATTAAGATGTTCTCATCGGAAATGTGCCATTTTCCTTTATAAAAGGTTTGATACCCAGCCTGCTTAAAATAATCTCCCATCGTCGGGACGGTATTAGGCTGCAGCCAAAACATATCAGGATCTTGTGACTTCTTTGCGATACCTTGCGTTTGCGTAACTCCGTGCAAGGAAGGATACTGCCCTGTAAACAATGTAGCTCGACTTGGTGAACAAGCTGTAGAGCCGACGTAGTGACGGGTAAATTCCATTCCATGCTGTTTTAAAAATTCATGTGCTTTTAAATGTTTTTTTCGCCACTTTTTTAGTTCTTTACTTTCATATAAGGGTGGAAACCGCTCCTCGTCCACGATAATCAACAAAAAATTAGGCTGTTTCTGCATGTTTACTCCTCCGCATGTTTATCAAATTTTCTGTATTGATAAACTATGTAAAAAGCACTTTTTTTAGAAGAACGGAGTACGGTTCATATCTTTTTATACCCAAACAAAAAAAGACTTGGAGGATTTCTCTAAGTCTTTCATAACTCGTTTCAATACGATATTCCTTATTTCTTGTAAGCTTTTAGCTGCTGATTTCGTTTATAGGTGCCAATGATACTAGGTATACCTACAATTATACTTATCATAAAACTCCACATCATGTAGCGCCAATCCCCTGTAAAAAGCGCTACTCCCATAAAAAAAACGAGCTGACCAGCAAGAGCTAACCATGAAGCTATCCAAGCAAACATCATATTCTCTTTCACGTTATCACCTCATATTTTTAATTACAAATAACTTTTTATATTTTACCATAAAATTCTAATTTTAAAGGTTGTTCTACTGTTTATTTTATGTACATAACTAAAAAAGCTAATAGCAGCGCGCAGCTAGCCATTAGCTTTTTTATTATTTTGCAAATACATGATTTCCTATTTTAATTGTTTCTTGTTTTTGGCGCAGCCATTGATCTCCCGTTTTATCAGGATTAAAGAAGAATAATGAACCTTTTCCTTGACCTTGGAAGTTAATTGCTTCTTCTACAGCCTTTTTTGAATCTTTGTCTGCAGGTTTATTAATTTGACCGTTGCTGACCGGACTGTACTGACCTTTTTGATAAATAACGCCTTTTACAGTGTCCGGGAATTTGCTGCTGTCGACTCTATTTAATACAACTGTTGCCACGGCTACTTTACCTGCATAAGGCTCTCCTTTGGCTTCGGCTGATACGAGACGAGCTAATAATTCTTTATCATTTTTATTTACTTGAACGTGCTGTTCATGAGCGGGCGCTGCAGCAAATGCTGAGTAACCTGCACCAAAACTTGGGATAAGCATCGCTATAGCGATTACTAGTTTCTTTATCATAAAAATAAAAAGCCTCCTTGCTATTTCTTGACGTGGTTCATATGCTAGCAGAAATATAGGAGTCTTTCATTGCAAAAAATTATCCAATTCCAAAAGAAATTGGATGTTATTGTCTTCTTTAAACAATCTTTAGCTTATAAAGAATCCTTTATGATTACGTATGAGTTGCACTTCTAAATCTTAAAGAAATTCTATTTTTTCTGTTTAAAATATAAAGTTTGAACTGTATATTTCCTTAACTACTGAAGAAAGAATATCAATTCCTTTCTTTAACTCCTCATCTGTAGCAGTAAGACTTATACGAATGCACTCCCGGTTGTGAGAAGAAGATTGGCTGCCGTGAAAGAATGAGCCGCCTGGTACTACAATCAAGTTTTCTGCTTTTAATCTATTGTATAGATCGCTATCACTGAAAGGCAAACCTTCTAACCAAAGCCAGCCAAATAACGAACCTTCCGCTTTGTGCAAATACCAAGGAATATTATCCGGCATACGTGTAGTTAAAAGATTTTTTAAATAGTCATGTTTTTGTTTATAATGAGTTCTTATATAGTCAGCTGAAATTCCGGCTAACTGCCCGCCCTTTAAGGTGCTAGCCACCATTCGCTGACCTAACCTAGAAGAGTGAATCAAAATATTTGATTGAAATGCTTCCATTACTTTTATGAACTCACTTTTTCCTATAGCAATTCCTATTCTCTCTCCAGGCAATCCGGCTTTAGAAAGACTCATGCAGTGAATGATATTATCCTGTATGATTGGATCCATTTCAATAAAATTAATAGCAGGAAAAGGCGGTGCGTAAGCTGAATCAATTAGCAATGGAATGTGATAGTCCTTGCAAACTTGGGATATAAGCTGTACGGCTTCTTCGGAAAGGATGTTGCCGCTTGGGTTATTAGGTCTTGATAATACAACAGCTCCGATGTCTGGGTCCTGAGCTATTTTATCTTTAAATGCTTGTTTGTTAAATTCATAGCGAAACGTATGACGATCAAGCTTTGAAAGGATAGGAGGAATTCCTTCTATTACACCTTCCTCGAGCGCGACTCCACTATACCCAGCGTAATCTGGCAGCATAGGTATTAATGCTTTTTTTACTCTTCCTTCTTTACTTGTACCGCAAAACGAATTTAAAGCTAAAAAAAAGAGATTTTGACTTCCCGACGTGATCAAGACTTGTTCTCTGTCCAGTTTAATACGATAATTCGTAAAGAAGTATTCTCTTATGCAATCAATTAATTCATGCGTACCGTAACTAGAACCATATTGGCTAATCAAATTTTTTAATTGTTTGTCGTTCACAATATCTCTTAAAGCTTCTTCCCACATTTCATAAACTTGAGGGAGGATGGCGGGGTTGCCAGCGCTTAAATTCATATATTGATTGAGATTGGAATTGAGCACTTCTTGGATGTCATGCATAATAGCGCGAACGCCTACTTTATTAGTCATTTTGTTTCCTATTTTACTTAAATGCAAAGCAGTCACTAGTGCACCTTCTCCTTAAAGATTATGGTCATTGAATAGTAAGTATGGAACTTCAATCTTTTTATTTTGCTGATTAATAAAGTAATTGTCCGGGATAATAAATTTATCATCGTTCTCACTAGGTAATAAGTATTTTCGAACATAATGTTCAGCTTCTTCTTTATAGTCAAGGTCACTTTGAATCGTTTCAAGTTCTTCAATTTCTTTTACTAAAAGATCCAGTTCTTTTAAGCATATGTCTAAATCTAAGTAAGCATGGTCTCCTTTTCGGGATATTGAACGCCCGTTTGCAACTAGCCAGCTAAAAAGAAAAAAACCTGTTCCAGAATCAAAGTTTCGAGGTGCATTATGCTGACTAGGGTATCTTAAAAGTCGTTCAAAGAGAACAAATTCCGTTATCTCTTCCCAAAAAGGATATTTTCTTTTATGAAGAGTCAGCACCGTCTGGCAATCTACTTTAACCTCTTCTAGTATGCCTGCAAAAAAATTCATTTTCGCCTGTATATGTTGGTCAAAAG
Source organism: Priestia sp. YIM B13491 (assembly GCF_042787605.1). Taxonomy (NCBI): domain Bacteria; kingdom Bacillati; phylum Bacillota; class Bacilli; order Caryophanales; family Bacillaceae; genus Priestia; species Priestia sp. YIM B13491. Next base: position 580,888 of record NZ_JBHZOR010000004.1, on the reverse strand, counting down.
GTTTGTTTCCGCAGTGATGGTAATAATCATGCAAATATCCCCATATTACCCTTGCCTGATAAGTGTCTTCTCTATTCATAGTATGAGATTTAAAGTTGAAATCAGGAAAGATAGAAGACGCTCTTTTTAATGTATCCTCATTGTATATGCTGTGAAATTTATTAAAGAAAAATATCGCGAAGTTTTGACTTGTTACCTTTTCTTTTGTTTTTACATTCTCAGGGAAAAACACAATACACTTCCCTTCCATAAATCCTTGAGTACCAGCCAACAGCTTTAAAGATTCACATCCATTTTTAGGATGAGGAAGGTCTGCTTCGATGGATTTCATGATTTCAGGTTCATCGCGAACAGCGATAAAGGCTTCTAAATAAAATCCTCTTTTTGTAGGGCCATTAGGCGTTACAATCGGTCCTAAAAAGAACGTCGCCTCCCCGTTTGCAGGCGGGCTATAAGCAATTAACGTTTGATCAAAATAAGGAGCTTGATCGAGTCCTCTTTTAATCCAATCACATACGTCATTTTTTAATGCATTCCACACTTCAGGTAAATTTAAAGAGTTATATATTGTTTCAGTTTCAGCAACTACTTTTAATAAGAGCTCTCTAGCTTTTTCGTAATTTCTTTTGACCTCTCCATTTGGGCCCTGATATTTTCTTATCTCATATAGAGCAGGTACTATTTTATCGTTTAATAACTCCACTAAACTTTGAGTATGATTTTTTGTTAACATGATTAAAACACTCCTTTTTTAGAACAGCTACTTAGCAGAAATATTTTTAGATTTAGATGATGTAAGAGTAGAGTTATTTGTGTTGTTCTCTATTTGCTTTTTCAAGTTAATAAATATAACCCCTGCTATTACAAACGCTGTACCTATATAGACCTGTTTGTTTAATGTTTCACCTAAAAAGACAAATCCTACATATAAGGCGATAACCGGTGAAATAAATAAATGCGCTGTTGCTTTTGATATATGCCATTTTTTTAATAAATAAATATTAATAGAAAACCCTACGACCGACCCTATAATGGCCAAGTATAATAATGAGATAAGGCTAATCCCCGAGAAAGTGCGATTTCCATTTTCCACAAATAAACTAACAATCAGTAAACAAGCGCCTCCACTTAACATCGAAAAAGAATTAAAGGTCATAATAGGCAAGGATTTTATGCGAGATTGAACTTGAACAGTTATAAAAGCAGAACCTAGCATAGCCATTAAAATGACGATCATGGCTACTATTTGAATCACATTTCCCTGTATAAACAGCTGATTTCCAAATACAACGCTCATACCAATTAAGCACATGACTACACCTAGCTTTTGTCCTTTTGTAGCTGGTGTTCCTTTGAATAAGCGATTAAATAAAAGAGCAAACACTGAAATGCTGGCAGCTAAAACGGAAACAAGCCCGCTTGGCAAATAGACGGATGCCCAATAAACAGAACCAAACGGTAGAGCAAAATACAAAATTCCGTTTAATGCTGAAATGATTACTACTTCTTTTGAAATGGCCATTTTTTTTGTGAGTAAGAGGTAGAGGGCAATTATTAAACTAGCAATTAAAAACCTCATACCTGCTGACCATAGAGGCAAGCTATCTTTTAATCCAGTCTTTTGAAAAGCCCATGTCGTTCCCCCGATGACAGCTAATAGACAAAACAAAAGATGGACATGAATACGGGTTAATTTAGAAATCACTGTTTCACCTTATTTCTTTTTTTAAGTTGTGCCTATTTTCTTCCGTGGAGCGTAAAACACATCGGCACTTCTCCAAAATCTTTTACAACTGTTAACCCCTGCTCGTTAGCGGCTTTACTTGTTGTAATACATGCGTCTACCTTTCCTTCTAAGCAATCAATCGCCGCTTGAGCATTACTATTTACTAACTGAACATTAGGACTGATGGAATGAGCTAAATTAACAGGGGCAGGATGTGAAGCAATTAACAGGTTGTTGTTTGTTATCACCTCTTCTTTTGAGGCAAGCACCATGTTATACGTTGGCATAATAAAGCTATCTACTAGCTCTAAACTAGTTAAATTTTTGAACACAATATCATGTAAGTAAGGATATACAGCGCAGCCTAGAAGAGCAGAACTCTCTGTTTCTTTCACATGAACTAAAGCTTCTTCCAACGTTTGGTGCAAAAAGACCTGACCTTGTATGCTTTGGCGTTCAAACCACAGATAGCCTGCTTTTTCACAATTTGTTCCTTCAGGCCCTAAGGTATGGATAATGCTAATTTTTTGAAGCTGCTTATTTTTCTTACTAGACGACTCTGCAACTATCATAGCCTTTGATACCCCCTATGCGTTTACTTTATTTTTATAAACGATTTTTACTTTGTTATCTAAATAGCTGTAATACTGCTCACAGTCGGAATAAGAGTCATGAGTGGTTAAAATAAATCCAGGGTACCCTGAAAAGTGCGGATATGGTAAAATGTCTGTCCCTTTAGTTATAAATTGAATAACCCTTTTTACTTCAGTATCTCTACGCACGTCTTCTAAGCCTCGAATTTCTTTGAAAATCCCATGACCTTGCACAGGGATAATGTAGTTGCCCACCACTTTCTTTCGTTTTTTTTCATTTTTTAATACAGAAGGTTTTTCTCCTAATACATAGTAAAAAACTAGCTCCATATAGTTAATGCCTGTACTTTCCTTTACGATATAATGAGAAATCCCAGATCCTCCAATGCGCGCTCCTATTTCAATTACATAAGGTTTTCCTGCTGGGTCTAGGCGTAATTCAATATGAGCCGGGCCATTCTCAATTCCTAAAGCATTTGCTGCTCTAGCTGCTTCTTGTGCAATAGATTGCCAAACGTTTTCTTCTAGCTGAGCTGGAGCTATATAAACACCTTCTTCAAAGAAAGGTCCTTTGGAATTTCCTTTATAACCTATAGAAAGTACATAAACTTCTCCTTCTACAGAAAACGTCTCAATAGCAAACTCTGGTCCGTCTATAAATTGTTCAATTACCATGCCCGTTTTATTTTTTGTGAATTTACTTAGGTCTTCTTCATTTACACGTCTCACTTTTTCTACGCTGTCAATTAGTTCTTTTTTATTATTCGCTCGTGATACACCTTGACTGGAAAATCCGTTAGAAGGTTTTACTACGACAGGATAAGGCAGTGAAAGATTCTTTAATTCCTCCGTATTTTCAACCTCTTTAAAATACGGAGTGTTAAGATCATTATCTTTTAAAACCTCTCTCATCTTCTGTTTGTTGCGACAGTTACTAATCACAAACGGTGATAAGCCCGGTAAGTTTAACTCTTCTGTCAGCTGAGATACAAACTCTAATGCAGGCTCATATAATGTCATAATGCCGTCAAAAGGATTTTTATGATGCTCTGCTTTAATAATCTCAAGAGCTTTGTCTGGGGTGTGAAATAAATCGATAGGTATGAAATTTTGTACGTTTTTAAGATGCTTAGGTTCTACTTCTTCTTGGTTATAAAAAAACGTCACGTTAATTCCGAGAGCTTCTGCTTCTTCAAAAATAAACGGTAAATATGTATTTTGTAACACAACTGCTAGATGCTTATTTTGTAACGGCATTTACTTCCCCCCTACTTTTAAACAGCTCTTCACTGTTCGATGACTAAATTCTAATGACCGCTTCATATATTTGTCAATTTAATTTTATATAACATTAGGAATATATAGAATATTTAATATATTAGTAAAAAGTAAAGAAAAGAATGGTTTATAGGGTTAATACCAAAGCGAAACTAAAAGCACGAATTTTGCTATTTGATTATAAAGATATTGTTAGAAAAAATTTAATGAGAATTTTTCTAAAAAAAAGAAAGGTCGACATAGATTCAACCTTTCTTTTTTTATTTTTTATTAAAATAGATATTAACCATTTATAAAGTTACATCTTTTTCAGCCATCTCATTTAGTATTCTTTTTAATGCAACGTCGGGGTTTAATGCGGGATCCTTTATATGCTGAACTAAGCCTTCCGCACTTTCACTAATCTCTTTTTCGGTAGCTACAACCGAATTGTATTGAACAAAGTGAGTAAGAAACTTCATGCCCGTTAAGTTAGCCGTTTGTTGCAGCGGTTTTGTTAACTCACTGATCGTATAGTTATTATAACCTCCTGCTCTGTATGACTTTTGCGGACCCCCCACTGAAATTGCCAACACAAATTCTTTTCCGTGCAGTTGAGTACCATTCGTACCGTAGGCCCAGCCGAAAGTTAACACATCGTCCAACCATTTCTTCATTAACGGAGGTGTACTATACCAGTAAAAAGGAAATTGAAAAACGATGCGGTCATGCTTTAATAAAAGCTCTTGTTCTTTTTCTACATCAATTTCCCAATTTGGATAGCGCTCATAGATATTATTAACTGTGACATCTTCCTTCTCTAATCGCTTCATCCACGCTTTATTAACGTTAGATTCTGCTAAATTAGGGTGAAATATATTTACTAATACTTTCATTATGATCTCTCCTATACTGTGTATGATCTTTATAGTACGGAGATGATTTTCACTTAAACATCTCCTCTTAAATTCCTTTACACGTTTATTTTAGGAGATATTCAAGTCGTTTTCTTGTACAAAATTCGGTTATTTTTGTACAAAATTTTGTTTCCACTTAAGCGGGGACATTCCGGTTATTTTCTTAAAGTGCCTTGAGAAATGGCTTTGATCTGTAAAGCCTAATTCATAAGCAATTTCACTAAGCGGCAAACTAGACCTTTGCAATTTTTCTTTTGCTCTTTCGATCCGAATCTTAAGCAAGTATTGATGGGGCGTTACGCCTAGCGTTTGTTTAAAGCCGTTAATGAAATGAGAGGGACTTAAATTAGACAAACGAGTTAACTTATCTAATGTAATTGATTCAGCATAGTGGTCTTGCATGTATTCCATCGCTATTTTTAAATGCTCAAGTCCCGGATTCTTACCAAGGAAATTGGGCTGACTATCGTTATGCTGTTTTAAAATCTGATAAATAATTAAATTTGTAACTGAGTCAATGTACAGTTTTCCTTGGGGATTCCCCTGTTCGACTTCTTCGCTAAGCCATAAAAGCAGCTGCTGCATTTTATAATCTTGATTTCTAAGGTAATAGCTTAAATCAAGCCTAGAAGATAAGTTTTCTTTATCAGCTATTTCTTTAACGGTTTGAGGATCTAACTCAACACGCAAAAAAGATAGCGGTTCTTTCCATTCGCAAGTGCTGTCAGCTCCAGCAGGAATAAAGTTAATATCATTTCTAAAAGCTACTCCTCCATGAAAGCTATCTGCTACTGTTTCTTGAATCGCAACAGGCTTAGCGGTACGGTGAAGAAGAAGCAAATGTTTATCCAACGTTTCACGTGCTTGTTGAGGCTGCACGTTTTCTGCTTTTATAATTTGAACATTTTCTTGTTTTTGACTCAAGGTGTCCTTTGAGTTAAACTTCACTTCTTTCATATTGCGCTCCTTTTTCATAGATATATCCATTTTTTACTTTCTTGTTTGAATTTATGTGAACCCTTTTTGTTTACTATAACGAAAGAGAAAATAAAAAGAAAAAGAAGTGAACTTATAATTCACTTCTTTTTTTGACGTAGCATTTATTTCATAGGCTGCAAATGATTATTAGCTTTTTGTTTGGCATCACGCTGAGCGAAAAAAATGATGCAAAGCGCCAGAAGATATAAACATGCAAAAGCTGTTATGTACCAAAGTGCTGAGGTAATTCCGCTTACATCCATAGTAAAGCCAATAAGTGCAGGGAAAACAGCTCCTCCAAGCCCTGAAAAACCAGTAATTAAACTTGTTACAATACGAGCAGATCCAGTAAACGTATGGTTAGCATATACCATCGTTATCGAATAGATACCTGACATTGCAAGCCCTAAAAACCCTAATAAAATATAGCCTGCTACTGCTTCTTTTAACACAATAAACAGCACTAAACTCACAATTGTTCCTCCAATGCTGCCAAAAAGATAACGTTCGTATGTAACAATTCGAATAATCCATCCAGTAGCCACTCGTCCTATTAGCATAGCCACCCAAAAAACGCTTATGCTCAAAGTAGCCTGTGACGGAATTACATCTAGATACGCGATAAAAATAGACGAAAGAAAATTATTCATACTGCTTTCTACTCCAGCGTACATAAAAATCATCACACTAAAAAGAGCAAGTATTTTCCATCTTTGATTTTTAGCAAGCACAGGCGCAGGTTCTGAGTTGGCGTCTGAAGCATCGCTTTCTGAAGTTAGAACAGTCTCTTTTTTAAAAGGAATCATTTTACAAACCACAACCATTAGTAAAGCTAGTACACTCGTTATAAAAAATGAAAACCTCCAGCTGTTCTCTGAAATCAATAAGCTAGCTACTAACGGCATCAACAGCGCACCTAGACCAAATGATACTTCTAAATAGCTCATAACAATAGCTCTTCTACCGATAAATACTTCCATCATTAAAGTAGCTACAACTACTTCCAATGCGGCTACACCAATACCGTTTAAAAAATTGAATGCAATAATCCACTCAAATGGCGGCAATAAAAGCATGCCTATTTGTGATAACGCTATCATTAGTGCAGAAACTGTAAGTAAATTCATTTCTCTGAAGCGTCCTAATAGAAAAGAAGATAGCGGAACTCCTATCAAAAATCCTAAAGAACCTAATAATACAAGCTGCCCGCCAACTGTATAGGACACATGATAATGCGTTAACAATTGCGGTAAGACGGACCCTACGGCTGTAATGACTAATCCGCCCAGCAAATAAAGCGCATATGAAGCTAGCGCAAACTTTTTCATCTCCCCACTCCCTTACATTCTCTAAAGCTTTCTTTCTGTACTTAATTATAAAGCTTTTCCTTCAGTTGTTAACTGAAATTTGAGAAAAAGTCCCTTTTTTAAAAAGAGACTTTTTTTATTTGCTGTTAGTAAATCCCTAAACACTTATTTATTCCTCTTTTACTTCCAATTAGATACAGTCCAACTCAAATCAACTGGCTTGGTTACGTGCAAGTTTCTTGAAAGCGGTTCACCACAAGTAGATACTTCTACTTTCCCGGTATCTGTATGAATCTGAAATGAAAAACTTACGTCTATAGGCAAAATGAACGTACCATAATATAAGTTTGGCTGTACCATTTTTAAAGGAAGTCCCGCATAAATAGTTGTTGCTTCTGAAATATCCTCTACGGACCGAACCTGTAAAGAAGCCACCATTTTATCCGGCATATATTCTACTATTTCAATTTCTTTTTCGCACCGTAAACTGTTTTCTTCAAATGAAATAGTTGTTTTCCCAACTTTTTTCGGTGAAATTCTTCCGTTGCTTTCTACTTCTGCTATACGTTCATCCGTAACAGAAAACGCACCATTTAGTTCACTCATTTTGAAACCGCTGCTAAATGATTTAATGAGATTAAGACTGCATTTAGATTCATTTAACCCTACTGAGCTTCTTCCCGTTAACTCAATTGATTCCAACTTGCCTTTATTTCCAAAGAAGTAGATCAGAGGTGAGCTTATTCTTTTAGCCCAATCCCCTTCTGTGTGAGAAGCGTCAGGGTCTTGATAATAAACTAATTCTTTTCCATATTCGTATCCCGCAGCTATTAATTTTTTCGCCACTTGCTTTACATGGTCTACCATGATTAGTAGACCTTCTTGTTCTCCAACGTCCATCCATACTTTATATATTTCTTTCTTATCTGTGTAAGACTCAACTAAAGGAAATACGCTTAAAGACTTTGGATCTACATAACAAAAATAAGGTGAAAGGATTCCTAACATTCCAAATACATCCGGCCTTCTAAATCCCATATGATAAGTAACGGCCCCTCCTCTTGAAGATCCCATTAGGGCAGTATGACGCGCTTCTTTTTTAGTTCGAAAAATAGAATCGATATATGGCTTTACTTCTTCAACCACAAATTGTTCATAAAATTCTCCTTTTGGTGTCTTTGTAGCTAATGGCTGAGGGATATTCAGTTCAGATATGTCTAATGTGTGATAGCTGTACTCTTCTGCTCTTTCTTCATGCATATTTGATATTCCAACGATAATAATTTCTTCGATATGCCCCTCCTTGATTAAGCGCTCTGCTTCAAGATGGATTTCCCATGACTGCCCGTTGATAGCAGCTTTGTGGAAAATATTTTGTCCATCATGCATATATAGCACAGGATAATACTTTTCTTTCTCTTTTTTGTAGCTCGGAGGCAAATAAATATATAAATTTCGCTTATTATTTAAATAAGTCGAATAAAAATCATTTACCGTAATGATGTTAGGTCCTGTCATTTATTCTCTACTCCTTTTTTTGATAACGAATAGTTTCATTAATTAATTTAATTAATTAATATAGACGTATATGGAGAATTAATTTCTCCACACGTTTCATTTCTTATTATAAAGGCCATACCATAACGCTAGCCCTCCTGCCCCAATCACTTCAATGTTTTCTCCTAACTTAGAAGATTCCACTTCTATCGCATCAGTTCGGGCTAGGAAAGAACACTGATTTACTTCCTTATTGATAATATTCTTTACTGGTAAAATGGGATTTGATAAGGTACCGCAAAGAACGACTTTTTTCAAATGAAGCATATTGATAAAAGAAGATAATACAACAGCGATTTGTTCAGATGCCTTTTCAATCACTTCCAGCGTAGCTTCATCACGATCAACAGCTTTCCGGAGAACCTCATCAGCTGTTGAAACTTGTAGTTCTTCTAAAATAGCCTGTTCTGAGGCGTATTGATTCAAGCAACCTTTATTTCCGCACCAGCACGGTTTCCCTTGATGTATATAGGTCATATGGCCAAATTCTCCGCCCCCTGTTAAACCGCTGCGATACAGTTCATTTTTCAGAACCATTCCAGCTCCTATTCGATGACCTAAATAAATACACATAAAATCTGATAGTTGTTTGCCATTACCAAACATTTTTTCTGCCAGTGTCATTGCGCTTACATTGTTATCTAAATAGATAGGTAAAGATATTTCTCTTTGTAAGTAGGATACTAGTTCAACATCAGGCCAGCCCAAACGCTGATTTCCTAAAAGTTTTCCATTTTCAATATCCACAACACCTAAAGCTCCTATGCCCACTCCTTCTATAACCATCTCTGAATGATCATGCAAATACGATTTAATTCGTTCTGCCGTAAATGCTAAGAACTCCTCTTCATTAAACTTAGAAGGAACAGGTATTGTTTGTAAGTCAGTAATTCTTCCTTTTAAGTTAACAAGCCCCATTTTCAAACGCTCCATACTTGTATGGATCCCAAGAACCCAATAAGAATCTCCGTTCAAATCTAGAGCTACCGACTTTCGTCCGGCTCTAGGACTCTTTGTTTGAAGATCTCCTTTTTCTACAATTAACCCGCGTTCAATTAACTCTGCTGTTAAATATGTAATCGTTGCAGGAGTTAAATGGGTAATTTCAGCAATTTGCTGCCTAGAAATTGGACCATTTTGCAACAGTAGTTTTAGAACTAAAGATTGATTTAATTTCTTCGTTCTTGTCGTATTTTGCCCTTTTAATACCATGTAAACTCTCCTATTGTCGTTCTATTTCCTTCATTATAACATTTAATTAAAAGGTACATATCAACGTTGCTTACCCTTTTGTTCCCCCAGCTGTAAGTCCGGTCACAAAATATTTTTGCAAAGCTAAAAATAAAAAGCTAATGGGGATAGCAATTAAAACTGAGCCTGCTGCAAATTCGGTAAATGAATTTCCGAATTGACCGCTGATCATGCGGTACAATCCTACAGCTAATGTGTACTTTTCCTCAGAACGTAATAAGATAGTAGCTAAAATAAAATCGGTAAATGGAGTAATAAAGCTAAAAAGCGCTACTACTGCCAATATAGGCTTTGCTAAAGGAAGCACTATTTGATAAAAAATACGAAAATTCCCTGCTCCATCCATTCTTGCAGATTCGTCTAATTCTTTTGGAATCGTATCAAAATACCCTTTTGCAAGCCACGTATTCATTGGTAAAAGTCCGCCGACATAAATCAAAATTAGCGCTAGATGTGTATCTAACAGCCCGCTTAAATAGGCTAATACATAGATAGCAATTAAGGCTGAAAATTGTGGAACCATTTGTAAGATTAAAAATAGCATTAAGCTGTTTTTTCTTCCCGCAAATTGAAAGCGTGAAAATGAATAAGCCATTAAACCCACCATGATAACCGACAATACCATCGTTACTGTACTAATTTTTAACGTATTCCAATACCAGCGCAGGTAATAGCTATCATTAAAACTGAACAGTTCTTTATAATGAGACAGAGTTGCGTTTTTCGGAAACATGGATGAATTAGATAAACTGTTACCCGGATTCAAGGATGAACCGATAATCCAAAGTACTGGAAAAATTACAATAGCACTGGCAAGGGCCAGTACGATATAAGAAAAAGTTAATCGAAGAAATCTCTGTGTCTTTATATTCATATCACATCATGTCCTCTTCTTTAAAAGATTTTGTACGCCTAAATTGCCATAACGCTATAGCTATAACAATCATGGAAAGTACCAACGTAATGGCTGCAGCTTTCCCGTATTGCGCTGAGGTCATGGTCAAATTATAAATCCATGAAATTAAAATATCTGTACTCCCCGCATTTTGACCGGATACAGCCGGACCTCCTCCATTAAATAGATAAATTACATTAAAATTATTAAAATTACTTGTAAATTGTGTAATCATAATAGGCGCTGTTGTGAAAAGGACGATTGGAAGTGTAATGTGCCGAAACTTATTCCAAAGCGTAGCTCCATCAATCGTTGCAGCTTCATAAAGTTCTTCTGGAATTGATTGCAAAACGCCAGTAATCATTGTAAAAACAAAGGGAAATCCAATCCACCATTGAATGAAAATTAAAGCTACTTTAGCCCAGAACGGATCGCTCATCCACGGAATTGATGCTATACCAAAGAATGCTAATATATCATTATTAATAGCTCCAAATGTTTCATTAAACATTCCGCTGAAAATGAGGATGGTGATAAAAGCTGGTACAGCCCAGGGCAAAATTAAGATCGTACGAAAAAGGCGTTTAAACTTAAGTTCTTTCTGATGAATTACGATGGCTAAAAACATTCCGATTGCAATTTGGCCAATTGTTGCTATGAAAGTCCAAACAACTGTCCACGAGAATACCGAAATAAAGGTTTCTCTCCAAATATCCAGCTTGAAAATATCAATAAAATTACTGATTCCGTTCCAATCAACCAAACGAGCCGGAGGAGAATGATAAAGATTATAGTTCGTAAAAGCTAATAGCACCATAAAAATAATTGGAAATACTACTACTAAAATAAGGAGTAAAAAACCAGGTGATAACATTAAATAAGGGAAGCCGTTTTGAATTAAATTTTGGTACTGTTCCTTCACTGAATGAACAGTTATCCCCTCGTCTCGTTTTTTACCGTTTTGATAGGCATCATATAAGTTATAAGCGTATATTCCTGCTCCAAAAGCTAGTACGATTATTGCTAAGATCCCTTCTACTAAAAGAAAAATAGAATGATCCCGAAAGGGTTTTGTTCCAAGAGTCACAAGCCCCCATAATCCGATATTTAATAAATCTTTAAAGGCTATAATAAACGAGGCTGCTAAAATAAATAGAAAAAGGCCTTTTAATAGCTGCTTATTGTAAATTTGACCTAAACCGGGAATACAGGATAAATACATAGCAATTCGACGATGCTTCTTTGGATGAATTTGACCTGAATAAGATGTAGAATATTCCACTTGTTTCTTTGTATCATTCATGCTGTCCTCTCCCTTCTATTAACTACCATGGTTTGCTTGAATTTGATCATGTATTGTTTCTGATGCTTCATTCAACGCTGTTTTTGGATTTTCCCTTCCGTTAGCAATTAACTGCAGCGCTGTTACCATCGGACCCCATACTTCATTCATCTCAGGAATATTTGGCATTACTTTTCCTGTACTTGCTTGTGTAACTATAGCTTTAGATTTTTCATTTTCTTGAATTAAAGGATCATTTAAAAGTGAGACAACAGGTGGAATCTCTTGTGTTTTTTGATAGCGAATCTTTGCATTTTCATAGTTCGTCAAATATTCGACTAGCTTAGTAGACCATTTACTGTATTTTGTAAAGCTATTGACTTCCCATCCTTTTACTCCAATAAAAGTTTGCATGGGTTTTCCATTTGGCAGTGTTGGTAACGTTGAGACACCTAGATCAATTCCTGCTTGTTTGTAACTGTCAAAAGCCCATGGCCCGCTCATCACAGAGGCAATCCTTCCTTCACTAAATAAGCCTTCTAACGTCGAACCACCGTTTTCGCCGATAATTCCTTTTGGAAACAACCCTTCCTGATACCACTTCTTTATGTATGAAGCTCCTTTTACCGCACCGCTGTTGTTTAATTCAACCTTAGAAGCATCTACGTGCCCATTTTTTGATTTAAATATTTCTCCTCCCATTCCTGCTATTACGGCATTTGCAAAATAGAAGTTATCCCAGGGTGCTAGGAAAGCATATTGTTTATGACCTTTAAACTGCTTTGAAATCTTATAGAGCTCTTCCATCGTCTTTGGAGGTTCTTTCATGAGCTTTTTATTATAAAGAAAAACAGGCGTTTCAATTGCTTTTGGAAGTCCATAAAGCTTTCCATCATAAGTCTGAGACTCAATCGCTTGTTTCGTAAATTGATTAATAGTTTTCTTGTCTACTTTAATTGGCTTAATTAGACCTTCTAATGCTAACTGTCCAATCTGATCGTGCGGTAAGCTCAGTACATCTGGGCCTGTTCCAGCAGGTCCATCTAACCTGATCTTTTCTTTAATTTCTGCGGATAACTCTAGCTCCTTATATTCTACTTGAATACCATATTTCTTTTCGAAATTTTTTATAGCAGGTACTAAAGCTTGTGCTTTTCCTTTCTCCTCCCAAACAATTAGTTTTTTTGGCTTTCTCTCTACTTCAGTTTTTTCTTTAGCATCTAATTTTTCTTCTATACCACATGCTGTTAATAAAGCAATTGTAGAAGCTAATAGAATGCTTTTTTTAAAAAACTTCATTTTTTTCTCCCCTTTCATTTATTCTTTGTCAATTAATTAAATTATTTAATCAATTAACTTATAATTCATCATTATAAATTCAAAAATGAAAATTGCAAGCACTTACAACACAATAAATATTTAAAAATAAGCATTGACAACAAAAAATAAAAAAACTAATATTATTTTATTAATTATTTTAATCAATTAAAAAAAGGGGATTTATTTGTGAACTACACTTCTATTTTACACCGTCCTAAAGACAATTTTGCATATGCATACGATGAAGACACCTTACATATTCGCTTGCGATCTAAAAAAGAAGATTTAAACGAGGTTACCCTTATTTATGGAGATCCTTATTTATGGAAAGACGATAGTTGGCTTTATAAGAGAGAACTTATGCTTTTGGCAGGATCTGACGATTTATTTGATTACTGGCACATTTCAATAAAACCAGATAATCACCGAATACGCTATGGATTTATATGTAAAGACAGCATTGAAGCAGTTGTTTATACTGAAAGAGGTTTTTTTGACGAAATACCAAATCATTGTCACTACTACTTTTGTTTTCCCTTCTTAAATAAAATTGATGTGTTCACTACTCCTTCTTGGGTAAAAGATACCGTCTGGTACCAAATATTCCCTGAGAGGTTTAGTAATGGAGATGCTTCTATTAACCCAGATAATGTAGAGAAATGGGGAGAAGCACCCACAGCTTCAAATTTTTTTGGAGGAGATTTACAGGGTGTAGTGAATCGTCTAGATTATTTAGTAGACCTAGGTATTACAGGTATTTATTTTACACCGCTATTTGAAGCAGCTACTAATCATAAATACGATACTACAGACTATTTAAAAATTGACTCTCACTTCGGTGACAAACGTGTATTCAAGAAACTGGTAGAAGAATGTCACAAAAAAGGGATTAAAGTTATGCTTGATGCAGTCTTTAATCATAGCGGTTATGGTTTTAAGCCATTTCAAGATGTTTTAGAAAAGGAAGAACATTCAACTTATAAAGATTGGTTTCATATAAAAAAATTCCCTTTGCAAGAAGAAAATAAAGTGAACTACCGTACTTTCGGTTTTGAACCAATTATGCCTAAATTAAATACAGAAAACAAAGAAGTGCAAAATTACCTTCTGCATGTCGCAAAATATTGGATTGAAGAATTTAATATTGACGGATGGCGTTTAGACGTTGCAAATGAAGTAGATCATCATTTCTGGAGAGAATTTAGAAAAACTGTTAAATCGATTAAACCAGACGTCTACATCTTGGGAGAAATTTGGCATGATTCTATGCCTTGGCTTCAAGGAGATCAATTTGATGCAGTCATGAACTATCGTTTTACCAATGCTGCCTTGGATTTCTTTGCAAAACAAATATCTACAGTTGAAAAATTTCAAAATGAATTAACTAAAGTTATGCAATCTTATCCTCAACATGTAAATGAAGTCGCATTCAACCTTCTTGGAAGCCATGATACACCGAGAGTTTTAACAATGTGCCAAGGTGAAACCCAAAGGCTCAAACTGCTGTATGTATTTCAATTTTCGTTTACAGGCACGCCGTGTATCTACTACGGAGATGAAATTGGTTTAACCGGAGGAGACGATCCTGGATGCCGTAAATGCATGGAATGGGATAGTACAAAGCAAGATCTTGATTTATTCTTTTTTGTAAAGAAGCTACTTTCACTGCGTAAAAAATATGCATCTTTTAGAAGCTATGGAGAGTTTGCTTTTAAGAATTTAGCTAAGGATGTATTATCTTACACAAAAACTGCGGAATCTGAAGAACTGATGTTCATTATTAACCGTTCAAATGTTAAAAAAGAAATTCAACTTCCAGATAACTTTAACCACGCTCTAGACATATGGACAAATCAATACGTATCTAAACATCTATCTCTCAAAGGTCATGACTTTGCTATTTTACTGAAGAACTTTAAATAGAAATTAAAAGAATTAGTGAGAAGCTTTCTGAGTTCTTAGCAAGCTAAAAAAGAACAGACGAGAGTCTGCTCTTTTTTGTTTGAACTTTATAGTGATGCTTTTAAAATAGCTAAAATATCATCTTTATTTAGTTTCTTAAAGTTACCGAAACCTCCGTGCTCCATTTCACGAGCAGCAATTCCAGCAATTTCGTCTAGTCGCTCTTCTCCGATATCGTAATCAGCTAAGCGAGAAGGTGCACCAAGACTCGACCAAAAAGCGCTCAGCTTATCGATTCCTTCTAATGCAATGTCTTTGTCGCTTTTACCTGCAGTATCAATATCAAACATGCTTGTCATTACACGCTTCATACGCGTTACATCTTGATCTACAACGTATCGCATCCAATTTGGGAATAAGATTGCTAAACCACCCGCATGAGGGATATCATATACCGCTGATACTGCGTGTTCAATTGTATGTGAAGCCCAATCGCCAAAGTAGCCCATTTGAAGTGTTCCATTTAATGCGATTGTTCCGGAATATAAAATCGTTTCGCGGTGCTCGTAGCTTTGCAGATCTTCTAGTAATTTCGGTGCTGTTTCAATTACTGTTTGTAATACAGAATAGCACATACGATCTTGTAAAGGCGTGTTTTTCACGTTATGGAAATATTGTTCGAACACATGGCTCATCATGTCTACCATGCCGTAGATAGTTTGATCTCTAGGAACAGACATCGTGTTTACAGGATCTAATATCGAAAATATAGGATGCGTAACGGCACTTCCCCAAACGTATTTTTCATTTGTTTCCCAATTCGTAATAACAGAATCAGGATTCATTTCAGAACCTGTTGCTGCCAATGTTAATACTGTTCCAAACGGCAGTGCTTTTGTAGCCGTTACTTTTTTGTTAATAATATCCCAAACGTCTCCTTCATACTCAGCTCCGGCAGCGATTGCTTTTGTGCAGTCAATCACGCTTCCACCGCCGACTGCTAACATGAAGTCAATGTTTTCATTTCGGCAAATTTCAATTCCTTTTCGTACCGTAGATAGTCGAGGATTTGGCTCTACGCCCGCTAACTCATGTATATTTACGTTTAACTCTTTTAACAGCGTAAGAACTTGATCGTATAAACCGTTTTTCTTAATGCTTCCTCCGCCGTAAACAAGCAAAATATTTTTTCCGTATTTCGGGAGCTCTTCTGATAATGCTTGAAGCTGATCTTTTCCGAAGATTAATTTTGTGGGATTATGATAAATGAAATTTTCCATACTATCTGTATACCTCCTAGTTGAATATAAAGTGAGTTGTCGCATTACGCGAACAAGAATGTAAGTATAAATGTAAAACAAAAATTTTTCAAGAGTTAAGTTCTCAAATCGCGTACTTTATTTTATTGAGTAATTAAAATGAAGAAAATGGCTTCTTAGATATAAAAAAGAGAGCAAGTAAATGCTCTCTTTAAAGTTCTTTATAAGCCATTTTTCTATACGTAACAAATCCTTCTTTTTCGTAAAAGCTCTCGGCAATCGTATTGTCACTCCAGTAATCTAACTCAATTGTAGTGATCTCTTTTTCACGAGCAATGCTATAAATTTCTTTCATCAAACTCGAACCAAACCCTTTGTTTTTGTAGGGTTCTGCGATGTTTATTTGATGAACATAAATTGACTTGTAAGTCTTTTTAAACACTGTCTCTGAATACTGCTTTATTTCCAGCCAAGCGAATCCCACATGCTGACCTTCGTTTTCTCCTAAAAGAAAGATAAATCTATCGTCTTTCATCAGGTTCTTAAAAAATTCATGTATCTTCTGAAAATCATATGTTTGAAAGCGCTCGGGGTATAATTCTACATGCAGTTGATGAACAGACTGATTAAGGTTGGCAATTATATCAGCATCGAAAGTACGGCTAATCTTCAATTTTTTCTCTCCTATATATCTCGTATTTAGTAATGGTCGTTATGAATTTATTTCGTTTAATATAGCCGGTGCGTTTGAGGTAAATAACAGATAGTTTTTATTGGTCGTTTTTATAAAGACACGGTCAGTTGTTCCGTACGGAGGGCCAATTCGAATGGCGCTTGCTTCTTTACCTCCGTACGTGTCATCTTCCGTTACTTCAAGAATGTCTTCTAACGGAATCGTAAAGTGTGAAAGCTGCCATTTTATAATGAGATTATCATTTATTTTTCGGACACTGATAGTTGGTGTAAACATTTTACACATCCCCTTCCCTTAACTTTCTCCCTGTGCAAAGTGTTCTTTTATCCTTAAAATTGCTTCTTTCGGACAGTCTTGAAAATACCCTCCATGGTAACAAATAACATGCTCAATGTCGTAGTGTAAGAATTTTTCCAGTGAGTGAACTGCTTGGTCCATATTTAAGGTCGTTTGTTTAACAGGTCCCATTAGTTGTTCATTTGCAAATACTAAAGCATCTCCAGCAACCAGTGTTTTTGATTTTCTTAAATAAAAACTAACATGCCCAGGCGTATGTCCGGGAGTGAAAATAACTTCAATACCTCCGCAGTATGGAAGCAGTTGCTCTTCTTTGAATACTGTATCTACCTCAACTTTTGGAGGATTTTTATATAAATATTTTATTTCGTCAGGTATAGCTGCTAGTTCTTCGTTACTCATTCTACTCGCATTCGTTTTAATAAACGGAAGTTTCCCTTCAATATACGGCTTATCAAATTCATGAGCATGTACGATGATATTTTCATTTGATTTTTTTCGTATATCAGTCGCACATCCTATATGATCTAGATCTTGGTGTGTTAGAAGAATTGCTTTTAGCTGTTCAATAGATATATTCAATTCACCCAAGGCCTCTTTCAGTTGATCGGTTTGCCCAGGCATTCCTGTATCAATTAGAACAGCTTCATCGTTATTCCAAACTAACGTAGGATTTAATATTATATCTTGGTCAAAAGCTCTGGCGGTCAACTGTAGCATTTCAACACCTGCAGAAATTCTCATTGCACTCCCCTTTTCTTATTAAAGTAAAAAGATTTTCAACCTCCACAATCGCTTAGCATGCAGTGGTATTCTTGAATTTTATCAATAAACAAAATAAAAACCATACTGGAAAAAAATCACTTTTTATGCTATAATATCTATAAAATAAAGCTTACTATGATAGATCTTTATAAATAAAAAGGTGAACCTTGTTGTCCGAGGTTCCCCTTTTTTTGCTTATTGTTAGCCGTATAGCTTTTTTATTTCTTATCTTCTCTTTGGATACACTCATGCAAAGGTACAACCTTGGTTTTCTTTGCTATTTTATATGCCCACCACGTCGCTAAAAAGAGAGGCAGGCCGATGTATGAGACCGTTAAGCCGTACCAATCAATTTTGTCAGAAAGTACCGCTTGATAGTTTTGTCCTAAAATAACGACGAGACACATTCCAAATGCAAGAACCGGGCCTAAAGGAAACCATTTTGCTTTATAAGCCAGTTCATTTATATCCCGTCCTGAAGCAACATATGCTTTTCGGAAACGATAGTGGCTGACGGCAATACCAATCCACGCAATAAATCCGCTCATGCCTGAAGCGTTTAAAAGCCACATATACATTTGATCGCCAAAAATTGATGTTAAAAAGGCAAGACCGCCAATGATAGTGGTTAAAACAAGCGCGTTTACTGGAATTCCTCGACGATTAATTTTTCGAAGCGCTTTAGGCGCTTGCCCTTCATTGGCCATGGACCATAACATTCGCGTAGAAGCATATAAGCCAGAAGTTCCGGCTGATAAAACCGACGTAAGAATAACAGCATTCATCACTGAAGCAGCTGCAGCAATTCCTGCTTTTTCAAAAACAAGCGTAAATGGACTAACAGCAATGTTATCCACATCTCCTCCTAGAAGAGATGGACTTGTGTAAGGAATGATAAGCCCAATTACAGCAATGGCTGCAATATAAAATAGAAGAATGCGCCAAAAGACTTGGCGAATGGCTTTTGGGATATTTTTTTGAGGGTTTTCACTTTCCCCCGCCGCAATGCCGACTAGCTCTGTACCTTGAAAAGAAAATCCCGCGATAAAGAAAATGCTTAGTACGGACAGAAATCCGCCGTTGACCGGCGCTTCTTCTAATGTAAAGTTTTTAAAACCGATATATTCACCGCCGAAAATGCCAAATATGGTCAGAAGGCCCACTCCGATAAACACAATGATGGTTACTACTTTTACGAGAGCAAACCAATATTCAGATTCTCCATAGCTTTTTACAGATAGGAAATTAAGTAAAAAAATTAAGCCTAAAAACAAAGCGCTCCAGATAATACTTGGCACATCAGGGAACCAAAACTTCATGATAATAGCAGAAGCAGCTATTTCTACAGCGAGCGTAACAGCCCAGTTAAACCAGTAGTTCCAGCCGAGCGCAAAGCCGAGAGCTGGGTCTACATAATGACTGGCGTACGTTGAAAAAGAACCTGATACCGGCATAAACGTGGCCATTTCTCCAAGACTAGTCATGAGAAAGTAAACCATAATTCCAATAGCCCCGTAAGCAATCAGCGCTCCTCCAGGTCCAGCAGTTTGGATGGATGATCCAGTAGCTAGAAATAAGCCCGTTCCGATTGACCCTCCAATGGCAATCATGGTCATATGACGCGCTTTTAAATGGCGTTTTATATGCTTATCGTCCTGCTTCTTTTCTTCTTCATTACGATTTATATCGACCGCTTCCATACTTATCCCACCTTTATAAATGAACTATGCGCACATGTTTAATGTAAAGCGTATAAGAATATCCATCTCCCACAAAAAGCAGGAGATGGACTCTTCATTGCTTACTTTGAAAAATCAAAGTAGTTTCGTTTTAATAGACGAGGCAGGCTCATAAGCTGTTCGTACGTTACACTTTTTTCTAAGGCAGAGGTGTTAATTAAAAACAGTTGATCTTCAATGTGCCCAACCGTTTCATCTGTTTGATACGTAATCCCGCATTCTGAACATGTAATGGAAGGCGTCTCTTTAATTTCTATAGCTTTTGTGCCGTCAGGAAGCTCCCAATAAACCGTTGCATCCGTCTCTTTCGCTTCATATGATTCGCACCATTGGCATTTCAACATTATTCCTCCTTCGCTCCCGCCGTTTCGTATTTTTTCATTTGCGTTTCAAATTTTTTCTCTTTTAATTGATCGCGCTTTTCACGCTTGTCTTTTAAAGAGCTATGCTCTGGATTTTGGTCATACGTTTTCCGGCGGTCAAGACGGTTTAGACCTTCCGGCGTTAAGTTGAACTTTGTATCATCAATAATCGAAAGAACACCGTTGCTTTCAAATTTTTCAAACACTTCAGGATATACTTTTTTATAAAATTCTTCTGCGCTGCCACTTTGGTAATTTTGCGGCTCCGGATAAGACGTAATAACACCTTCAAAGTTTCGAAGCACAACTTTATTGGAGCTTTGAGAAATAATGTAGTTTGGCTGCAGCGGAATTTTACCGCCTCCTCCAGGAGCATCCACGATAAACGTAGGAACTGCATAGCCGGACGTATGGCCGCGAAGTCCTTCCATAATTTCTAGTCCTTTACTGATTGGCGCACGGAAATGGCCGATTCCTTCTGATAAATCACATTGATAAATGTAGTAAGGTCTCACGCGAATTTTTACTAAATCATGCATAAGCTGCTTCATGATTGGCACGCTGTCGTTAATTCCGGCTAAAATAACCGCTTGGTTTCCAACTGGAACTCCTGCGTTGGAAAGCATTTCACAAGCACGCTTTGATTCTTCTGTAATTTCAATTGATGTGTTGAAGTGCGTATTCAGCCAAACCGGATGATATTTCTTTAAGATGTTGCAAAGATTTTCTGTAATGCGCTGCGGGAACACCACAGGTGCTCTTGTACCGATACGAATAATTTCTACGTGCGGAATATCGCGCAAATTTTTCAAAATATATTCTAAAATATTATCATTGATTAATAGGCCGTCTCCTCCGGAAATTAATACATCACGGATTTGAGGGTTGGCAGCAATGTAATTAATAGCTGTATCCAGCTGTTTTTTTGGAACGCCCATGCCAATTTGTCCTGAAAAACGTCTTCTTGTACAGTAGCGGCAGTACATAGAGCACTGATTTGTAACTAAAAACAGCACGCGGTCTGGATAGCGGTGAGTTAAGCCAGGAACCGGTGAATCTTCATCTTCATGAAGCGGATCTTCTAAATCATACCTTGTCTTATGCAGTTCTTCTGAAATAGGAACGGACTGCATTCTGATTGGACATTTCGGATCGTTCTCATCCATTAACCATGCGTAATAAGGAGTGATGTTTAACGGAATCGTTTTGGTTGCAATTTTAACGCCTTCTTCTTCTTGAGGTGTTAAATTGATCACTTTCTTCAAATCTTCCAATGTTTTAATCGTGTTTGTCAGCTGCCATACCCAGTCGTTCCACTGCTCGTCCGTTACATCTTTCCAAAGCTCAATTTCTTTCCAATGTCTGCTTGCTTTATATAATGTATTTTTCATTTTATATTCCCTCCAAAGTTCATTTTTTGAATAGATGTTCTATTAAGAAATTGACCGCACCATATAATAGCGATCTTCTCCTTCGCCAAACTCTCCTGCTCGCGTTTCTTTAATCGTAAAGCCCATTTTTTTATACAGCTTCACAGCACCTTCATTTTTTACATTCACAGTCAAACAAACGCTTTCAAAACTATCTTTTTGTAGAATCGAAAATATTTCTTCTAAGAACAGCTGTCCAATTCCGCTTCCTTGTTTATCAGAGCGGACGTAGAACCCAAAGATATAAGCTTTTGTGACATCTTTGTAATCTCGAAGCAGCTCGCAAATGGCAATTGGCCTTGCGTCATTTTCCTGGAAATATTGAATGAGCTTTCCGTAGCGCGCTAAAGGTACAAGCGTCTGTTCATCCACGGCTCCCATGCCCGGAAACGCATCTTTTTCAAGTTCGATCATCATCTTTTGCTGTTCAGGAGTTAACGATTCCGGCACTTCGATATGATACTGCTCTTTTAATGCATCCATTTTTCTTTCCTCCTTTTTTCACTTTCATACTTGACATCTTGCAGCGGCCATATTGGTTTTGGAATGTGCTGATACTTAAAGGTCGTTAAGCGATTTGACGCTACGCCTGGCGCATCCACATAGATGATAGATCCTACAAGCGGTTCAAAAGCGGCTCTGAAATGATTTTTAGCTTTTAAACCAATGATTTTTTTCGTCGCTGGCTCAATGCCAATATGGCGAAAAAGTTCAGGATCATTGGCTGATACCGGCCTTCCAATCAGCAAAATGTCTAATTCTCCTACTTGAATGTGAGCTGCACCTTTTACATTTACTTTTAAATGCTGATTAAACGGTCCCGAATTGTAAAACTCACCTTCCGACAAAGCAACGACCTTCGCCTCAACTTCAACGGGCTTTCCGAACTCAGGAGAAACTTTTCCTCCTAAGGAAAGAGAGACGTAGTTCCCAACTCCTGCTTGCACGCATTGTTTAATAGATTCAGGGTCATAAAGACCTCCAAACAGTGTCCCCGGCATATTTAGCTTCAGCATGTATTCCAAAAGCTCTGTTGTGTCGCCGCTTCCGCAGCTTAAAGGATTGTCCGCTATATCAGCAAGCACAATTGGCTGTTCGCTTGATAGTTTTAACGCTGTTTGCAGACCTTCTTCAACGGTAGGCAAATCCACGATAAACTCTTCTTTTATACTCCAAAACTGAGAAGCTAGTTTCTTTGCTGTTTTTTCTGCTGTTTCAGGATTCAAAGCTGTTACGAGCACGCTTGCTCCGGCAATTGGAATATCAGAATACGGAAAGCCTCCAAAAATGGAAACATTGTATACGTCTGCTTCTTGCTCAGCTTGCTTAGCAAGGTCAATCATTTTTTTCATAGGGCCTTCTGCTGTTCGCATATTAATTGAGGGCAAAAGCATAGGCAATTTCTTTAAAGACGCATAATAGACAGCGCTTTCTTTTACTTGTGTTAAAAGCGCTCGCGCAGCGTTCACTCCTTGTTCGTACATATCAACATGAGGATATGTTTTAAAACCAAAGTGAAGCGGCGTGTACGTAAGCATATCTTCACTGACATTTGCATGCATATCGAGCGTAGTAGCAATAGGAACGTTATTTCCTATACAGCTTCTTATTTGACCTAACAAATGAGCTTCAGGATCGAAAAGATGCTCTACTACCATTGCGCCGTGCAAAGCAATTAATAAGCCATCTAGCGGGCCGGCGTGAGTAAGCGCATGCAGCATTTGCTTTTCAATTGTGTAATAAGCCGCCGAAGATACAACCCCAGACGGAACTGCAGCTGCACAAACAAGGGGAACGATCTCTACTTGCTTCTCTTGCTTTAACACATCCAAAAATCCCCCTACTTCTGTTTTGGTTCCTGAGTATGCTTTATATATTTCCGTTCCAACAAAATATCCTTCTTGTACAAACTGTTCTATTTCTGTTTTTAATGGACTAAAGCTGTGAGATTCATGATAAAAAAAGGCAATGCCAATGCGATATGAAGACATGTGCTCCTCCTTTTCGCTAAGGTGCGAGATTAATAGTTGGTGTAGACAGACTTCCATTCTGTCATCACATCAAATGCATGATGAGAAACTTCTCTGTGGCCGTTGCCAGACATTTTCATTCCTCCGAATGCTACCCCCATTTCAGCATTAGATGTTCCGTTATTGATATAGACTAATCCGCTAACAGCGTCTTTTGCCGCTCGGCTGGCATAGTGCAAGCTGCTTGTATAAATAGAAGTGGAAAGTCCATACATCGTTCCATTATTGACGCTCATTGCTTCTTCATAGCCATTTACTTCAATAAAAGCAAGCACGGGGCCAAAAATCTCTTCTTGAGCAATTGTGTGATTCGAATGGACGTTATCGATGATTGTAGGCATGTAATAACAAGTCCCTAATTCTGATAAAGCACGACCTCCAAGCGCAATATTTCCGCCTTCTTCCACCGCTTTTTGTACGTAATTTTCTACTAAACGGCACTGCTGTTCATTAACAAGCGGGCCTATTACAACTCCTTCATCAAGACCATTTCCAATTTTCATTTCTTTTGTAACAGCTATTACTTTTTTCAAAAGCTCTTCTTTTACTGAACGCTCCACAATCACTCTGCTAGCTGCGGTACAGCGCTGCCCCGTTGTCGTAAATGCTGATTTAACAATTCCTTCTGCTGCTTTATCCAAATCGGCATCCTTTAATACAATAACAGCATTTTTTCCTCCTAGCTCTAAAGAAATACGCTTTAAGGTTTTGCTGCTCATTTCTGCTAACTGCTGACCAACTTCCGTAGAACCTGTAAATGAGATGATTTTCACTTCAGAGTGCGTAGCAAGCTTTTGTCCAACGATTCTGCCCGATCCTGTAAGCAAGTTAATTGTTCCTTTTGGAAGCCCCGCAGCGTGCAATACTTCCATAAAAATCTTCGCTGAGAGCGCCACTTCTGAAGCCGGCTTCCAGACAACGGTATTGCCAGCGATTAAAGCGGCAAACATTTTATAAGAAGCGAGAGAAACAGGAAAGTTCCAAGGTGTAATACATGCCACAACTCCAAGCGGTTCGCGAATCATTTTTATATCTCGGTCAGGAAAGCCAGCGGGCACTATTTCGCCAAACAAACGTCTTCCTTCTCCCGCCATATACTGAGCTGTTGCAATGACGACACCAACTTCGCCTATGGATTCTGATAGCGGTTTTCCCATCTCTTTTGTCATCACTTGAGCTAGCTCTTCTTTTCGGTCTTCAAAAATCTCAGCTGCTTTTGTTAAAAATGCTGCACGTTCAGGAATAGATGTATTTTTCCAATGGCTGTAGGCTGTACTAGCCGCTCTTACCGCATCATCGACTTGACTAGCCGTAGCGGCTGCGCACGTTCCGACGAGCTCTTGTGTTGCAGGGTTTATACTTTCAAAATAGGTTTGCTCCTCTTCACTTACCCACTCGCCGTTAATATATAAATTTCCTTGTAACAGTTCAGTTTTAGTCTGACTCATATTGTTACCCTCCTTTTCATTTAAAAAGCTAGTTAATTGAAACTGCTTCTGTAATGGCTTCTTCTAGTAAAGACAGCCCTTGATCCAGCACGTCTTTATCAATATTTAGCGGCAGCATTAAACGAATGGTTTGCCCTTTGACTCCACAGTTCATAATTAGCAGTCTTTTTTCCAGCGCTTTTGATTTAATAACAGGGACATAAGCAGCTGCTGTTTCAACATGAAATTCAATACCAATCATCATACCAATTCCTCTAACTTCTTTAATGGCAGGTAAATGTCCGATAGAATGCTGAAGACGTTTCACGATATCCGCGCCTACTTTTTCGCTGCGCTCTACAAGCTTTTCTTCTTCAATGATTGAAATATTAGCTAAAGCAGCTGCGCACGATACTGGATTTCCTCCAAAAGTAGAACCATGTCCAGCTGTTGGCCATTTCTCATGCAGTTCTCGGCTTGCTACAATGGCTCCTAAAGGCATGCCGCCGGAAAGAGCTTTTGCTAAAACTAAAATATCTGGTGTGACTCCAGCATGTTCTGCGGCAAACATTTTTCCAGTGCGCCCAAATCCCGTTTGCACTTCATCAAAAATAAGCAGAATGCCGTAATCATTCGCTATGTCTCTCAGTGCGCGTAAAAAGCTAGAAGGAGCAGGGTAATAGCCTCCTTCGCCCATAACTGGCTCAATTACAATCGCTGCTACGCGTGAAGGATCGACTCGTAGTTCAAACAGCTTTTGCAGTTGATTTAAGCAATATGCTTCTGCATCTTCCTCGTCAACGTTAGGAAGCTGACTTGGATACGGATAAGGAACGTGATACACTTCTCCTAAAATCGGCTCGTAGTAGCTGCGGTATTTTGAGCTTGAAGCCGTAATAGCTGTAGCTCCTAGTGTACGACCGTGAAAAGAACCTTCAAAAGCAATGATTGCTGGCCTGCCAGTTGCCGCTTTTGCTAATTTGAGCGCACCATCAATGGCTTCTGCGCCTGAGTTTGAGAAAAACACCGTGTCTAAGTTTCCAGGCGTAATTTGCGCAAGTTTTTCCGCCAAATTTACTGCTGTTTCGTAATAGCCGTAGTTTAAGCCTAGATGAAGCAGCTGATCTGCTTGTTTTTTTATCGCTTCTACCATCTTTTCATGCGTATGACCCACTGCATTGACAGCTACTCCTGATACAAAATCAATATATTCCTTGCCATCAGCTGTCCAAAATTTTGCACCGTGCGCTTTTTCAATAACAAGCTCTGTTACTCTTGTCATCACCGGTGATAAATGTTTTTTTCCTTTGGTTTGAAGCTCTTCTGTTTTACTTTGCACTTTCATATGACTCATCCTTTCTTATGTGCTGATGAAAAATAGAAAACGCATGATCTAGCAATCTCACTATTTCATCAACTTCTGATTTCGTTATATTTAAAGGAGGACTGATAATGATATGCTCTCCTTTATGTCCATCTATAGATCCGGATCCTGGATAAAAGACGCCTCCAAGCTCCATACAAATTTCATTGAGCTTTTCGCTGGCTGCTTCACGTGGCTCGAAAAATATCTGTTGATTGGCATCTTTCATTAGTTCTAATCCAATTAAAAGTCCGCGGCCGCGAATATCTGAAATATAAGGATACTTGCGCTGCAGAGCTACTAAACATTCCATTAAATACGCGCCTTGAGTTTCAACGTTTTGAAGGATATTCATTTCTTCGTACATATCCAAAGCAGCAAGGCCTGCCGCTATTGAAACAGGATGTCCACTGTACGTATAGCCATGAAGAAATTTTCCCCTGCTATTTTCTAACAGACCTTGAATCAGGCGGTCATGGACAATCATTCCTCCTAAAGGAGCGTACCCAGCTGAAACTCCTTTACCAAACGTTAGGATATCGGGTTCGATTCCGAATTGTTCCACTGCAAAATCAGTTCCCGTTCTCCCGAAGCCTGTCATCACTTCATCAACAATCAAAAGAATGTCATAGCGGCTGCAGAGCTCACGTACTTTTTTGAAATAGTCAAGCGGAGGTACAACAGCTCCTTGCTGACTTCCTACAATGGGCTCTGCGATAAAAGCTGAAATATTTTCTGGACCAAGCTCTAAAATAGTTCGTTCAATATCGGTGATGCAGCTCCAGTTTTGATTTGCCACGCAGTCTTCTTGATTGCGATTATACGGACAGCGATGACAATACGGAGAATAGACGTGCGCAAAATGTAAAAGGTTGGGTGTATAAGGATATCGTCTTTTTACATCTCCTCCAGCTGATAGTGCCCCTATCGTATTTCCGTGATAGGACTGCCACCTTCCGATTACGATGTGTTTTTGCATCTTTCCGGCATCTCTGTGATATTGCCTTGCTAATTTTAATGCACTTTCATTAGCTTCTGATCCTCCTGATGTAAAATAGACTTTGTTTAAATGAAGTGGCGCCATTTTACCAATTTTTTTCGAAAGTTTATGCAAAACATTCGTTTCAAAACGCAATGTATGAACAAACGCCGCTTTTTTTGCTTGCTCCGCCATCGCCTCGGCTATTTGCGCAATGCCGTGCCCTAAATTTGCCGCCACGGCCCCGGAGCAGCCGTCTAAATACTTTTTGCCTTGTTCATCTATTAAGTAGCTTCCTTCACCGTGTGTAATCATTGGGTACTTTTTTGTTAAATCTCTATGAAACACATAGTCTCTTTTTATTTCGTCCATCTTTCCACCACCATCGCCATTCCTAATCCTCCTGCAACGCAAATAGTAGCCAGACCGTATCGTCTTTTTTGCTTTTGGAGCTCATGACACAGAGTTGTTATAATTCTTGCCCCGGAGCACCCTAAAGGGTGTCCAAGCGCAATCGCTCCTCCGTTTACATTCACTTTTTCTGATGTGATGTCCCATTCTCTTAAGCAAGCAATACTTTGAGCGGCAAATGCTTCGTTTAATTCAATCAAGTCCATATCACCTAAGCTTAAACCGACTTTATTTAAAGCAACTTGCGAAGCAGAAACGGGGCCAATTCCCATTTCCTTTGGAGAGACGCCCGCTGCGGCAAACGACACAATCTTTGCCATAGGCGTTAATCCAAGGTGCTCAGCTTTTTCTTCCGACATCAGCAGCAGCATCGAAGCGCCATCGTTTCTGCCGGATGAATTGCCGGCTGTAACCGTTCCATTCTTTTGAAAAACAGGCTTAAGCGCACCAAGCTTTTCTTTGCTAGTAAGACGAGGAAATTCATCTGTTGCAAAATGCCTCATACCTTTTTTTCCTTCTTTTACAGCTACCGGGATAATTTCTTCTTCAAACAAATCAAGTTCTATAGCCCGCCTAGCTTTTTCCTGACTATAAAAAGCAAACTCATCTTGTTCCGTGCGGCTAATACTATATTTTTCAGCGAGCCACTCGGCCGTCTGTCCCATCGTAAACGTTCCGTATAACGTTTCAGGCTGTGATTTTGGCTGACTTTCTGTATTAGAGTCATAGAGTGTTAAATCACCAACGTGAAAACCAAAACGAGTGCCTACCGTATAGTGCGGTGCTTGAGACATGCTTTCTACTCCTCCGGCTAATACCACTTCGGCTTGACCTGATAAAATGGACATAGCTCCATTCATTACAGCCTGCATGCCTGAACCGCACTGGCGGTGCACGGTATAAGCTGGAATACGTTCAGAGAATTGAGCTTTCAGCCCGGCTACTCTCGCTATATTAGGAGCATGAGCGCTTTGTTTCGTCTGTCCGACAATGATTTCATCAACAATCTCTGACGTATATCCCGCTGAAGACAAATTGTTTTTCATCACAAGAGAGACTAGTTCTTCTGGAAGCGTATCTGCAAGCGAACCGCCAAACTTTCCAATAGGCGTTCGAAATGCATTTACAATCACTGCCATTATGCTGTCACCTCATTGTTTTTATTAAATAATTTAGAAACGCGAAAAGAAGCCTGCGTTTTTTGTTGCACTGTCTCTAAAGAAACACCCGGAGCTGTTTCAAGAAGTTCAAGACCATGGTCTGTTACCGAAAAGACAGCTAATTCTGTAATAATCATATCGACTCGTCGCTCTGAAGTAAGCGGATAAGTTAACTCCTCAACCAGCTTTGACTCTCCTTGGCTGTTCGTATGAAGAGTCGTAACAATCACTTTTTTTGAGCCTTCTAATAAATCCATTGCTCCTCCTACGCCAAGAACACTTTTCCCCGGAACAGCCCAGTTCGCAATTCGGCCTACTTCATCTACTTGAAGCACTCCAAGAATCGATACATTCACATGGCCTCCGCGTATCATGGCAAAAGAATCAGCGCTGTTAAAAAATGAGGCACCTTCTAAAACCGTGACGGGCAGCTTTCCAGCATTCACAAGTTCTGGATCTATATAATCTTCTTCAGGAGTAGGGCCAACGCCAAGAATCCCGTTTTCTGAATGCAAAAACACGTGAACATCGGGTGAAATATAATTAGCAACTAAAGTAGGAATGCCGATTCCTAAGTTCACTGTATCTCCGTGACAAAGCTCTTTTGCAGCACGCGCAGCAATATATTGTTTGACGTTCATCTTAATTTTCTCCTTTCACTACGATATAAGTAACGTATAAATGAGGAGTTACAATTTCTTCAGGAGAAATCTGTCCAACTTCAACAACTTCTTCTACTTCTGCAATCACGATATCAGCAGCCGTTGCCATCATTGGATTAAAGTTTCTTGCTGATTTGCTGTAAATAAGATTTCCGAGTCGATCTGCTTTTTTAGCTTTTATTAGAGCTACATCTGCGTGCAGCGATTCTTGCAAAACATATTTCTTTCCTTTTAATACTCGTTCTTCTTTTCCTTCCGCCAGCTGAGTCCCTACGCTCACAGGCGTGTAAAACCCTCCGATGCCCGCACCTCCTGCCCTAATAGCCTCGGACATTGTTCCTTGCGGGATGAGCTCCACTTGGAGTTCTTGTTGTTGATAAGCATGTACAACTTCAGGGTTGGAAGTAAAATAAGAACCTATGGCTTTTTTTACTTGTTTTTTTTGAACCAATACACCTAATCCTTTTCCAGGTTCACCGAGATTATTACTAATAATCTCTAAATCTTTAAGGTTTGATTTGGCAATCGCTTCAATCAGACTAAGCGGGCTTCCAACGAGACCAAATCCACCTACCATAATGCGTGCGCCATCCGTTATTTTTTCTATTGCTTCTTCGCGCGTGATGATTTTGTTCATTTTGTTTCCTCCTTTTCTTTTTATATTTCACAGCGCTCTACGCGAAAAAAACCAAGCAGGACACAATGACTCCCCAAAGAAACAGGGATGTCCCCACTCTTTGTAAAGTGTGTGTGTCTGCTTGGTTTTAATAAGACCATGAAAAGAGGTTGTCTTCTCACTTTATTCTAACCAAACGCTATGTAATTTTTTGATTCACATTATCCCAGTAACGTTGGATTGCAGCCTGAAGCGCTACGATAATCGCCTGTTGAGATGGAGCAAAATAATAATTTTGAATACGTTCAATAAGAGGTTCAATTCCATCTGCAAGGCAGTAACCAATAAGCAGCTTCCGGAAAAAATTTTGCGTTAGCTCCGTAATAAACGTAAACTCAGCATTTACAATTTTATGCTCTGTCAGATCCACTTCTAGTACAATTCCCGCATGCTTATACATTTCATACATGGAAGTTCCCTGTGGAGCTTTTGCATATCCTGTCACAATGACTGTATTCAGTATTTGCATGCCCCTTAATCTCCTTTTAAAAACTATTTAATTACTCCGCACTTTTACACTAATAATTCTGAAAGGTCAAATGAGATTAACTCATATGCTTTTAGTTATGTAAGTGCTTTCATTTTTAAAAAGATATGTTCTTACACAACTAATATTTCGCCTTTTCTAGACAAAATCCTTCTTTTCTTTTAAAAAAACTTTCTATTTTTTTATTTATTCGGCTTTATTGAAATTTATTCGAGTCTCCATCAAACTTTTCATCTGCTATACGGATGGACTCTGTTGGACAGCCTTCAAACGCATCTATTAAATCGTCTTCCAGCTCTTGGGGCACTTCAGCCGTGCCTTGATTATCATCAAGTATAACGAACGCAATTCCTTCATCATCATAATCATAAATATCAGGTGCCGCAGCTCCGCATGCACCGCACGCAATACACGTTTCTTTATCGACTATCGTATATTTCCCCATGATCATTCTCCTAACTAAGTTTAAAAGTTATTACTCATTACCAGCCGCGTTCTTGCATACGATTTTCTGGTAATAATGATGAAATTTCAATCCCTTTCATTGCACTTCCTAACCCTTTTGATAAGCTTGCAATCAGTTCATAGTCTTGATAATGAGTAGTTGCTTCCACGATTGCTCGCGCAAATTTTTCAGGGTTGTCTGATTTGAAGATTCCTGATCCAACGAACACACCGTCTGCTCCAAGCTGCATCATTAACGCTGCGTCTGCTGGTGTTGCTACGCCCCCTGCTGCAAAGTTTACAACCGGTAAGCGGCTTTCACGTTTAATTTGCAGTAATAACTCATAAGGCGCACCTAATAGTTTTGCTTCTGTCATTAACTCGTCTTCATCCATGCCTACAACTTTACGTACTTGAGCGTTGACTTGGCGCATATGACGCACTGCTTCGACGATGTTTCCTGTTCCTGGTTCGCCTTTTGTACGAAGCATCGAAGCACCTTCACCAATTCGTCTTGCTGCTTCCCCTAAATCACGGCATCCGCATACAAATGGAACCGTAAATGTACTTTTGTTAAGGTGATATTCCTCATCAGCTGGAGTGAGTACTTCACTTTCGTCAATATAGTCTACACCCATTGCTTCTAGCACGCGGGCTTCAACAATATGGCCAATACGAGCTTTCGCCATAACTGGAATGGATACAGCGTTCATCACTTCTTCAACAATTGTTGGGTCTGCCATACGAGACACGCCGCCTGCTGCACGAATATCAGCTGGAACACGCTCTAACGCCATAACAGCAACAGCGCCTGCTGCCTCTGCAATTTTTGCCTGTTCTGCATTGATCACATCCATGATAACGCCGCCTTTTTGCATTTCCGCCATTCCCCGCTTCACGCGGTCTGTTCCATTTCTCACCATATTCAATTCCTCCTTTATATGTTCAAATACTTATTATGCAACTTCCATGCCAGCGTTAAAATATAGAAGAAATTAGTAAAAAATATTGATTTTTGTGCCAAATTATTAATCATCTTCTAAATTTTTGGCATGCAAGAGCCAATTTTTTAAACCAAAACAGCTCCCATCCCTATTAGAGACGGAAGCTGTTTTGTTAAGGAACTAACACTAATTTTCCGGTCGTTTTTCTTCCTTGAAGCAGACGATGTACATCTGCCGCTTCATCAAGTGAAAATGTGCCGCCCAGCATTAATTTTAACTGACCGGAATTTACGTAGTTTAATAGCTCATGCAGGCTTTGCTGATAAAGTGTTGGTTTTGCCATCATTTGAGGTAAGAAAAAGCCTAGAACCGATTGATTTTTTTCCATCAGGCGGGCAGGGTTAAATTTTACAGGTTTTCCGCTAGCCATTCCGTAAAAAACGAGGCGCCCAAATGGTGCAAGACATTGAAGAGATTCATAGAATATATGCCCTCCTACCATTTCTAAAATAATATCGGCTCCTTTTCCTTCCGTCACTTCTAAAATTTGTTTTTCCCAGCCTGTTTCTGTATAGTTAATTGCTTCGTCAGCTCCCAGATTTTTTGCAAGCTCAAGCTTTTCTTTGGAGCTCGCTGTAGCAATAACTTTTCCAGCTCCAAAAATTTTGGCAAGCTGAACAGCTAAGGTTCCAACACCGCCTGCTGCCGCATGAACGATGACGGTTTCTCCTTTTTCAAGGCGACCCATTGTCTTTAAGATATGATAAGCCGTGAGTCCTTGAAGAGGCAAAGCAACCGCTTGTGTTAAATCCACATTATCCGGCAACGGAATAAGGCCTCTTGAATCTGCCAGCGTGTACTCAGCGTATCCTGTTGCTCGATTAGATCCCAGCAGCGTCACGACTTTTGTACCTACTTTTATCCCTTTTACATCCTCGCCTACCTCAACCACTTCGCCCGCTACTTCAGAGCCAGGGATAAAAGGCAGCGGTGTTTCGACTACGTATGCTCCTTCACGGCGCGCAGCGTCGGCGTAATTAACGCCGATTGCCGCAACTTTAATGAGCACATCTTTCTTTTTTGGTACAGGGCGTGCAATATCGATAACTTGAAGAACATCAGGTCCTCCGTACTGCGTAAATTGAATGGCTTTCATCTTATATCCCCCTCTTATTTCCCTTGAAATAGTGGCTTTCTTTTTTCTTTAAACGCAGATATTCCTTCTTGATGATCTCTTGTTTCTACCATAAGAACTTGCGTTAGCCTTTCTTGTTCAAGGACTTGTTCTAACGTTAAATGAAAAGAATCATTGACAATTTTTTTCATTTTTCCATACGCTTTCGTTGGTCCTTGTGATAAGCGACTTGCAAAGGATGTGACCTCATCTTTCAGCTGATTTAACGGAACTATACGGTTTAAAAAACCAGCTTTGTAAGCCGTATCGGCATTCATAGGCTCTCCTAAAAATAACAGTTCCTTAGCTTTGTGGGGACCAACGACCTTTGTAAGAAAGTAAAGGCCTCCTCCGTCTGAAATCAATCCAACTTGAGAAAAGCTTAATACGAACCGACTTTCTTCTGACGCAATGATAAAGTCAGAAGCGAGAGCTAAATTAAAAGCCGCTCCTGCTGCAAATCCATGAACTGCTGAAATAATTGGCTTCTCTAGATTTTGCATCGCTAAAATACATTCATTTAAACGGCCGATATGTTCATAAACATCAGATCCGGATGCTTGGCCCATCGTTTTTACATCGCCTCCGGCAGAAAATGAGCGCCCTGCGCCATTTAATATAACCACTTTAATAGACTCATCGCTTTGCGCCTGTTTTATTTCAGATGTTAACTTTCCAATCATTTCCTCACTGAATGCATTTAAACGATCCGGACGATTTAAAGTTAAAGATAAAATAGTCCCCTGCTTTTCTACCACTAAATCACTCATATTTCGGATTCCCTCCTTTTTATTTTGCATTAAACGATAAGCCACCCACCATCTACTAATAAATCACTTCCCGTCATATACGATGCCTCTTCAGACGCTGCAAAAGCAATAACGTTTGCAATTTCATCTGGTTTACCTACACGTTTTAAAGCCGTATTTTTTTCGATTGCCTTAGTGAAGCGCTCATTTTCAAGTCCAGGCTGTGTTAAAGGTGTTTCTACGAATCCAGGAGACACAGAGTTTACTCTGACTCCTTGAGGTGCTAATTCAAATGCCATTGCTTTTGTAAAGTTAATTAAAGCAGCTTTAGCAGCGCTGTAGTGAGGGATTTGTGCACCTGCTTTATGTCCTGAAAGAGAAGCGATGTTAACAATAGATCGATTTCCTCCTATTTCTTCAGTTAAAAAAGGAATCAAATGTTTTGTTACAAGAAACACGCTTGTTAAATTGACGTCCTGCACGTGTTTCCACTGTTCAAGAGTTGTTTCTTTGATGGTTGAATTAACTGATCCGCCTGCGTTATTAATTAATAAATGAATTTGTCCGTACTTTTCTTTTATAAACTCAGCCAGCTCTTTGACGTCTTCTTCTTTCGTTACATCAGCTGGGAAAATATCCGTGCATTTTCGTTCACACCGTGTGTCAATAGCGGATGCAGCCTGTACTAGTTTTTCTTTCGTTCGCCCGACAAGAATGACGCGAGCGCCTTCTTTCGCCATTCTCTGAGCGGTCGCTTCTCCAATGCCGCTTCCAGCTCCTGTAATAACAGCTATTTGCCCTTCAAAACGCATAATATCCCTCCTTATACAACATATCGCCCGCTGTCGATAAATTCACGGGCGATATCTCGATTGCGCGTGAACTCTCCTTCACTTTGCAAATCATTCATCCATTTCCCAAGAATTGTACGGTATTGTCGGTGTTTTTCACCCGTTAACATCCCGTTTATTAATTGTCGAGCCTGCTTTTCAATTTCAAATAGCGTTTCACTGACAACGGTTGCTGTCAGCTTGCTTTTTAATGTTTCTTGTTCTTCTCCATTTTTGTTCACGGCTTTTTCCGCGCGCAGCACAGATGACTCTATCGCAAATAGTCCAACAGCAATTTCTGCGAGCTTCATCAGCGTTTCTTGTTCTTGTGCTAAGTTGGCGTTAAACGTTTGGAATGCTGTTCCTAACAAAGCAAGAAATAAATGTCTTGTGGTAATAACCGCCTGCTTTTCTCTTGCTAGAAGTTCATTTGAAGATATTTCCCACTGACCGCTCATCAATTCACTAACAGCATGTTCTACTTGTTTGCTCAGCTCTATTTCTCCTTTGGCTGCTTTTTTTAGAAGCTGAGTTGGAAGCAAAAGGCGGTTGATTTCATTTGTGCCTTCAAAAATACGATTGATGCGTGAGTCACGATATACTTGTTCTATTTTATATTCCTGAATAAACCCTGCGCCTCCATGAAGCTGCAGCGATTCATCGGCAATTAAATCAAGGGTTTCCGATCCATACACTTTACAAACTGAACATTCCATTGCAAATTCAGCCAGCTGTTTAGCTACTAACTTATGATTTTCACTTTCATATAAGCCGCCAAGCGCCTCTTCTAGTAAACCAGCTGTACGGTACTGAATAGATTCAGATGCAAAAATACGAGCTGCCATTTTTGCTATTTTTTCTTTTGAAGCATTAAATTCTGCAATAGCTGTTTTAAACTGCTTGCGTTCTTTTGTATAAGCTAAAGCAAGTTCAAACGCATATTTCGCTGCGCCCATACATGCAGAACCTAAGTTAAAACGTCCAAGGTTTAAGACGTTCAACGCAATCAAGTGACCTTTTCCTACTTGTCCAAGTACGTTTTCTACGGGTACTAAACAATCTTCATAAATAACTGGACGAGTAGACGAACCTTTGATTCCCATTTTCTTTTCTTCTGGCCCGAGAGACAGTCCTTCAAAACCTTTTTCTACAATAAAAGCGGTAAAATGTTCACCGTCTACTTTTGCATACGTGATGAACGTATCTGAAAAGGCAGCATTGGTAATGTACTGCTTCGTTCCATTTAATACATAATGCGTTTTTTCAGGATTTAATACGGCTTTTGTTTGGGCTGCAAGAGCATCAGAACCTGCTTCTGGCTCTGTCAAACAGTAGGCCCCAATATATTCGCCGCTTGCCAATTTAGGCAAGTATTTTTCTTTTTGCTCCTTGGTGCCAAAATACGTAATAGGAAGTGTCGCAATGCATGTATGATTAGAATGAGCGACTCCATATCCGCTTGTGCGGCCAATGATTTCACCGACAAGTCCTTTGCTTACTTTATCAAGACCTAGTCCTCCATATGCTTCTGGAATACTGTGAGCAAGAAGTCCAAGCTCGCCTGCTTTATGCATTAATTCTACTACTTTATTAAAATCCTGCTGCTCAATGTCATTATGGTAAGGGTCTACTTCTTTTTCAATAAACTGCTTTGCCGTCTGAGCAATCATATGATGCTCAGACGTTAAGTCTTCGGGTGTATAAACGTGATGCGCAGATGTTTTTTTTAGTAAAAATGATCCGCCTTTTGCTTCAGTTTTCATTTCAGACATATCGTGTCCTCCCCGTTTACTAGCTTTTTTTTCACTGCCTTAGGAACTACGGAATAGACGTTTTTTTGGCTGACAAAGCCAATTTCGTTTAGAAAGCCATACTGAGTGAGCATTTCTCCTACGGCTGAGCGCTTCAATATTTCAACAGGTGAATGCTCATAAGCCTCATACAAAAGCAGTGCGGCTTTTGCAGCATCCGTTAAATGAAATGTTTTTAGTTGCAGCAGACAGCTTATAAAGTACCCCGCTCCATACAAATATTCTAGACAGAAGCGATCGGATGAACCTGAACAAACTAATAAAACAGTTTCATCTTGACCTTGCTGACAAACAGCACTGGCAACCGCTTCTCCGTTTAAAAGCGAAGCTGTATATACATGGTTTGCTTTTTCAGCGTTATGAATGGCTACGGTTCCATTAGTCGTGGACAAAATAACCGTTTTATTTTGAACATGCTTCTTTAACGTGCTGGGATTCGGATCAAAAAAGCCTTCAATCGTTTTCCCTCTATATTCGCCTACAAGCGCAATATCATCAGGCTTGTACGTTTTTGCTTTTTCACGCGCTTCTTCTTCGTTTTTTACCGGAATAACTTCTCTTGCTCCTTGCTGTAAAGCAGCCGCAATTGTTGATGTAGCTAATAAGACGTCAAATATAACAACCGTTTTTCCTTCTAGCTTTTTGGCAAGAAGCTCTTCCTTTTTAAGTATTACGTGAACTTTTCCTTTCATATATGTCCTCGTTCTGTGTGCAGAGCATGAATAATTAGTGTTTTTACATAATCTCCAAATTGTGAAAACCGTTTATCATTTGTTTGGCCTTTTTTATAACGGTAATAAATTTGCTGACAAATGACAGCAAGCTTGAAGTACGCAAATTTCAGGTAAAAGTCAATGTGTGAAACATCCCGTCCGCTTTTTTTAGCGTATGCTTCTACAAAATCTCGCCGGGAATAAAAGCTTTTTTGCACAGTAACAGGTGGATTTCCGAGTCCTCTTTTCAAAAGTTCAGGATCGCTGTCTTCCATCCAGTAGCTCAGCGCCACTCCCAAATCAGCAAGCGGGTCTCCAACGGTTGTCATTTCCCAGTCAAATAATCCTACAATTTTATTTCCATCCGGCGAAAATAACGTATTGTTAAGCTTATAATCATAGTGAATAATGGTCGAATGCTGTGTAGTGGGGATGTGTGTGGTCAACCATTTTTTTAGGGCTTCTACTTCCGGTATGTCACTTGTTTTTGATTTTTCATAACGATGAATCCAGCCGTGTACCTGACGTTCTAAAAATCCTTCGGGCTTGCTGATTTTTTCAAGAAGCGTGCCTTTATAAGGAACATCATGAAGCTGAGCAAGGACATCCACCATTTGTTCTGAAATACAACGGCAAAGTGCGCTAGTTCCTTTCACTTCCTCTGGAAACGCTGTGTCGATGAGAACACCGTGCTTTCTCTCCATTAAAAAAAAGGATTTCCCGACCACCGTCTCATCTTCACAAAACACATACGGCCGAGGAGCGAGAGGGAAAGACTTCGATAAAACAGATAAAATCTTGTATTCTCTTTGCATGTCATGCGCTTTTGGCGCAACTGGGCCAAAGGGAGGGCGTCTCAACACCGCCTCCCACTCTCCGACTGAAAGAGCGTAGGTTAAATTGGACGCACCTGATCCAAATTGCTTGATTAAAAGAGGCTCTTTAGGTAAATCTGGAATCGAAACACGGAGAAACTGATGCAGTTTTTCCGTGTTTAATTCCTCTCCTTTTCGTACAGGAATGATTTGTGACATTCTTTTACCACCTGCTTTTTTATAGTTAAACAGCTACTTTATAATTCATCAAAAACTGCTTAATGTCCGCTGGAATAGACACGCTTTTTTGTGCATCAAAATCAAAGTACACAATGACAGCTTCTCCTTTAGCAATCAGCGATCCCGTCTTGCTGTCGGTAATTTCATGACCAATTGTAAAGCTTTTATTGCCGACATTAGATACAAAGGTTTTAATCATTAGCACTTGATTAAAATAACCTTGCGCAACAAAATCACATTTAGTAGACGCTAAAATATACTCCCACTTTTTTGTATGCATGGATGCTCCCATTTCTTCAAAAAAAGCAATACGGGCCTCTTCTAAATAAATGAAATAGCTCGTATTGTTAATGTGACCGAGTGCGTCTGTTTCGCAAAAGCGCACTTTGACCTGTGTTTCATACATGATCTTCTCCTCCTTTACTTATGTGAAAAAACAGCGGGACGCTTTTCAATAAATGCTGATACTCCTTCTTTAATATCTTCTGTTTGAAAGACTTCTTCAAACAGCTCTGCCTCAAGTTCAAGACCTTCAGATAATGTACGATTTATTCCTTCGTTTACCGCTGTCTTAATTCGAGAAAGTGACGGAAGAGAGTGACGGTTAAATTTCTTAGCCAGCTCTTTTGCTTTTTCGAGCCCTTTTCCTTTAGGCGTTATATGATTGGCAAAGCCTGCATGAAGTGCTTCTTCTGCAGAAACAGGACTGCCGGCAAACATCCACTCTTTAGCTTTAGAAACGCCGATTACGCGTGGAAGACGCTGAGTTCCGCCACCTCCAGGAAACAATCCGAGCTTCACTTCCGGAAGACCGATTTGAGCATGTTCTTCGGCAATGCGTATATCAGCGGTTAGTGAAAGTTCGCATCCTCCTCCAAACGTTAAACCGTTTAACACGACAATTGTTGGTTTTTCAATGTTTTCAAGTTTTTGCAAAACACGATGGGTTTTCATAAACTCTTCTTTAATGCCGCTTTGCCCCATTAACTGAGGAAACTCTTTAATATCAGCTCCAGCCATAAAAGCCCGGTCGCCCGCTCCTGTTAAAATGATTGTAATGACATCAGGGTCTTTACTAAGCTCTTCATACGTTTCTTCAAGCTGCTGCACAACAGCCTGGCTCATTACATTTAAAGGCGGGTTATCAATGGTTACAATTGCCGTTTTCTCCTCTTTTTCAACACGTACAAATTTTTTCATCATTACTTCACTCCTTGTGTGTGGTATGTGTAAAAACCTCTTCCTGTTTTACGTCCAAGCTCGCCTTTTTGAACTTTTTCTTCAATGCACGCAGCTGGCTTGTCCTCTGGATCCCCCGTTTCGCTATAGCGCTGCTGCATCACAAAATATCCGACGTCAATTCCCGAGAGATCCATCAATTCAAAAGGACCGATCGGGTGATTGAGCGCTTTTTTGCAAATCGTATCAATGTCTTCAAAATCTGCGTATCCATTTTCATAAAGGAAAACGGCTTCTTTTTGCAACGCTCCTAAAATTCGATTAGCAATAAAACCTGAGATTTCTTTTTTCAGAAGGACTGCTGTGCGATTAATTTGCTTGCAAACGTCCATTGTCGTTTGAGCTGTTTTTTCACTTGTCTTTTCACTCATCACAACTTCTACGCAGTCCATTACAAGGGGAGGGAAAAAGAAATGCATGTTAACGATTTGCTCTGGACGGTTTGTTGCACTTGCAATAAGCGAGTTAACAATTGTTGAACTATTCGACGCTAAAATGGCGTGACTTGGTGCGTACTCATCTATTTCTTTAAAGACACTTTGTTTTACATCTAACTTTTCTACCACAGCTTCAATTATAAAATCAGCATTTGAAACCGCTTCCTTTAATGTGTTTGTAAAAGACAATCTTCGGAATGCGGCTTCCTTAGCCTCAGAAGAGATTTTTCCTTTCTGAACCCACTTGCCTATAATTGCTTCCAGCTTGTCTTTTGCATTAATGAGTGATTGTTCATTCATATCTTGAATAATTGTTTCATATCCTCCGAGTGCACAAAGCATACCGATTTGATGTCCCATTTGTCCTGCTCCAATAACAGCAATACGCTGTATATCTTTACTATTCATGTTATAGCCTCCTTTTAATATAAAAGGAGAGAAAGGGCTTGTACTTTCCCGCCTTTTACGAGCACTGTCTAGCCTAGCAGCTACTATGACTCAATACCTTTCATCAGCATCTTATAAAAAATAGCCGCAACTTCTCGATCTGTCTTTTCACCATCTGGCTGAAACCAAAAATAGCTCCAATTCGTCATTCCTAATATGCCTAGCGTCACGATATCTGAAGGCAAATCTGAACGGAACTGCCCTGCTTCCATGCCTTTTTCAATAATTTCCTGTACGTTTTCTTTAAAACGATCGCGTTTTGGAATGATTTGTTCTAAGTGTTCTTCACTCAAATGACGCATCTCTCGAAAAAACACTTTAGCTCGAAGACCTTCTTTCTCAATATCATGAACAAGTTTAAAAATAATGCTGTGAAGTTTTTCTGGATAAGATGTTGTCTTATCTGCAAGAATCGTTTCTTGGTTTTCTATTAATCTTTCAATATATTGAAGGTGAATATCCATTAAAAGCTCTTGTTTGCTTTTAAAATAATAATAAAACGTTCCCTTTGTGACGTTTAATTCATTTACAATATCTTGAATAGACGTTTCTTTGAAACCTTTTTGAGCAAAAAGCTGAATGCTTCGTTCCATCATCAAATCTTTCATCGTCAAACCCTCTCTGTCTTTTCTCATTTTCACAAATTATACCATGGCTTAGAGGGAGCTTTTGAAAAAGTTTGTTTATGTTCAGCTTATTTACATCGTTTCTTTCACCACTTCTTCTCGTAGTGCCCGTCGTAAAATTTTTCCTACATTAGTCTTAGGAAGCTCAGCGCGAAACTCAAAGATTCGCGGAATTTTGTAAGCGGCAAGGTGCTGTCGACAATAAGAAGTAAGCTCTTCTTCGGAAAGAGATTTCCCATCTTTCACTACCAAAATCGCTTTAATGGTTTCTCCTCTGTAAGGGTGCGGCACACCAATTACAACGGCTTCTTTAATGTGGCTGTGTTCATATAAAACTTCTTCAATATCTCGAGGGTACACATTAAAACCACTCGCAATAATCATATCTTTTTTACGATCAACAATGGATAAATACCCGTCTTCATCTATCTGTCCAATATCTCCTGTGTACAGCCAGCCGTTTCTAAGCGCGTGAGCCGTCTCTTCAGGTTGATTCCAATAGCCCTTCATAACTTGAGGGCCTTTAATTACTATTTCTCCAAGCTTTCCTCTTGGCAGTTCTTTTGTTCCTGTAGCCACATCAACAATTTTATAAGCAGTTTGCGGAACGCCAAGTCCGACTGTACCTGGCTTTCTCTCACAAAACGGCAGGTTGCAATGCGTCACAGGAGATGCTTCTGATAGCCCGTACCCTTCTAACACTTTAGCGCCCGTTTTTCGTTCGAACTCTTTCATCAGCTCAACAGGCATCGGCGCACTGCCGCTGTTGCAGATACGAATACTTTCGATGTTGTATTCTTCTGCCTGAGGATGATTGGTAATAGCAACATACATAGTTGGAACACCGGGAAAAATACTAGGCTGCTCTTTTTTTATTGTATTTAGTACTTCTTCCAAATCAAAACGCGGCAATAGCAATATTTCATTTCCACAAAGAATTGATAAATGCATACAGGAAGTCATGCCAAATACGTGAAACAATGGAATAACGGTTAAGCATTTTTCTTTTCCTAATTCAATATCATGCTTAAATATTTCGTATGATTGAACTGCGTTTGTGTAAATGTTTGTATGTGTAAGCATCGCACCTTTAGATGGTCCGGTCGTTCCTCCCGTATACTGAAGAACAGCAATATCGTGTGATGGATGGATGACCGGCTGATTAAATTCATGTTTTATGGTTAAAAAATCTAGGAAGGAAAGGTCTGGTGATGTAGGAACAAAAGGTTTTTGCAAGCTGACAGTTATCGCTTCTTCTATATGAACGCGATTTCTTATTTCTTGAAGTCTCGTATAAAAATCATCGAGTAGAATTATTTTTTTTGCCCCGGAATCGTTTAAAATATGCTCTAGCTCTTGTTCGACAAGCATAGGATTGACCTGAGTAACAATGCCGCCCGCTGCTACAATGCCGAAATAGCTTATTATATATTGCGGACAGTTTGGCAGCATAACTGCTACACGATCTCCTTTTTTAATCCCTTTTTTCTGGAGTGCTCCTGCAAATACGCGAACTGAGTGATACAGCTCCTGGTACGTTAACGTATGCTGATACATGCGCGTTGCCGTGTGAGCAGGATAACGTTCGGCTGTTTCTTTCAGCATATCAAATAGTGAAATATCTTCGATGTGAATGTCATGAGTGTAGGCTTCTGGATAAGGTGTAAACCATTTTTTAACGTCTTCCATCAAGTTACTCCTTTCTTATTCACATAGCATGAACTCCACCGTCTACTGTCAGAATATCTCCCGTAATATAATTAGACGCCGCAGAAGCAAGAAAAACAGCGGCTCCTTTTAAATCAGCGTCGGAGCCAAAGCGTTTTAAAGGGGTTTGACTTAGAAAATAATCTTTGCCTTGTTCCATAATCGTACCTGACATTTTAGTAGGGAAAAATCCCGGCGCAATCGCATTAACTTGAATATTATGCTGTCCCCATTTGACAGCTAAATCTTTCGTAAACGTAATGACCGCTCCTTTACTCGTATTGTACCCGATTGTATCCATGTACTGAGGATCCGTTCCTCCAAGACCGGCAATCGAAGCAATGTTAATAATCTTCCCAGCTTTTTGTTTAATCATTTCTTTTCCAGCTTCTTGGGACATTAAAAACGTTCCTGTAACATTAATATTCATCACTTTTTTCCATGCTTCAAGAGGCATTTCTTCAACCGGAGCACCCCACGTAGCTCCGCTGTTATTAATTAAAATATCAATACGTCCAAATGTTTCAATTGTCTGATGCACGACATTTTTAATATCTTCAGGTTGACTGATGTCGCAAGTTAAGGCGAGCGTT
The DNA here is from genome assembly GCF_042787605.1 of Priestia sp. YIM B13491. Taxonomy (NCBI): domain Bacteria; kingdom Bacillati; phylum Bacillota; class Bacilli; order Caryophanales; family Bacillaceae; genus Priestia; species Priestia sp. YIM B13491. The sequence continues at coordinate 537,393 of NZ_JBHZOR010000004.1, read as the reverse complement.
TTTACATCGAGGCGGGCCAATCGGTCGGCTACTTGCTGACATGCTTCCTTTTTTCTCGAACATAGAACAATGTTTGCTCCTGCTTCTGCAAGCCCTTCTGCCATTTGTTCTCCTAACCCTCTGCCTCCGCCGGTAATAATAGCTGTTTTGCCAGTTAAATCAAACAAGTCCTTTATGTGCATAGGTTGCCTCCTTTTCTTGATAGGGTTTTAGCTCAAGCCTTGCAAGCTGTGCTTTGTGCACTTCATCTGGACCATCAGCAAGGCGTAGAGTGCGGGCATTTGCCCAAAGTGCCGCAAGCGGCGTGTCTTCTGAAACACCTGCTGCTCCAAATGCTTGAATAGCGCGATCAATGACTTTTAAAGCCATAGCAGGAGCCATTACTTTAATCATAGCAATTTCTTTCCGCGCTTTTTTATTTCCAACTGTGTCCATCATATAAGCAGCTTTTAATGTTAATAAGCGAGCTTGCTCAATTTCAATACGCGACTCTGCCACCCATTCTTGAATAACCCCTTGCTGAGAAAGCAACTTATTAAACGTAGAACGACTTTGAATACGCTTACATAATTCTTCAAGCGCTCTTTCAGCTGCTCCTATTAGCCGCATGCAGTGATGAATACGTCCAGGCCCTAATCTGCCTTGAGCAATAGCAAACCCTTTTCCTTCGCCTAAAAGCATATTAGACGCTGGCACACGCACATTGTCATAATGAATTTCAGCATGTCCATGAGGAGCGTGATCGTATCCAAAGACTGGAAGCATTCGTTCAATTTTAACTCCTGGAGTATTTAATGGAACTAGAATCATAGACTGCTGTTCATATTTAGATGCGGTAAAATCGCTTTTTCCCATGACAATAGCAATTTTGCAGCGAGGATCTCCCGCACCTGAAGACCACCATTTTCTTCCGTTGATCACATATTCATCGCCTTCTCTTACAATACTGCACTGAATGTTTGTCGCATCAGAAGAACCTACATCCGGCTCTGTCATAGAAAAGCAGGAGCGAATGTCTCCATTTAACAGCGGCTTTAGCCATTTTTCTTTTTGTTCAGGCGTTCCGTATCGAACCAGTACTTCCATATTGCCGGTGTCAGGAGCTCCGCAGTTAAAAGCTTCTGGTCCAATAATAGAACGGCCCATAATTTCGCAAAGAGGGGCATATTCGACATTTGTTAGACCCGCTCCGTATTCGCTTTCTGGCAAAAATAAGTTCCATAATCCAGCTTGCTTTGCTTTTTCTTTTAACTCTTCCATGATCGGAGGAACAGCTGACCATCTAGACGGCTGTTCATTCAGCTGTTGTTCGTATAGCCGTTCATTTGGGTAAATATGCTCTTCTATAAAAGAGGTCAATTCTTTTTGCAGCTTCACTACTTTGTCAGAGTAAGAAAAATACACGGTAGTCCCTCGCTTTCATTTACTTACTAACCGGTTGGTATGTTACATATTCATCATAAATGAAGGGAAATAATTCAGCAAGATATTTTTAGAAAAATTCTAAATATTATATCATTTAAAATAAAAAAAGAGAGGTTTTAACCTCTCTTTTTACGCGGATGTCATTTCCTCAAATACGGCTGATACCTTTTCAAACTCCTCGTCATCTTCAATTGAAGACCATTCACCATCATCTTCAATTTTCAAAAAGAAAACATCAATTTCTTCTTCTGTTTCAATTAAAACTTCTTCCACAAACGCAACGGCAATATAATCGTGCCCTTCAATCGTCATTTTTCCAAGCACTTCAATATCTTGCTCTTGATCATTTTCATCTAAAATTGTAAAAATCTCTCCCGTTTCAATGCGTTCCATCTTATTCCCTCCTAATTTTAACCTCATTATTCGTTCACTAACATGTATTCCCCTTTAGAAAAGGTTTCATGCTTATAAAAGTAGAATCTACTTTTTAAAAGGCAAAAGAATGTCTACGGTAGTTCCTTTTCCAAGTTCACTTACAAAGTTAATTTCTCCTCTATGTTCTCGAATGATCTTATAGCACACCATCAGTCCAAGCCCCGTTCCTTTCTCTTTGGTACTATAAAAAGGTTTTCCTAAATGCTGCATTCTTTCCTGCGTGATGCCTGGCCCCTCGTCGCTAAACCGGATAACAAGGTTCTCCTGATTAAATCTTTTTAGTTGAATCGTTACGGTTCCTCCACTTGGCATAGATTCGACTGCATTTTTAAATATATTGCTAAACACCTGTTTCAACTGATTTTCTTCGCATAATACGAGAGGAAGATGAAGATCAATTTCTTTTTTTACGTGAATTTTCTCTGTAATCCCCTGCACCTCAGCTAGCTTTAAAGTATTCTCTAAAATATCTTGGACATGTTTGTCTTTGTAGGTTTTCGCCTGAGGCTTTGCAAGACTCAAGAACTCATCGGTAATCAATTCAATTCTATCTAACTCATGATTTATCATTTCTACATAGTAAGGCTGACCGCTCGTTTCTTTTAATAACTGTATAAATCCTTTTACCGCCGTCAGAGGGTTTCGAATTTCGTGAGCAATACCAGCGGCTAACTGTCCGACTAAGGAAAGCTGAGCGGATTCACGCAGCAATTTTTCAGTTTTTTTACGTTCTGTAATATCACGAAACAAAACTTGAATGGCCTGCTTTCCCATATAGGGAATAGGAAAGGCAATGGTTTCGGCATCAATCGTATGACCGTCTTTATGAATAAACTTTTCTTCCTGTAGGTCTACAGATTTATTTTCTGTTTTCATTCGATAAATTCGCTGTTTTACAACATCATAGTAATCAGGGTGAACAAACTGATAAACACAAGCTCCTAATACGTCTTGAGGACTTTTGTATCCTAGCGCTTTAGCTCCTGCAGGGTTGATGTAATCAATTTTCCCTTCACTATGAACGATAATCGCTTCCGGCGATAACTCAATCAAGCTTCGGTAGCGTTCTTCACTTTCTTTTAAAGCCGTTTCGTCCTGCTTGCGTGATGTTATATCTCGATAGACAAAAGCAATGCATAGCGGCCAATCATTCATATTTTCAACGCGGAATAGTGTGACGCTTACATTAATTAAATGACCGTCTTTATGCTGTCTGACCGTCTCAAATTCCGTTTTCGATTCACCTGATTGAATGGTCTTATGAAGTTCCCACACTGGCTCCTTTAAAAACGAAGGTATAATCGGAAGAGGCTTTTGATAAATTTCTTCAAACGTCCAGCCAAATGTATTCTCAAACGCAGGGTTCACTTGAAGCGTTTTACCTTTTAAGTCAACGACAGCAACAGCATCTGCGTTATGATAAATAAAAGGCTGAATCTGTTCTTTTTTCTCCTGATAACTAGTTATATTCACGCAATGTCCCATGATTTCAGGCTTTTCTGTGTAAGATAAAGGGGTTAAGTTTACTACATAGCGTTTATCATTTATTTGAAGCTCGTACATAAGCTTTTTCTTTTTATTTAGTGCTTCGAAAAAATGCTCATACGAGACCCATTCTTCCAGAGGGGTTTTTTGCTCATGAACGCTTTCACCTTGATACATACTGTAAACAAGATGGTCATCTTTTTGTTTGTAAGCAAATATGATTCCTAGCGCCTCAGCTGAATGATTTTCTGCATGTAATCGGACTATTTTCTTATTTTCGTTCATCGTTCATATTTACCTACCCCTCACTAGCATCTTTCCTACTCGTTCTCATTCTCTTAATTTTACATGAGGATTTTAGAATTTACTAGATAAAGAAGCGGATATTTTCCATTCATTCACATAAAAAAGCGCCTGTAAAGGCGCTTTTTTATGTGAATATGAATTACTTTGAATGATGCATTTTATGACAGTGTCGCTTCGGAACAAAACCATTTTTCTCCATATGCTGATAACGATTTTCCATATGTGAAGAAATGTTTTGACTCTCCGCTTTGCTTAACACGCCGTACTCCACATATTTTGAAAGTATTTCTTTCTTTTTTGCTAGCATTTCTTTGTACAGCACGGACAATTCCTGCTTTTGCTGAGACGTCAGCTGCACGTCTTTTGTTTCTGGCTGAGGATGGTTTTCCGCTAATACAGGCGTCGCGCTCATAAATAAAAAAGCTGCTGCTGCACTTATCATAATCTTTCGCAAACAATCTACTTCCTTTCATCATATAGTAGTTGTAGTTTGCGAACTTCTATTTGTTTTCATTCATTCTGTTTGCTTAAGACTCGATAGCTCCTCTTACATCATAGTCGCTAAGATCAATTTCCATTTCTATTTCAAGTGCTAATTTAGCAAGCTCTGAACCAAGATAAGGACCCGACGTTAAGCCTGAAGCTCCGAGACCATTGGCTACTAGTATTCCTTCGTAAGCCGGAAGAGCTCCAATGACTGGCAAGAAGCCTGGAGTAAATGGTCGAAACCCTACCCTTGTTTCTAAAACTGTGCTTTCTGTTAAGCCGGGAGCAATTGATAAGGCCTTTGAAAAAATTTCATGAAGCCCACCAGCAGTTACTCGCAAGTCATAATCCGTGTCGTTTTCATGTGTTGCTCCAATAACAATTTGACCTTGTTCAAACGAAAGAATATATTGGTCGCTTGGAGGCATCACAACGGGCCAGTCTTTTGTATCTAAATCAGGGAGATGTAAGTGAACAATTTGCGCTTTTTGAAAGCTTGCTAAAAATTTTACTCCAAGAGGCTCTAGCAATTGATTTGCCCACGCTCCTGCTGTCACGATTGTTGTACTTGCTAGAAGGGTTTGTCCATTTACGGCAACGCCCGTTACTCGATTATTTTCATAAAGAAGTTCTGCGTTTCCTTCTATTATTTTTGCACCGTTTTTCTTCGCTGCATTCACAAGTGCGTTTCGAAGAGCTCTTCCGTTAACGCGAGCGGCTCCACTAATATGAACTGAACTGTATTCTTCCGAAAGAACCGGAAACAAAGCCTGTGTTTCTTTAGCAGATAAACGTGTAATCTCGCCTATTTCGGGAGCTTCTTCCCGACGCTTATATGCTCTTTCTTCCATTTTTTTAAGCTTTAGTTCATCCGTATGTAAGCTAATTGCTCCTACTCGCTTATATCCCGTATCCGTTTCTCCATCTTCTTCTAATTGCTGAATTAATGTTTGATAGTACTTAGCGCCGCCTTTTGCTAAGCGGTACCATGCTTTATTTCGACGCTGTGAAAGCCATGGACAAACAATTCCTGCTGCTGCATCAGTAGCTTGACCAGCATCCTTGCGATCTACCAATGTCACATCTGCTCCTGCTTTTGCTAAATGATATGCTGTAGAAGCTCCAAGTATCCCAGCTCCAACTACGATGTATGTTTTCATACCAAAACACCCTTTTCTTTCTTCTAGTATTCTCATGCTATATGTACGCAATTTTAGCATAGCAAAAAAAGAAGTCACATACTAGGCGAAGCTATTTTGAGCTTACTTTTATGTCTTGCTGACTTTGACATATAGCTCCCTTCATCTCGTAAACAAAAGCGGTAGCAGTTCTTTTACGGAGATTATAGCAGGGTGAAGACAGTCATAAATAGTGGTAGTACGTCTTTAACGCTGCTTACGGCTTTTCCATTATAGTTTCTGAATAAAAGCAAAGAGAATAAAATTTCTATAATATGTAAATAAAAAGAAATAACCATTATTTTAAGGAGAGCGTATGCAATCTTCATTTGTATTATTTTTTATCATTCTTGGTTTACTATTTGGCAAGTGGCGCAGGTATCAAGAATACTATCCTACTTTGCTGTTTTGGGTCACGGGGAATTTGCTTTATGAAGTACTGCTGTTTCATCACCGCGTATGGGTATTTCACCCTGTTGGTATTGATCACCTTTTTCTACCCGATCACCTAATGGTTTCCCTTGGAATAACCTTAATTATTTATCCGTTTGTTATACCGGTTTTTTTAGGAAGGCTACCGCTGCATGTAAGCGGCCGGCTGTGGTGGATTCTTTTGTGGGCGCTTTTATTTACTGTGATTGAGTTCATTGCTTATGTTAATCACAGTATCACTCATCATTATGGATGGTCGCTGCTGTGTTCTTTTCTCTTCAACATTGTCACGTTCTCACTTTTAGTCATTCATCAGAAGACAGCGCTGGGTGCTTGGGTTCTATCTGGAAGCTTCATAGCCTTCTTATTTATTTTTTTTGATATTCCTATGCCTTAACTTTTCATTGACTAGACGGAGGAAAAGGAAATATAATAGAAATTACATTTAAATATAATTTTCCTCTCTGAGAATAGAGGTGCATGAAATCAAGAGTCACTTATTGGAGACTAATGGAGTCTGTGAAGATAAGTAAAAGGGATTTCGTGCCGAAGTATATAAACATCCATTGTGTTCATATACTGGTTCAGTATTGAATAAATGCTGAGCTGTCACAAACCATTTGGTTTGTGGAGAGCTATTGAAGAGATGTTGATGCCTAGAATGTAATAATACTTTATTATTATGAAACCAAGACGCGTGAACATCACTTCACGGGTCTTTTTTGTGTTTTTCTACTAACCATCAAAGTTCAAAGTTATAGTTGAATGATTTAAATGGAGGGATACGGATTATGTACTTACATGGAACGAGTAAAATTAACAGCAGCAATCATTTAGAAATTGGGCAGTGCGATACGGTCGAACTGAAAAAACAATACGGCACTCCCCTATACATCTACGATCAAGAATTAATTGAGACGAAATGCAAGGCCTTCCATTCAGCCTTTCGAAGAAGCGGATTTTCATATCAAATCGCCTATGCAGGGAAAGCCTTTCTTTGTATGGAAATGGCTAGCCTTTTAACGAAGCTTGATATGTCACTAGATGTGGTCTCAGGAGGCGAATTATTTACAGCGCTTGAAGCTGGATATCCAGCTGAACGCATTCATTTTCACGGCAATAATAAAACGATTGAAGAAATGGAAATGGCTCTTGATGCGAATATTGGCTGTTTTGTTGTTGATAACTTTACCGAACTTGAAGTTTTGCATGCCTTAGCAGCTGAGCGCAAACAGAAAGCATCTATTCTTCTGCGTGTTACTCCAGGGATTGAAGCCCATACACATGAATATATTATGACCGGACAGGAAGACTCCAAGTTTGGATTTGGTCTTTCCAATGACCAAGCCATGAAAGCGGTAAGTTCTGCGTTAGAAAAGCCTTACTACGATCTTTTAGGCATTCATTGTCATATTGGTTCGCAAATTTTTGAAGTAGATGGTTTTTCTCGCGCCATTGATATTTTAACTGATTTCTTATTCAGCATTCGTGATAAAATGGAATTTGAAGTAAAAGTTTTAAACGTAGGTGGTGGTTTTGGTATTCGTTATACCGAAAGCGACTCTCCTCTTCCAGTTGAGTATTATGTAGATGCACTGACAGAAAAGCTAAGCCGCACGTTAACTGAACAGAATTATACCCTTCCAGAAGTCTGGATTGAGCCTGGAAGAAGCATCGTAGGAGAAGCAGGTACAACGCTTTATACAATTGGATCAACAAAGGAGATTCCAGGTGTACGAAAATACGTAGGAATTGACGGCGGTATGACCGATAATATCCGTCCTGCTCTTTACGATGCAAAACATGAAGCTGTCTTGGCTAATAGAGTGACGGATAAAAAAGATGAAACAGTATCAATTGCGGGTAAATGCTGTGAATCAGGAGATATGCTTATTTGGGATATTGATTTACCGCGCGTTAATCAAGGAGATTTATTAGCAGTGTCCTCTACAGGTGCCTACAACTATTCAATGGCTAGCAATTACAACCGTATTCCGCGCCCTGCTGTTGTATTTGTAAAAAATGGAGAAGCTCGTCTTGCTGTAGAGCGAGAAACATACGAAGATTTGGTGCGTAAAGATGTAAAGCCAGTCGTTACTACGTATGCAATGAGCAAATAATAGCTGTTCTTGCGTAGTAAAGAAGCTATTGTTGTTTGGAGGAAATCTAACTATGGTTTTAAGTGTATTTAAAACGTACAGATCATCGCTTATTCTGCTTCTCGCTATTTTAATTGGCGGGATAGCAGGATATGCTATCGGGCCCGATGTGGCAGTCGTAAAGCCCTTTGGTGATTTGTTTCTTAATTTAATGTTCATGATTATCGTTCCCCTTGTCTTTTTTAGTGTGGCTTCGGCGATCGCAAACATGAATGAAATGAAGCGTCTTGGTAAAATTATGCTAGGTATCGCCGTTGTGTTTATCGCCACTGCTGCTGTTTCAGCCGTTTTAGGCTTTTTAGGCGCATCACTTTACAATCCGCTACATAATGTAGATACTTCTGCCATTAAAGAATTGATGGGTGACAGTGAAAATACAGCTGAAAAAATGACGCTTTTAACTCAGCTTGTTAGTACATTTACTGTACCTGATTTTGTTCAGTTATTTTCGAAAGAGCACATTTTACAATTAATTGTCTTTGCCGTTATTTTCGGTATTGCTACAACGATGGCTGGCGAAAAAGGACAGCCTATGGCGAAATTTCTGACTTCCGGTCAAGAAGTATCGATGAAGGTTGTTAAAATTGTGATGTACTATGCTCCAATTGGTTTAGGGTGCTATTTTGCTACTGTAGTAGGAGAACTTGGACCAAAGATCTTACAAGGGTACGCTAGAGCATTTATTCTTTATTTATTAATTGCAATCGTTTACTATTTCGGTTTCTTTACGCTATATGCATGGATTGCTGGCGGTAAAGCAGGAATTAAGCTGTTTTGGAAAAATGCAGCTGCTCCTTCTATCACCGCTATTGCTACCTGTTCTTCTGCTGCATCTATTCCAGTCAATTTAGATGCAACAAAGAAAATGGGTGTGCCGCTGGATATTGCTGAAACGGTGATTCCATTAGGAGCAAACACCCATAAAGATGGTTCTGTTATCGGTGGTATTCTAAAAATTGTTTTCTTATTCAGTTTGTTTGGCAAAGATATGACGTCTGCTACGAGTATTTTGAGCATATTAGGCGTAGCCTTTTTAGTTGGAGCCGTAATGGGAGCAATCCCTGGAGGCGGTATGATTGGCGAAATGTTAATCATTACAATTTACGGATTTTCGCCAGAAGTTCTGCCCATTATTGCGGTCATTTCCACAATTATTGACGCCCCTGCTACGCTTTTAAACAGTACGGGAAATACAGTAACAGCGATGCTTGTTACAAGGTTTACAGAGGGAAAAGACTGGATTAACAAAATTATCACCACCGATAAAGTCGCCTAGCAAAAAAGCAAAGGGAACAGTTTAGTGACTCTCCCTTTGCTTTTTTCGTGTGCAGTAATATCGATAGCGGTGTATAAAGTCTGTAAATACGCACATTCTATAGGTATGTTTCATAACCGAACTGGAGGTGTCGTCTAATGAGTAACGCTGCAGGAGGTTCAAAGAAAAATCAACCGAATGATGCGAATCATGTAAGCGCAGAAACAAAAGCTCATCAAAAACGTCTCACTGAGCAAAACAAACAAGAACATCAAGCTGAAGAGCGAAAATAAAATGACGTTAAAGAGCGCAGCACCTGCGTTCTTTAACGTCATTTTATTTTTAGAGAGAACTTCATAACTCCGCTCATTATAGGTCTATCGTACAACCTCCTTTCAAACTTTTACATATTCTATTAATAGGTTTGTAAAAGGAGGAATGATATGATGTTTTCTTGGCTAGAGATTACAGCCGCAGCCTTTGGACTTTCAGTTATTTTGATAAGTTTTGCATTTTTGCCCGAACGTACATGCAAAAATCTTTATATTCCTCATCAGCTAGCAGCAAAATCTATGTTTCTCTATAAAAAGATTATGCGTTTTATTAATCAATTTCGACAGAAATTTTAGTTCATTTCCTTTCCCTGGTTTTATTCATTGGATATATCCTCCCCCTTTTTAATTAGCGCATTTACAGTAAATAATTTAATGGTTAAAATAAAGAGTAAAGAAAAAGGATAAGCAGTTTGCAGAAATGGAGTTTCACATGGAAATCAGAGACTTAGAATACTTTATAGAGGTAGCGAATCATAAGAATTTTACAAAGGCAGCGCTGCAAGTTCATTTGTCTCAAACAGCTTTAAGTAAAGCCGTCAAAAAAGTAGAAAATGAACTAGGATTTGAGCTTCTTGATCGTTCAACAAGAGAATTAAAGCTAACCGATGCAGGAGAAGTTGTGTATCACCAAGCAACTAAAGCTCTGTCGGTGTTAAAAGACATGCCTCACTTGTTGGGAGATTTAATGAACTTGCAAACAGGGCAAATCAAGATGGGAGTCCCTCCGCTCATCGGGACCTTGTTTTTCCCGAAGATTGCAAAAGCATTTAATGAACAATACCCTAAAGTATCTCTAGAGCTTATTGAATTTGGAGCAAAAAAAATTGAAGCACTTGTGGAAGAGGCTGGTGTAGATATGGGGATTGTTATGCTTCCTCTTACAAGCGGTCATGATGAACATTTTCACGTATACCCGTTCGTTAAGGAGAGATTTCTTTTATACGCGCATAAAAACCATCCTCTAGCGAAACGTTCTTCCGTCTGGATGAAAGAATTGGAGCATGAAAAATTCATTATGTTTAGTGAAGAATTTACGCTGCACGACCGGTTAATTCAAGATGCTTTAAAATCAGGCTTTGTGCCTTCTATAGCGTATAAAAGTTCTCAATGGGATTTAATTATTGAATTAACAACGGCAGAACTAGGTATTGCTATTTTACCCGAATCGCTTTATGCCAAAGTGAAAGATCCCAATATTACTACCGTACCTATTGCAGATCCTGAAATGATGTGGGAACTTGGAATTATTCTGTTAAAAGAACGCTACAGTTCATTCGCTGTACGAGAATTGATTAATTTTTTAACCGAAAAACAAATGACAGATAAATTGGGGCCCATTTAAAAAGAGTCTGGAACAAAAGTATGTTAGTTCAAGGACAATCCGAACGAGTTTGGTTGAGAATCCAACTCGTTCGGATTTTTTCGTAGGGAAGCTGAACGTAGGTTTCATGTATGTATTTGCTTCTAGCTGTTGATTGGATGGGTTTCGTTATGTCTCCGTCTCTTTTTATGTGTAATACAAATTTTATCATTCAATAATCCCTACAATGAATCCATCATAGCCTTTGCTTCCAACGGTTTGTATAGCCGTGGCGCTGATTCGTTTTTCTTGAGCCAGAACATTCATAAATTGACGAATTCCCTTTACATTTTCATCTTCACTTTCTGAGTTCACCACATGCCCTTGACGAACAACATTATCACAAATAATCGTACTTCCTCTTTTCGATAATTCTAGAGCCCACTTTAAGTAATTTGGGTTATTCGGCTTGTCAGCATCAATAAAGATAAGATCAAACGGCTCTGTTCCCTTATCCTTTAATACAGCTAATGTATCAAGCCCGGGGCCGACAAGGACTTCTACTAAGTGGCTTACTCCCGCTCTTTTTAAATTAGCTCTTGCTACTTCTGCATGCTGAGCGCTCAATTCGAGCGTAATCAGCTGTCCGTCTTTAGGAAGAGCTCTGGCTAGCCAAATCGTGCTGTATCCTCCAAGAGTACCAATTTCCAAAATGCGTTGAGCTCCTTTTAATGAAGCTAACAAATGCAGAAACTTTCCTTGACTAGGCGATACGTCGATGGCAGGTAATCCAGCCTCTTGATTTGCCTTCAATACCTCATCAAGAATAGGGTCAGGTTGTATAAGCTTATCATTCATATAAAGATCCACTTCATTCCAAATTTCATATATAGACATTTCCATACTCCTCCACATAAGTGATAAAAGCTTTATTATTTCTATGAATGTGTTCTAGCTCTCTAATAAACTATCCTGCTCGCTCTTAAAAAGAATTGTTATATGTCCATAAAAAAAGACCTTCAGAGAGGTCTTTTTTATCTTTAAATAATCGTAACTTTACTCAGATCTATCTTGGCACTTTTTAAAAAGTTATATGTCAATTTATCCATTTTTGCACCTTCAAAATCGGATTTTTTTAAATCTGATCCTCGAAACTGTACATTTAGCAAAGTGGCGTTGCGAAATGAGGCTTTTTTTAATGATGTTCCTTCAAAAATTGTTCCCTTAAATGTTTCCTCGTCAAATACAATGTCTGTTAAATTACATTGCTTAAAGTACGTGTTGTCATAGATACAGTCTTTAAAACTGGCCTGTTTAAAATTTGCCCATTTAAATTGTACGCCTGTTAAATTAACGTGATGAAATATCGCTTTCGTTAAATTGCTGCTTTTAAACATGCTGTCCGTAAGATCTGCGTAGCTAAAATCAGATTCATTCAAATTACTGGCATTAAATTTCCCTTTATACACCGATACAGAACGAAAATCAGATTTTGTAAGCTCGGTCTTTGAAAAATCCATAGGGACGGTTTGCTTTAATTCCTTGGTTTCTACATTCATTGATTGAATCAGTTCTGTGATATCACCGATAGAATTGATTGTCATATAATAAGCCTGTTCTTCATTATGCCCATCTTTTTTATAATCTGTAAATTTTTCCTGTAAGTTCTGTGATAGTTCTTCCTCTAAATCTTGAACATTTTCTACATCCTGATAAGGAGCCAAAATGTTATGCACATGATTTTTTATTTTTTCGTTCATTTATAACATCATCCTTTCTCACAACAATAAATCAATAATTTTTTTCGCTTGCTCCCAATTTTCTTTGTTTTGTTTATATACGTTTTTTCCTTGTTCTGTAATTTTATAATATTTTCTGCGGCCGCCTTGTACAGCATCTCCCCAGTAAGAAAGAATATGGCCGTCTTTTTCAAGACGCTTCAAGCTTGAATACATTGTGGCTTCTTTTAATTCATACTGCTCTTTAGAGTAGGTATAAATAAGCTTACTAATTTCATACCCATACTTATCGCCGCTGAGAAGTAATTTCAAAATCATTGTATCTGTATGTCCCCGAAGTAAATCTGAAGACATTTTTGTATATACCAAAGTATCACCTCTTTATGTATAATTTAAATCATATTACTATGACAGTCAAGGTATTATATTTAATAAAATACACTAATATATAATTGCACATATGTAAACAGCTTAACAGTAGAAAATAGCCGGGAGAAACGTACCGGCTATTTTCTAGGAGACACCTTATTCTTCGTTATAACTGAGCTTAAATACTATCGGCGTACTTTCTGCTGATATTTTCCAAACCATGTGATGATACCCCTTGCTCCAGTAATCTTTTACTAAATAATCAGGGATTCCAAATATGTTTTTCCATACTTCTTGAGCATTTTTGTATCCGCTGTCCAAACAAATTTTTTTAATTTCTCTGCTTTGAAGCGTAAGCAGCATAGTATGTAAAAGCAGTGTGCCTACACCTTTTCTTTGGTACTTTGGATGAACAAAAACTGTGCCGATTTCAATCCATCCTTGCAGGTCTCCTTTTGTACACGATGTAATTAATTCACTAACAGGACCATATTCAATACAGCCAATAATCTTATTGGTGCACGTATCTATTCCGAGCCAAAAGAATCGATGTTTTCCACCGCTATCAAGGTCACTTTTTAAATATTGTGCTTTACTTTCAATTTCTATTTGTATATCGTTCACCATGTCTGATAGACCCTCTTTATGAAAGGTATCTGTGATTACTTCATTAAAAAGCTCGTGGAGTTCTGCGCGGTCTTCTATTTTTGGTCTTCTTATTTCAATATGATGCAATGTTCATTCCTCCTTGTTATTTCACGGCAGAATATGAAGCTTTACCATTATTATTTATCAATCTATGTTGATACTCCTTTTCTCTTTCTACTGTTTTTCCAATAAAAAAGCACGAGAAACTTTGAGTTCTCGTACTTTTTTATAATATGGATTCTGCTTTTCTATTGGGAACTGTTAATACTGATTCACAAAGCTCTGGATTTTACATACGAATTCAGAAAGGTTCTCCTTTATCTCTTTGTCCTCTGTTTTCTCTACTTGCTCCTGTATGGCATCAATCATTAAACGTGCTCTTTTAGGATCTATAGAGGCCGGTTGGCTGCTGTTGTTTGATAGACTTTTCAAAATTTGATTAGTCATTTTGTTTTTATCGTGAATATAAAATAATATTTGAGGAACTTGATTAATTAACAAATTTACGTATCTGCGAAACTCCTCTATCTCATATAATTCTCTTGAATTACCTTTAAAGCCATCAACGGAAAGCATAAGACTCTGGTAGCCTTTATCACTGCGTTGATTAAGTGCTTTAATCACTTTCAAAAACCGATCGAACTTTAGATAGCGTATTTCGTCTTTCCTTAATTCTAAAAATTCAATTTCTCCTTTTTCCAAAAAGGGATCTTTGATAAGACTATTATCATTCATATACATTCTCTCCCTACTAATTTATTAGTTGCAGAGCTTGTTTTGAATTCATTTGTCTATCGTTTTAGTAATTGTTTACCTCTTTTAGGCCCGTTTTAAAACCTTTATTTGTAAAACGCTTACATAAATGTTCTCAATTGCCTGACGTGTTGACGGAATTCTGCTTATTATCTGATAAATGACCAATGAAAAAGAGCTCCTTTACAGAAGCTCTTTTTTAAAAATTATAGAGATGCTGATAACTTTATATCTTATTTGCTTCTTTTAATACCGCTAATAAGTATTCCCATGTCTTAATAGTAGACGGAATGCTCAGGTGTTCATCAGGTGTATGAACGTCGTACATATCGGGGCCGAGCGAAATGGCGTCTAATCCAGAGATTTTTTCCAGGAAAATACCGCATTCAATTCCAGCATGGATGGCGATGACCTCCGCCTCTTCCCCATACTTTTCTTTGTAAACCTTTTTACATAATTCACGAATTTTTGAATCTGCATTGTACGCCCATTCAGGGTAATTACCTTTTGTTTCAACTCTTCCTCCGACTACTTGAGCAAGTATGTGCACTTGACTTACTATTTTTTCTTTTAAGCTTTTTACTGAGCTGCGGATTTCATTTTGAAAAACAATCTCAGACTCTGTCGTCGTAATCACACCTAAGTTGGTAGAAGATTCTACTAATCCTTCGATATTCATACTCATGCTTTGAACGCCGTTTGGTGTTAGCATAATAGCTTGTACAATTCGTTCTGTCGTTTCTTTTGTGAAACATTTCCCATCGGAAGAAAATTTGTTTATTTTTACATATACGCTCGGATCAGCCGCTTGTAATTCATTTTTTACTATTTCGTTCCACTCACGAATCTTATTTTCTAGCTTCCCTACCTCAGAAGGCTCAACTGATAGAATTGCTTCTGATTCACGGGGAATCGCATTTGATTTTAATCCTCCACTAATGCTGCTTAAAGAATAGGGAAGTTCATGTTGTAAATCATATAAAACTCTCCCCAGCAGTTTATTAGCATTTCCTCTTTCTTTATCAATTTCCATTCCAGAATGTCCGCCGCGCAGTCCACCGATGCTTAAGCTATATGTTTCTGAGTTATCGGAAGACGATTCCCAGTCTACGGGAATACGAAGCACGCTTTTTACCCCGCCTGCGCTGCTGACAAGCAGCTTTCCGTCCTCTTCTGTATCAAGGTTAATAAAGATTTTTCCTTCAAAATGAGCTGGACTTACAGCAATGGCTCCGCCCATAGTTGTTTCTTCCTCAGTAGTAATGACTACTTCAAGAGAGGGGTGAGCTATATCATGAGCATCTAGTAAAGCCAGTGCATATGCAACGGCAATCCCGTTGTCAGCTCCTAGCGTAGTACCATTTGCATAAAGCATATCTTCCACAATTCGCAGTTGAAGCGGATCTTTTTCAAAATCATGCACAGTCCCTTGATTTAACTCGCATACCATGTCCATATGTCCTTGCAAAATGATGGCTGGAGCATGTTCATATCCTTTAGCGGCCGGCTTTTTAATAATTACATTTAAAGCCTCGTCTTGGATAACTTCAAGGCTTCTTTCTTTTGCAAAAGAAACTAAATAGTCACTAATTTTCTTTTCATTTCCAGATTCTCTAGGAATAGCTGAAATTTCGTTAAAAAAATAAAAAACCGGATGTTTAATTAATTCATTTACTGTTTGCACCATATGTATCATCCTTTCTAAACTGTAGGCTTTTTTATCATACTATTTATCTTTACAGGAGAAATAGTATGAGGCTTTTTTTATGTATAGCCTAATTATATTTTAACGTTGATTAACTCAATAGAATAGATATAACCTAAAAAAGCATAAAGGAGCCCGTTGGACTCCTGTATGCTTTTGATGATTTATTCTTTTTATTGAGCCGTATATCCGCCGTCCATTACTACCGCTTGACCAGTTACACCTTTTGCTTTATCACTCGCCAAGAAGATAGCATAGTCAGCAATTTCGCTCACGTCTAATAATCTTTTTTGAGGGACTAAAGGATAAATAACTTCTTCAAGCACGCTCTCTAATGGTACGTTTCTTGTTTTAGCTAAACCATCTAACTGACCTCTTACTAGTGGTGTATCCACATAACCAGGACAAAGTGCATTCACCGTAATACCATGTGCTGCGCCTTCGAGAGCAGCTACTTTTGTTAGCCCTATTACACCGTGTTTAGCACTGTTATAAGCTGCTTTGCCCGCAAAACCGATTAAACCGTTGATAGAAGAAACGTTAATAATACGTCCGAACCCTTGCTTTTTCATAATCGGAAACGCGTGCTTAATCGCCATAAATGGAGCTGTTAGCATAATTTTAATCATTAACTCATATTTTTCAGTTGGGAACTCTTCGATTGGAGAAACATGCTGCAAGCCAGCGTTATTAATGAACGTATGAACCGCTCCAAAATGTGCGTTTGCCGTTTCAATTAAATGTTTGATTTCTTCTTCTTTTGTTACATCGGCTTTGACACCAAGCGCTTCAAATCCAGCTTCACGAAGATTTTGTGCTGCAGCTTCTACAGCAGCTTGATCAATGTCGGATAACACAATTTTTCCGCCGTTTTCTGCGAATCGTTTACCTATTTCAAACCCAATTCCTCTTGCTGCTCCTGTGATTACAATTACTTGATTTTCAACCATGTGTATTCTCCTCCTGTTTTTAAATAATACCGGCTGCCGCTAATGCGACTCCTGCAAATAAAGCGATTGTCGGGATGATAAATGCAACAACAAATACGTCTTTATACGTTTCTTTATGCCGAAGACCAGTTACGGCTAATAGTGTTAACAACGCACCGTTATGCGGTAAAATAGATGCACCTGACGCAACACTTGCAATACGGTGAAGAGCATCGGCACTTAAATTCGTTGTTTGAGACAAGTGATACCACGTATCTCCTAATGCTTGAAGCGCAATACCCATACCGCCGGATGCTGAGCCCGTGATCATCGCTAGCACTTGAACGCTTAATGCTTCTGAAACGAGCGGATTACTCGAAATGTTTAGCAACACATGCGTGACATCTTTAAACTCTGGAACTGCTGTAATAACCGAGCCAAAACCTACTGCTGCACTCGTATTAATAACAGCCATCACGGATCCTTTTGCTCCTTCATTTATAGAAGAAATAAACGTCTTGTAGTGTTTAAAATTAATAAGTAAAATAGAAAAAATACCAATTAATAACGAAACGATAGGCTCCCATTTTAAAACGTTTAATGTCACGACAACGACAATCAGCGGTAAAATAGCTAATATTACATTCATCGAGTCCTGTTCTTCACTCGCTGCGACTGATGATTCATTAGGCTCAGTAAACCCTTGATTTTTAGCTTTTAATTTTTTATCGCGATAAGCTAACCATAAATACCCTCCCACCGCCATAATAAGACCTGAGACAATTCCAATAATCGAACCAGACATTGCATTGGTTTTAAATGTAGCAGTCGGAATCAGATTTTGAATTTGAGGCGTACCTGGAATCGCTGTCATTGTAAACGTAAATGCTCCGAGTGCAATGGTTGCTGGCAGTAAATTTCGCGATACGTTGGCTTCTCGAAATAACGCGATTGCTAAAGGATAAATCGCAAAGACCACAACGAATAGACTCACTCCGCCATATGTCAAAATGGCGGAAGCAATCAGCACCCCTAAAATGGCTCTTTTACTTCCAAATAATTTAGCAATACGCTGCGCCAACGACTTAGCTGCGCCTGTATCTTCCATTAGCTTTCCGAAGACGGCTCCTAATAAAAAGATGGGGAACCATTTTGCAGCGAAATCTACAAACCCTCCCATATACACATCTGTATAAGTAGGCAGTACTTTTAAACCACTAAAGTAAGCAACGAATGTAGCTACAACAGGTGCCACCCAGATAATAGACCATCCTAGATAAGCAAAAAACATCAACAATAACAATCCTACAATAATAACCACACGGTAACCTCCTTTCCTTTTAATACATATACATAATGGATTATTTCACAACACAACAAGTTTACACCCGCTAGTTTTATAAGTAAAATGAATAAAAGGAATCAAAACTATGAATAAAAGTCGTAGTTTATTTAAAAATTCACACTCGATTATTTTTCCCATATAATTTCACTCTGAGTAGAAGCTATAAAATACACTTCCTTCCTTTTTCTTTGTACAAGCTAAGTTTTTTTCTGTCACATCCCACTTTCTTCCTTTATTTTCTTTTCTTTTATAAGTTTTTCCGAACATATAGATGGGTACTTGAATGTTATGACACAGAAAAAGAGGCGATCTTATGCTACATTTCATAACAGACTTACTGAAACAATTTGGAATTTGGGGACTTTTAAGCGGACTGGCCATTGAGGCTTCCTCCCTGCCGTTTCCCGGTTCTCTTCTCACCCTTACCTACGGATACTTATTAAACATGCACATAGTGCAATTATTATTAATTGCTCTTGCAGGAAGCGCCGTTTATACAGCTTTTAGCTTTATACCGTATGGGATAGGCTATAAATTAGAGGATAAGGTAAAGAAAAAATTATCAAAAAAGAAAAAAGCATTTGAGAAATCACAAAAATGGTTTAAAAAATGCGGATTATGGAGTATTGCGATTGCTCGTCCTTTAGGGCTCGGCAACTACATTTCCTATCTTTCGGGGCTATCTAAAGTGAAACCTATTCCGTTTGCTCTGCTCACATTTCTTGGTATCTTTCCTTTGAATATTGCCATGCTTTGGTTAGGGCAAATCGGAAACTTTAAGTCCATTCAATCTTTTATCTCAGATGCACAAACCTATATTTTAATTGCAGCGGTAGTGGCTGTATGCGGATTTTTAATTTATAAGTTCTATTTTAAAAAAAGCAGCTGCAGCGAACAGTCTAGTTCAACGTAAGAGTATAAAAAAAAGACCCTTTGGGGTCTTTTTTTATATCAAATAGAAATAACACCTAAAATTAACGCAGCTATTGTCATCACTGCCGTAGTTCCTAGCGCCCACTTAATTAAAAAGCGTTGTAAATCACTAAATTCAATTCCTACCATTCCAATTAATAAGTGAGCTGCTGCTACCAAGGGACTTATCACGTGAACGGGTTGTCCTAAGATAGCAGCTCTTCCAATTTCAGCTGCGCTAATGCCATAACTTTCGGCAGCTTGAGCAATAATCGGCAATACGCCAAAATAAAATGCATTATTGGACATAAAAAATGTAAAAGGAGCACTTAAAAATGCTACTACAACTGGCAAAAAAGGGCCCATTGCATCTGGGATTATTCCTACAAGTGTATTTGCCATAGCATCAATCATCTTTGTTCCAGACATAATTCCTGTAAAAATACCTGCTGCAATAACAATTGAAACGACGGCTACCGCATTATTTGCATGAGATGAAATTCGCTGCTGTTGATCTTTGATGTTTGGATAATTTATTAATAATGCAATAGCAAACGCTACCATGAACAAAAGCATCAGCGACATAAAGTCCATAATTAAGCACACCATAAGACTAACGGTAAGGAGAAAATTAAACCATACTAACTTAGGACGTCGATAGTCTAAATGTTGCGCTGTTCCCTCTAATTCATCTGCATGTGCGATTTCATTTGCAGAATGTTTAATATTGATAACTCCTAACCTTTTTCTTTCCCTTCTTCCAAGGACAACAGAAACAAATAGCACCCATAGAAGCCCAAAACCCATTACAGGTATTAAAGGCAAAAACAACTGAGACGAATCTAAATTTAATGAACTCATAGCCATAGCAGAAGCACCTCCCCACGGAGTCATATTCATAACTCCCATAGATAGCATCGCAACTCCTGCTAGGATAAGCGGGTTCATTTCTAGGCGTTTATATAATGGAAGCAAAGAAGAGACCGTTATCATATAGGTAGTAGTTCCATCACCATCTAAAGCAACCATCATTGAAAGCACAGCAGTTCCGACCACGATTTTTAGAGGATCTCCTTTTACAACCTTTAAAATGAAGGAAACGAGAGGGTCAAACAATCCTGAATCAATCATTAATCCAAAATATAAAATAGCAAATAAAATCATAATAGCTGTAGGAGCAATATCTTTTACACCCTCTAGCATCATAGGTCCCATTCCGCTAGCAAACCCACCTATTAAACCAAATATAATTGGAATAATGATAAGAGCAACCATTGGGGTAAGTCGCTTCGACATAATTAAATACATGAATACTGCAACCATTAAAAATCCTAATAAAGAAAGCACGGATATTTTTCCTCCTTTTTGATAACGTTTTCATTTTTTTCTTGCTACACGTTACTAAAAAGGTATCACTTGTTAAAGCAGGTTCATAGATAATCACCATAAGTTTAATATCTTTTATAAAAGTAATTCTTTTCATTTTTTTCATGCGTCATTTCTACATAAAAACGAGATAGCGGACAAAGAACCGCTATCTCGTTTTTATGTAGAATTAGTTACTCGGTATTTCCGCTCAGGCCTCCCTACACTTCCATACACTATTTCCACCTGCATTTCTTTACAAGATACTAAATACTCTAAGTACCTTCTCATTGTTGAATAACTGATACCTACTAGTTGAGCAAACTCATCTACATTCAAGCTCTGCTGAACTTCGCGAACTTTATCTCTTACTAAACGAAGAGTATGTTTATCAATCCCTTTAGGAAGTTCTGTTACTGCAGCTGCTGATTGAGTGCGGCGGTTATGATGTGTTCTAAATAAATGGTCTATTTTATCTTGGTTTATCATTTTATTTTCGGTTAATTCTATTCTTGTAGACTGATAATGTTTTAAAGTAGATAAAAATTTATCAATAATTACAGGTTTCACCAAATAACCAAATGCTCCTCCTCTTATTGCTTCCTCAACTGTTTCAACATCATTGGCTGCCGTTATTAAAATAATATCGATTCCTCGATACTTCTTTCTGATTTCCCATAACAGTTCCACTCCGTTGATATCTGGTAAAAAAACGTCTAATAAAATTAATTGCGGTGTAAATATTGTTAGTAATTCTAAAGCCTGTTCTCCAGATCCTGCGGTTGCAACAACAGTGAAATGCTCTAGTTTCTTAGTAAACTGTTCATAAATTTGTGCAGCTGTAGAATCATCTTCTATAATCATGACATTAATTTGATTTTCAGTCATATCGATTCTTCCTTTTCATTATTTAATAGCTTTGGGATTACTAATGTGAATCTTGCTCCTTGTAACATACTTTTGCTTATGTATAGTTCACCTTTGAGCAGCTCTACAGATCTTTTAACAATAGTCAATCCAATTCCGTGATTTTCACCTTTTTTCGTTGTGTAACCATCTATAAAAATCATATTTTCTACTTCTTTTGATATCCCATGTCCATTGTCTTCAACTTCAAAAATCAGGTCATTTCCTACATCTGTAAAAGATACCAGCACGTTCCCTTTATGTTCTCGCACAGCCTCGAGCGCATTATCAATTAAATTCCCCAAGATGGAAACAACGTTTTTTGCGTCTTCGATATCTAAAGTACTTGTTAAATTACTATCTTGGTCAATTTCTAAAGTAACATCTAATTCTTTCGAACGATTGATCTTTCCAAGTAAGCATGCCGCAATCAAAGGATCCTTTACAGAAGACATTAAAAAAGAAATAATATCTTGGCGTTCCTTTACCTCTGATGAAATCATTTGCATGACATGCTCATACTTCTTTAACTTTAACAATCCATAAATCACGTTCAGCTTATTTAAAAATTCATGATTTTGAGCACGTAAATTATCAGAAAACATTTTAATTTTAGAAATCTCTTCTGTCAATTCTTCAATTTGAGATAAAGTTCTTATAGTAAGGACGATGCCCTGCACTTCTTTTTTTCTTACAATAGGAGATAAATCCAAAATATACTGCTGACCATCTAGTACAAGAGACTGGTTAGAATACACCCGCTGCTTTTCTATCGCTTGATCAATTAGCTGTCCTAGACGGGCGTTCTTTATCTCTCCTCCTATTTGAAGATGACCAAATAGTTCTCTAGCCCTTCTGTTCATTGACGTTACATATTTTTCAACATTTACAGTAACAGTAGCATCTCGAATAGATTCAAGGGTAGCCTCCTTTTCTTTAAAAAGAAAGGAAATCTCCTCCGGTTCCAGTCCAAATATTAGTCTTTTTACCCGCCTTGCAATGAAAAAAGCTCCAAATGCTCCAATAAGAAAAGGAATACAGGACAATTTAATAATTTTTATTCTATAATCATTAATCTGTTTTTCTATATTGCTTACAAGAAACCCTACTGACGAAACGCCTATTACGTTTCCTCGGCTATCCCATATGGGGGTCTTGGCTTTAATTGCAAATCCTGAAATTCCTTTTCCTTTATAAATAATGGATTGATGCTCCTTTAAAGAAGCTTCGTTGCTTGTTTTAGTATGTTTTCCAATATAGCTACTATTGGGATGAGAATAGCGGATTCCTTTATCATTGGCGATGGTGACATAATCTGCCCCAGTGGTTTTTCTTATTTTTTCTGCAACAGGTTGGATGTGCTCAGAAGGATTTTTATTCTTAAAAGCTTTTACAATCATTTTGTCTTCAGAAGCTAATTTTGCTACTGTCATAGCTTGCTTACCTACATATTTTTCAACAATTTCATCTATCATTGCAGAAAATAAAATGCATACAAGGACGGTACTCACAAGAATAACTACCGTAATAAGTAATGTAATTTGGGCAAGTAAGCTAGGTCTTCTACTCACGTTGAGAAAACGCATACATTCCTCCTTTTAATGAAATGAAATTTCGGCTGTTGTTTCAAGTGTAGCATAAAAGCAAAAAAGTTTAGCACTCAACTTCAAATGTTTATAAATAGACTTCTAAAGGGAAAAATAAATCGAATAAACGCTTGACTTAAAGTATACTTTAACAATTATAATCAATTCGAAAACATCGAAAATGGAGGAATCAACATGAAATATACAGTAATCACTGGCGCAAGTTCAGGAATTGGATATGAAACAGCTTTAGCTTTCGCAGCACGCGGAAAAAATCTTATATTGGCTGCACGTAGAGAGGACAAGCTAGAAGAGTTAAAAGAAAAGATTGAAGAACTGAATCAAGATGTAAATGTTATTGTCCAGTCGGTTGATTTATCCGTGGCAGAAAATGCTCATACGTTTTATGAGTCACTCAAAAAGTATGAATTAGAAACTTGGATTAACAATGCGGGATTCGGAAACTTTGCTTCTGTCGGTGAACAAAAATTAACTAAAATTGAAACAATGCTTCATTTAAATATTGAAGCCTTAACCATTCTTTCTTCTCTATTTGTAAGAGATTATGAAAACGTTGAAGGTACACAGCTTATTAATGTCTCTTCTGGAGGCGGCTACACCATTGTGGCTGATGCGGTAACTTATTGCGCAACAAAATTCTACGTAAGTGCATTTACAGAAGGTCTTTCTCAAGAATTAAAAGGAAGAGGAGCAAAAATGCAGGCTAAAGTTCTAGCTCCGGCAGCTACTGAAACAGAATTTGCACAGCGTTCGATGGATATGAGTGATTTTGAATACGAAGGACGAGTACCTAAGTTTCATACATCAAAAGAAATGGCTGCTTTTATGCTGGACCTTTATGATAGCAATAAAACGGTAGGGCTTGTAGATGGAGTGACTTACGAATTTCAATTAAAAGATCCTATCTATCCATACGCAGACAGAGCGACAAGCTCAGATTCTTAAACAAAAAACACCCTTCCAAGGGTGTTTTTTTATGTCCGTTTAAATGAGTAACTATTTTGTTTATGTAATGAAGATGCTTAAAGATAATCTTTTCCTATTTATCTTTCCACGCTTGACTTCCTAATTTTTGTTTTGCTTTTTGTACATACTAACCGAACGGAGGTGACGAAAATGGGTACAAAAAAATCTGCTAACCGTGGTCAAGTGGCTCCTGGAGTTAACCCTCAAGGACACGGAAAAGATGTCGAATTTTCAACAGAACCAAAAAGTGAACTTGAAAACAAAGCGAAAAAATCAAATACAAAAATTTAATTAAAAAGGAGAAGATCACTCTTCTCCTCTCTTCCTTCTCTTAATTACTTTTTCGAAAACGAAACTCCACAGATTGTTTACTCCTTTCTGCTTCTTATAAAACTGCATTAATAGTATAAAAAAGTATACTATACAACAAAAATGTGCGTACTTGTTAGGATGATTTATATGATTTATGATAAATTTGCAAACGGGTTTTATGACAAATTGTATGTTAACTAACTGTTAGTTGTAAGCTATACAGGGTATAGGATACTCTAAACAGTTCATCACTAAATATTTTTACAGAAAGGTTGTTTACACATGAACAATACAGATAAAAAACAAGAAATTTTAGACGCATTTAACTTTCGTCATGCTACAAAAGAGTTTGATCCAACAAAGAAAATTTCCGATGACGATTTCCAATTCATTTTAGAAACTGGGCGCTTATCTCCAAGCTCAGTAGGTTATGAGCCGTGGAAGTTTTTAGTCGTTGAAAATAAAGATTTAAAAGAAAAATTAAAAGCTGTTTCTTGGGGAGCACAAGGTCAAATTCCTACAGCAAGTCATTTTGTTATTATTCTTTCTCGTACAGACGCAAGATATGACTCTGAATATGTGTTGAATCTTCAAAAAAACGTAAAAGAAATGCCGGATGATGTATTAGAGACATTAATGCCTCGTTATAAAGATTTCCAAGGAAATGATTTTCATTTGTTTGAAAGCAAGCGAGCACTATTTGATTGGGCTAGTAAACAATCTTATATTGCACTAGGTAATATGATGACATCAGCTGCTCAAATTGGTATTGATTCTTGTCCGATTGAAGGGTTTAACTATGACCAAGTACATGAAATTCTAAAAGAAGAAGGATTACTAGAAGACGGTAAGTTTGATATTTCCGTTATGGTTGCGTTCGGCTACCGAATTCATGAGCCTAAGCGTGGAAAAACAAGAAGAAGTATGGATCAAGTTGTACAGTGGATAAAATAATAACAAAAAAAGAAGGGCTGACAGCAATGTCACCCCTTCTTTTTTATATCTTTATATGCTGCTATAAAATCAGCAGGATCAGTTTGTATGGTATAAGCGAACATTCCTTGATTTGTATGTAAATATAAAAAGCCGCTGTCTTTTGAAACACATTTGTAGGAGATGTCAAATACGGCATTAATGGGAAAGCAATCGTTTTGTGTTTCAATACTATCAGCATATAAATACATATCTTTTGAATGCTGAATCGTCACCTTTTGTGTTCGTTTTATTTTTCTTTCAACGTATGTATAAGGAATCATAGAAATAATGCTCATAGCACCGCTCAAACCCCTTCCTCATGAATGTTTTTCTTTTAAAAGCCAAAACACCTTGTTAACAAAACTCTATCACTTACCAAAAAACAATTCCAGAAAGAGTATTTCTGGAATTGTTTTCAAGATTGCTGCTCTTTATTTTCTTCACCTTTGCAAAAGTCGATATTACTGTTTGTCATAGAGGCAATAGCAGGAGAGCCGTTTCCAAACGAAAAACAAGCTCCTACCGATTTTGTATTTGCCGTGTGACTATTTTGTACAACACAGCCTACGCTTACGTTCGAGTTATCTTTTAACCCGTTAGTCACGATATTTTCAATGTTAATAATACAGCCCATTTTAACACCTCTTTCGTTTCTATTAACGTATGTCATCTCTGCATATATGTATAGGATGTTCGCCTATTATTGATAAGTTGTTTGCTGCAAAATAGAAAAAAAGAATCTTCGTATACTCTTTAAGCAGAGAAGACACTAAAGTGATGTCTTCTCCTTCAGTGAATTTAACTTTTTACAGCTTTTTCCCAGTCTGATGCAAATTTTTCAATTCCTTGCTCTGTTAACGGGTGTTTTACTAATTGTTCAATTACGGCATACGGAATTGTAGCAATATGAGCCCCAGCAAGAGCTACTCGTGTGACGTGATCTGGGTGTCTGACTGACGCTGCTATAATTTGTGAGTCAATGTGTTGAATTCGAAATAGCTCTGCAATTCGAGATACCAGATAAACACCGTCTTCTGAAATATCGTCTAAGCGCCCTAAAAATGGCGATACGTATGTGGCACCGGCACGAGCTGCTAGAAGCGCTTGATTCACTGTAAAAATTAACGTTACGTTTGTTTTTACGCCTTTTTTAGCTAGATAACGGGTTGCTTCCAATCCAGCAATGGTCATAGGAAGTTTAATCGTTATATTTTTGTCTCCTCCATTAATTTTTATCAGCTTTTCTGCTTGAGCAATCATGTCATCTGCTGTTACTGTGTCGGGCGTGACTTCTGCTGAAACGGATTCTACTTCCGGGACGGTTTTTAAAATTTCTTCGATGCGATCTTCAAACTTTACGCCTTCTTTCGCTACTAGCGAAGGGTTTGTGGTAACACCTGATAATACCCCAATTTTATATGCTTTTTTAATATCTTCCAGGTTAGCTGTATCAATAAAAAATTTCATCATGTATTCCTCCACTCGTTATGGTAAAAACAGCTTTTCAGGGGCGTTTTTGCATGACTTTATGTTCAAATAGAATTGCCCTCTTCATATTGTCTTCATAAAATAAAATTTATTTCCTTTCAAATGCTGTATGTTTTTCTCCAAGTTTTCCCTTCCTTAAATTCATCGGAATAACTTTTATTTGCATGTATCATACTAATGGTGTTGAAAAACCCCTCATATACTCCAATAAAAAACCTTCAGTATTTATACTGAAGGTTGAAATACATTCTATTCTTAATTTTTCAGTCCTCTATAGCGAGCTGTTTTTAATTCTTGAACGTAGGGTTCAAAGTCCGGCATCTCTACAGCTCTCGCCAATTCGATAGCCTTTTCAATATCGTATGGAATACGTACAAATTGAATAGAAAATGCTGAAGGACTTTCGTCTTGATCCTTTCCTTCTAAGATAAGATAAGAAGCTTGTGGTAAATCAAGCGGGTTTCCTACACTTCCTACATTGCATAGCGTTTTCCCTTTAATATGTTGAATAAATGCATTATGTACATCTCCGTAACAGATAACATCCGGCTCTCTTGATCCTTTTATATTTTCCGTATATTCCGTATTAGCAAATAGACTAAGGCGCTTTTCAAGTGAATCCCAGGGTTGAATTCGATCATAAAGACTTCTAGGTGAAGCGTGAAACATTCTAATTAATTTTCCGCTCATCATAAACTCAACGGAAAAAGGAAGTTCCTTTAAGTATGCCTCTTGGACTGAACTTAACTTCTTCTGATGCCATTTCAACGCTTCGAATTCCGCAGGCTTTGTAATGAAGTCATCCCAGTTTCCCATTACTGTTACTTCGCACTTTTCTTTTATGATATCAATCGCTTTACTTGAATCCGGTCCTTTTCCTACTAAATCACCTAGACAAATGATGCGATGGATATCTCGCTGTCGTATGTCAGCTAAAACTGCTTCTAAAGCTGGAAGATTTCCGTGGATATCTGAAATAACAGCAATTTTGTCCATTGATTCCTCCACTCCTTTTTCATATGTATGTATTCAATTCTTTTCTTTATTATAACATTTTATAATAAGACCGTTTACTAAAACGTGTTCTCTTCATTTAACAAGCAACAGTATAATTCGAATGGACATAAAAGGGAGGAATAAGAAGTGGATTTTTATAGATCAAGAAGAAATCTGTTTTCCTTATTTATTAACATAAAATAAAGGAGTACTGTAATATATTTATACGAGTACTCCTTTATTGGTAGTAAGGTAGTATAGAGAGTCGTAAGATACCTCATTTATCTTGCGACTTTTGGTTTATAACTTATTGAACACCAACTGCGTCAAATGACTTGCCTACTGAAATTACTTCTTGAGAGCCTGAACCGTATAGATCAGCAGCAGCTTGTACTAAACCTGCACGCGCTTGGCTAAACGTTGTAGACTGAGTGAAGTATAGTGTATTAGCACGGTAATAAATTTTCCCTAGCTTATCGCCGCCGATGCCTGTTACAGTAACCCCGTAATGCGTTCCTCCGTTAGCTAGCAAGTAGGCAGCTTTGTTGATAATACCGCTGTTTGTATGAACTCCGCCGTTGTCACTAGAACCTGTATAGCGCTTTGAATAATGATCCGGATCTCCATATTTTGCTGGGTTGCTCATTGAACGAAGGGCATCACCGCTTGTTCCAGGCGTGTAAATATCTTCTCCAATTTCCCAATCTGGATTTCGGTTGTCATAGTATTCTACCAATGTTCCGAAAATATCGGAAATCGCTTCGTTTAATGCACCTGATTCATATTGATAGATTAAATTAGAACTTCTTTCTGTGACCGCATGCGTCAATTCATGTCCGATAACATCTAACCCTCCTGATAGCGGAACAAAAGTAGTTCCATCTCCATCTCCATATACCATTTGAGAGCCATTCCAAAATGCATTGTTGTAGCCGCTGCTATAATGAACAGTTGATTTTAGCGCAGCTCCTGCATTGTCATAGGAGTTGCGGTTAAATTTGTTTTTATAATAATCATACGTCACACCTGCATAATAGTGAGCATCTACTGCAGCTGCATCGCGGGTTGCATTGTACGTATTATCCGTGTCTGCCCATAGCGTACCTGGAAGAGATGTACGATTTTTTGCATCGTACGTATAGATTGTCGCCCCTCTTGTATTATCTTGTAAGTAGTAAGTAGAACTAGATAACGTTGTCTTTAACGATTTAGTATCTCCAAGCACTCCTTTACCTGAGCCAATAGCATTTGTGCCTGTTACAGGTTTCGCTGCCGGCTTTGCCGCTTGCTTCACATCGGCTTTTGGACCAGCTACGGAATCAATTGTATTGTACTTATCTAGCACTTTACCGCTAATAGCATCAACAAAGTAATAATAGTTGCCTGGTTCAGGATTTAAGAAATTTAAATTTACTACATAAGCATACGTTGTGTCTGAACCATTTTGATAAACATACAGTTCAGATGAAGGGGATTTTTCATACGTCGGTTTAAAGCCTAAGTCTTTTTCAGCTGCTTGAATCGCCTTTTTGCTGTCAACTTGCTTCTGGCCTTTTAGCTTTTCCTTTTTATCTAAATCAGGAGCTACTGTACCTGATACAACTTTTAAGGTTCCATCTTTCGCTACGTGTGCTAATTGAGTAGATCCCCAAACAGGAATATTATTATATACCTGCTGCAAGCGTACAACGGTTGCTTGTTCAACGGGATCTTTCACTACTTCTGTCACTTTAAATGAGTTTTGAGCATTTTCGTTTCCTAATTTATATTTGTCTTTATTTGTATTCATATAATGAAAGACGACGTCTTGAGCTTTCTGTGATGATGGGGCTGAAAGCTTTCCAGAAATAAACTCAGGAGATTTAATTTCTTTGTTATACTTTTCGGTTGAAAGTACATTATTTGGCGCGGCACTGCTCGTATGTGCAAAAGCAAATGATGAAGAAAGGATACCAACTGATAATAATACCTTTAAAGCCTGTTTTTTCTTTTTCATAGTTTTTTCTCCCTATCCCTAGTAAATTTAATCACCACAATTTTTCTGTTAATTGTGATAATTAGCAACATTATAGCAACTAAAAATTACTACGTCTATATATTATTTTAATATTCCTATTATTATGAAAATTAAGAATAAAACTTTTGCAATAAGTCTTTTTTACCTATTTAAACTATATGAAAATCATTTATGTTGATTTTCAGACAAGTAAAATAATTCTTTTAGTCAGCGGATAAAAACTAGCGTTCTATGGAGTGTTATTCGGTCTTATTATCAGTGCTGCGAAGCATTTTACAAAAATTACTTATAAGGAAAATTATAAATTTCAGACCTTTTTTGTGGCTTAAATTTACTCTTCCTCTTCAATTTTTTATTTTTTTAATCTATTAATTAAATTTTTTGTATATTTTTTATGTACATGCACAACATTATTTTATTATAGTACTGCCCTTCTTATGAACATAAAAAAGCACGAATCTACTAAAACCTTTGTAAATCCGTGCTTTTTCTGTTTATTTCAAGCATGTACAACCAACGATAACTAATAAAACAAATAGTACAACGATTAATGCAAAACCGCCACCGTAACTACCGTAGCCGCCGTAGCCATAACCACCGCCGTAACCCCAGTTGTAAAATCCCATTTCACTTCACCTCCGTAGCCTGTTTACTCTATAGCATATGTACAGGCCAGAAAAAATGCTCGCCCATTTATCGCCCTTTTATGACGATAAAAAAGAGATTGAGACATAACAAAATCACTCCAATCAACCGCTAGAAGCAACCGACTAGATTAAATCCATGTTCACCATAACAATAAAAAAATCCGAACGATGAATCGTTCGGATCTTCCTTCAACTAAAATACTTTTGTCACAGCCTCTTTTAAGATAACAAATATTAACTTATTTACTTTTAGAAGCTTGTTCTTTAAAGCGAAGTATGTAATACGGAACAATACAAATAACCGCCAAAACAAGAGCCGTTAAACTAACTATGCGGGGATTATTAAGCCCAAAAGAATAGTCTCCAAAAGATGCTCCAATCGCAATAATAGCAAAAATAATATACAGAATACGAAATATGTTAATCCACTTTTTCTGTTTAATCGTAACCACTCCTTTGCTTATTTTCCTTCAACATAGAATATTATAACTTTACTAAACAACTTGTTGCAAAATTTCTTCTTCCTTTAACTGATTACCTTTTATTCTAACGGTAAACAAATTTCCACACTTGTCCCTTTGTTTACTTCACTTTCAATACTAAGAGTTCCTTTATGCTGTTGGATAATATTAAAGCAGATCATTAACCCTAACCCGATTCCGTCTTCTTTAATACTGTAAAATGGTTCACCTAAATGTTTGATGCGTTCTTTTGAAATTCCTACACCTTCATCAATAATTTGAATATGAATATGATTGTGGTCCTTTTTTCTCAGCTCTACTTTAATTTCTCCTCCTGAAGGCATTGCTTCAATCGCATTCTTAAGAATATTTATAAATACCTGTTTCATTTGATTGCTTTCACAATATACAAAAGGTATTTCTCCATATGAGTTAAGTTCAATAAAGATGTTTTTCATGGTTGCCTGAGGCTGCAGCAATAAAATCACTTGTTGAATTAACAGCTGCAAATCAATCGACTGAAATGTTACGGCCTGTGGTTTTGCCACAGACATGAATTCATCTGTAATCATTTCAATACGCTCAATTTCAGAGGATATAATGTTCATATAGGTTAACTCTTCTTTACTCGCTTTTTCAGTTAATAGCTGCATAAACCCTTTGATGGCCGTTAAAGGATTTCTAATTTCATGAGCAATAGCTGTAGCAAGCTGCCCGACTGCTGCTAATTTTTCAGATTTCTGCAGCAGCTCTTCTGTTTTTAAGTACTCTGTTCTGTCTCTTGAAACAATAAGAAGTACTTTTTTGTTTTCTATATTGAACAACTTTCCACTATATTCTAGGTTTTTTATTTCGCCAGACTTAAATGTAAACTGTGATTGCAGCGTAAAAGAAAGATTTCCGTTGCGAATTTCTTCGACTGTTTTTTGAACAATGTCAGAATCTCTAGGTATAATATCGTGGCAAGGCATGGATAAAAGCTCTTCTCTCGTATATCCAAAGCGCTTACATCCAGCTTCATTTACTTCAACAAAACGAGAAGGAAAATGATCCGGCCCTATTTCAAGTAAATAAATTGCGTCATTTGCGTACTCAAATAACGTGCGATATTTCAACTCACTTTCTTTAAGCCTACGATGCAGCAAGTCAAGCTCTTCCTTTGCTTTTTTAGCTTCAGATATATCCACACATACTCCAGACAAACCTACCAACTCATCTTTCCCATTAAAAATTGGAGAAATGGTGATGCGAAGGTCTACTAAACTTCCATCTTTACGAGCTCTTACAACTTCTACTCGATTGATTGCCTCTTTTTCAGCAACAGTCTTTTTTATATTCTCATGTACATCCTCACTAAAAGCTCCTGCTATATCGTAATATTTTTTCCCAATGACTTCATGGGATTTCCAGCCATATACTTTTTCATAAGCTTCATTAACTCGCAAGATTCGCCCTTCTAAATCAGTTATAATAACCGCATCCATGTGATGATTAATAAAAGATTCCAGCTGTTCTTTCGTATATTCTAGTTCTTTTTTCATTATCCTGACAAAAAAAGAATCTTCTTCATCCTTACATGAATCTGATCCAGCATAAGCAGCTTCTTCTGCTACAGCGTAAAATTTACGATAAAACTCTATCGTCGCCACGGCTACTCCCAGTCCGAGAATTCCGAACACTAAATATTCTATTTCGCTATAAAACGGCGACTGAATAGGTGTATTCCAGAAGTAATTTGTCAGTAAGACATGAACGATAAAATGAATAAAGAAACAAAGAAGAGATTGTTTTAATAAAGAAAACTGCTTTCTATATCGAATAAGAGGAAGGGAAAACAAAAAGGTAAAGATTAAAATTAAGATAGTCAGTAACCAATGACTTTCTAAATAGATACTGCACACAGCCATAGTGATACCTGCAACTGCACCGGCTCTGTAACCAAAGTATAGAACGGTCAAAATAAGAGGAAGAAAACGTAAATCATATGTAATCTGTTGATACGTAACGCTATATACCATAAGAATAGCAGAAACAATACTTGCATAAATACCACTCATCCATTTGTATTTATGGGCTAGACGCTGTAACAAAAATATTCGTATCGCAATCATAATACTGACAAAAAACGAAAAAATACATAAGTTAACAAATAATCCGCTACTAATCACTCCTTCTATTCCTCCTTTACTTGTAAATATGCGTAAAATAATTCCCTTATATAGAGAGTGTAACATGAATAAGCGCTGCTATTTATAAAATTAATAAAAAAACTAGTCCCGCCCGAGGCAAGACTAGTTTTTTTATTATCTATGCTGATCTTGATACATAGGTCCTTCTGAAATCATATTGCTTTCAGAAACGTACGTAGGATCTGAATGCGCATCTTTATTTAGGCTAGCATTTACCTGCTGTTTTTTAGATAAACTTGAAAGTTTTACTTTGGCACTTCGAACAAGTCCTTTTACTTTTCGTCGTTTCGCAGCATCGCTTAATATATAAGACGTAATGCCGACTCCTACCGTTGATAGCGTAATACCTGATATCAATGCTTTTTGTTTTCGTTTTCTCATAATAACTCCTTCCTTGTACCTTTTTGAATCTTACAGTAACTTTTCCCTATCTGGTAATCTCTCAAACCAGATTATTCAGATTATTCACTTCTTTAACAAGACGGGCCAGTGTGTCCGCTCCTGCTATCCCATCTGAAAAAAGGCCATACCGATTCTGGAATTTTTTCACTGCAGCGATTAATTCATCTCCATAGAAACCGTCTGCTCCAAACTTTGGAAGAGAAAAACCTAGCGCAAGTAAGTTTTGCTGAATTTGTTTGACTCCTAACCCTCTATCACCTTTGGAATAGACAAAGGGTCCTTTTGTATTATTCGTCATAGAGAGATTTGTTGTGACTTCTTTAAAAAATGAGCAGTCCATTTCATTTATATCCACATTTGTAGAAATTCCTTTTACTCTGCCAGAATCCGTATATTGAAACATGGCCCATCGCTGCCACTGACTTAGCTCACCAGGGTGCTGCATACCGCCTTGTCTGTTGGCTGCACTATATCTTGCTACCCACAAAGGATACTTACTTATTTCGTTTGTAAAAAAAGTTTTAGCGAAATGATAATTCGTATATACGATAGGTTTAATCCCTGTTGTTTTGTGAACATGCTCAAGCCAGCTTACGGCAAAGCGAGAAACAAATTCTTTGGATTTTTTCTTATCTTCTTCTAGATCTAAACACGGTGGAAGGTCTAGTTTCATTTGTCCAAGCTGAGCAATAAAAAAAGCAGCTTCTTTCTCCGGGCTATTTGTACAGTGAGCATAATGATAAAACCCTACTCTCAAGCCCGCATTTTTAGCACCTATATAATTTTCATAGGATCTAGGGTCTACAAAAGTTCCGCCTTCTGTTAACTTTATATACACCCCTTTTACTGCGGTGTTTTTTATTTCTTTCCAATTAATGATTCCTTGATGATGAGAAACGTCGAGAATAATAGGATTATTTGAATGTCGCCTTTGCATAGTTTTCACCTCTTTTGCTAGCTTCTTTATGTATACGACGAATACTTTAAAACCCCTGTTTTTCTGGATCCTGATACTCTTTTATAACAATGTGTAAAACGTTGCTCATTTGAATCGCTAAATAAGCTTCGTGTTTTTTGTCATAATAACGATACCATCCTTGCGTATGAATAATAGATTCCTCAAGCTTTTTTACATTTTCTGATTCAACCAATGTACTGATTGATTTTTCATTTCCAAAATAAAACTTCACTTCGTACGTCACTTGAATTCCCTCCTTTATAAAAATGTAAATACCCTAATCGTATGTACTTGAATCTAGTATAAGGCAGTGTAAAATCTGTTTAGTCCGCAATTTCTTTTTATGTGTTTATTTAGAACAATGTTTATTTTATTAAAACAAGAAGCCAAGCATTCTGAGCTGCTTGGCTTCTTGTTTTATTTTGATGGATGAATCATATTAGCAGGATTTACCCATTGCTCAAATTGTTCTTCTGTCAGAAGGCCTGTTTTCACCGCTGCTTCTTTTAACGTCGCTCCTTCCTGATGAGCCAGCTTGGCAATTTTAGCCGCATTTTCATACCCTATGTGCGGATTTAACGCTGTTACAAGCATAAGAGAATTTTCTAGATTGTGCTGAATCTTTTCTTTGTTGGGTTCAATTCCTACTGCGCATTTATCGTTAAAAGCCTGCATGGAATCTGTCAGCAATCTGACTGATTGTAAAAAATTATAAATAATAACCGGCTTAAATACATTCAATTCAAAGTTTCCTTGACTAGCCGCAATGCCAATCGTCACGTCATTCCCAAGCACTTGTGCAGAAACCATTGTTAGAGCTTCACTTTGAGTTGGATTTACTTTTCCAGGCATAATAGAACTTCCTGGTTCGTTAGCAGGAATTGTAATTTCGCCTAGTCCGCTACGAGGACCGCTTGCCAGCCAGCGTACGTCATTGGCGATTTTCATTAAGTCAGCTGCTAAGGCTTTGAGTGCACCGTGGGCATAAACCACTTGATCGTGACTTGTTAATGCATGAAATTTATTAGGTGCTGAGATAAATGTTTTTCCAAGCGTGCTGCTGATTTCTTTCGCTACTTCATCGCCGAAGTCAGGATGTGCATTTATCCCCGTCCCAACAGCTGTACCGCCAATAGCTAGCTCCTTCATATACTCTACGCTTTGTTTAATCATTTCTTCATTCTTTTCGAGCATATGATGCCATCCGCTAATTTCTTGTCCTAGTGTTAGCGGTGTAGCATCTTGTAAATGGGTTCTTCCTATTTTAATAATATCTTTAAACTGCTCTTGCTTCGCAGCGAACGTTTCTTTTAATGTTTTTAGAGCAGGCAATAATTGATCTTCGACTTCTAGTACAGCTGCAATATGAAGAGCTGTAGGAAAAGTATCGTTAGAGCTTTGTGACATATTGACATCATCATTTGGATGGAGCGTTTCGTCGCCATTTATTAGCTGGTTTCCCCGGTGAGAAATCACTTCATTTACATTCATGTTTGATTGCGTTCCGCTTCCTGTCTGCCATACCACTAAAGGAAAATGTTCATTCCATTTCCCTTCAATAATTTCGTTAGCAGCTTGTACGATGGCTTCCGATTTCCCTGCTGATAGTTTGCCTAGTTTATGATTACTAATAGCCGCACTTTTCTTCAAAACCGCAAAAGCGCGTATTACTTCAATCGGCATTTTTTCAATCCCTATTGGAAAATTTTCTTTACTTCTTTGCGTTTGCGCTCCCCATAGTTTATCTTCTGCCACTTTGATTTCTCCAATTGAATCTCTTTCGATACGATAGCTCATAGTTAGAACTCCTTTTCAATATTTTCTTTACCTATTAGTATTGATTATATGGATGAATTTCATGACATAATAACAATTATTCACTGTTGAAAATTCCCTTTATTTTATTTTTTAAACGGTATTAAGCACTTTGATTATTTAGCTCATAGTTTATTTTGATTTCCTAACATAAAAAAAGATCCGAAGAATACGCTCTTCAGATCTTTTTTGAATACGTCTAATTTCACTTATGAATCCATACAGCACCAGCTGAATTGTCTTTTGCTTCACCAATTACGTCTAATTTTAATCCGTTTTGAGGAAGCAAGCGGCCTGCATCTTTAATTCTTTCATCTAAATACGATTTTTTGTCGTTGAAGCTTGTAACTCCATTTGATCCTTTAGATGAAATAGTTCCCCATGTTTTATGGGAATATGACCAAGCAGGTGATTTATCAAATGAGAACGCCGCGTCTGCAATTTGATATCGGCTTGAATTTGCTGTCGTGCTAATCCCATTCACATTAAAGTAAAGAACTTTATGAGCATGGGAATCAACTACGCCAAGGAATCCTTCACCTGGGTGCTGTCCCACCCAGTTATCAAGGTAGCTTTCATCTGCGTACCAAAGCAGCATGCCTGTATTATATTTTGCACCTCGCGCGAATTGAAGTGCTTTATCGCTGCCTGCATAGTTTCTCCACTCAAGGTAATAATAGTTGTCTTTATAGCTGATGCCGTTTGTCTTTTCAAATCCATCTAACGTTACTTTTGGCGCTCCTTCAGCATCGTCCGTAAATACCGTTTTTCCATCTACTACTAAACTGGCATTATCAAGTGCAAATCCTTGAAGAGCAAGCCCTCCGTCCGTTACGTATTCAAATTGAAGCTTGATTTTTTTACCTTTAAATTGCGTTAAGTCATAGCTTTTATCTTCCCATTTTCCGCCGGAAGTTTCAGCAGAACCGTCTGCATTGTTCGCTTTATCACCAATTGTATCTAACAGAACTTTTGAGCCGTCAGGAAGAATTGCATTTACATATAAGTAATCGTATTCTGCTTCTACTTCATAGAACGCTTTGTAATTGAATTTAGCTGTTTGAGCTGCTGTTAAATCAAACTCTGGCGTCGTCATTGTCGTATGCAGATCGTCTCCGCGTTTACTGTAGTAGTAGTTGCTTCCAAACTCAGGCTTAATCCCTTGAACAGCTTTTTTAGGTAAATTAATCTTTACAATACCCGGGCGTTTAGATTTTGTCACGCTTTGATCAACCACGCTCACAGAGCCCGATTTTGTAATGTTTTTGCTGTCGATTTGTTGAATATTTGCCCAGTTTCCACCCATATTTGCTTGGAAAAACTCTTTATTTTGCGGGGAGAAACTTGTCGGTTCTGTTCCAGCTACTTCACCAGCCCAGCTCCCTCCGCTCATAATTGACCAAACGCCTACCGGCTCACCTTGCCCCGTATACTGTGTGTCATACTCATCCGGCAAACCTAAATCATGGCCAAATTCATGAGCAAAAACGCCAACTGCTCCGTCTTCTGGTTCAATTGTATAATCATAAGCAGCCATGTTTGTTCCAGGAACTTTATACACTTGTCCCAAAGTAGAGCGATGAGACCAGATAGCATCGTTTCCTAGTTTACCTCCACCTGCTTCTTGCCCAGTTCCAGCATGAATGACCATTAAGTGGTCCACTATGCCGTCAGGCTCATTGCGGTTGCCGTCTCCATCGATATCATATTGATCGAACTGATCATAATCTGAAAGGTTAATGCCGCTTTTTGCTGCTGCAGCAAGCGCTTCTTTTACAAGATTACGAGGCCCTTTAGATCCAGGCGCATTATCGTTTCCTCCCGCTGGATTGTCTGCTCCGTATTCTTTTGCGTTTCCAGGTACAGTTAACCAGTCAGAAACCGTTCCATCTACTGTGTAACTACCTCCAGACTGTTCTTCATAATATTGTTTAAATGTTTTAATTTTCTTACCGTTAAATAACGTAAAGTCTTTCTTTCCAAACATTAATTGCTGATAGTGATTTCGATTAAAATCTTTTGCATACATGTAACCAGGTTCTTGAACGACATTGTTATGCTTAAAGTCTGCGTATTCGACTAAAAGAACAAGAACTTTATCTTTTCTCACTTGTCCGTTATATTTGGCCTGAGCTGCAGGTTTAACGTTTACCCCGTTCCCCGAATTGTTTCCTTGAGACTTAATATTAGCAAATTCGCCTCGTTGAAACTTTTCTTTTTGTTTTGTTTGCATTTCTTTCGCTTTCAAATCAATTTTGCTAGCTTTATGTCCCTTCATGCTCTCTTTATGTGCATCTTTTTTGTTTATGTAAGAAGTAACGGCTTTCTTCACTTCTTGCGGTGTTGCACTTTGAGAAATAACTCCTTGGTTTTTCAGTGCGTTAGCCAATCTTTCTTCCGGTACTGTATTCATATCAATTGGTGAACTCGGAAGTTCCTCCGATTGTGCGGTTTTAGCTGAAGCAGCACTTCCATTCATAAGTACTGGCCCGACTCCGCTTAATGTAACAGTTGTGGCAAGAAAAGATGTCCCCAAAATCTTTTTCCAGCTTTTCAAGTAAACCCCTCCATTTTAGAATTTTCAAACTATTAGCAAGATTTATTTTATATTCTAAAACTAGGAAGGTCAACTACATTTTACTATATTATTAAAATTTTTTGATTCTAGTAGATAATGTAAAATAGTTTTATAGTATGTAACTAGTTTTCTTTGCCTGACAATTAAAATATCTGATAAACCCTTCTTACATATGCAAATTCCATGCCAAATCGATAACCAAAACTAAAAATATATGAAGTGTATTTTTTTAGGAAATTAGAACCATCTTTTTCGTATTACTATTATATAAAAACAAAAAATTCCCTATTATGGATAAAGTAAAGATAAAAAAATCACTCCTCAGTAGACGAGAAGTGATAATCTCCGTATGCAAGTAAATTTAAGAATGTTCTTTTTGACGCTGCAGCAAGATATAATAGAGCGACATGCTCCAAAGAGACATATTACGCGCTGCGATTTCATAAGGCTTTTCATCAATTTTAAACAAGAAATCCCCTTCATAACTCACGGATTTCCCTTGCTTTTCTAGCTCTTGTTTAACAGCTTCAATCCATTCTACTGCATTCGTATAATGTTTGTTCAAACGAACTTTAATAGTTTGATTCCTGTAATGAATAAAAGATGTAATTCCCCAAAAAATTAAGATAAGAAAAAGTACCATATACAGCAATTGCATGATAACGATCCCCTTCTTCCTTCATTTCATTATTTTCAATGAAGACTTAATTTAGATGAGTAAATATTACTATTCTCCTTTGCTATCGTCATCTCCTTTAAAAAAGTAAATTCCTTTTCCGCGTGGGCATATAAAATAAATCTATGTACGTGCTCCCTCATCTTTTTTACTAACGTTTTCTGTTAAAAAATGATAAGCTAATAGAATGATAAATAGAAAGGGAGGGCGATGAGTTGTCAACTGAACAAGTGAAATTAGCAGCCGTTTTAGATGTTGAAACAACGGGATTAAGTGCGCAAACATGCGATATTATCGAACTAGCAATTGCTGTCGTTTCTTATGATTCTTCTACCGGAGAAATAATCGACATTGTAGAAGAATATGAAGAATTCAATATGCCTTCAACTCCCATTTTCCCGTATATTACAAACTTAACGGGAATTACAAATGAGATGGTCAAAAATAAAACATTAGACGATAAAAAAGTGGAATCGCTGTTAACTAGCGTTTCGGCTATCATCGCTCATAATGCTTCTTTCGATCGCAGTTTTCTTTTAAAACGGTATCCATCTTTATTTAACCAAAAATGGCACTGCTCTATGCGTGCTGTCAAATGGAAAGAATACGGCTTTCCTAATAAAAAACTAACAACGCTTCTTGATCATCATAATATCGAGAGAGAGCACGCTCACAGAGCTATGGATGACGTGAAAGGAACCATTGACTTGCTAAGACAGCAAAATCCTAGCGGAGATCCCTATTTTTCTGAAGTATTAAAAAAAGCAATGAGCAAACCTAAAAAAACAGCGGCTTCCACTCGTTTTTAACTCAACAAAAAAAGCGCAGAAGCTGCGCTTTTTTTGTTTTTATTCGCATATTTCTTAAGTGTTGAGTTATATGTTTGAGGAGTATGATTGGAAACAGCGAGGCTGTAAACGCACCGGAAGAAAAAGAAAAGTGCCTGCTTTCAAGCAAAAAGCCGCGGAGGAACAAACTGAACAGCAGGTGTTTACACATATATACGAAATCAGCTGAATTTCTAATAATCTGGGAGATTTTAATTATATTTCTCTTACCTTTTGGTTTTGAAGATCGTGATGCGTTTGTTCTAGTTCACTTAAATTCAATTCGTACAAATGTCTCCCGTCTTCTGCTTTAAAGTAACCCGATTCAATAATTTGATTCATTAAAAGATCTTTCTTTTGTTCAAATGCTTTTTCAGATGTCATGTTATCATCTCCTTTTTTAGGTGAATATCTTTCATAGAAAAGACGTACACCGCTTGTGGCATACGTCTTGTTGCTTTTCACACTCGTTACCTATGTTTAAAAACAACGCAATCGTTACATTTTATCGAGAAGGCTGCTTATGTCTTGCAGCCATATTGAACATTTTGGTGATGCACTACTTTTATACCCTTCATGATGTTCTTAAAACGCAATTGGAAAAAGATTTTCACAAAATTTGTTTTCCATCTACTGCCCCGCTTTCAAAATGCGGCTGTGCGGCGATTTTTTTCGTTGCTAAACTGACCACCATTAATACAACTAAATTAATAAATAAAGAAATAACGCCGACATTTGTATCTTTAATGATTTGTGGAAACGCAGGAAACAACGTGCCAAGCGTTGTTTCAGTAATCGTTATATACATCACAGACGCAATGCCGGCAACAATACCTGCACATGCCCCGTATTTAGTCACGATATTGTTTTTCATTAAACTAAAAATAAAAGCAGGAAACAGCTGCGTCACAATGCTGTAGCCCATTAGTAAAAGCGTTACAATCGTATTCCCTCCATGAAGTGTAAAATAGACTGAAACAAGCGCAATGACCGGTACGAAGCATTTAGCCAGTATCGAAATTTGTTTTCCCGTCGCTGAAGGAACAAGAACGCCATAAACGTTTTTAGACAGTGACGTAGAAGCTGCCATCAAAAGCATCGATCCAGGCACAAGTGCTGTTAATAAACCAGCTGCGCCAATAAAGCCGACAATCCACGGATCAAATGTTTGAATGGAAAGACGAAGCAGTGACAAGTCTGCTTCTGCGCCTTGTAGTCCAGGTACCTGCATAAGAGCAGTAAACCCTACAAAAAAGACAAAAAGCAGCATTAACGTATAAATAGGACTTATAATAGAATTCTTTCGAAATACATTCTCGTTTTCAGCTGAATACGTTGCATTAAACGTATGCGGCCACATGTAAAACCCTAATACGGTCAGCATGACTGTAGAAATAAACCACGAAATACTTAGCCCTGTTTTGGGAAGAGTAAGAAACGTTGGGTTTGCTTGATGC
Source organism: Priestia sp. YIM B13491 (assembly GCF_042787605.1). Classification (NCBI taxonomy): domain Bacteria; kingdom Bacillati; phylum Bacillota; class Bacilli; order Caryophanales; family Bacillaceae; genus Priestia; species Priestia sp. YIM B13491. Next base: position 495,555 of record NZ_JBHZOR010000004.1, on the reverse strand, counting down.
ACAGCCTCAAACATTGGCTGTAAGCCTCCGTAGTAATGAAACGGCATATATATTCCTAAAAATAAGACGACAATAAAAATCATAATATCTTTAACAATAGCCGTCCACGCAGAACCATGTATGCCTGATATCATTAAGTAAACCGTTAATGATATGGCTCCAATCCAAATGGCTGCGGTGGAAGAGATAGAACCATAAGAAGCTTCAGATACAATAATACCTAAGCCTTTGAACTGTAAAATAATATAAGGAACAATTGCCAGCACCCCTGCGCATGAAACAACAATGCCAAGAAACGGGCTTCTGTATTTTGAAACAAAAAAATCCGGCTGAGACATAAGCTTATGTTTCTTGGCATATCGCCATATTTGCGGGCCAATCCAATACCCTAACACGTACGCTAAAGAAATATAGGCTAAAATATAAAACGCTGGTCCTCCTTTTCCATATGCCCAAGCGCTTCCACCTAGAAACGTAAAAGTAGTATAGATTTCGCCCGCCATCAAAAAGAAGACAAAAACAGTTCCAAAACCTCTGCCGCCTACGCTCCACTGTTCTAAATCCATTTTTTTGCCCCGCGTAGCTCGAATTCCAAGATAAATAGCTAAAAGTAAAAAACCAAAAATAATAATTAGAGCGGTATTCATTATTTATCTCCTCCTTTAACAGCAGGATCGAGCTTGTACACAATGCCCATAATAAACGACGTAAGGATTACCCACATAACAATCCAAAAGAGAAAAAAAGGCATTCCTAAAATAAATGGCGTTACTTTGTTAACAAAAGGCAATAAACCTAATATTCCTACAAACGGAAGCAGGCAAAGAAGATAAATTATTTTCATAGAACTCCTCCTTAATCACACGGCTTATCAGTACTTATCTAAGACTTTAACTATCTCATTATGTACTTCTCTTATTCTTCTCTTTACACCTCCATTCTTGAGCTAAACGAGACGTTTGGCATAGAAAACCGCCGTTTATTTGTTCCTTAGTATCTTCCATTTGTCCCCATGTGAAAAGGAGTTTGTAAGGCATGCTTACAAGATTTTGAATGCAGAAGAATGTAGACAAACAAAAAGAAACGGAACTGAGAGCAAAAGTTTCAGTTCCGTTTCTTTTTAGCATTTCTATACTTTATTCTTCTTTTTTCTTTACACCAAGCGAAGAAAGAGCTTGTTTTAAATGTCCAAACGTTTCAATTTTATTAAAACTAATTCCTACATTAACAGCCGTCTGAGCCATGTCAGGACTCACTCCTGACATAATCGCATGGATGCCTAGCAGCTGCAAAATGTTAATTAAATCAAAAAATTTGTGCGCAACATACGTATCTACATAATTTACACCCGATAAGTCAATGACTAGATGTCTTATATGTTTTTCTGCACATCTTTTTGGAACAACCTCGATAATTGAATCACCTTTGATTTCATCAATAAGCCCTACTAAAGGCAAGACCGCGATGTGATCTACAATTGGAATGACAGGAAAACTCGTTTCGTCGATTAGCTCTTGCTGAAGACTTATTTTTTGCCTTGTGATTTTATAGTACTGTTCGGAGAATTCATTAAGGAGTTTATCAAATGTTGTATGATAAACTTCGCTCCAAGAGAGTATATCTTCTTTTGTGATAGATGAATGTATCAGACTATATTTTTTGACATACGTCCAAATAATTTTTCTTGTTTTGCTTAGCGCTTCTACTACCTCGTAAATCGGCGTATCAAATTTAATTCTGCTGTTTACTACTTCCGTCGTCCATTTCACCATACGTTGTTTGAAAATCTCTTGATCGTCAAGAAAGCCGCTCGCAATTGTTTCGATCGTATAAAGATGCTGCTCACGCAGCTTTTTCTCAACTGAAGCATCTGCGTCCTTTGAGTAAATCGATCCTTTAATATTACTTCTTTGGCGCAGCCATTCTTCACTGATAGAGGCTGAATTTTCTAAAATATATTCAAAAAGTCGTTGATTTTGTTCACTCACTACTGTTTAACCTCCGTTCACTTTCTCCTTCTGTCCACTTACTTACAAAACGCACCTTATGATAAATTCATGCTTCATATTTTTTCCTCGTCCATCTCTATCATACACGATAACCGCTCTGCATACTTATAGAGAATTAGATATAAACAAGCAGGTGTTTGATTATCTACATAGATAAACTGCCGTGTATGATGCAGCTATCATTTATTTTCACATGAAAGGATGTTAATTGTATTGAAAAAATCAATTATTTTGTTGGGGATTCTCGCTACAAGTATTGGATTATCCGCTTGTTCAAACAATACAACAACTTCTTCTGCCACAAACTCTTCTGCACATTCAGGTCATGAACATCACAAAGCTGCAGTTGCTGATATTCGCGAAGAAACTCCGGGAGCAGACGTTTTACCACAGTTTTTAAAGAACCAGCCTAAAGATATGAAACTAGTTTATCTATCCGTTGCTAAAAATCGTGAACTACTTGAAAAAATCCCTTGCTACTGCGGATGTGGCATGGAAGCAAATCACAAAAACAGCTATGACTGCTTTATTTTTAAAAACAAAAGAAATGGAGCAGTTGTCTGGGATGATCATGGAACAAAATGCGGATTGTGTATAGAAATTGCAGCTAAAGCTATGCTCGACTATAACCGAGGCAAATCAATAAAAGATATCCGCAAAGACATCGACGAAAAATATAAAGAAGGCTATGCACAACCCACTCCTACTCCTTCCTTGTAGGACATTGGCAGTTTTTAAGCAAACATTCGCGATAGGTATATATAAAAGGAAAAGATATCAAAAACACATTCTTTTTTAGCGTTTTGAAAGCTGATTCATCTTTGAAACAGCAAAAAACACTCAAATAGCTATTTGAGTGTTTTTGTGTATTATTCTTTCATAAACTCTTTTGTACTTCTTACTGTATCAATCGGACGCACGAGCTTCTCAATTTCTGCACGTTTTGGCTCTAAAAAAGGAGGCAGTGATAATTTTTCTCCGAGCGTTTCGTAAGGTTCATCTCCCATAAATCCTGGTCCATCTGTCGCAAATTCAAATAAAATTTGCGGAGCCACTCTTGCATACAACGATTCAAAGAAGTGACGATTCACATAACCAGACGTATGGAAACCGAAGCTTGACATTCGATTAATCCACTCTTCAAGAGCCTGTCGATTTTCTACGCGAAAAGCAACGTGATGAACAGTTCCAAAACCTTGCTGAGCCTGCGGAAGTTTTTCATTGTGTTCTACTACTACTTGCGCACCGTTTCCTCCTTCTCCTACTTCGAATAGGTGAAGGTCTCCTTCTTGAGCAATCTCTTTAAATAAAAGGACTTTTTCCATCATTTCTTTAAAGTAATTAAACTCGGCAATACGAATAAAGATAGGACCAAGTCCTGTAATAGCGTATTGAAGAGGGACAGGGCCTTTTTGCCAAGGAGTGCCTGATTCAACTCCTTGATTCCCTTCATCGGAAATTAACTGATACTGCTGATCATCAAAATCAACAAACGAAAGCGTCTTTTTCCCAAATAGCTCTTGAATCCCCGTATGATTTACTTCTAAGCGATCAAAGCGCTTTACCCAATAGTCTAAAGCCGCATCATTTGGAACGCGGAAAGATGTTTTTGAAATTTCATTTGTTCCGTGAAAACCTTTTGGAATACCTGGAAAATCAAAAAAAGTCATGTCCGTTCCGGCGCTGCCTTTATCATCTGCAAAAAACAAATGATACGTTTGAATATCATCTTGATTGACCGTTTTTTTAACTAAGCGCATGCCTAACACATATGTGAAAAATTCATAATTCTTTTCTGCACTGCTTGTAATAGCCGTTACGTGGTGTATTCCTTTTAAGTGGTTCATTCTACATTCCTCCGGACAAATCGTCTAGTTTATCATTTATTATTTATCTTTAATTTGAATATCTTTAATTAAAGATAATATACCATGATTAATTTTCCTTTGTCAATAAAGTATGGATGATCTCGGAAGGAAATATGTATATTTTTACATTTAACCAAAACATTATAAATGAGGACGAGCCAAATCGGCAATAAAACATCGTATAAACAAAGAGCTTTTACAATTCAAAAGCTCTTTGTTTATTCTTTAATTTTCAATATGCTTGATTATAATTGCAGGATTGCCTCCGACTACCACGTTATCAGGAACATTTTTTGTCACAACGGCACCCGAAGCAATTACCGCATTGTTGCCTATTTTCACTCCAGGATTAATAACGGCTCTCCCCCCAATCCAGACGTTATTTCCTATTTCTACGCGTTTTCCAAACTCAGCTCCTGAAATTCTTTCAAGAGCATGCAAAGGATGAGTTGCTGTATAGATATGTACACCTGGTGCAAGAAAACAATTATCTCCTATTCTTATTTCACATACATCTAAAAGTACGCAATCAAAGTTAGCATAAAAATTTTCTCCAACATGAATGTTAGAACCGTAGTCACAGCGGAAAGCAGGCTCTATGCAAAGAGAATTTCCCGTAGATCCAAACAGTTCTTTTAATAAGTTTGTACGTCTTTCTTCTTCCCTTTCTGTTGTTTGGTTATAAAGCCTTGTTAATCTTCGAGCGTTTTCACGTTCTTTTATTAATTGCGGATCAGCGGAAAGATATAATTCTCCATCCAGCATTTTTTGTTTTTCTGTTTTCATTTTGCATCCCCTTTTTTGCAGTTCCTTCTCTAACCTATACTGATTTATTTCTCTTACACGATATCATGTTTTTAAACCTTTGTCCGGTATTCGCTGAGATTATCACCCACCAGGCAAACATTAGTTAAGTTAATAACTCTCGGAAGCTAATTTTTTAATCTTTTTGTATAAAAGGAATAGTAAGAGAAAACTTCATCACATATACTATATAAATTTATATAAAAGGCAGGGATATCATGAAAGCACAGCGCTTGGTAGATGACCAAAAAGGAACATACAGCAAGGAAGTTCAGAAGCACTTTAACCTAAAAATAAATGGAAAAATTTATACACAACCCTTGCCGCAACCACCTTCTTCACCCCCTATGCAGAAGAAAAATCTTAAATACAAACCTCAAAATAAAGTTCTACGCACGTACGATAAAAAAGATAAAACATTAAATGACACACAAGAAAAGCTCATAAAATCTGCAAAAACTAGATTAACTAAATATGAAAAGCTTCTATTAAGCAATCAGCTTTCAGAATCTGCGGCTCTTTACTCACCTTCTGGGTTAGAAGAGCTGGTACGAATGGCTAGTAGAGAGGAGTGAACGATTTGTGTTGGATGAAAAAGTAATCATTGATACAAACATTTGGGCTTCACATGCGCTTAATTATCCAGAAGTTGTGGAATATATTAATGAACTTATTTCAAATAATGCGGAATTTTTAATGCCTACCGTTGTAGAAATGGAACTTCTGTCGCATTGGGAAGTAGAAACAAATCCTCAAGTCAAAGCAGTAAAAAATCATTATATTTACGATATGACAGATAAGATTGTAGACGTTACAAGTGAAATTGCACAGCTCGCAGCTCAAATTCGCCGAAAAGCTAAAATAGAATCCAATAAAAAAATTAAAGGCCCAGATGCGATGATTGCCGCATCTGCTTTTATACATAATGCAAAACTGATTTCCAATAATAATAAAGATTTTGCTTGGATTACATTTAATTTCAGCTACCGAGGTCAACCATTATCTTATGTAAACCCTATTAAAGATACGATTGCTTACGCTTCTTTTATTAAAAGCTTCGAACTGCCCACTTTGACTCATACAGCAGATGCCTTACACAAAAATAAAAAGGAAACCTAATTTCTTTTTATTATTAAAATATGCCTCATCTCCCGTCGAATTTTTAAAGTGAAAATTTGATGAGTACATACTCCAATTCTTTCTATAATGAATACAGTAAAAAGCATAAAAACTTAGGCGGTGAAAAGAGTGAATTATCAATATTACCCGGAACAACCTTTAGAAGAGTATCAATATGGCTATGATTATTATTCGAACCCTCATGAAACTGAAGAAAGATTCCCATATGGTTATTATCCATATCCTCGCCCACGTCCATTTTATCCTTCCTCTTATCCTCGTCCTATTTATTACCACCCCCCTTACTTTTACCCTCGTCCTCGTCCATTTTACCCGCACCCAGTGTATTGGAGATAAAAAAAGAAGAGCGATCAGCTCTTCTTTTTTGTTTCTTGATATTTAGACATCTCTTCTTGAATAATGGTCACAAACGCTTCATTTTGTTCAATTTCAAAAACGGTAATAGCTTTTTCTAGGTAGGCTATTCCTTCTTTAAGCTCATCAAGCTGACAGAGTGCTTCTCCAATTTGATAGTGCAGTTCTCCTAATAAATAAAGCGTCTCATGCTGAATACACAGCTCTAGTCCTGCTTGTGCATATTTAACCGACTTTTCATAACGTTCCATTTGCAAAAGCGCACGCGATAATCCATATAAAATTCGAATTTTGACAAGAGGATCTTTTAATTTAGGAAGCAAAGCAATATGCTGCAATCCTTCCATAAACGTACTGAACGCTTTTTTTAAATGACCTTCTTCTTCATAAATAATGGCAATACTATTTAAAATAGCAATCTCTTTTTCTGAATAAAACTGTTCGCTCGTACGCGTGAACGCAATAGCTTTTTCCAATTTACGAAGCGCTTGTTCAAATTTATTTCCAATATAATAATCACATATGGCTTCGTGCCATAGGAAAAATTGTGCATGAAAAGGATCTTGAAACATAGGATTATCTTTTTCTTTGTTCACCATATGTAACACGGTTTCATAATCGCGTTTTCGTATATAATGCCTAATGGTCGATTTAATTTCTTTTGAATAATCGTTGGGCGTTAGCTCTCCTGCTTCAAAGAAATAATTCATCGGAACCCCTAAGCGTTTCGATAAATGATAGAGAACTTCACTGCTTGCATGAATTTCACCTTGTTCAAATCGATGTAGCTCTTCTTCAGTACAAATTCCTTCTGATAACTCGACAGTTGTCATTTCCGCAATCTTTCGCAGATCTTGAATCAGCTGACCTACTTGTTTTTTATCATTCAAAAAATCACCTTACTTAATGTCAATAAAGCCCGTCAAAACAACGTTCCATTATGTTTTTATAAGTCTATTGTACCATTTAGGTAGTTTTTTTATCAATAGAAAAAAGAAAAATATTCCAAGAAAAATTCTTCTAGTTATAACTAGTTACTTCAATCCCCTTTAAGTAGCTGAGGTTTATTTCCTTAATAACAATTTTGCTCTTTACGGTTACGCCTATGTTATTTTCGGGCATAAGTTTTACTAATCTATACCTGTTAATTAAAATTCCCCTCTTATTCCCTAAATGAGATATAATTCTATTACCTTTTAAAAGCAGCGCCCATTATAATTTAAATAAGTTACTTGGAAATTTTTTCTTTGTAAAATTAAACTCAGAGGAGTAATAGTTATGAATAAAATTCCTAGGCATATATCTTACAATTTAGCTGGAACACTCACTCAACTAAACCAATTTGAACATTATAACAAACTCATTGAAAAAATGATCGCTTCAAGTAATCCTAATGAGTTTAATAAAGAAGGAATTGACCCCTTACTTAGAACGAACGAATATCGACATGAAATAGTTTTTCCTATACTTCATCGAAAGTCCATGTTTATATCTGTATTCTCTTTTATAGAACGCGAACTATTAATGATTGCTTCTTTGTATGAAAAAAGCTTCTCTGAATTTACTCCTTTGGTAAAGACTAAAAATTTAGGAATTGATAAAGCTAAAACTTTTTTTAATAATAATATCAGTATAAGCATTAACAAATTAGATGATTGGAATAAATTAAAAGACTATCAAAGCGTTAGAAATTTCTTCGTCCACAATCCTTATGAAGCAATTCGCGCCAATCATAAATCATTTGTTGCATTCCAAAGACTGAATTCTATTAACCTCACAAAATATGATTTAGATGATAATACTTCCTCATACAGTATCGAGGTTAATTCACAACTCTGCCTTGATTTATTAGATTTAGCTCATTCTTTCTTTAATGATTTTTATGAGTTGCTTGAGAAAGCAAAATAAAGCCTTTTTAAATGAAGGCTTTATTTTTCATCTCAGTCAATAACTCCATTTAAGATTAATGAATTTAAAAGAATGATCACACATTTTTTTCTGATAGCCTCTTGTCATTCTCTTCTTCATCAGGTTTTCTTTTTATGTAATCCATCATCATAATTTCCATAATCTCAAGAATTTCTTTTCTTTTCTCTTCATTTGGTTCTAATACAGTTATCTTTCCCATTTTCAATTTATTAGTTTTTCCCATGATGTACTTCCTCCTGTTTTTAAACTCAAGAATCAAGAATAAATCTCACCTAATCATTTGTCAAATGATGGATTTTTTAACATTTATAATTAATTTATTTTTATTTAACGTTATAATAGGCTTTTAAAGCATTTATAGGCTCTTTTTGGTAACTTAATATTCCGATAATGGTTGAAATTACATGAAAATAGAGTGTTTTTTGTGAAAAATGGCTATATAAATGTAGTTTTATAATTAATTTACTTTTAAATGAAAAAGAACAGCCCAATTTGAGCTGCACTAGAAGTAACTTTTTATAAAATCTTGTATGTCCTTTGCCTGATATACACCTAAATTACCTGTATCAATGTTGTATCGTGTCTCAGAAAGAATTAGAATAAAAGGGAATTGTTCAGTAAACCTTTTCCACTCCTTACTGTCATAATAAGCCTGATAACGGTCTATCTTTGCTTGCATTACTTTTAAGGTGTATCTGTTTCTTTGTAATTCAATGAACATAGGCGCCCCATTCCATACAACATAGATGTCTGGTTCTATTGTTCCTTTAGCACCTAATTTCATTTCCACTTCAAATATCGATGGTTTAGTGAATTGAGATAAATCAAGATAAGTTTGTGTGATAGCTTTGAAATGAGGAATTTTAGTACTGTTAAGCTTCATGTTAGTTTCATTATGGAAATAATTATAAGGGCGAGTAGTACGTTCTACTTTGACTAATCCTTTAGAGGTTAATCTATTCATAATACGATTACATGTTGTAATAGGTTGTTTTTGTTCTTGAAAATGTAATTGAATTAATTGATCTCTATCTAGTACATAGAACTTCTTAAGATTCTCTAATATCTCCTGATCTCGTTTATTCATTTACGTCTTCCTCTAATAGTCGGCAATTGAGCAATATCAGATGCTATTAAATTCTCTAAAGGTTCTACTGCTACCTCAATATCATTGTTTTCGTCTGGTATTAGTTCTATCTTATAAGGCTCAAGTAACTTCTTGGCTTCTTTCTTATCGAGGAAAGGAACTTGAATGATTCTTTCTTCTCCATTTATAGACAAAGCCATTCTTCCTGCAACAGTAATATCCTTACTACTTCTAAGCCCAGCTATTTTAGCATTTACTTCATTTGATTGTTTACCTGAAATGCGACCATTCATATTATTTAGCAACTGACCACCTAACTCTTTAGCTGCTGAACGCTGCATAGCAAGAATTAAATGAATTGAAGCACTACGACCTAGACAAGATATGTTGGTTAATATCTTCATAATTTTATCATTGTCTGTTAACAAAAATACCTCATCGATGACTATCATTATAATTGGCAACTTCTCCTCTAACTCTGACACATGGTCTACATCATATTGATCAAGAAGTTTACTTCTGCGTTTCATTTCTGTTTCTATAGCACGTAATTCAGCTAACAAAGGCTTCTGTTCCATATGAATACACTTTACATGAGGAATGTTTCTAAATATCCCAAACTCACTATTTTTTAAATCAGACATTATAAATTGGATTTCTTCAGGTGTTTTGTTAAAAATTAATGAACAAATCATTGAGCGAAAAAGGCTGCTTTTACCCGCGCCAGTACTACCTGTGAGCATGATATGATGCAATTCTTTTAAGTCTAACACGTTTAAGACATTCTGATTATCATACCCTGTAACAATTGGAACTAAAGCTTTCTCCATACAAGGCTCAATCTTTTTGAAATCATAATTAACCGTAGTTGGCATTCCTTTTGAATACACAGATAAGATAAATTTCTTGTATTTACCTGACACCTCTATGTTCTCTCCAAATGCCTGTTTAAACAGCCATATATTATTAAAAACTAACTCTGGATTCATGCCGTTTTTCAGCGTGAAAACAAATCTATAGTTTTTCTTCTTTAAGTCTATATCGATATTATGAATAGTTGGATAATATTCATTTCGATGAGAACCATGTTTGACAGTTTTAACTATGCCTCCATCTTTGAAACATTTCATGAGTTTACCTCTCCACTTCATTTTATGCCATTTAGTTTGTAGCCACTCCATTACATCCACCCCACTAATGGTAAATGAGTTAAAACGTAAATAAGACTACCTATCGTTAAAAGAGGAAACAGAATATGAACGACACTTTGAATTACCATAGCAATGTCAATATTACCTTGACGAATTAAGAACTTTTCAATTAGAGCTAGACCTAGAATGCTCGCACTAATTACACAAACTGTAGGATCAAAGAGTACGATTGGGTTAATGTACAAGGAGTAAACTCTCGTAGGCTTCTTTTTTTGTACAACCTTCTGATAACTTCTGTCCATGAAATCGGAAAAGCTGATAGTGTGTACATATTTCATAAACTCATACCTCCATCAAAACTTTTTAAATTATTTTTGATTCTCATGTATAAATTTTTTAGATATGGGCACTGGTCTCCTTCATTCGCTTCGCTCCCTCACTCTTAACAAATCCTGTAAACCTTGATAAATCAACATAAAAATAAACGACTGATATATTAGTACTGATATAGTAGATGATATGGTAGGTGGTATAGTAAACCTTTTAATATAATGTATTAGATAGACTCGTCTGACTTAACTTGTCTTTCAAAATATTATTGAATTTTTTTTCAAAAATGATGGCAAAGGTATTTTGCTAAATTTGAAGAATAGTTGTACTAGGTGATGAAAATGCGGAGTAGAATTGGTGAAATTATAGACAAGCAAGGGTACAAAAAGAAATATGTAGCTGAGAAAATGGACATTACTCAAAGTCAATTAAGTAACTGGATCAGTGGAAGAGCCTACCCTCCAATGGATAAAGCATTTAAATTGGCTAAAGTGTTAAATGTTAAAGTGGATGATTTGTATGAGGAAATTGAGAAGTAAAAATAATTAACAAACCTACTCTAAGATACGAAAAATGTAAAGCTAAAAAGGATGGTTTTATCCATCCTCTTTAGCTATGCACCTTATTGATTTTGTTTAAAAAGAACCTTTCATATTCCCTCCTTCAAATTCATTTAATATTAAATTTTTTTTATATTCAAAATTAATATTACCCAAAAATAACCTTTAACATGGTATAATTTTCATAGTTCATCTAGAGGAGGAGAGAAATATGGCTAGGAAATTTTGCATGATTATAGGTGATGGTTTCACAAAAGACTTTGTAGGTAGCTCCATAAACACATCTAAACCATTCACACAGTTTGAAAATGAATCAATTGGGAAATATTATAAATTTTTCAGTAATTCTATCAAAGACATTCATGATGAAATAATGAATTTAATGTCCCACCACAAATTGGACAACCAATTTGAAGCAATTGAAATTTTTTCTGAAATTAATAGAGGTGACACAGCTAAAGAATGTCAACTTAGACGTTATTTAGCTCTTACATACTCCTCACTTCAAAGAGAATTGGATAAACGCCCTAAAGATAACTGGAGATGGCTTAAATGGTTTCATTCTCATAAAGAAGAACTGTCATTCTTTATTAGCTTTAACTATGATTTGTTATTAGAGTCTACACTGACAGAATTAAATATCAAATTTAATAGAACAGGAAGTAATGAGGTTTCATCAGATATCTCTATACTGAAGCCCCATGGTTCAATTGATTTTGATATCCAACAGCCTCAATATTCAAATGTATTAGATCAAGCGAATATCTCCCACATGATTTGGAACAGCTATTTTTCTCTTAATCAAGTAAACGGAACAGTTCAATCAATACCTAGTACGCATTGGCTACTTCCAAGGTTAGAAGCAGATATCATTCCACCCTCTCAAATTAACTATCAAAAAGAGTTGGAGTGGGTAAAAAGAGGGTTTGAACATTACAGCAATACAGCTGATAAATTTACAGACTTAATAATTATGGGTCATTCATATGCAGTGTGTGATAGGGAAGAAATTGATTATTTTCTAGAAAGACTCAGTAAAAACACTTTAGTGCATATTATAAATCCTCAGATCCCTAATGATTTAATTGAAAAAATCGAATCCCTTCAATTGAAATACAAGATCATTAGCGATTTTGAGACTATGCCCACATAATAAAAAAGAATAAGCTTCGTTTTATTAGAGGCTTATTCTTCAATTACTTCATAAAGTAAAGGACTTATTCCATAATTGCTTCCCTTAACAAAAACCATTCCTGGTGGAGTGCAATTTTCAAGCATCACTCTTTTTACAACCCATTCACTTCCTATTGGATGCGGATTCTTCCATAACCCTGATTGTTGCCAACCTTTATCATCCACTATTTTTATTTTTTCTCCAACTTTCGCAATTCTTTTAATCGTTCTCATTCTTTCACCACTCTAAGTTTTTTTCATTCATATCCTATTTATTCTTTCTTAATTTTATATAACCTTCTTAGCCAAATTCTACTATGGTAAAGTTTACTATAACATAGCCTCTATTATTTACCTTTGAATTGTACGTATCCTTCATATGCAGTAATGTATGTACCACTTACTAATTTGTACATATAGACTGTGTTTACTTTTACTTTATCAACTACTGTGAACACATCACCTTTTTTAGCTTTACCTACTTTTGCATTCCAATCCGCTTTGTTGTAATAATATAGATCATTTACTTTAACTTTAACTGTACCGATTGCTTTATCGTCTGATTTAGCAGGAGCTTTAATTGGCTTTTGTGCTTGTTCCTTTTTAGGCTCAGAGTTCTTATTATTAGATTGCTTTGGAAGACATAAGAAGTCTGCGATACCTTGTGCATATGCTTCTGCCATATCCTTCAAGAAAGCTTCGTTCTTTAGTAACTCAGAATCCTTAGAATCGATGTAACAAATTTCTGTTAAACATGCTGGCATATTTGTGTTGCGTAATACTGATAGATTACCTGACTTATATGGTTGATTACCATGAGCACCTAGACCATGCTTCTTAGCGGCAGACATTGCATGATTATTGATACATTTTTGTAATTCTTTAGTTTTAGATGAGGTGGTTTTGTTGTAGATAAATGATTCAAAACCAGTACCTCCACCTGCATTAACATGGATAGATACGAACACATCAGCACCCCAATTATTAGCTTTGGCTGCTCGTGCTCCTAGTGAAGCGAATGTTCTGTCCGAACGTGTACGATTAATTTCAAACCCTGTGTAGTTTGCTTTTAAGTGATCAATTACATAATTGGATAACTGTAAGTTTAACTTAGCTTCCATTAACCCTTCTTTAGCATTAACTGCTCCTGAATCTTTGCTTTCCCCATGTCCTTCATCAAGATAAATTTTCTTTACCATTTAAAGCATCTCCATTTCATTATTTTTATTTTTCAATTCGCTCTCGAATATCTTTGATTTCTTCCTGCATACCCGATACGCTCTGTTCAATTTGCTTCAAAGTATCAGTGGTACGCTCTACGTGATTCATAAGCCTTTCTTCACGATCTTTTGAATCTTTCATAGTTTTAAAAAATAGCCAAATAAAGAGCGCAGCATAGCCCCCTTGTTTGATTAACATATCTAGGATTGTCTGATCCATTACTGTCACCTCCTCTCACTTTAGACATAAAAAATAACGCTCAAGGCGTTTAAAGTAATTTAAGATATAAGTTGCTCCAATTTTGCAAGTCTCGCCTCTAAATCTGCATTCTTAGAACGTAATTCCCGATTCTCTTTACTTAATTCTTGAATGGCTGACCAAGAGTAAGTGCCCATAGCATAAGCATCAATACCTTCCCCACGAATGTCGATAACATCGACTGGGCTTTCGTCAAGAATCAAACCTACATGTTTTCTTTCATTCTCTAACTCTTCAACAAATCGATATGTACGAATAGGTGTGTCGTTAATTTGCTGTAATGCTGTTTTAATCGTTCCATCAGGATATTCAGTACCAGCAAAAGGTTCAATATCTTTTTTACGCTCACGAACAGAGTTATAAGTGATATTTGAAGCGTAGATAGGAATGTAGGCACTATCATTAGCATTTTTAAAGTCAACCCTTGCTGTACCGTTATCTACTTTCACACGACATACATCAGTCTTGAAGATAATTTCATCTTTATCAGAAGCAATAACCATGTTACTTCCTGTTGCCGACTCTGTACCAATGAATCCTTTACGGACACCACCATATGAAACCTCAATATACGCATGAGTAGAACCATTAAGTTTTAACAAGCCACCATTGCTAGTGATACTTACGTCACCTTTGAATCCACCACCGCCCCATACATCAAGACTTGATGTTGCCGTGATATCTGAAGCAGCCAATTTAGCATAAGTTGAATTAGCTTGATTTCGAATATGTACAGCCTCACCACTAGCTAATCCAGCAATGTTAGCTGAACCTAAACTTAGTAATCTATGACCGTTGTTATCCTTCCATAATTTGGGGTTGAATTGTCCATCGTCCATAACGAAGTTGAAGTTATTATTATCATCAATTGCTATGTAAATGCTATCGTTAACACCGAAACGAGCACGGTTAATTGTTCCTGCTGTTGTTACATCAATCTTTGCACCTTTATCACCAAAGTAAATAGTGTTACCACGTAGTCCAGCAAATTTTGCAGCAGTTAAAGTAGTACCTTCTCCAATAGTTACAGAGTTTGCGCCAACAACAAGTGCTCCATTATTTACATTAAGTCCATTCAATGATTTAATATGGTCTGCAACAATTGATTGAGTTGTAATATTTCCACCATTAATAATAGTTACTGAAGTAGGCTTAAATGGACTTGCTTTGATTGCATTAGGGTCTACTCGTTCAAATTGGAAACAATCAAAATAAGCTGGAATATTTGGAGTATCATTATAGATAACTAGGTTACAAGATGAAATACCTGTAGGAATATTTGCTTTAAGTTCGTATCTATACCATCCGTCACTTCCACCGACTAATTTAGCTCCACCAGAAATAAACGAACCACTTGATAATTTAACAGAAGCACGAATTCTAGCTGTATTTATTGCATCGGGATTGTACACATAGAATGAGAAGAAATATGAAGCTCCCATTTGAACAGGCACGTTGTAGACACTTGAACCTGATGAAAGATACAACCATCCATCAGAAGTTGCTGAACTTTGAAGTACAAGTGAACGAGTACCATCATATGAGTAAAGGTTTGTGATATTTTTCTGTGTTAATGATGGTGTACCTAAGAACATGGAACTTGGTACAACACCAATATCCAACTGTTCAAATGAATCTATTCTTGCAGGCATCATATTGGGATTACCTGTAGGAAAGAATGTAGCAATTGCATTAATATCTAATTTAGATACATCAATTTTAACTGTTTCGGATGTTTGATTGATTTCAGAAACAACATTATTCTTCTCAACCTTAGAACTAATTTGTCCTGCTTGTTGTGAAATAGTTGATGTATTACTATCTACATTTTTCTTTAACTCATCAAATGTAGTTGATTCAACTTTAGATGTAATTGAGCTACTAAGTTGTTCAAGTGTGCTTTCTGATGTTGTAACACGCTTATCTATTACTTCTAATGCGTCCGAGTTATCAGTGATAACAGTTAATAATGCAGGGTCTAAATCTCCAACAGATAACGCTTGCTTTTCCCATGTTGTACCATTATAGGTGTACCAAATTGGAGGTGATACCGTTGAATCAATGTACATAGTACCCTTTATTGGATTCTCTGGACGTTCACCATTTATAATTGCGTCATTTAAATCAATAATTGTAATCTGATCAATTGCAACTATTTTTCCATCTACAGTTACTTCACATTGAAATGTAGTTCTGCTTTCGACTTCATCAGATGTAATTGTCACAAGTCTACCTATTCCTGTACCAATCCAAGTTGTGTCTTGTGTTCCATCACCATTAAACTTTTTCCAATTGAACACTGTTTCTTGAAGAGTTGTAGTGATATCGTCTGTGCCTTTATAAACTACTGCTACAAGTTGAGTATTAATTATTCCATTTTTAAACGTACTTCCTTTAGTTGAAAAGACATCACATTTATAGACAATATTATCTTTTACTTCGTCTAGTTCTTTTGCTGTACCATGTGCTAAATCGTAGGCTTCACTCCACTCCTTTTCTTTGAGTTGAAGTTTTTTCTGTGCTTTCTCTACTGCTTCAATAGCTGTGACTTGACGCACAACAAATTCACCAAGTACAATTCCACCCTTAGTGTTATCAGTTTGACTTATCTCTTTTTCAAGAATACGAGCTTCTAAGAATTGCTTTTCCTTTCCCGATGTATCTTTTACATTAACAGTATCGCCAACTTCAACATACATGTGATTGTAACCTTCGAATTGTTCAAGCATAATTACAGAAGCTTCATATGTAACTTTTGGTTTGTTTACTTTTTGTAGATAAGCTAATGCGTTATTATAAAGTTCAACAGGGTTAGTTGACGTTTGATCGATAAAACTGTCTTCAATATGTTTAATACCATTACCGTATTTCTCTAACGCATCATTATCAACCAATCTATTTCCGATGATTTCAAAACCGTCTGGCGGTGTAACCTTTGCATCTTTCAATAAGATTGCATTACCATTTGCATTTTTATTTGAACATTTTACAACTAATGCTGTAACAATTGGATTACCTTCAGTTGTTTTAGTAAGTCCTTCAAGATTCTGTTCATATTGAATTGTTACGCCTGTTTTTTGTCCAATTTTATCTTTGATGTTAATAAACTTATTCTCTGGACGTACATTATCCCACTCAATTTTAAATTCTACCTCTGCATCAAAATCAGAAATGGCATCAAGAATTGCTGCGTTTGCTCTTGGTAAATCTTCGAATGATTTAGTTATGCTTCCACTGTAATAACATTCACCTAGTTTCCATGTCGTATCAGTTGCAAGAAAATCAATGATCGTTTCTAAACTAGTTGCGGTAAAATCCTTATCTTCAATTACTTTGCTGAATAAGTCACCAACTGCTGCTAATTCACATTTAATTGTAGCAGTCATACTTTCTCCGTTTTCTTCAATTCCTGTTGTAATTCTGAATAGTTCACGATTCTTTTTAGCATCTACATAAACAATAAAGTTCCCAATAGTTAAAAGGGAACTTTTTTCATGGTCAGATGGAACATCAAACTCTAGATATTTAGCTCCATCGGCTAATGTCGATTTCATAACATCTCTAAGAATCGGACATCCTTCAGGAAAGTCATTATCTAGAATACCAATCGTATTATAGTTTTTATCTAAAATATACCACATTAATTATTACAACCACCTCTCTGTAAATCGCACTTTACCACTACTAAAAATAGATGGGTCTGATACAGTCAACCCACTTACACCTTTAGGTATGATTAAAGGTTCTGAACCTATGTAAAGCTTATTTGAAGCGTCCATTCCATTTCGTAATATCTCACCTGTTTCACAATTGATATGAAGTCTGTCGTTCTTTTTAAACAAATAATCAACCTTGTTATCAGCTTTAGGAAGATACTCTTCAACAAAAACATTACCAATCCACATTGAATCAACTGCTGGATCATTGCTATATGCACCAAAATGAATTTGAATCTTAGCTATTTTTGTACCAAATTTATTCCATGTGTCTGTCATTGATTTATAGTCCCTAGCTACGTATCGGTTTAAATCATCAATTTTTGCAATAAAGCTATGCCATTGTCTTCCTCTACGTCCCAATTTGATATGTCCATGAAAATTACTGAATACGCCTTTCTTTGCACCATAAGTGTACTCACTACCTTTAGTAAATCCATCAGGTGCTCTTAATCGTGTTTCAAAAATTGGGTTATCTCGTTTATCATCAATATCTTTCATAGCAAGCTTACCAAGTTTGCGGTTTGATGAATCTAAAAAATAAATTTCTATTCTACCCTTCTGTTTCTTATCAGTTGCTTTGAATCCTATCTCTACTTCAATCTCAAAATCTTGTACTTCATGGTCTAATGAATAAACCATTGATGAACCATGCCACAATCCACTTGCTGTACCATAATCTCTTTTACCATCTGTTGCTCCTTGCTCAAATGTGTAACCATTAGATTGAATTGCTGCACCACGAATAACTCCACCGTCTACAGTCCAATCCGTTACATTTAACCAATCCTGTGTAGTACTGCAATTGTCATTCATAATTGTTGGTGATAAATCAACTACTTGTTTTTCTGTTGGATCAAATGGTTCACCAAAATAATAGTACTTATCAGATGTTGCAATGAAGAAATCTGTAACATTCTTAGCCATTGTTACATCGATAATAGGTGAGGTTTCCATGTTACCTAAGTTAATAAGAGGTGTTGATTCTTTAGTTAAATCTAAAGCTATTTCTTGCGTTGTTCCATATCCATGAGGTTTATGACAAACAAAGTTAACTGTACCTCTTCCTAGTTCTCTAAATTGTTCTAAGTCTGTACCACCTTCAAGAATTGCGTAGTATGTAACATTTGGTCTTTCTGAGAAGATGATTGGTTGTGGTGTTTTTGAATAAAGCCATTCAGCTAATTTTGCACATGTTTCTTGATATTCGTCTTTGCTTGGTGCGATTAAAGCTAAATCAACTGGAATTGTACGAGAATCAAACTTTTGATTGGCAAATAATTTACCACTTTTCATAGGAATTTCTTTAGTTGCTATAATCGATGGTGCTAATGGTGGTAAATCAACTTTCTCGACAATTAAAAAAGAGGGAGTCGGAACTCCCCCAAAACTTATAATCTTACTTTCCATTAAATTAGACCTCCTGTTAGTTTAATACCTTTAGGACGGTTAGCTTTCTCCATATCCTCTTTCATTAGTTTCTTCAGATTCTCATATGCCAACTTCATGCTTTTCATATCAGGACTACCTGTGTATGTAAAGTTGATAGTAGGACTATAATTGATCGATGGTTGTTGCTGTGCAGAAGATGCGTTATTAGTCGTGTTGTTATTAATAATATTATTAGAAACATTTGAAGTCTTAGGCACTTTAGGAATAGGACTGTATGCACCTAGTCTTTCTGACACTTCTGCAAGTAAGGCTAAGTTTTTATTTCTGTAACGTGGCTCAGTAGTTAATACATACTCGTCATATCCATTTTCACCTAATTGAGCTACTTGGTGGTCAGTAATTTTACCACCTGTTGCATATCCACCAAGACCTTGTTTCTTGAATCTGTTATAGTTGGCTTGAACAATACGTACATAGTTTCGTGTTTCTTTGAATGGTGGAATACCATGATATTTCAATACGTTTCCGTATCCAGCATTATATGAAGCTAATGCTAATGGTAAATTTCCGTGATTCAATCTCAACATTTCTTTGATGTAGCGTGTACCACCCATAATATTCTGATAAGGGTCACGAGGATTTCTTACACCCATAGAACGAGCTGTAGCAGGCATTAACTGCATTAAACCAGTTGCACCAACACCACTTCGAGCATTAGGGTTAAATTTAGACTCCTGTTGAATAATACCAGCGATTAAAGCAGGACTAACACCATATTTCTTACCTGCTGCGTTGATGATAGAAGAGAATTGTCCTTTGTAGCTTCCACCAGAATATCCACCTTCTCCACCAGCTTTACCTTGTAGATATGCCAATGGATCAATGTACTTACCGTTACGCTTAATCTTCAAATCAAGGTGATTACCTGTCGAGAATCCTGTGCTTCCCACGTAACCAATTACTTGACCTTCTTTTACTGCATCCCCTACTTTAACTAATGGTGCTGATTTCATATGAGCATAAGATAACAAATCTGAACCTGAACGAATACGAGCTAAGTTACCACCAGTAGCATTGTTAACCAAAACTTCGGCTACCGTGCCTGACGTTAAGCTTTTAATCGGGGTTCCAGCGCTTGCGGCTAAATCAAGTCCACGGTGAACTCCGCCTTTATGAACTTTATCATTTTTGTTTCCGTTTGGTGTAAATCGTGTTGTGATACGGAATGGAGCACCTAGATAGTATCCACCGATACCAGTAAATGAACCATCTCCACCACCGAATGCACCAAGAAAATCATCAATCAATCCTTGAACGCTATCTACTGCAATGTCTCTCATAAGTCCTAATGGGCTACCTGAGATTTTGTTGAACCAATCAGGAATTAGTTTATCAGTAGCACCAATCTTTTCCATACCACTATCCCATAAGTGCTCTGCACCTTTCATAGCCATATCAAAGACGCTATCCTTTGTACCATTTTTATAAGCAGGCATTTTTCCACCAAATCCATAACGTTTAAGTAGATTCTTAGTGTGATGGTGAGGTAATACAGATGTACCTTTTGGTAAATCTAAGACTTGCTCTCCACCTACACCCACTAGTCCTACTCCACGCCCAGGAACATAGGCAAGCTCTTCACCGACTTCACCGACTCTAGCTAAACCGCCTGGATGTGAACCGTTTGGTGTACCAATTGCATATTGCTTCTCAGTTGCTCCACCTTTAGTTACTGTACCGCCTGAACGTTTACCAGTATCCTTTTTGAATTTAGTTGAGCCTGTTGATTTCTTTTTCTTAGGGTCTTTTCCGAAGAATTCTAAGATGTTATTGTAGACTGCATGAACCTTGTCATACATATCGTCCCACCCAGTTCTTACCTCTCCAGTTTCCCAATTTACAGCATCAATATGTCCTTGTGCTTGCTTTTGTGCTTCTTCTACAACACTCTCGTGCATTTGTTCAGCTTTACGAACAGTTTGATCACGTTGTTCTTTAGCATTTGCAATAGAACGTCTTGCTTGTTCTGCTGTAATAGTACCAGTTACATCACGTAGATATTCGTACTTTTTCTTTTGTTTCTGATACTGTTCGTCTGCTTGTTTAACAGTCTTATCACGTTGAGTTGCAGATGATTTAACAATATTCGCTGCTTGCTCTGCTGATAATTTAGAAGCGTCATTTTTCAAACGTCCTAGAATCATCTTTTGTTCAGCTTCAGATTTACTTAAAGTTTTCACAGCTTCAACACGCATATTTTCACGAATACCATTTACAGTACGTTTTTCAGACTCAGTTAAGTCACGTTTCTCTTTTGCTGCTCTGTTTTCAATTTCAGAAACCTTTCTCACATACTCTTCAAGACGTAATTTCTTATTTGCATGGTCATCATCCATTTTCTTTAAAGCTAGTTCTTTTTCTTCGTCAGATAATGCACCATTTGTTGCAAATAAAGCTTTAGTCTTTTCAATACGTTTTGCATGGTCAGTGTCCATTGAAGTTTGAATTTTAGCAGCCATTGCTTCATATTGAGAGATTTGTTTCTTAGCAAACTCATCTGTAACTATTCCACCTCTTGCAGATAGATTAACCATTGAAGCATACGCTTTGTTGTCCATATCCATGTAGGCTTGAACAGCTTTCTTAGTTCCTTCTGAAATCTTGTCTGAATTTAATCCAGTGTCGATTGCTGATTTGTTCATTTGGTCACGGAACTCACGAATGCTACCTACAAGTTCAATGAATTGTCCCTGAACAGGAGTTAGTTTAATAGCTAATCCTAAAAATGGATGGTCTTTCATTAGGTCTTTTAAGGCGTACCAATTCCTATAAACTAGTGCTCCTTCTACTCCAACAGCAGCAATTGCTAATGCTGTTAAACCAATTGGATTAGATAATAAAGCAAATGCACTACCAATTCCACCAATACCGCCAATCATACCAGCGATACCAACACCAGCACCTACAAATCCTGAAACAGCAATCGTAGCATCTTGTGCAGAAGGTGACATTTTATCAAATGCAGTTGTAACATTTTTAATACCTGTTTCGATTTTAGGCATCCAACGATCAGCGATATCTAATAATCTAGTACCTAATGGAGCGATTGCAGACATAAATTCACGGAAAGCAGCCTTAGCACGTTGCCCTACTGATTCAGTTACAGCAGAAGCTCTTTGCATACTTCCATCTACACCTTTAATCTTTCCATCGATGTTTCCAAGAGCGAACATGGAATCTTTTTCTAAATCTTCCCATTTCGTTCCGTATACTCCTACCCCAATCATGTTGGCTTGAACTTGGTCATCCATACCTTGTAACTCTTTAAGAACAGTATTATGTACGTCTTTTACTGTTGCTTTACCATTTTGGTAAGCTTTCCACACTTTATTAGTCTCTTTAGACATAAGAGAAAAAGCATCAGATGTACTCTTTGAACCATCAGAAATACGGATTTGGAACTCTTTCATTGCATCGTTTATGTAGTCAAGATTATAAACGCCTGATTGAGCACCTTGAGCTAATAATTGGAAATACTCATCAGCACTAAAGCCCATGCGTTTATAAAGTGGAGCATATTCTGAGAGATTATCGAACATTTCATTAGAGAAATTTAAGCCTTTTTGTGCTCCCCATGCCATAAGGTCAAATGAATGTTTAGCGTCTATACCGAAACCTTTCATTACATTTCCACCAGCACGAGTTACTTCATTTACATCTGATTCAAAAACATCTGCTAATACTAAAGCATCTTGTGTTACTTGTTTCAATTCATCGTTGTTCAAGTCTTTAATATTCTGTCTAGTTTGAACGAGTCCATTACGAACTTCGTCCATATTTTCACCGTAACCTTTTTTCCATAAATCTGTAGTAATTTTATTTAATTCTTTCGTGGCTTTAGATGTAAGACCTAATTGTGATTGGATACGCTTTTGTGAACTGTTAATATCAACAGCAGCCTTAACAGATGCAGCTCCACCAGCAGCCAATCCAGCAACCATACCAGCTTTCATTGATGAATGAATATCTCCTGCACGTTCTTTGAACTCATCCAACTTTCCACCAGCAATATGAACTTCACGTCCAAATAATCTAAATGTCCCTTTCGAGTCATCTATTTTATGATTTAGACTGTTCAAGGTTCTTTCTGTTTTGTTCATCTTTGCGACATATTCATTTAATTGAATGTACGCTTCTTTTGTTTCCTTTGCATCTTCACCTTTTTCTCTTGCCGATGCTTCATATTTACTTCTTAATGCTTGAACTGCTTTCTCTTCAAGTCTTAATTGCTTTTCCAGGTGTTCAGATTGTTGAAATAAATCTTCTGATTTAGAACCCATTTTAGACATACTAGCAGACGTTTTTCCATACTCACTAGCTAAGACTCTTAAATCTTGTTCAATACCATCTAGTGACTCCTTAGCTTCCTTAGACGCTTTAGTAAATTCGCTACCTTGTTCTTGTATCTTAACCTTTACACCATCTAATGCTGTTTCGGTTTTCTTCATTGTTTGGATAGACTGGTTATAAGCTATTAAAGCGTCTTTCGTTGCTCTATTATCTTCACCCTTCTCAGTTTTTAAAGCTTCATATTTTCTCTTTAGTTGCTCAGAAACTTTACCTTGCAATTCTAAAGTTTTATTTAATTTCTCTGATTCTTGTTTTAAATCATTGATCCCATCAGTTGTTTTATCATACTGACTATTTAAAACTTTTAAATCTTGTTCGATATCTTTAATTGCTTTGTCTGCTTCTTTTGAAACTTCAACATAAGTACTACCTTGTTCCTTAATCTTGCCATTTAGGTTTTGTAAACCCATTTCAGTCTTTTTCATTTGAGCTACTTGACGATTATATCTAGTTAATAATTTCTGTGTCTCCGCATCATCTTCACCTTTTGTGCGAACTAAATCAGCATACTCTTCTTCCATTTGTTTAAGAGTAAGTTTTTGTACTTCTAATTTCTTAGTTGTTGCATCAGCAACTTCTTTCATTGCATCTAAATTTTGTTCAAACTTTTTAATACCTGCTTTAGCTTTAGCGATTTCACTATCATAAATTTTTGTAACACGACTTAATTTTGCAAAGTCTGTTGTTGCTGAACCAAGTCCTTCTAAATCAAGTTTGAACTTCATTGAAGCCATATTGCCCATATCCATATGCTGTGTTCACCTCCCTCTTTTTTTATGCCCACCCAGGTATTTCATCTAAGAAA
This sequence comes from Priestia sp. YIM B13491, assembly GCF_042787605.1. NCBI lineage: Bacteria > Bacillati > Bacillota > Bacilli > Caryophanales > Bacillaceae > Priestia > Priestia sp. YIM B13491. The sequence goes on along the minus strand of NZ_JBHZOR010000004.1, from coordinate 471,348 downwards.
CCTTGTCGTGGTTTAGGTTCTTGTTTGCTGTTTCCTTTTGAGTTGTTTTTATCATTTTCTTTGTTTTGTTTAATTTGTTTACGCACTAATTTGAATAAGTGATGAATGTCCATCTGATCAATTTCATGTGGCTTTAAACCTTGATTAATCAACATGTAGTTGTAGAAATCGTCAAGCTTCTCCGCCTCCGTCTGAGGGTGTGGCATCATCGTCCGTTTCCTTAGTCATTTCTGCTAATTCTTCGTCAGACAACTCCATTTGTGAAGGGAATCCTTTTACAATCGCTAAGAACTCTGCAATTTTTACACGTAAATCATAAGAACTTAGACCGCAATAAAACTCATCTACTGTAAACTGTTTATCAAAAGCTTCTACAATAAGAACAATCAACTCATCTAATGCTTGGAATGGTACTTCTTCATGTAAGAAATCGTACTTTTCGCTCAAAGGTAAAAAGTTTCTGTAAGTCATTCCTGAAATAAAAGGCTCGTGCATTTGCTTGTACTTTCTGTTAATTCGTAATTTTAAATCCATCATTTTTTAAGTTCCTCCAATATTTTTTGGTTAATTTAATAGAAAAAAAGGGAGTACCCATTATAGATACTCCCATAGGGTATATTTTGATTAAACAGTTGGTGGTACAGTTGTTTCAACTGGCTTATAAACTTCATCGAACCAGTCAAGAATAACTTCTTGGTTGATACCTTCATCGTTACTATGTACAGATACTTTCTTTTCACCATCAGATAAACGGTTAACGAATTGACCTGTTACTGATTGGTTCTTGATCTCTACAGATTCACCTTTAGTTTGGAATTCTTGAGATGGTACAGTAAGTTTTCCTTTGTACATCCAGTTCATTAATTTACCGCCATCGATAGACTCAGACTCGAATCCTAAAGCGATATATGGAGATTTATTCTTAGTTGCTTCAAGTAATACGCCATTAGCATCGATACGATAGCCAAATAATTCTGCTGCTGCTTCCTTAGAAATGCTGTCCACTTGAAGTTCCATCTCTAAAACTCCAGTGCTTGTTACAGTTGCAACAGGTACATCATCTACGTGTACAGTTTGTGAACTGGCATTTGGATTTAATGTTGCTTGCATTGCTCCTGCGAAATATTTAGGTGCTCCATAAGTTGTTTCACCTTTACGTACATCTTCTTGCATTACTGCGAAATGAATATTTTTAAAACCGACTGTCATTTTATCTGCTGACATTAATAATTCCTTCTTTCCTTAGTTTAGTTTTTTTGTGTATAGGAAAAGCGCATCCCGTGACGGAACAACTCAGTGTCCTCTTCATAGTCGTGGAATACGCTTCTTCTAATAAATCCATTTTTTATTAATTTGTTTTGTACTTCTTTTCCAAGTGAGAATGCATCAATCTTTGACCATACATCCACTTGAATGTAATATGTTGTTATTGATTCTTCATCGTTTATGAACCATGTAGCACCTTCATCATATTGAAAATAGGTTATGTACGTATCAGGTGGGTCAATTACTCTAATAACACCTGTCGTTACTTCTAATGGCTCTAACAATTCTTCAATTAAATCGTAAATCATATTTTTTTCAACTCTCTTACATAAACGTTGTACATAGCTTGTTGAATTTCTTTTTGCTTTGCATTAAACGCTGGTTCAAAGAATGGTCTGGCTTTCATTTTGCTTGTTCCCCATTCATGATATTTCATGAACCAATCATCAGGAATGAAACCAATAGCAATTTTACCTTCAATTACTGCTGAAATAACCACACGATCAGCAGCATGTTTACCACCGCCTTTAGAACGTGGTGCTCTACGCTTAACTTCATCACGTAAGATTTCTGCACCAGCTTCTAAAGCCATTTCACTAATTCTAGTACTCTTCATTACTGCTTCAATTTTTTTAATCTTATCTGCCATTTCTTTTAATCCAGTTACTTCTAATGGCATTACAATTTACCACTATGAGCTTGACATTTTAATTCAATCGTATCGCCTTTTTCATACGTGCGTATGATTCTGTACGTTTTAGAATTAAACTCAACATATTCTTGGGCATTATAATCTAAGGTGTGCATTTCCAACATTAATTCAAGTGTGAAACCAGTTTGAGAAGCAAGATAAAACTCTTGAGTACCAACGCTTTTCTTATTTACGAAAACCATTTGCTTACTAGTGATTACTTTGTTTTGAACACCATTCGTCTTCTTGATTTCAGTTGTTAATAGATGAGCGATATCACGATGAAGCATTATAATCACCTGCTAAAGATAGATGATTACGTAATGATTCAAATGAAGCTCTAAACCTGTATGCATCAGGATTGTCAAAGCCAAATTCAGCTTTACAATATACTGTTACAGCACGAATAATCAATGGATCACTCTCATCTAATTTTTTAATACCTGACAACTGTAATTCCATTAATGCTGCGTCAATTAAGTCTTGAATATCATCGTCTAATGCAGTGTGAGAAATTCTTAAACTCTTTCTCACCTTTTCAATCATCTAATCACCTACTCTCAATGGCTTCTAATGCTTTTTGTTTACCTTTAACTCTTTCACCATTAGCTAGTTCGTACCAGCCACCACCAACATGTTTAAATGGTGGTTTATCTGCTGTTTCTTTTTGCTTAACTTCAACAGGTTCAGGTTTAATTTCTTTTACTTCCTTACTGACAAAACCTAAATCACCTAAATAGGCGACTCTCTCAGCATCTTCAGAACTGAAAAAGCCACCAATTCCATAGTGACGACCTGTATCTTTGTCTTTAAAAGCTTTCAATACAGTCGATTTATAAATCATTAATTACCAGTCCTTTATAATTTATTAACTATTAAGCTGTTGGAGCTTTCTTCACACGTAAGAAACCGTTGTGAGCTACTACGTTACCGCCAACAAATACAGAACCACGGTGAGCAATCATACCTTGTTTGAATTTGAAGTCATTAGAACGTTGAATATCAGTTCCAGAGAATGTTACAAGCTCATAGTTTTGTAGAACACCGTAAGCCATAGCATAAGCACCAGCAGGAGTACTAGCAACAGAAACAGGAGCACATACAGAGTTGATGATGTAAGGAACGCCATCGATTGTACCAGTGTTACCTTGAGATTTAACTTCATAGACTTTCTTATCTTGACCATCACGTAACATAGCGAATGCTTTTAAGTCTGCTTTAGAAAGAATCAATGTTGCAACAGCTTCAACATCCTCTTTGTTACCATAAGAGAAGATAATTTCATCTAAAGTCTCAGCAGTAATTGCAGAGATTGCTAGGTCAGTAGCAGGGTCAATAGCTTTAGCTTGGTTAGAGAAGATACCTGTTAAATGTCCAACAGCACCATTACCAACTAGAATTTCTTTTGTAATTGTTTGACGTAATGCTTTACCTACACCATTAATAACTAATCCTTCATAGTTTGCAGCAGGTAATTTTTGTACTTCTTCTGTTACTTCACTGTAAGCAGTAATTTTAGTTTTACCGATTGTTGCATAATCAGTTTCTACTTCAACTTCTACATAGTTCCCTTGCTCATCAGTGTATCCACCTTCACCATGAGAAACTTCATATGGTTGTTGGAATGATTCTCCACCAGTCATCGGTGTAAGTTTTACACGATCAAGTAAAGTTGAGATTTGATTGAATGTACCATTGATAGAAGATGAAGTGTGTTTAGGTAATACTAAATCTCCACTTGCAACTGTAATAGCACGGTCTTCTTTAAGGTCTTTTGCACGTTTTTCTACATCTGCTTGCTCACGAGTTTCTTGATGTTCTTGTGTGTTAAATGATTCAATTGTACGAACTTCTTCTTTCACGTTTAATTCACCAGCTTCCTTTAATAGTCGAGCACGTTTTTCATGCTTCGCTTTGTCTTGTGCTAATTCACGCATTTCAGTTTCTAATGCGTCTACATCAACGTCTGTTTCACCTTCTAATAATGCTTGAATTTCTGCTGAACGAACTTCGATTTCTTTTAATGTTTTCATAATTTTAGTTAACTCCCTTTAATTGAAATATTTTAGTTTTAGTAATAACTTTTTCCGTTTTAATTCGTCTTGCTTATTTTTTAATTCTTTTGCTTTGAATTCATCGTAACTTCTACATGCAACTTGACTAGATTCATATGCAGGTTTATTTGTTAATGTAACTTCGACTAACTCAATCTCTTTGAGATATCGTAAATCTGTTCCATCTGATAACCTAACAATTTCATCTTGAATGCAATAGAAACCGAATGAACAGTTTTCTAATAGTCCATCTTTTACAAGGTGGTAAACGTCTTTAGCATATGAGATTTCAGGATTAATTTTTAAACTAAACCGTAATCCCACGTCATCGGCAAACAATTGAAGTGATCCTGAGTGTGTAGAGCCTAATCTAAGCTCATCATCATGATTTTTTAATGCATAAATGTTATGTCCATCTGCTAATGTTCGGTCAAATGCACCTTTCTGTACTTCCTCATAAAAAGCACCAAGATAATATGAACGATTATTAAATTTGTTTATGTAACCTTCTAAAATGTAATCATCATTACCAGTTGCACGAACTTCAAGGCTTGTTACATCAATCTGTCTGTTCTCCAACTGCTTTTCCTTCTGTTGATTGTTCATCTGTTTGTTTTGTCTCATCTCCTTTGTCAACATTTTCACCACCTTTCGATGATTCATTTGATGTAGTGTTTCCATCGTCAACTAAAGCAGTATCTAATCTACGTAGTGGTAAGTCTCCACCTTCAATTGGTGCAAGGTTGAGTATTCTACGCCATTCATTAGGAACAAGTGCCTGTCTGTCAACCATTTGAACAAGAGCAAGTTTAGTTTGCATAGAAGCATACTGTAATGAAGAAGCTTCAAAGATAATTTTGTTTCCATATCCCCTTTCAGTTCTAGAGAATATTTTACGTGTAAACTCTTCACTTAATTGTCTTGCGATAGGTTCAATTTCAGACTCATAAAAAGCATTCCATTCATCTTCGTTGTACTTAGATTGAATAATCTTTTCATTAATGTTGAAGAATGAATAAATCCGTTGAATAGTTCTGTCCATTTGCTCTGCATTTGGTACAAAGTTATCTGCTTTAACTTGAATAGCATCAAATTTACTATCTACACCAGCAGCACCACCAGTATTTTCGATATTAAGATAACTATTAGTAAAATCATCTACTTGTTTCTTCATATCTTCTGGTCTAATGTTTGCTGTGAACTTTAGAATCCATTTGATTACTGCACTATTCTTAATTGCTTGAACAATACCTTGATCTGTTGTGTTTACAATTTCCATTAACGGTGCTAATGCGTTTACAGGTGATTCACCAAACAAATCACTAGAATGAAAGTCCTTTCTTAGATGGATAACGTCTGCATATGGAATTGTTTTAGATTTACCATTAGCAAAATAAAACTTTAAGAATAAGTCACCTTCACGACCTTCTAAAGCTTCAACAGAAACACAATTTAAATGGTAAATTTCATATGGCACATTGGTATATGGGTCACGCTTCATGTACGCAAATGCATTATGATTAAGTTCTAGTTGCGTTGCCATTTTTTCTTGAAGCATTTGACCTGTCATTAGTGGATTTGGTTCTTCTAATAGAAAACGAATAGCTACATTTGGATTTTCTTTAAAGTCAGTTGCACTATCTCGAATATGTTTAGCAATCAACTTCCCTATTGCTCTTGCTTTAGGACGAATACAAGAACGAACAATATCTGAAGCGTACAAGTCACCTCCCCATGCAAAGAACCCATTACTTTGATCACTAATCATTTCAAATCGTTGTAATGTTTTTGTGTCAGGTTGTTTATTGCCAAACATCCAGCCGAATAATCCCAAATTCTCACCTCCTTTTTCTAAATCATGTTCATGTATTCATTTTTCTTTTCTTGTAACACTACATAAGCATTCAATAATGCTGCTGTTCCATCGATACGTCTACGTTGATTCTTTGTTTTATTAGGTTGAATCGATAAGTTCTTATCAATGTCAATTGCAGTATTACTTAAACACCATCTAGTTATAGGATTGTTTTGATATATGATGTTTTTAGATTCTAATTCTGCTCCAAGTGATTTCATAGGTTGTGATAATGTTTGTTTACCTTGAGCAATAGGTAACATTGCAGGTTCACCAAAGTTATCTTTCATTTCCTCAACCCAATATTTAGCAGACCATCTATCATAGCCAACCCAAGTTAGATAAATGTCATATTCCTCTTGTATTTCCAAGAACCATTGCGTTACAAATTTAGGGTGAACTTCTCGCCCAGGAGTGGTACGTAATAATTCCATGTTACGCCAAGAGTCATAAGGAATTTTATCTTCTTTGGCACGTTGTTCTAGTAATTCCTCTGGAAGCCAGTACATTTGCTCAACATAAACTTTATTATCATCAGGAAGCATAAAAATAACCGATGCTGATGTTAGATCGGTTGTCTCTGATAAATCTGTACCTCCAATTCCATAACGAGGTTTCATTTCACCAATATCAAATTTCTTATCATTGTAAAGTTGTTCATATGTTAACCATGCTTCAGTAGATGTTTCACGAATATTAAAGTCTTTAGTTAACAAGTTCTTTACCAATATAGGATTCTTCTTTGCTTTCTTAACTTTAGATATTAATTGGTCAGTCTTTTTGATTGTTCCAAGCCCAGGATTTGCTTTCTTGAATACTGAGTAATCGTCACTTAACCATTCATCACGCTTATCTAATTCATAAACAATAGGAAGCACACGAGAACGCTCTGCATCTACATCATCGTAATCATTGAGAATTAATTCGATTTCTTCATACTTAATATCAAAGATATTTTCACGAACTGTTCCCATTGTGGATGTGATAATTGATAAAGGTTGTTCACGAGCTGACATACCATCCACAATTACGTCATAAAGGTTCTTATCTTCAATGGCATGTAATTCATCAATAAGAGAACAATGAATATTAAGTCCATCGAGTGTATTTGAATCACTTGATAAAGGTTTAAATGTTGAATCCGTAGCATCTGAAATTAATTCACTTACTAATGTTCTAATACGCTTCTTTAATGCTGGTGATTTACTAACCATACGCTTAGATTCTTGCCAAACAATTTTAGCTTGATCTTTTTTAGTTGCAGCACTAACAACTTCTGCTCCTGCTTCTCCATCTGCAATTAACATATAGAGTCCTACAGCACTAGCCCAAGCTGATTTACCATTTTTACGAGCAACAAGTAAAATAAATTCTTGCCACCAACGAACATCATCAATTTTATGTATGCATCCGAATACAGCAGCAGTCATTGCCTTTTGCCATAATTCTAAGATGAATGGTTTACCGCCTAGTTTACCTTTTGAGTGTTTACAGAAGTTTTCAATAAACTCAATTGCATGATTTGCTTTAGAGCTTCTATATTCCCACTCACACATATCATCGTTCATACTTTCAACAAGCATTTTGTAAACACGTCTTACTTTATGTGATACAATTTCCTCACCACTGTCTATTTTGTTCCAATACTCAATGATTGGATTATAAGCTAATGGATACTTCTTCATTTGTTCTGCACAAAGTTATCAAAACCATCGTCTTCCTTCTTGATTTCTTGTTTAGGAAGCATAGCAAACAATTCTTTCATAACAGTGGTGTATCGTTGAATGGTTGAGTTATAAGATTTCAATGCAGGTGATTCACGTAAGATTGAGTACTCGCCTTGTTGCATATTATCAAGTACACCATTTTCATTAATGTCTTGTTTTAAGTCGTGAAGGGTTGCTCTCATAAATGCTGCTTCTTGAATCAATCCATCTACACTTGATTTCCTATTCTTATCAAGCTCTTTGAAGATTTTGTTCAATCTTGCTACTTCCTTCTTAATCATTGCTTCTTTTGGTGATAATTCATTACTCGCCATTATTGTGCGCTCCTTTCTTCAAAAATTAGGGGGGTGGGGTTATATGGAAATTACCTGCGTATTACGTTAAGGCTCACCATCGGTCTCTAGCCTATTCGTTATTTTACTTTTCATTAGGGGGGCATAGTCATTCCCACCACGGTTTCACTTCTTTAACTTTAATCAACTCACCATTCTCATCAAACGCTAATCCATCATGAACTACACCACGTTGTTCATGATGTTCTCTGTTGTGACATTCTTGGCACAAATATTCTAATAAATCGTGATTCAATGATATCTCTGGATTGTTAATATTCTCAGATGTCAAATACTCTCTATGATGTAGTATCTTTCCTATATCACCACACCTCTCGCACAAATTAAAAACTGATACAATATAAGACTTTCTGCATTTCTTCCAAGCACTTGAATTGTAAAAAGATTTAGCCCATTCCTTTGCCATCAGATTCTACTCCATTAACTGTATCTAATATATCTTGAATGTATCCATCAGCTTCTTCTTGACCAATCATACCCATCGTAACCCATGACTGTATTCTATCTACTGTTGCTTGAACTGTTGGATCTAAGCTATTGTACTCTTCTTGTGTCATGACTTATCTACTCCTTTTTCGTTTTATAAATTATTTAGCACATATTTCATTTGGAACATTGTAGATATAATAAAAAGCCAACCATAAGGCTGACTCTTACATTGTTATTAGAACATTATCTAGAGTTTTTAGTTACTTTATTTTTCGAATAATTTGAGAAATAAAGTAACTATTGATAGCAGAATAGAAAGGATAGAAATTATAAATGGCACATACTTGGATAGTAGTGTAAATGCTCTTTGTTCTAAACACGCACGACCCCTTCCTGTTATCCCAAATTTAGTTATAGAGCTATCTAACTTCTGAGGGCTTGGGAATTCAAAAGGTTTTTCTAGGTTTGTGCAAATCAGTTTTTGATCTATCAGACTTAACAATTCAAACGTCACTTTTGAATATGCGCATCCAGGAAATAACTCTTTTATTTCCATATATGGAAGAATTGCAATATATCCATATTTATTATCAGAAATTTCAACCCTATCATTATCACTTTTTTCTTTTAAGTGTTTAAGTATCTTTAATCCCATTTTACTTACTTCCATGTCAAACATCTCCTAATACTGATATAAGCTTCGCGTTTTTGTAAAATATCACTTTTGTAATTCTACCATTTATCTACTAAATTTTACATATCAGGAAGGATATCCTCTATATTTGTTGAATATTGTAATTTATTAGATATAAAGGAGGTGAAACAATGGCATTAACTCCAGTAAGTTCTTCTAACTTAGTTGCAGTAGGTTATGATTCTAGTACCAAAATCCTGACAATCCAGTTTAAAAACGAAATATATGAATACTATAATGTACCTTCACATGTGCATTTCGAGCTAATGAATGCACCTTCTCATGGTGAGTACCACGCTGCACATATTAAAGATTTCTATAGTTATAGAAAGGTAAGGTAAACTAAATCCAAGATTAATTGTTTAACTTAACTTTAATCTTGGACCTTTTAAATCACATATGTAGTAAATTAAATTCCATATACTCTTTCACGCAGATATTTTATTTCTTCTTTTAATTCACGATTCCTTTGATAACTAAATTCAAGTAGTTCCAGTAACATATCATTCTTTTCTTCTACTGTTGCCTTTTCATATACTGCTTCAAATAATTTATTAACACGTTCTGTTATCTCATCAGTGACTTCAGTAGCTTCATTAAATTTACTCATAATTAAACAATACTCCATTTCATTAATTTCATATAATATATCCTTTGGCTATCTCATATGAAAAACCATAAATCCCTACTAACCATAGTCTCATCTCGTGTTTCTGTTCGTCTGTCATTTCCATATCTCTGCCTTCTGCTATGTCTTCATATTCGATTTCACCATCTAATAATTGCCGAAATAAAATTTGATTCACTACCCATTACTCACCCTTTCTGAATTTAAATATAATAAAAAAGCATTCGAATTAACGAATGCTTTTTATTGCTTTATTAATTAAAGTAAGGTATTTTTTGGTAATTGTAAAACGGGTACTTAAAATTTTCGCCTTTTACAGTATAAGTACAACTTTGTGGTAAATCTCTAGTAAGTATCTCACAAGCTTCCCTTGCTTCATCCTCTGTTTGACAGAAACAATAAGCTTGAATATCAACACCTGTAAAAATACCCTCTTCATCTACTATAGCATTGTATAACTCAACCAAATAGGCTGAGCGAGTTTTATTAATCATTTTTCAGTAGCTCCTCTAAGCGATCCATATCCGAAACATGAACAAAAGGTAAGTTCAAATTATCATCATTAATACCTGGCGTTAAGATTCTTTCTTTATAAAGCAAATCATAAAACACCTCATTTATTTTAAGAGCTGTTTCATCAGGTGTTCTAATATTCCTTGTAAGAATACCTCCTCCAATATGTTCTCTTTTTTCGCCAATTATACCTCTAGCTTTTAGAATAGACTCGATATTACGCTTGATTTCAGCAAATTGAGTATGTGGGTTTTGCTTAATAAATTTAAGTGTCTCAATAAAAATTTCCTTCTTATCCAAACTAATCACCTCCTCTCCAACAACATTCTACATTTTAGGAAGGATTTCCTTTTTAAATTGTAGAATATTGTAATTTAATAGTTATAAAGGTGGTGAAAGTTATGGCAGGAAATTCAGGTGGACATCGTGACGGTGCTGTTAAAGGACGTTCTCAGTTTCAAACAAAGAGCGGAAATTGGGCAAAGCGTAATGCCGACACTGGACGAATTATGGATGTAAAAAGTGATAATAAACCTTTTAAAGGTGTAAGGAAAGAAAAATAAGTATGAATTATAGAACAGGGAAGCAATATTGCAACTCTGTTCTAACTTTAAATCAATATGTATGTATGTATGTATTATGTATTTTATAATTTACTCAGAATGAGCGGTAGCAACATTCATCTATGTACTTATGTATTAATTTAAACTATCTCTCCAAGGTTTTTATAACTTCTACCTTCTAACAAATCAATAATAGATTGATAACCTACACCAAACCTCTCAACCATTTCCCAAACAAATACGCTACGCTTCTCTCCCTCATAATCAATCCATGCTTGTAAAATATAACGTGCATTTTCGACGTTTAAGCGTCTACTTGTTCCCATTTTAGCTCTAATATATGGGTCGTGTTTGTCTTGAAATTGTTGTTTGTGGGTGATTAATTCTAAGTTGGAGATTGCGTTGATGTGTTTGCTGTTCTCTTGAATGTGGTTTATTTCTAATCCCATAGCTCTCCAATCAGATTGCTTCATACCTGAATAAGATGAGTACACTAGCACATGGAGTCCATATGACCTGCCTTTTCCACCTACTTTACACGATATATAACAGTATCCTTTGTGGTTCGGATTGCTCACAAGGAAACGTCCACTATGTACTGACCAGATTCTACCGCCCTCTGTATCACAGAAATAATTCTTGTAAACTTCCTGGCTACAATTCAACAGTTCAGGGATTGGAGTTAAGATAATTTCTTTACCATTTTCAATAATTTTCATTTTTAAGTACCTACCTTTTTAAAATTTAGTTTTTTATTAAATTACTTTTTGTGAAGCTTTTAATTCACTTAATGCTTGTGCTACTTCATCTCTGAAAAACAATACAAAAGGCATATTTGTCTTATGATGTTTAGCTTTTGTAATGTAAGAGATTTTCTTTTCATCATGTAGATAATCAAACATGTCCATAGAGTAGCAATACCAGAACATATTGTTTTTATGATGTTTCTTGTTTTTTTCCATTGTCATTTGCTCCTTTGAAATTTAATGTAAGCTTAGTTTTAAATTACAAGCTTCATTCATTATTAATTTATTTATTAGTAATCAATAAAAATTGTAAGAAAAGTTATTCTAAGAGTACCTAGCTGACGCGATAAGTATCCCTAGACTTTTAATAAAGGAAATTGAAAAAAATTTAAAAACAGTTGACTTCCTATAAGCAATGTCTTATACTGAGTATAGAAATTAAAAATCAGGGGTTTTATGAACTTTTTTTAACAAAAATAAAAATGGAGGTCTGTAGGTGTCTACTTTCCCACAAAACACTAAATTGTTTCTGCTATGATTTCAACGGTCTAAACGCATGCATGCAAGACACTGTCCTACTCTCTCCTTTAGACAATCATCCACTAACACAAAAAACCTATAAACGCAAGGTTTATAGGCGATATTTTTTCATTCCTGTGTAAGTTTCTTTCCATTTTTGACTATTTTTTAAATGCTTCTAAGAATACCTCAGTATGAGTTTCATATAACACTTTCAATAATCGTAATGGACTTACATATTTGTTATTAGGATCAAGTGCATATTCAATCGTAGATACCATTGTTTCGATTTTAATATCCTTCTTTTCAATCTTGTACTTAGAGTTGCCCATTACATTTAACTGATATTCATCTTTTTCACTATCATTAAGATTACTTTCATCTGAATTGATTGACATAATGTACTTAGACATTTCCTCAACCTCTTCTAAGATAGCTGCTCTTTGGTGTCTGTCTCCGTCCGACTTTTTCACTTTAGCAAGCAAATCATTAAACCTAATTTTATCCTTTGAATCAGCATATTTAAGACCTTCAAGAGCTTCAAACAGATAATCCATAGTAGTATCATACTTAACAAACTTATTAGGTTTCTTCTTACCATCATTCTTATCGTTCGTTTTCTCTTTCTTATCTGCTTTCTTCTTTTTCTTGTCTTTGCTTCCATTGACTTTCCAGAATAAAGGTTTCTTACGTTTGTCATCTTTTGGGTCAAGTTTTAATTCTAACTTCTTATCCATTACATCAATTTCAGTTGGCAGGTCTAAGTCGTACATGCGCTTGGACATATCTATAGCGATCCCCGACAGTACTGTAAGGATGTTCACACCTTTCAACAATTCCTCTAACGTTTCTTCAGAAGCATCATTATTCTTTTTGTCCCAGTATAAACTCATGTACAATTGTCCCTTGTTCACAATTTGCCCAATCACTTTCTGACTGACAGATAATGTGTTATCTACCTTTGCCATTGAAGCATTAGCTTTATCTAATTTGTAGAAGGTTAGGTCTGAATCAATTTTATTTACACATACTGGATAATCTTTATTTAGTCGTTTAGCAATCTCTAAAATTTCATCATCAAAGTCAACTAGGACTAGAGTATCACTATCATAATCACATCCAGAAAGTTTATTTTGGATATTGTGATCGATAGCATTTACACAGATGATATTGTCACTGAGATTGAAATAATTCTTAATTGCTTCATTATGTACTGACTTTCCTACAAACACATTTGATGGAGCAGTGTGCGGGTTACGAAATCCTACATATTCTTTACCAGTTGGAAATAATGTAGTGTAGATTTCATTGTCGTGTAATTCTAATGACTTTGGTTCATCAATATCAAACTTAGATAGGGCATGGTATAAATATTCGACTGGATTCCCTAAAAGTGTCAAGTAATCTGCATTTACCAAAACCTTACCTTTCTGTACATGTTTCTTTTGTTTGTTGATTTCTTCACGTCTGAATTTCTTAAACTCTTCTGTATTAACAATTGCTTCATTTACATTGTAAATAGCAGAAAGCATTTCATTACTGTTCAAGTTATTTGCTTTATCTTGAATATGTTTGATAAATGTAGCATCATCATTCTTTAAATTCATGATATAACCTTGTTCATTTTCAACTAATTCATCAACTTTTTTCTGACTTAAAGGTAAACTGTTCAAATGTTGATAAGATGTCTGATGAAGAATTTCACCATTTTCACCACGTTCAAATTTTGAACTTTTTTCTGCTTTACACACACCAAACTTTGATCCTTCTGCATCTACTAACCTTCTCCAATAATCATACATGTCAGCTTTACTACCTTTAACATAACTGAATTTTAGAGCTTTCAGCGAACTAGGCGTATAAATGAATTTTACGTTTGATAGTAAGACAGGATTGCCAAATAGGTCTTTCACTTCCCACTCATCATAATTCACTGGAATAGATGAATCATAGTTCTCATTCTTAGGATTAGTCATAGCTTTATGTTGATCAGTGAAGAATTTTTGAATGTTAGTGTTAAATGCTGCACTCTTAAACATATGTTGACGAAGTAATAACATTGATTTACCTTCAGGGAAAAACTCTGCATCTAATAATGATTCACCATCAAATAAACTATTGCTTACTTCTACTGTTTCTGGAAAACTGTCTAATAGTCCAGTTTGTTCATTCTTACGTACCACTGAACATAATTCAGGGAATTTAGAATCAACATCATCAATGATTAGCATATTTTCAGTATTGATTGTTACCATACCTTCTAAACTACTTGTCACAAGAGATTCATAGGCTAAAAGTGAAGCTAAATCATGCTTTTTAGTTAGGGCAAACTTTAATCCCATACGTGACCAATTTTGCATTTTAGCTTTCAACTTCTTATTCACAAAAAGACATTGACCTGTGCGAGACTTCGAAGCACTTCTCTTGTACACTTCAAAATGAATTGGTTTAGTCTTCTTAGTTTTCTTATTGTACTTGTAAATAGTGAACCCTTCTTCATACAATTTGTATCGAAGGTCCTCACTCTTAATTTCTTTCCATTCTGCATTATCCTTATTTGATTGGATATGTTCTTTACGTTCGTTCATTTCTGCTAATTTATCATTTAGCTTTTCTAACTTCTTCTTATCAGTTTCATTCTTAATTGCTTCACTTACATTGTTGATATTTTCATTAAGATTAATTAATAGTTCATCTGCATCGCGAACCTTCTTGTTAAACTTAACATTAATCAAATCATCACTAGTCCATTTAGCTTCTTTAGACTTCTTAACTTTCATTCCTTCTCGTTCAAGTTGGATACTCTCTAAGCTATATGGTAACATTCCTAAATATTCATTTGTGATTCCATGACCTCTATTCATATGAGAGAATAAATCTGCTGCTTCAACTGATTTGAAATATACTGCATTACCTTTTTCCATTTTCGCTACATTTGTTAAGTTTGTCATAATTAATTACCGTCCTTTAGATTAATTGGATTTAGTTTTAATGAACGCTTAATATGTAAAACTGAATAACACTCGAATATGTAAGAAAAAATTAAATTAAAAAATGATAAATCCGTTCTTTGATTTATCATTTTTCAAATACTGTATCTGAATTATGTATCTAGTTATGTATCTAATTATGTATCTAATAGTTAATCTATATAGGGTGTAAATTATCCCCGATAGTTTGATTTTTATCTCCGATGAATTGGTTTATTATCTCCGACATTTTGACAATCATCTCCGATGAATTGGACTTAGTTAGAAATGCTGATCTAATAGGTTTTCTCAAGCTAGCGCTGTTACCTTCCTTTTTATGTATAAACACACTTTTTCCTCGGATAAATATACATGATTATTGTACTTGGTAAATTTCAGACTTTCATTTACGTTACCTTTTTTAACCTCCCATTCACCCGTCTCTTCAAGTTTGTGTTTCTCGATTTTGATGAACCTATGTTTTTTAAGCATGTCGTTGTGCTTTATAACTGTGTTTTTAGTAACTCCAGATTCTTTAGCAATTGTTTCTTCACTTGCAAATGAGTAATGTCTACTTAAATTTGTGTAATTAATATGCGATTGATAGACGTACAACATTCGAATACCTGTATATCCAATTGCATCAATTATGTTGGGGTGTACTACATCACTCGCAAACTGCGTAAACCATTTTACATTTTGATTCTTTGGTATGTACTTTTCATTAATAGTCATTAAAGTTGAAGCTTTTCGTGGAAGCTTATCTAATTTATTTAACATGTACCCCTTCTCATAAAGTTTGTTGTAGGATTTCTTCAATGTGTCATTATCCTTAATCCTCAAGATACTTTTAAGCTTAGAATGATCAATTTTCATTTCCTTTTCTTTGGTATAAGTGTGATGACTAACCAACCTAGCGTATAAAACGAAATCTAATGGTTTTAAATCCGTATCCCTTACAATTTCTGTTGCAATTTGAATCCTGCTAATCTGCTTTGCCATTATGTTATCCTCCGCTTATTTATAGTTTAATTTCGCGTATGTATTAATTGTTTATTTTTTATTTCTTCATTTTTAAGTATGTATTGACTGTGGATAGTACATAAGTGTTGTTAGGAAAGAAGTAAACAAACCTATTTGTACTATTGTTATGCTCTTTGACTTTTAGCAGCTTACACCCATTCATCATGAGGTAACCTGCCATTCGTTGACTGAAGACTACATAATCCTTCTCAAATTCTGCATTAATAATCATTTGAATCACCCTCTCCATTTTTGTAATTGATTTACTTATTCAATTTTCAAAGAACGTTTATAAAACAAAAAGATATTACATAAAATCACCCCCTTTAATTTTCTAGATAAAATCAACCTTTTACGCAGACTTATGTTTTAGACTATCTGATAATAAAGACTCGTAATTATCTAGAGTTTCAATATAATTATCATTAGCTCCAAGATTCTTATAAATGTCAGCCATCTCGTTAAATATGGCTATATATTCCCATGCGTTCGATTTCATCGTTATTTCCCCCTATTTGAGTTTTGAATAGTAAACTACCTAGAATAGTAGTTAATTGTTTTTTCTTAATAAATCAATTAGAAAATTAGACTCAAACAGGATATTAGGTGTTGACTTGCATTTGCAACTCCTATATAATAAAAATCACTAAGCGAGTCTTTTATAGGAAAATAAGGCTTCATTCTTGTTATCCTGTTTGAATGAGACAATGCTTTGACGAATAATGTATAGCTTTAAAGACAGCAATGTGGCGTTGCTGTAAAACTTCATACTAAACATGAGAGTACAATTAGATTGGTACGTAAGAGGAAAGTTTGGCGACGATTCACTTACTCATTACCCGGAAACTTTAGCGAGAGACTGGATAAATAACCCATTCTATAATTGTACTATTTGCGTTTTTATTTGTAAACAACTTTCTGAAAATTTTCGACATTTTCTTCTCCCTCTCCATAAACTCGCTCAATGCTTCCAACTTCAATTTCATAGTTTGCAATTGATAATTTTACATCTTTGAAATCATGATTTACTACTGTTACATCACCTAATGACAAGAAGCCCTCATTGAATGTCTCTTGTGCATAATCTTCTACCTTTTCGTATGATACTGCTTGGATATCCTGCATCATCACTAGATTCATATTTCCACAAACCTTATACTCATTCTCAAATTCATTATAGATTTCCTCAATTTCAAAATCGTTATCACACCATCTAAAGCTCATTTTCTCACCTGTGACTGTCATAAATTCGATATCAGTATTGAAACGTGTTGTAAAGCTGTTAGTGTTAGTTGTAGCTTTCTCCCATGCTTGCTCCATGTTTGCAGCGAATATTGTGTTTACGTGTTCAGCCTTTACTTCTACAACTACATTATAAGTTTTCAGCATTTCCAAACACCTCTTCCTAATTTTGTTATCCGCATCTCAGATAACTTATCCTTATATTACTAGCTAATTTATTCCAAGTCAACTCTTTTTCAAAAGTTTTTTTAGTTTTAATCCTCTACATAACAACATTTGGTTATATCTAACTCAGATAACTTGGTGTATAATGAAAAAGAGGTGATTAAGTGGTGATTAAATTTAAGTTAAAAGAAATGTTAGCAAAGGAAAATATGTCCCTAAACCAATTTGCTAAATTAGCTGGAATTCGCTATGAAGCCATATGGAATATGTGCAATTATGAAGAGCTAGCAAATCAAGGGAAACCAGTGAAGTTAATTTCTGTAAAAGTACTTGATCAGATTTGTGAAACACTTGACTGTAGTTTAGAGGATGTTGTTGAGTACATACCAAACAAAAAATAACCACTCCCGATTTAGGAGTGGTTATTTTACTATTTATAGATGTAACTGTTGGTCAAGTTCTCTTTTTGTAAGCCTTCACTTATCCTTTATTGTAAGCCAAACTGTGATTTTTGAATCACTTTAGCTGGACTACCTTGGAACATTACAAGAGCATTCGCTCCTAAATCTCCTTCACCCATCCACGAATACATTACAGTGTAATATTGATCGCCTTGAGCACCTGTTTCAGAATTAACTTCTCCTTCACTACCAACAATCTGTGCTACTTGTTCCACTGTCATTCCGTTTTGAATCTTATCAAATTCTGCTTTACTCATTTCTGCTGCGTTGGAGCTTGATGCCTCTTCTTGAGCTTGTTGCTCTTCTTCAATTTTTGCACTTTCTTCTTCAGCTTTCTTATTCGCTGCATCTATTTTAGCTTGCGCTTCTTGTTTAATTCGCTCTGCTTCTTCCTCTCTTGCTTTCTTATCTGCCTCAGCTTTTTCAGCCTGTTCTTTTTCAAGAGCCTCTTGTTTTGCTTTAGCTTCTTCCTCTTGAGCTTTCAATTTAGCTTCTAATTCCTTAACTTTAGCCTCTGTTTCTTCTTTGGTTGCCACATCTTCTTTATTAGATTCGGTAGTTGCTTTTTCAGTTTCTTCTTTCTTAGTCTCATCTGCTTTAGTTTCTTCAGATTGAGCTTCTGCTGTTGCTTTAGTAGCCGTTTCTTTTTTCTCTTCTTGCGGCTTAGATTCTTCTTTCTTTACTTCTTCACTAGTTGAAATATCCTCTGTCGTACTTGAGCAAGCAACCAACATTCCACACATAGCCATAGCAAACATAACCTTTTTCATTTTTCTATCCCCTTTTTTAAAATTCATAACGACCTGTTATAAGTTTTCTATGTAGTAATCAATTTTTCCTAGATACTATTTTACTATTTTTTTAGTATTTATTTCAATAATACTCAGGTGATGTAATTCGAAATTAGCAAAAAAAAATACCCCCCTTTAACTTAGGAGTGGTTATTTCACTGTATACCTGTAAATTTTAAGCAGTTCTTCTCTTAATCATTCGTTTAACTTCTTCAAATGCTTTCGTCTCCCCCTCATAATACATTACAATGTTCCAGTCTTCTCTTTTTTCTACATCTTTCATCTTTCATCCAAGCATCTGAGCGAGAAATTAACTTATCAACATATTCAATAAACTTTTTTCTTTCCATTTAATCACCTGATTTTATCATAATTGGAAATATTTATATGAACGGTTGATAAGTAATATTTCTAGAACTCGGTAAGAATATCTGTTGGAATTTGTGACATTTTATTGAACGATCTAATTATTAAATGAACTATTTACCTATACACTAAAGCTTACTTACTCATTAATAGTTTAGTTACAGTTAAATACTCAATAAATCTATTTTAAAACAAAAAGTACAAATTCATTACCGTAAACCGTAGTCATAGGCTTAAAAGCATCGTCAATTTTATCGAAATAAGTTTCAATACTTTGATATTTAAATAATCCTCTGTTGTATAAATCTCTTACTACTTGAGTATAAAACGGGAATCTGTGTTTTAATTCGGGATAAGCATCTACTAATAATGTACTAATATGGGGACTGTTCTCATAGTTCGGTCTATTTCCATGTTCTTCGTAAAATCTTTCAGGGTTATTGCAAAAATAAAGTATTTTCAAATGCCATTCAGTAAATTCACTGACGTAGTTTAAGAACATTATTTTTTCACTTTCATGAACACTTGACTTCGGTGTGTTGTATACAGCGTTCATGAGTGCTTTACGCTTATCTTCTTCATGAGTTTGCATTGCTATGTTATACGCTTTTATGACCACAGAAACAAACTCCTCATTTTCTATTAATTTTTCAACTTGATACCCTTCGTCCTCTAATAAAGAAAGCTTTTCTATAATTTCAGACATAGCTCTTTCTCTCCTTTTTGTCGCTGGATCAGAAAATATTACACCGAACACTTCTGAAACCGCCCCTCCAGCTAAAGGTATTGCGCCTAGTCCGCCTTTTACTATTGCATATCCAAATTCTTTTGCTTTTTCTTTCATTACAGTAGCCCCTCCTTATAATTTATAATTCAATAAACCTCTAAACTTATTCAATCGCTCATCTTCTCAGTTATATTTAACCCTATTTTCGCCAATAGTACACAAAGTCCAAGTCCTGCAATGATACCCTTACCGTCATCTTCCATTATAAAGAAGAAAGTTAAAGCCATCGGTGTGATAAAGAATATTATTAACACTAATGCGCTTTTCATCCACCATACAACTTCTTTCTTCTTGTCCTTTGCTGCAAATATTTTGTAAAAAGGATATCCTACCATGCAGCAAGCGAATAATGGAAAGAATATAATATTTATCAAACTATTAAGCAAGTAAGATATCATAGTAAATCAAAGTCTTTCCAAGTGTTTAGCAACATATCACTCAATGTATCTAACTCATCTATATTGTCCCAATCTGGATATTTAGCGAACAGTCTCGGTAATTCAACCTTCATATAATTCCAAGCTTGTAGTAAGCGCTCATCTTCAACTATATCTTTAACGTAACCTTCTATTTCAAACTCACATTTATCTCCTAACCCTTGCTCAATACCAAGTAGCATAGAAAATGACACTAATATTTTATCCAGACTTTCCATTCTCTCCAACCTTAATTCCAAGTTGTTTGCTGTATGCCATATAAACTTATCTGTTACAGTAGGAGTTGACAATCTTTCTGCAAGGTATTCTCCCCACATCTCATCTGCCTTAAGTCTAAAAATAAAATTTAAGTCATCCACAGAAACCATGCGGTTATCATCTGATTCAGGATAAATATCATAATACTTAATTGTATGATCATGAACATGCACAAACTCATGGTTTATGGCGTGTATGCAAAAATCTTGATAACCTTTTTCACCTGATGCTATTCCTTCCCAACAAGGTTTACTAATGATAACTGATGAATTATTCTCTTTATCAGTTATACGCATCCCTAGGCTTCTTTTTGTTAACTCTATAATCGAGTCTGCTTCGTCTTGTTTAACAAGTTCTGTTAAAACTTCAAGCTCTTCATCACGTTCTCCGATAAGAATAAGCTTTCCAAAGTGACTGAGCCTCAAGTTGAAATTCTTGACTTCTCTTTCGATAATATTCTTTATTTTTGCTTTTCGTTCATTTGTTAGACTTTTATCAGCAAATACTATTTCCATCATTAATTCCTCATTTCAAATACAAACATTTAATAAAAAGGTTAATTGCACCTCTTATAACTAAACTTACCACATGCACAAAAAAGATTAAATATAGTTCCTCATACTTATTCAAACCTCTACATACAGAATGTTTTGGACGTAATACATTTTACAAAAGGAAAAGGCAGGTGGACTTGAGTTGAAACTTAGTTAAAACTGTATAATTTCTATTCAAAACATAAATTCCAGCCCTTAAATTGAGTGTCGAGTTTCTTTTGGATAATACCGTAATAATAACTAAATATTGATTTCTTAATGGTGTAGCCAAGCTTGATGTTAACAATCATTTGTTTAAACGAGCTAATAGCCAATTCAACTTTATCAATAGTTGGATCATAGTCTACGTACTGTTCAGTAAAGTGATTGTAGTGCTGCGTAGAGTGTTTTACACACTTCCATAGTTCAAGAGTTTGCTTAGGAGCGTAATAAGATTTTACTAACTCCTGAAACCTAATTGGAACATCTGGAATTACATTGTCCTTATACGTATCTATTAATATATGGTTAGTTTTAACTTGGCTAGTTTCTTGATTTGGTACGTCAATTGTCTCTGGTGCTTCATTTGTAGAGACTTCAGATGTAACTTGTTTCGTTTCTTGATAACGGTTGAATACATAAACGTTATGACGTTGATTTGAACCACAGAATGTATTATGAACGCTTAAAATACCATACTTCTTTGCTTTACGAAGCATACGCTCAAATGTAGAGCGAGAAATTCCAACCTCGTTATTATGAGTAGCAGACACAATTGTTTGAATTTTAGCATTTGAGATACCAGCATATTTACATGAATATCTAATAAGGCGCTTTAATCCTATTAACTCACTTTTTGTGAATTGATTTTTAAAATCAACCATCCATTGCTCAATGTGATTATTAAACTCCTTTACATCTTTAAAGTTTGATAAATGTACAAATTGCTCAATGTTACCTGACTTCATCACAGATTCCCCCAAAATATGATTTTAGGGTGCACTAAATACACGTATGACACTTGAATTTTTCAAATAAATGTCATATAATTTCATTAGCTTATTTTGTGTATTTTAATACACCACTTAGAGGATGATGGTTGCAGCCATTGTCCTCTTTATTTTTGTTCTACTTTGAATTTCGTTTAATTATTTTCTCCTTTTGTTCCTCAATAAGATTTATCGCATTAAATTTCTCATGTTCATTTCTCACCGTTTCATCAAGAACATGTGAATAAACACTAGCTGTAGTGACGAGGTTGCTATGCCCTAACAACTGCTGAAGCACACGTATGTTACCTGATTGCCTTAGAAACATCTCCGATCCCGTATGTCTCCATAAATGGGGATGAATCCTTTTATTGATACCTACATTCTTTAAAATTTTCTCTAAATGTGCCCTAAATGTTGAAGGACGTAATCTTTTTCCATCATTAGTAAGAAAAATGTACTCACTATTAAACAGGTCATCATTATCTACAATAAGTTCTTGTAGCAGCCTTGCTGTCTTTTTAGAAATAGGTACTATCCTAAATTTTTTAGATTTTGTATTTTGAAAAGTTACTGATCTTTTATCAAAATCAATATCTTGTTTCTTCAAATGCAAGGTCTCATCTACCCTTCCTAATGTGTCTAGAAGTGTATGTAGCAACACATAAGACCTAAACTGAGCATAATAACTCTTATTAAAAGCGTTAAAAACTTGTTTTATTTCATTTACAGTTAGCGTTTCAACCTTATGTTTTTGGAACTTTATATTTCGAATTTCATTAAAGACATTTTCTTTTAGCACTTCTTCACGTTTCAAAATATTAAAAGCAGCACGTGTCTTTTGAAGATAGTTATTTACACTAGATGGCTTTACTCCTTTCTTTGAAACTTGCTTGAATCTACTACTTGTATCAGATTTTTCGTGAAGCAACCAATTAATAAAATCCCTAGCGTCATTTAAAGTGATATCATTTACTCTTGTATCTTTTTCAAAGAACCCAATTAAGTCATTAAAAACGAGATTGTATTGATTTAAAGTGGATTGAGCCATACCTTCTAAAGTTTTAATCTTAATAATTTTCTCTTTAGCTTCTTCAAGATTTATTTGAGCTACTTTTGCTCCCTTTCTTATTCGCTTTGCACACAAAAAAGGCAACCCCCTTTAAATATGGAAGTTGCCTTAACAGTTCAGGTAGTTTTTTTATTATGGACAAATTTTAGTCTCAATGACTATTTACCCACCCTTCAAAACCCTTGCTATATCAACATTTAATAAGTGTTTTTTGAAAAACAATCAGCTGACCTACTTGTTTTTTATCATTCAAAAAATCACCTTACTTAATGTCAATAAATGTTTTTATCCTACTTTTCTACTATACTCCAAACAAAATGACTTTAAAAGAGATAATGGGCTATTTTTTGAAACTCTTGTCAATCTTTTCTCCCTATCAACACAGAAAAACAGCACATCCATGTGCTGCTTCTCCCAAGTTCCTATAATTTATGACACTATATATCCTTAAATAGAATCAAATACTTGACGCAGTTGAGCTGCGCTTTTATTGATCGCCTGCTGAGCGAGTGGGACGAATTCATGAAACCCTAAAAACCCGTGAATCATTGTTTCATAATTTTCATAGGTGACGGGGACACCGTGATTTTTTAATGCGTCCGCGTAGTCTTTTCCGCTATCTCTTAGAGGATCATATTGTGCTGTAATAATGGTAGCGCTCGGTAGACTCGATAAATCTTCTAGTAATACTGGAGCGTTATAGGGGTGCTGTTCTTCTTCTTTATTATTTAAGTACTGAAGGCGAAACCAATCCATGAGATCTTTTGAAAGAAGATATCCTTCGGCGTTTTCTTTCATAGAGGCAGGGTGTTGATTTTTAAATCCTACAGACGGATAAATAAGCAGCTGATGAACAATGGATGGACCTTGTCTTTGTTTTGCTAAAATGCTTACAACCGCAGCAAGGTTACCACCGGCACTGTCGCCACCGACGGCAATTTTATTTGAATCGATATTTAATTGAGACGCATGAGCTGAAATCCAATCCAAGGCGTCATAGGCATCGTTTACTGCAGCGGGAAATTTACTCTCAGGAGCAAGACGGTAATCAACAGACACTACAATACAGTTCGTTTCATTTGCATACGACCTGCATATGGAGTCATGAGTATCCAGGCTGCCTAATACCCAGCCTCCTCCGTGATAATAAACAAGAGCGGGAAATGGCCCTGTTCCTTCAGGTTCATACACTCGTAGAGTGAGCGTACGTTCATTTAATTCAATTTCTTCATTATATACTTTTTTAACTGCTTCTTTAGAAGGAGTTAAGGACATCTTTTCCATTTCCCTCAGCTGTGGGGGTGTAACGTCCTCTAAAGAAGGACGGGGCATTTCATTATATTGATTTAGAAATATTTGAATATGCGGATCTAACGGCATTCTTCTTCTCTCTCCTTTCAAGGTAACTCTATATGTAATGATGAATGAAATTTCAGAAAAAATCCAATATATTGTCTTCTCGGCAGGCTTTTGTTTGTTTTGATTAAAAATGGGTATAACAATTAAATAAAGAGGATGATATTCGTATATATTTTATTCTCACCTATATAAATATAAATATAAATACGTACAAAGGAGGCACACCGATGATTATTGTTTATATAAGCTTAGCTGTTGTTTTGGCATCACTTGCGTATCTTATTTACGCAGGCGTATCATTTAATAAAAAAATCAAGCCAACTGTGAACTCTGTAAATGCCACTTCTCAGCATCTTCAAAACGAAACTGATCATATCAAAGAAAAAACAAATCATTTAAAAGTAACACAAGCAGCGATTAAAACCGATGTACAGTACAAAAAAGATTCGGTCAAATATACAGCCAACTCATTTAAACAGCTTGTGAATAGCTTTAAACGTTAAAAAAGGAAACCTCTATAAAGGTTTCCTTTTTTATTACATCTTTTATTACATCGCCTGAGACGTATCTTTAGGAGGCGCAGCCGTTTTGTTTCGGTGATAAATAGCGTTAATCTCTCCTCCAATAACGAGAATTAACCCCGTTAAAAATAGCCAAAGCATCAGAACAATCACGCCTCCTAAGCTTCCATAAGTAGCAGAATAATTGCCAAAGTTGCTTACGTAAAATGAGAACCCTAAAGATGTCAGCTGCCATAACAGCGTAGCAGCGAGCGCTCCGGGCCATACATGGGCAAAAGGAAACGTTTTGTTTGGCGCTAATCTGTATAATACGGATAAAACAAGTACCATAATGCCGACACCGATAATCCAGCGCAGAATATTTAAAACCACTGTAGTACCTGAAGGAAGAGAAAACCATTCGCTTATCCAATTTAACAAAACCCCTCCGAACACTGGTAAAAGAAGCGATACAACAATTGTTACAATTAATCCAATTGTTAAAAGAATGGACAGGCCTCTTACTTTAATAAACGAGCGCTGTTCTTTCACGTCGTAGGCTTGGTTCATTGCACGGATAAAGGCGTTCATACCGTTTGAAGCAGACCAAATGGTTCCTAAAATCCCTACAGTCAGTAACCCGCCGTTTGGTTGGCTTATAAATTGAGCTACGTTATCTTTAAAGATTGCAGCCGTTTCTCCAGGCATAACGCTTTGAAGGACATCGATTGCCTCTTCCGGTTTAATAGATAGATACGGAACAATCGATATCAGTAAAATAAGCATAGGGAATAATGATAGCATATAATAATAGGCTTGCTCAGCCGCTAGTCCCGTTGCTTGGTCTTCTTGAATTTCTTTACCAAGACTTTTTCCAAATGATAATAGCTTTTTCATGATAAACCTCTACTTTCTCTTTTTTTGTTCTTTTCCCATTTTATGCACTTTTCAACCTTGAAAGTGGAGAATTTCAAGCAAAATCTCAAATCAAACGATCAAGAGAAAGTAGAATGATGTTTCCTACAAAAAAAGTTCCAGCTCAAAAGAGCCAGAACTTTTCATCAGAGTGTTTATGTAGAGCAGACTAGCGAATGTGTCCTTGGGCACCACTTAATTGCTGTTGCGCCATTGCAACAAGATGCTTCGTCATTTCTCCACCAACAGAACCATTTGCACGAGCCGTTTGCTCAGCGCCAAGCTGAACGTTAAGTCTTCCCGCAATTTCCGTTTTTAACTGATCAAGAAGCTGTTCAGCACCTTGAACTAAAATAGGATTACGATTTGCCATGTTTATCACTCCTTTCCTTCAACAGCTTATATAGGTTAATGTTCCTTTCACTTGAAATTTTATACAACATCCCTCAAAAAAAGATCCCTGGCTATTGCCGAGATCTTTTTTTCTTTTTAAGCTTTTTTACACTCGTTCAAGAGGCATTGTGCAGCAGCGGAAAGAACCGCCCGACTTAATAATTTCAGATATATCAACTTCAATTACTTTATAGCCCCGTTTCCTTAACTCTTCATTCACTTCTGTATTCATTGGCAGGCTGATCACCCGCTGATTACCGATGGATAATACATTGGTTCCCATCGTAAACTGCTCTTCTTTTGTTACTTCAATTAAGTCATATTTCATGCGAAGTAAATTTAATTCTTTCTCATGTAAAGCTGGTGAAAATACGAGCGCTTCTGTAGGTGATAAAATATTTAACACACAATCAAGATGAAGATAAGACCGATCAATAGGAATCGGAACAACCTCATACGCTGGAAGCAGCTCTTGGATATGCTCCACGCCTTCTTTACTTGTACGGTCGCTGAGCGCAATAAAGATAGCTTGTCCATCAATCAGCACATCTCCACCTTCAATGGGGTGGTCCGGTACCTGATGGAAAGAAATACCTTGCTGCTGCAGCCACTCTGCTAGCACTTGTTCTTCTCCACTTCGAATCTCGCTTCCCATTTTCGTGACAATAACGGTATCTCCCAGCGTATAGCCAATATCCCGCGTAAATACTTGTTCTGGAAATGGCTCTTGTGCAGATAGCCCGATGACTTCAACCCCTTCTTTTTGAAGGCATTCGACAAATTGACGGTGCTGCTTTGAAGCCAAGCTTTCATCAATGTTTTCGTCCGCATAATGCTTTTGTGTTTCATTAATAATTTCTTCAATTTTCATATATGTAGGTGGGCAAACGACCACACGTTTTAATGTATCATACTCATTTTTACACCCGTAACTATTCGTCATTTTAGCTGGCTGTTTCATTTGCATCTTTTTAAATCCCCCTTCGTGCATTTATGTACAGTGTTCCCTAAATCTCCTGAAACATAAACACGATTTTGCTGAGGAAACACCTCTGCCCATCTATCTAAAAAGCTTTTTCAGGCAATAAAAACAAAAAAACACAATACTTCTTCTAATTACAATAACTGTTAGTATAAAATAGTCTAGTAACTGTACAAAAAATAGGAGGTTAATATGAATAAAGTAGCGAACGCATTATATGCGGGCAGAAAATTTTTATTAATACTGTGGATCATCCTAATTGTCGGATTTGGCTTTTATGCGGCTAAGCTTCCTTCTGTGCTGGGAGGAAACGGATTTGAAATGAAAGGAATGTATAAAGATACCGAGCAGCTTTTAGTTGATAAATTTGATGTTAGCGAAGCTCAGATCATCGTTTTGTTTGAAAAAAAAGACGGAGTTTCTGACTCGAAATTCCAGCAAACAATCGCTCAGTATATGCAAAAAGCAAAGGACAAATCAGACGCGTCGAAAGTTGACATACCAACGGCTTCTAACAAGATGATAAAAGGAAGCACAGCGTATGGAATTATCCACTTTAATCACGATGATGGAACGATGGATAAACGAGTGGAAAAGATCAGAACTCTTTCAGCTGATGAAAAGGAAGTTAGTGTAAAATTAACCGGTGGTCCTATTATTGAAAAAGATATGAATACAGCAAGCCAAGCAGATTTAGCAAAAGCAGAAGCCATCGGTATACCTGTTGCTTTAGTTGTGCTCCTTCTAGCTTTTGGCGGCGTGGTAGCCGCTGCAATTCCTCTTATGATAGGAATTGTAACCGTCGTTACCACCATGGGCGTTGTCTATTTCTTTCATCCGTACACAGAGCTGTCCATCTTTATTTTAAATGTGATTCCAATGATTGGATTAGCTCTTAGTATTGACTTTGCCCTTTTATTTATTAATCGCTTTAAAGAAGAAATCCAAACAAAATCGGTAGAACAAGCAATCAAAATCACCATTCAAACAGCGGGACGCTCGGTCATCTTCTCAGGATTATGCGTATTTATTGGATTAGCGGGAATGCTGTTTATCCAAGTGGATATTTTTCAAAACGTCGCTCTTGGAGGAATGGCTGTTGTTTTTATTGCTGTGTTTTCAGCTCTTACGCTGCTTCCTTCCATACTGGCTATATTAGGTACACGCATTAATCGTTTACGCATCTTAAAAGTCAGTGAACAAGGCGGTCAGTCTAGGTGGCGTTCATTCGCTACATTTGTCATGAAAAAGCCTTTAACTATGACGATTGTTTCTCTTATCATTCTGTTAGTAGCACTTATTCCCGTTCGAGACATGCATCTAGAAATACCGTCTTCAGAAGCGCTGCCAACAAAATACGAGTCTCGTCAAGCTTTTGACACGTATAACGATACGTTTATAAATAAAAACACGGCAGACGTTTATTTTGTGCTAGAAGCTAAGCAAGATATGCTGAATAAAAAGCCTTTAACAAATGCCTTTACTTTTATAAAACAATTAAAAGAAGATTCGTTAGTTAAGCAAGTCGATTCTATTTCTACCGCTTTAAACGTAAAATCGAGTGATCAGCTTCAAGCTATGCTGGAAAACCCGCAGATAAGTGCGCAGGCAAAGCCAGCTGTAGATTCGTTCATTAACGGACATTATATGCTTATAAAAGCTACGCTAGATACAGACCAAAATTCAGATGAAGCAAAAGATTTTGTTCGAAAATGGAAAGACAAACGTTCACTTTTCACCGTTCATATTGGCGGCTATCCAAAATTTGAACAAGAAATATTCGATGAAATTTATGAAAAAGCTCCATATGGTTTGGCTCTTGTTTTATTTTCAACGTATGTCATTTTAATGATTGCTTTTCGTTCTGTTCTCATTCCTTTAAAGGCTATCATTATGAATATTTTAAGCTTAACAGCTACGTTTGGTTTACTTGTATGGCTGTTTCAAAATGGACATTTAGGTCTTACTCAATCTAATATTGCTTTAGTGCTTCCAGTCTTTGTTTTCGGCCTTGTATTTGGGCTCAGCATGGACTACGAAGTCTTTTTGATTTCGCGCATTCATGAAGTGTATCATCAAACCCGCGATAATAATGTAGCAACGGTAGAAGGCTTAGCTTCCACTAGTAAAATTATTACGAGCGCTGCTTTAATTATGATCGTGATTACAGGAGCCTTTGCTTTTACAGACGTAACGCCTGTTAAACAAATGGGTGTAGGAATTGCTTTAGCTATATTTATCGATGCAACGATTGTCAGAATGCTTCTTGTCCCTTCTCTTATGAAATTGCTTGGAGATGCCAACTGGTGGTTTTTCACTAAAAAACGCGATAAGTCCAGTTCCAACGAACAGTTAAAATCATAATAAAAAAACCGCTCAAGTGAGCGGTTTTTTTATTGAAGGCTTCTTTAACGACTTAATTTAGCAAAAGCGATAATGCCTTCTTCATCGTCTAATTCCAGTTCTAGTCCTGCTGCGTATGGGTCTACGTTCATTTCCGTATCCAGCCAAAAGCGCAGCGCTTCAATAATGTTCAAAGTAATATGAACCTGCTTACGATCATGTACGTATGACTCTGCTGAAAAACCGTAGTCATCATCATACATTAGCTCAATCTCTACTTCTTGAGGCTGAACTTGTTTTTTTTCTGCGATATACAAACACATCGCATTGATAATATCTTGTTCAGAAATTTTTATTGTCTCCAAGATTTCACTTCCTCGTTTTTACGCTTGTTGCTACGTACGCTTTGGAATAACTTTACTACAAGAAGAATTAAAGCTACAATCACAAGCATATTTACCATAAAACCTAAAATTGGGCCTAATGGTCCTAAGCTAGATAGCAAGCTTCCGAATAATAAGCCCGCAATTCCTCCCATTAAAAGACCTTTCATTAAGCCGCCGCGCTTTGAGCTAGCCGCTGTACTTTTAGATGATGAGTTTTTAGACGTATTGTTTTGCTTAACAGAGTTGCTGTTATTGTTTTTAAATAAGCTTGATTGGTTATTGCTTCCGCTGTCAAAAGAGCGCTTTCCTGACTTATACCCTTTTGCGCTTGCTACGTTTGAACCGTCATGAATAAGTGATCCACCGACTGGTGAAAACACAACCGCTAATGCGATAAATGCGGCCAATAATTTTTTTACCATTGTTTTCCCTCCACTAAATGACTAACGTCACATATGTTTTTTCATATATGATTTCCATATATGTTCCTACGTTTCATCATACCAAAAGGTTTCACTTTTTTATATAAAAATGCATCAAGCTACATCAAATGTTCACAGGATTAAACATTTGCACGTATTTCTTGTGTATATAAGACTATTCAAGTATAAACCAGAGACCTTCATAAAACTAACAAAGGTCCTTCATCTTCATCAAGTGCAGCTTATTTTACACTTTCCCAAAAACATTATCTAAAGTAACTTTTGTAGAGTTCCTTGGTTTTTCCACTCCTTTAATAATGTCTTATAGGCTATGTGCTACCTTCACCTTTATTACTAATTAAAGGATATACGCGCTTATATGACGAATACCATACGAGAAACAGCGCCGCCTCAAAGATATAGTACAATGCATTTAAAATTGGCTCTGAAAGCTTCTAATGCTGTGCATTTGCAGTTAATTGATGGTCAATACTTCACGTTATCTGCGTGCTCTTTCATAAATAAGAGCTTTCTCTTATATGAATATAGATAGAATATAATCAAAAAGGAGAGATACGATGTTGAATGAACAGCTCCCATTATCAACAGCAAATTTATCAGATGCAATGGAAGGTGCAAACCACTTAGACTTTTCTATTAAGCCATTGCAGCGTCATTACAAACTATTTGGGCCAGCTCTTACTGTAGATACGCCTGCCGGCAATAATTACTCAGTGCTTGAAGCGATTCGACTAGCGGAGCCTGGAAGCGTGCTCGTCATTGATGGAAAAAGCTACTGCAACCGTGCCTTAGCAGGAGATTTCGTAGTAGCCATGGCGAAGCTTGTTGGAATAAGCGGTATTGTACTCGATGGTGTTATACGAGATCAGGAAGACATTGAAAAGCTCAATTTCCCCGTATTTTGTAAGGGCTCTACGATCGCAGCAAGCAGCAAAAAAGAAAAAGGAAAGGTAAACGAGATCATTTCCTGCGGAGGCGTGAAGATCCGTCCTGGGGATTTTATTGCAGGTGACGACGGTGGAGTCATTGTCATTCCCAAGGAGGAAGTCGAAGAAGTATTAGCAAAAGCACGAGAAAAGTGGCAAAAAGATAAAGACAGAGAAAATGAAGTATTAGTTAGCAAAGAAACAGTATATACGTATTTAGATAACGCCCTAAAATAAAAGACCTCCGCTTGGAGGTCTTTTATTTGTCATATTGTAAAAATTCTAATCGATTTCCGAACGGGTCATGGACAAAAAAACGTTCTCTCCCTGCAATAGGCTCTTCTTCAGAAAGAACACACCCCGAATTTGCCAGCTTACGTCTAAGCGTCTTGATATCTTCCACGACAAAAGCTGGATGCGCTTTTTTAGCAGGTATGTAGTCATCTTGAATACTGATATGCACTTCTTGAGTCCCACATTGAAACCATATGCCGCCCCTGTGCCTTAAATTTTCCGGTTTAAGAACAGTTTTCATTCCTAAAAGATTTTCATAAAAATTTCTTGCTTCTTGCTCGCATCCTTCTGGACCAAGAAGCTGAACATGATCAATTCCTAGAAACATCCACAAACCCCTTTCAAAAAACGTCTTCCTAAAAGTTATTAATCAATGACTCTAGGATTATGAATAACCTGCAGTTCTTTTACAGCTTGCTTCATTTCGCTTTTGCAAATTGGACAAGTTGGCTGATCTCCGCTTTTAAAGTTATCTCGAACCCAGCAATTACACGTATCTGATGTACATTCCCAAACTTTTGTTTCTTCAATAACAGCCGGCTCTAAATTTTTACGATTATACATACACATCGTCTCCTTTAAACAGTACTTTTTAAGTGGATAATAAATGAAGATTAACTTAGCGTGTAAATGTGGTAAATGGCGCAAGATAAGTGATACTATACATCCGTAAATCAATCTTTGAGGAATACATACGGCGTCTTGAAAGACTAAAATAAAAATGAAGTTATAACAAAGCAGATAGCAGTTGCTTTTCTTAAAACAACGGGATAGTCTGAAAAGAACAAAAATGAAGATCACAAAAATTATATATTTTACTATTATAACAGAGTTTATAATTTTTTACAAATCAGCTTCCATTTACTTGTCTTTTCAAAAAAAAAGCGAGCACATGATTAGGCTCGCTTTTCATTTCTTATCGAGTTTGTCCGTTTCCACTCATAATATATTTAATTGTCGTAAGCGCAGGAAGTCCCATTGGACCGCGTGCATGAAGCTTTTGAGTTGAAATCCCAATTTCAGCCCCAAATCCTAAAGCTCCTCCGTCAGTAAAACGCGTAGATGCATTATGATACAGTGCCGCTGCATCCACTAAAGACATGAAGCGTGAAACGGCTTGTTCATCTTCTGAAATAATGGCTTCAGAGTGTTTTGTTCCATATGTTTCGATATGGTCAATCGCTTCATCCACACTTTCTACTACTTTCATCGCGATCGCTAAGCGCAAATACTCTTCAGCCCAATCTTTTTCAGCCGCTGGTTTTGCTCCAGGAATTTCACCTACTGTCGCTTTGTCACCATATACTTCAATATTGTGATCATTGAATGCTTGAATCAATTCATCTTTATGAGAATCGAGCCAGTTTTTGTGTACAAGAACCGTTTCTGCTGCGTTACACACCGCTGGTCGATCTGTTTTTGCATTTATCAAAATCGGAATGGCCTTCTTAACGTCAGCTTGTTCATCGATATAAATATGGCAGTTTCCGACTCCCGTTTCTAACACAGGAACCGTTGCGTTATTGACGACCGCTTGAATCAACGAAGCCCCTCCGCGCGGAATTAGCACGTCAATATGCTCTTTCATTGTAAATAATTCTTGCGTAGCCGCACGATCTGTGCTTGAAATAAACTGTACCGCTTCTTTAGGAATTGGCGTTTCATCAAGAGCTTTATGAATAATGTCCACAATAGCTTGGTTAGATGAAATAGCTGAAGAGCCGCCTTTTAACACAATGGCATTTCCAGATTTCAACGCTAGCCCTGTTGCATCTACCGTTACGTTTGGACGTGCTTCATAAATCATTCCGATAACGCCAAGAGGCACGCGTACTTGCTTTACATCTAGACCGTTATCCAATGTCCAGTTAGATAAAACATCTCCTGTTGGATCATCTAACTCAGCAACTTCACGAAGGCCGTTTGCAAATTCTTTTACACGTTTCGCTGAAAGAGCAAGGCGATCCATCAACGCTTCGTCAAACCCTTTTTCTTTCCCGTTTTTTAAGTCTACTTCATTTGCTTTTAAAATATACTCCGTGTTGTTTTCAAGTGTAGAGGCAATCGTTAACAACGCATCGTTTTTTTGTTCTGTTGTTAGTAAACTTAATTGTTTAGCTGCTTTTTTTGCTGAAATAGCTTGTTCTTCTACTGAATACTTTTCATTTGTTTGTAACACCAAATCACTCCTGGATTCGTTTTAGTTTTGTTTGATTTTAAAGTGTGAGGCATAAGAGGTAAATGCAATCATGCAAAGAAAAGGAAGGGCTCCTTTTCTTTACAGCATGTTTGCTTACAAACCGACCGGTACTGGAATTTCCAAGTGACACACTAGACCTTCGCTGTCTACAATCGGTTGATCAATTGGCTCATTCAGTGCAAGTTCATCAGATGAATAATTTGTCACGCCAAGAGCCAGCTCATTTTCGTCTTTATCTAGAATACGTACAACTGCTCGTTCACTAAAGTGGCCTTTAATATATTTAACGTGCTCGCGAAGTAAAGGCTCTTTATCTTCAATAATTGCACGTTTCGCGGCATCTTCGACTACTATTTCCCCTTCAGGACCAGAGTTAAACGCAATCCACTGCTTTTTCTGATTAAGGTTCGCAGAATCATCTTCAGATTCAAAATACGTTCCTGTTGCATCTCCGTCAACTGCTTGTGTTAAGATGTTTGGCACGCCGGCTCTTCCTAAAAATGCTGGAATTCCTGATGCCATAGCGATTTTGAACGCGTCAATTTTCGAGCGCATACCGCCTGTTCCAACTGAACTTCCTGAATCTCCTGCAGATTCTTCGATTTCTTGCGTGATTTCCCCTACGTGAGGAACTAATTTTGCATTTGGATCCTGGCGAGGGTCCGCGCTGTATAAGCCATCGATATCCGATAAAATAATAAGCAGGTCGGAATCCACTAGTCCAGCAACTTTAGCTGAAAGTGTATCATTATCGCCAAATTTTAATCGATTGATGGTTACCGTGTCGTTTTCATTGACAATTGGCACAATGCCGCGTTCTAACAGCACGTTAATTGTATTTCGGGCATTGTTGTAACGATTTTCGTCTGAAAAATCGTCTCTTGTAATTAAGATTTGAGAAGCAACGTACCCATGCGATAGAAACAGTTCTGAATAAGCCTCCATTAACAGTCCTTGACCGATTGAGGCAGCTGCTTGTTTTTCAGGCAAAGAGCTAGGTCGCTCTAAGCAGCCAAGCTTGCGGTATCCTGCAGCTACAGCTCCTGATGAAACCAACAGCACTTCATGACCGCTGTCTTTTAAGTCTACGACTTGATCCACAAGGCGCTCGAGCTTCCGTCTGCTGATTTCACCGTGTGAACTTGTTAATGAACTACTTCCAATTTTAATTACAACCCGCTTCTTATTGTCGGGACTCATCAAATCACTCCTAGTGTGTTCTGTATGTTTTCTTGTTTATGATTATTTTTTTGTGGTGAGGAATTCACGAAGAAGATAAGTGACGCATTAATTAGTACTTGCCACTTTTTGTAGTTGAGCACTCATTTCTTTTGAACGCTTTGATGCTCCTTTGACTGCTTGCATCATTGCTTCTCCGCCGCCGTGTTTAGCTAAGGCGTCTAAACCAGCTGCTGTTGTACCGTTTGGAGACGTCACATTTTCACGAAGCTCCGTCGGCGTTTCATCTCTTTCCATCATCATTCTTGCTGCACCGTAAATGGTTTGGGCGCCAATTTCACGTGCTAGCTCAGGATCGAGACCTTCTTCTTTAGCTGCTTTTTCGATATGCTCCATAAGGAAATAAAAATAAGCGGGTCCACTTCCGGCAATTCCTGTAAAAATGTCCATTTGTGGCTCATCAATCACGTATACTTTTCCGATTGCAGAAAGCAGCTCTTTTGCTGTTAGCACAGCATCCATTGCAGCATATTGACCTGGAGATATAGCCGTTGCTGATTGCTGAATCATGCTTGATGTATTCGGCATCACTCGAATGACCTGCTGTTCATCATGCAATAACTCTTCCATGTAAGAAGACGAAATCCCTGCAAGAACAGATAGGACAAGCTGGTCTTTGTTGATTTGAGGCTTTAATTCGTTTAATGCCTCTTCAGCGCCTTTTGGCTTCATCGCTAGAATAAAAACGTCAATGTCATCTGTTTTCAGCTCGCTGCGCTTTACTGCTGTGATACCATATCTATTTTCAAGTTCGTGCAGTCGCGCATCATTGCTTCGATTTGTTACGATAATATTTTCAGCAGGTAATTTCTTTGCATTGACCATACCGGAAATCATTGCTTCTGCCATTGATCCAGCACCTAAAAAAGCAACTTTTTGTTTTTGATCCATCAAATCTCCCCTGTCATTTGTTCGTATTTTTGTTCTCGTTTCTTTCAACGGTTCCTATAGTAACATGCTGAAAAAGAGTGTCAAGTTGAATTTAACCGTTTTTTTCCTCCTTGAGCGTATAACCTTATGCATATGTAAGCGTAAACAAAACTTTTTTAAATATTTTTTTCTGCAAAAAAAAACGATTTTTTTTATAAAAATACGTTTATATAAAGAAAATCGGGGCATACTATATAGTTTGGACTTTGAAATTTTTTTGCAAAAAATAGAGGAATTTTGAAAACGTTATTTGAACAATATAATAGGTTTGCTAAAATGAACCTATGTACCAGCATCTTGGTTTTTTTAAAAAAATTTACTTTTGATATAAACCACGCTGTGCTGTCGACATTAAAATAAACAAAACGACATACAATTTAGGAAGTGTCTAAACATTATTGGAGGTTCTATTATGAAGAACAACTCGTTTTCTACAGTTCCATCGTCTTCAGAAGGAATAGAGAAACAGGATTTACACGTTGTGGGAATTGGCGCTTCTGCCGGAGGGTTAGAAGCTATTGAGCAGTTTTTCGCTAATATGCCTTCACCAAATGGAATGGCGTTTATTATTGTGCAGCACCTTTCCTCTAAATATAAAAGTTTTATGCCAGAACTGTTAGCAAAAAAAACAGGAATGAATATCAAACTGACACAAGACGGGATGACTTTACAAGAAGACACAATTTATTTAAATCCTCCCCATCATTATGTGACCGTTGTTGATCATACTCTTCGCCTTCGTCCTTATGAAGAAAATGATCAGGTAAAGTATCCGATTGACGCCTTTTTTCATTCTCTGGCTGCTTCAAAAAAACACCGGTGCACAGCCATTATTTTATCGGGAAAAGGAAATGATGGAACAGGAGGAGCAAAAACGATACGAGAGTATGGCGGAACTGTACTTGTACAAGATGAAAGCACAGCAAAGTACAGAGATATGCCCCTGAGCGCTATTGATGCACACCTTGCTGATTATATTCTTTCTCCTGCTGATATGCCTGACCTTGTGCAAACGCATGTCAGCCAAACTGAATTTACATATAATGAAGAAACGCTGCAATATATTTATTCATTAATAAAGAAGAAAACAGGCATCGACTTCTCTATGTACAAAAAAAACACGGTGCTGCGACGACTTGAAAAGAGAATGGCTTTACTCGATCCGCCCTCTCAAACGATGGAAGAATACCGGGACTATTTATGTAAAGAAGCCGAAGAAATCGTCGAACTGCAGCGAGACTTGCTGATTGGAGTGACACAATTTCTTAGAGATAAAGAAGCATTCTCTATTATTGAAGAACAGGTCATCCCTCAATTAGTTGAAAGAAAGATTCATAGTCAAGAAGATGAAATCCGCATCTGGGTAGCAGGTTGTTCTACTGGTCAAGAAGCATATACATTAGCTATTTTGCTTCTTGACTATTTATCAACAATCAACCGTTATTTCGATGTCCGAATCTTTGCTACGGACATCGATCGTCATGCAATCAAAAGAGCTAGTCAAGGTATTTATGAAGAAGCGGAAGTTCATTCCTTCTCAGCAGCTCAGATTAATGAATATTTTGAGCAAACAAAACACGGTGGTTATCAAGTTAAAAAAACAATCCGCAAAATGATTGTTTTTGCCCCGCATAATATAGGAAAAGACTCGCCTTTTGTAAACGTTGATTTAATTAGTTGTCGAAATATGATGATTTACTTCCAAGCTGAACTGCAGCAGCGCATTCTGTCTCTTTTCCATTTTTCTTTGACAGAAGAAGGCGTGCTTTTTTTAGGCCCTAGTGAAACAACGGGAAATTTATCTGATTTGTTCCGCCCTATCAACAGTAAGTGGAAAATATTTAAGCGTTCGGGCCAGCCCAGCCGACAAATTACGGGAGCTTTTAATCTTTCGAAATCCAGCTTGCATGAAGGTGATTTTTCTAGCGTGCCGCTGCCAAGCCAACTTTATAAGCCTCTTCCTTCACTTAAATTAGATGAGATGTACCAGTCAATGATTGATCACTTTATGAGCCCTTGTCTTGTATTAAATGAATACAACGAAGTAATATTTTGTTCAAAAGAAGCGACTCAGCTTATTAACGTTCCTGTAGGGAAAATTAATTATACAATTTTCAAAATGGTTCCAGTTCACGTCTCTTTAGCCATTGGAGCAGCTATTAAACGCGTAAAAGAGCAAGGTATGAGCGTATGCTGTCAGCACATTGAGTTTGTCATAAACAACGTGCAGCGCCGTTTTAATATTACGATATCTGCCCTTCCAACAAATCACTCTCTTTACTTACTTATGTTTGATGAACAGACAGATGGTGCCATTACTGATAAGGAAGAGCCCATGTTTCTTAATCAAACAAGCTCGATTAGTGAGCTTGTAGTAGATTTAGAGCAAGAGCTTCATTATACGCAGCAGCATTTGCAAACGACGATTGAAGAGTTAGAAACAGCAAATGAGGAGCTAAAGTCCACGAACGAAGAACTGATTGCTTCTAACGAAGAGCTGCAGTCCACAAATGAAGAATTGCAGTCTGTTAATGAAGAGTTAATTAGTGTTAACAACCAGTACGAGCGAAAGATTGAAGAATTAACGGACTTAAACAACGATATCGATAATTTATTAATCAGCACAACTATTGCTACCATCTTTTTAGACGAGCAGCTGAATATTAAATTATTTACGCCGGAAACGAAAACAGTAATCAACGTTCTTCATCAAGATATCGGAAGACCTTTCTTTCATATTTCGCATAACTTTAGATATGACCATCTAATCGAGGATGCAATGCACGTTTTAAGAACAAATAACACCCTTCAAAAAGAAATTCAAAGCTATGATAACCAATGGTACAGCATGAAAATGATGCCTTATCGTACAAATGAGAATTTAATTAACGGTGTAGTTATTACGTTTATTAATATTACAGAAATTAAACGATCAAATGAAGAATTGGCTATTACATCATTTGCAGTCGCTCACAGTCCTACGGGCATTTTCATTACCGATCATCAAGGTAAAATTAAGTACATTAATCAAAAATTCATGGAGCAAAAGCATGCCCCGCAGGAAGTATTTGGGCTACACCTCTATGACTTATATACAAAAAAGCTGGGGGTTAAAAGATTCCCTAAGATTTGGAATGAAGTATACAGAGGAGAAAAATGGAACGGAGAAATTTCCTACGTTCAAGAAGACGGAGAAACCGTTTGGGAACAGTTAGCCTTAATGCCTGTTAAAAATGATCAGGATGAAATCATCCATTACATTGGGTTAAGCGAAGACATTTCACAGCGCAAACAGTCGGAAATGATGCTCAAAAATTCAGAGATGTTGTCAGCACTGGGACAGCTGGCTGCTGGCATTGCCCATGAAATACGAAACCCTCTTACATCATTAAAGGGCTTTTTACAGCTTATGATGCAAGAAGAAACGTATAAAAGAGAATATATGGATGTCATGATGTCCGAGTTTAACCGCTTAGAACTAATTATTAGCGAACTGCTCATTCTAGCCAAGCCCGAAGTCGTAAAATATGAAAATAAACAGATAAATTTAATTCTTCAAGACGTATGTACGCTGCTGCATACACAGGCCATTCTTAAAAACATTACTATTTCAACAGATTTTGAAGAAAAATTACCTGTTGTTCATTGTATTGAAAAAGATATGAAACAAGTATTTATCAACATGGTAAAAAATTCTATTGAAGCGATGGATGACCCCGGGTCTATTCTGGTAATATCTAAATTTGATCCAGATACAAATCAAGTAGTCGTCCAAGTGATAGATGAAGGAAAAGGCATGCCGAAAGATCGATTAACACGAATTAGCGAGCCTTTCTATACAACAAAAGAAAAAGGAACAGGATTAGGATTGATGGTGAGTCACAAAATCATTAGTAATCATAAAGGAAGCATTTCGTATGATAGTGAAGAAGGAAAAGGAACAACGGTAGAAATCCGATTGCCGCTTTCTTAATGTACTTTGTTCTTCTGCCTTAAACATTCAAGCTCCTGATTAATTACATCTTGAATGTCAAACAAATGTGTAGAGACCAATTCAATATATTCTCCTTTTCCTGCTTCAATTACGTCGGAGCGGATAATACTTAGGAGGTCTTGAATGGTTAGCACATTTGTTTTCATTTCTCGAAAATGACGCTGAAGATCAACTAGCTGCATTTTTTTCACCGTTTCTACATCTGTTTCCCTGACTGAAAAATCTTGGTTCACTTGTGGTGAGTCTTGCATAAGCATAGAGCGAAACTGTTGAAGAGTTGATTGAACACTCATCATATGCTCATGAATAGGATAGCAGAAAACAGCGTGCAGCGAATGATACGCTTCAGGCTTAAAATGAAAATCAAAAAGAGCAACCGGGTTAGAAAACGTGCGCATATTTACTTCGATTTGCACTTCTTCCTTTCCCTGGAGTGCTCTTTTTACTTTTTCTTGGCTGTCTTCATCAACTAGATCTAAAAAGTTCTGAACAGGCGGGAAATTTTTCGTGACGCTTGGTGTAAATTCAATTATTTCGTTGTCTTTATTGAGTAAAAACATTGGAACCGGGATGTGTTGAATCGGCAAACTGATCATATTTCTTCCCCCATTACTAACATTTTATCTTGCATCGAACTTTCTTTATTATTGATTAGAAGCCAGTCTTTAAAAGCTTGAATATGATTAATGAATATGGTTTTTGAAGATCCTGAAGCCGATAAATCATGCTTGTTGAGAAGCCTGCTGCCTACTAATACAAGAGGACTTTGCGGCATGTTTTCAATCTCAGCAATGTACTTTTGTAAATCAGGTAGCAAATGCACTTGGGAGACAGACAAGCACACTACATCAGGGTCCCATCTTTCAATGCTTTTTAGAGCAAACGGCAGCGGCAAGTTTGCTCCTAAGTTTTTAACTTCCCATCCCTGTTCTCTCATAAGTCCTGCAATTATTTTAATACCTAAGTAATGCTCTTCTCCTTCAATACAAAAAAGAAGTGCTCGATGGCGCTGAAGCAATTGATGCCGTGATAGCTGAAAGCGAGTTAACACATAGTCACAGGTTGCAGTAGCCAAATGCTCGTCCGCGACTGAAATTTTATTTTCTTGCCACCTTTTCCCTATCTCATACATCGCTTCTGTCAGAAACGTGTATACGTCAGTTGAAGAATGGCCTTCTTCTATATATATAGCAATAAGCAGCCAGCTTTTTTGAACGTTTCCTTCTAGCAAACAATCAGCTAAAGCCGCTACATTACGAGAGTAAACGATAAGATCACGCCCTTTTCCTAAAGTTACAATAAATCTCTAGGCAAAACTTCCTTTTTGCACGATCGACAACATGCGTAGACGCCTTTATTTTCATCATAATCTACGTTCATCGGCTGCTTGCATGCTTTACATACAGCATGCACGTAGTTTAAATATTTTTCCATTAATAAACGTGTTGCCCCACTTGTTTTCCCGCAATAATAGCAAACAAACCTTACTTTTCCTTTTTTTGTTATCTCTACTTCTCGCATATGCTGACAAGATTCACAGCGATCCCAGCTGCGAAGATAATTGCTCAAAGAATATTGTGGTTTATTTGTTTCTATATACATTTTCGTTTCTTGATTTCTTGTTTTATCTTCGGTAAAGTCAATTGACCGAATAAGCTGTTTAGCGCCTAGCTTTGACTCAATTCTAGCTGCCATAAACGCTTCATTCTTTCCGCCATAAGGCATATTAATCCATATAGTAGATTCATCGATGATAAGCAGTGACATCGGAACAGGAGATGAAATGACATGAGCGCCGTCAATTCGAACTTCTGTTGGTTCACGAGTAAGAACGGTCAGTTCACCTTTAAACGAATTTAACATATCACGTATTTCTTGAGGAACAAGGGAAGCATAAGGAATACACAATAAAATCTGCTGCCGAGCTTGATATAAGTCTTTTTTTAACTGACTGCTGTTCGATGGATGATACCAAATCAATTTAGGATGCTGAATGACTTCTTTTAAAAATTCCTGAGGCTGGTATACTTTTTGATTTTCGTTAAAGTGGTTGACCAACTTCCATAACGCTCGCTCTTTTGGTACG
This sequence comes from Priestia sp. YIM B13491, assembly GCF_042787605.1. Taxonomy (NCBI): domain Bacteria; kingdom Bacillati; phylum Bacillota; class Bacilli; order Caryophanales; family Bacillaceae; genus Priestia; species Priestia sp. YIM B13491. The sequence goes on along the minus strand of NZ_JBHZOR010000004.1, from coordinate 429,227 downwards.
CGCTGCTGGGCAAACGACTCGTCTGAAAGCATAATGAATTTTCCTTTTGAACGCGTCACCGCCACATTTACCAATCGATCGCTATTTTCATTTGTTAAAAGTAATCCTGGTTTTGACTGCGGCTTTGTATCGACCGTGTCAAAAATCATGATATCTCGTTCTGCCCCTTGAAATTTGTGTACGGTTGCTGCAATTATATCGCTAGCTGGTTCAATATCTTGAAGAAATGCATTGATCAATTTAGCTTGAGACTTATAAGGAGTCACATAGCCAAGAGTAGCCGAAGAAGCTTTGCCTGCCCGCAGCATCAAACTTACCGCCAACACAGCCGTTATCACATTGTAGCGTGAGCCGGAAGCAGCATCTCGCATAGCGGAAGAATGCAAATGACCAATGTTAAGCATAAGCGCTGCTTCATGAGCAAACGGCCGGCTGCTTGCTACTACTTCTCGACTTGTTGTGACAGATGGATGATCTGCTACTCGATTGCTGTAAATATAGCGATTTGTAAAAGCTGAGATATCTTTATGCATTCTTCTTTGCTTCGTCAACATAAAAAGATGCGGGTGTATCTCACCGCTTTCTACTTGCTCTACAAGACCCGTCTGCTCAAATAAATCTCGCTGCAGCCACTTCTTCACTTCAGCATGAGAAGATTGAGATACCGGGGGAAGCTGTTTAAAATCGCCGCATACAACAATTCGTTTTCCTAACGTAGCTGCAAAAGCAATTTGCGGTGCATATGCCATGCTAATTTCGTCTACCACAACCATATCAAATTCACTTTGATAAAGTAATCGGTCAATAGCCGCTTTTGATAAAGTAGTGCCTACAATATACGCTTGATCAAAAACATTTTTCTCCGCTTCCATCCACTTGTTACGAAGGGCGTTTAGCTTTTTGTTAACTTGCTGAAGCTGGTGTGCTCTATTGGGATACCTGCTTAAGTAAACTCGTTCTTCTTGTAAATCACGCATCTCCTGAGCTAAATCCGGATCATCTTCTCCAATGACTTCTTCTACTTTTATATTTTCTAAGCCGCTGCTTTTTGTTGCTCCGTATCGAATGAGTTTTCCTTTTTTCCAAGCTTCTTTCTTTTTTAACTGACGCGCAGTTTCTTGCAGCAAACCGTCCACCGCTGCATTACTGTGAGATAATAAAAGGATCCGCTTTGATTTCCGGTAATAGCTTGCCGCGATTTTGGACAGCGTATATGTTTTTCCTGTTCCAGGAGGCCCCCAAATATAAGTAGTACGATTATAACGCGCTCGCAGTAACACTTCATGAAGAGCGTTCTTAGACGTATACTCCTTATGACGCACAGGACTATCGCCTCTCATAAGACGTTTGATTCTTACTATTTTTTGCTTGTAATCTTTTGATTCCGTGAGTCTATCAATGAGAGCCTGCAATAATTCCCATGGTTCGTTATATATATCGAGTTCGTCTACTTCTTGTCCAATAAACGCATCTATTTTAAGGTACAGATCAAACCCTTCTGTTCCAATCACTTCTCCTTTACTTTCTTTATGCTGGTGGACAAGGCGTACCTGAGCTCCATCAAAAAGGTATAAATCGGCTGTGCGTTCAAACCGGTAAAGATACGCATCCTCCTGCTGCCCTAAGTACTCTCCTTTTCCTACCGTATACTTTTCTCCGCCGTGTTTCTTCATATAATTAATCTCAATTGAAAGTGCGCGCACCCATGCTTTTAAATATGAAGAGATAGAGCGTTTTTCCATAGATGTCTAACTCCCTTTTTATCCGTTCATTTCTAACTTGTCTATTCTATCATGTCATTTGAATATAGCATAGCTTCTTTCTTTTTCATTTTTATAAAAGCAGAATACTTTTTTACTATTCTATCTCTATAGACAAATTAAGACTTTTTTCATCATAATCGTAAAAAAACTGCGTTTTTTCTATCACTTTAGACGTATTGTTACAAACTTGTAATATAAAACCTACCATTTTGTCATGGTTTTGTTACATATTGCTGATAGAATAAGATACAACTATTGGAAATAAAGGAGAAATATTAGATGAAAAAACACATTTTTACATTAGGGGCTACAGCTTTAGTATCAATTGGAATTGCAGACGCAGCATCAGCTGACACAGACACGCATAAAGTAAAAGCTGGAGAAACGTTATTCAGCATCTCACAGCAGCATAATGTAACAGTTGAAGACTTAAAAAAGTGGAATGGTCTTTCTTCGACATTAATTTATGCAAACCAAACATTACAAATTGGATCTACATCTACTGACTCTTCATCTAGTTCAACTCCAACTACGACATCTTCAAACCATACATATACAGTACAATCAGGCGACACGCTTTATCGTATCGCTAAAAACAACGGTACTTCTGTACAGCAGCTAAAAGAGTGGAATAACTTATCTAGTCATTTAATTTATGTGAATCAAGTACTAAAAATAAGCGGAACAGGAACTGTTTCATCATCACCTTCAGCACCTGTACAAGAAAAAACAAACGAAACGCCAGCATCCCCGGCTCCTGGCAACAGTAAAAGTTACAAAGTTCAGCCTGGAGATACAATGTGGAGCGTAGCACAGCGACACGGCATTTCAATTTCTCAATTAAAACAGTGGAATAACTTATCGTCTAATACGATTTACATTAATCAAGTGCTACAAGTAGGCGGACAAGCAGCAGCTCAGGCGAAACCATCAACGCCATCACCTGCTGCTCCTTCAACACCGTCAACTTCAGCACAGTCGACTTCAACGCCGGCACCTGCTCCAGTGCAAGAAAGCAAGTCGGTTTCGAAAGAGATTACGGTTGAAGCAACAGCTTATACTGCTTACTGTGCAGGCTGCAGCGGAATCACTGCTACAGGGATCGATCTAAGGTCAAATCCTAATCGAAAAGTAATTGCAGTTGATCCTCGCGTGATTCCATTAGGTTCTCGCGTATACGTAGAAGGTTACGGAGAAGCAATTGCTGGAGATACTGGCGGTGCCATTAAAGGTACTCGCGTTGATTTATTTATGGCATCTCAAAGCTCAGCTTTAAATTGGGGACGCAAAACGGTAAAACTTCAAATTTTAGATTAATCACTAAAAGCAGAAGCTTGTTAGTCGCTTCTGCTTTTTAATTTTTTTTCAAACATAATCATATCGATAGCTTGCAAGCCATTCTCGTAAATCGGTGGAACATACTGCAAAAAGAAATTCTTTCTGACACCATTTTGATAAAAGCCTGCCTTTTTATAAAATGCTATGTTTTCAAGACTGGAGTCCGCTGTTCCTACAATCATTTTAGAATAATGGTTACACTCATACAATGCTTCTAACTTGTTAATGACTTTGCTGCCGATTCCTTTTCCTCTGTATGCTTCTTTTAAACCGATATTCTTTACTTCTACTGCCGATTCCCCTTCATCGATGAGGCACTGCACAACTCCTATCACCTTCTTTTCATACACAATGGTAAATAAGGAACCTTCATTTATATACGACTTCACCACTTTTTCGTCTTCATCCCCTATTAATAGCAGGTTCAAATAGCAAGCGCGACTGTCTTTATCAATTTCAGCAAGGTCGATATTCATCTTTATCCTCCAAAAAATAAGTCAATAATATTGCTGCCTCTTGAAGATGATTTATTATATAGCTCTGAATATCCGCAGTTCGTGCAATATACCACTGTAAAGTGATTGTGCTGAACGTCTAAGTATCTAGACAGTCCCGTTCCCGTTGTAGCAATTTCTTTTGTTTGTGCTTCTGTATGTCCGCATTTTACACAACCGTTTTTCCCCATTGTCATACTCCTTTATACATAAAATAATTTCTTATTTATATAAACGGTTAGAAAAGGAAAAAGTTTCATTTAATTGATAAATAAAGGAACTAAAGAAACCACATTTTCCATTACCTAGAAATAGAAAATGTGGTTTCTTACTTTTAGTATTAACGGTATGACTATACAGTTGGTTTCTATGACAGGAGTTCTCTTTCCATAATTTCAACGTTTTTTTGATGACATTGTGCGGTGAAATCAGAAGGAAACGCTAGTTTATCATTTAGCTTATCGAGCGCTTCTTTACTGTTTTCTTTCACTGCCGCTTGCAGTTCATCTAAATAAGAGCTGGCCATCTCCACTCGTCTTTGAATTTCAGCTCGGTGATGTGTCGTTTTCCCGTGCCCGGGAACTAGCGTTAGGTTTTGGTGCTTAGCTAAAATGTGTCGCGCAGTGGCAAGCGTGTCGCGGTAATCATTTACACTTTCATATATGTACGGATATTCAAAATCCGATAAATAATCCCCTGCAATCCATATCGAATCATCGACAATCATAAATAGGCCATCATTTGTATGACCTTTTGCAAAATAACAGGTAATGGATGTTTCGCCTAAAGTAATATGCTGTTCATTTTCGGTTACAACAATATCTAACTCTGGGAATATAATATCATGAGATCTTTTTATATAATAGTCATGATCAAACTGCTTAATCATTTGAACTTTTTCTTCTTTGTCCGGGTGATGTTTCAAAAATTTGCTGCCGATAAAGGTGGCATTTAATTCTAAGAAAGCGCCATACCCAATGACGTGATCAAAATCTCCGTGAGTAAAAAACACATACAGGTTGCGGTGGTTTGAGATCTCTTGAACATGCTGTTTAATTTCATTAATTTCGTGAGGAAGCCACGTTGGATCAACAACAATAACACAATCTTTTGTTTCAATCACTGCAGATGTTGTTTGAAACAGCGCGCTTTCAAAAACCGTCATTTGCTCCGTTTTATATTGAATCATGAAAACAGCTCCTTATTTTTTCTATCACCTTTATTATAGCGGAAATAGAAAGATAAGGGCGCGTATGACGATTTATAAAACGAAACTATGCAAGATGTGATAAAATGCGGAACCAGCCAAACAATGAAATCCAAATAGGAATACTAAATAAGGTTCCCCAAAATAAACCTTTCAAAAAGTTCCCTTGATTCATTCTGATCTTCCTCACCTTCATCGTATGTTGGTTTTTAGTCTAGCGCAGCTTGATGAAATTTTAGTGAAAAATAAAAAAAGAAGCAGCTGCTTCTTTTTTTATTTATTATAAAATTGGTGATCGTACTTAATTTTCGGCAGCTCGCGTACTTCCTGCGACATTTCCGTTCCGCACATCGGGCAGTTATAATCAACCGTAACAAAATCTTCTCTCATCCATCCATTACACGATTCAGATTGACACGCATATACAGTCGTATCCATCATTTGATCTACTTCTTCTTCTACAGCTTTTTTTGCAAAATACATGTGCACAGCTCCCTTTTTTTCTTAGTATATGTAAAATTCCCATTTTTTATTTACAGCTTGATTACTTTTTCATCCGGCGTTATTGGACACCACTATTTAATTGTGTATAATTAAATAAAAAGCAATAGACTGGAGGCAACATGAATGGAACAACTTTATAAGCAGCTGCAGCTAGAAAATCAGCTTTGTTTCTCAATTTACGCCACGTCTCGAGAAATTACAAAGGTGTACAAGCCGCTGCTCGATAAATTAGGAGTAACCTATCCGCAGTATTTAGCCCTTCTTGTTTTATGGGAACATGAAACACTCAGCGTGAAAAAAATGGGCGAACTTCTGTATTTGGATTCAGGCACCCTTACTCCTATGCTAAAAAGAATGCAGGATCAAGAATTAGTGATTCGTCAGCGTTCTCATGAAGATGAACGCGTTGTTTTTATTAGTTTAACCGAAAAAGGAAAAAACTTACGTGATAAAGCTTGTCATATTCCAGAAGAAGTTTTTAGTATGACGAATAAGTCACAGGAAGAATTAGAAAAGCTGAAAGAAACGCTGCAGGAGTTATTGCAATCACTGCATACGTACAATCAAAAATAGACCATATAAAATTGCACATAAAAAAACGCCTGGATTTAAGAAAAATCCAGGCGTTTTTTATTTACTCAGCCGTTGTGTTTAACGTTACGTTAACATTTCCACGCGTCGCTTTAGAATACGGGCAGAATTGATGTGCATCTTCTACTAGCTTCTCAGCTACTTCTTGTGAAACGCCTTTAATATGAGCGTTTAACACCACGCCAATTTTAAAGCCATCATCAGTGTGGTCTTTTAGTAGACTTACCTCTGCAGTAATAGACGAATCAATGTCTTTTTTTTGTTTCTTTGCGATTAAATTTAAAGCACCGTCAAAACAAGCAGAATATCCTGCTGCAAACAGCTGCTCGGGATTTGTTCCTTCTTTTTTGTTATTTGGAGAAGGATTTACAAGGGTTAAATCAATAATACCATCATCTGATTTAACTCGACCATCTCGGCCTCCTACCGCTGTTGCTTTAGATGTAAATAGTACGTCTGACATAAGATCACCTCATAGATTATTTTATGTAATTTCATTGCAGACAATCAAAAAAGTCGCAATCAAATTCATTTTGTAATCACTTTGATTACCGTGATAGTAATGTACTTCCCCTTCTATAATGAGTGTAAACCTATTATTTTATACAAAAAAAGAGAGTTACCTCTCTTTTTTTCCTCTTTGTTTTTTTAAACCGCTTTGAATAATGTTATCTCCATATTTTTCACGCAAACTTTCGACAGCTTTGTATAAAGGCTCTTTTTTTGCTTCCTCTCCATATGTAAACAAATCTAACTGTTCTTCTTCCTGAACATGGTGGCTCACTTGAAGAGCAGCTACGCCTAATAAACGAATCGGTTCTCCGTTCCAATGCCTTTGAAATAATACCGCACTGTAATGAAAAAGATCATTTGGCTCGCTAATTGCTGTTGAAATAGTTTGGCTTCGAGTAATGGTTTTAAAATCACTGTATCGTATCGTTAATTGAATCGTTTTGCTTACAACTTTTTTCGCTTTCATACGAGAGCTTACGGAATGCGATAGTTTATTTAAAATAGGGAGAACTTCATGTTCATCTACTGCATTTTGAGACAGCGTCGTAGAGTTTCCAATAGATTTAAACTGTGATTGGCGATCAGGGTTCACCTGTCGATCATCTTGGCCCCATGCTCGTTCTTTCATAACTTCTCCTTTTACTCCGAGAGTTTGTTTAAGAAGACGGGGAGCGGCGTTTGCTAGATCACCTATGGTTACCACTTTAATCGCATTTAGCTTTTCAGCTGTTTTTTTACCGATTCCGTGCATTTCCTCCACCGCTTTTGGCCAAAGAACGGTTTGGACATCTCTTTTTCGAAGGACGGTAATCCCTAAAGGTTTTTGCATATCACTTGCTGTTTTGGCCAAAAATTTATTCGGTGCGATTCCAATTGACACAGGAATTTGCAGCGTCTGTATTAAATGCTGCTGAATTGACTTTGCTATGTCAAGAGGAGAGCCTAATTCAGCACAGTTTGTAATATCCAAATAGCCTTCATCAATGGAAGCAGGCTCTAAAAGAGGTGAAATGGTTACTAAATAATCAAACATGTTTTTGGACACTTGGCGATATAATGGAAAATTAGGTTTTATAACAACCAGCTCAGGGCATTTTCTTTTCGCTTCCCAAAGAGGCATTGGCGCATATACTCCGCGTTTACGAGCAATATAGTTACAGGTTACAACAATTCCTCTTCGTTCCTTTGGATTGCCAGCAATAGCAAGAGGCTTATCTTTGAGCGTATGATCATGTGCGGTTTCAACAGATGCATAAAAAGCATTGGCATCAATATGAAGAATAACTTTGCCGTTTTTAGGGTACATCATTTTCATACTATCACCTCTTTCTGTATAATTAATCCCCGAAAGAAGAACGTACATTCTTATTTATTATAACTCTTTTTTTCTAAGTTGTGCGTACCTATACTTTATTTTTATTTTGAGCGAACACTGTGTGTCACTCTCTCGTATTCTAATGAGGAAAGGAGGAAGAAAACGTGATTGATCAGCTTATCGGAGCCATTAACCAATTAGGCTACGGATATTTCTTTTTTATCATTTTAGTCGGAGCCAACCTTACTCCGATTCCTGACCCAGTATATATTATGCTTGCAGGCAGTCAGGCTACGTCTCCATCCGTTCAGTATATTCCAGCTTTTATACTTACCTACAGCGGAATGATGCTTAGCTTATACCTTAAATTTTTGATAGCCAGCCTGTTTTCAGCTCAGGCGCTGGCGCTATTAAAACGCCCGCGATGGGAAAAGAATGTCATGAAAGTTGAGCGAACGATTCAAGAATATGGATCTCACGCCATCATCGCAAGCTACTTTTTACCAGGAATGCGACATGTGATGCCTTTTTTTCTCGGAGCAAGCGGAATGAAGCATCGTCATTACATTAAAGTCTCATTCTCTTTTGGTTTCATTTGGACGCTCGCTTTATTTATTTTCGGTTCCTTTTTTAATACGACATCTTCTTATACTGATGTGATTGAGATCACTTTAGCTTTTTGTGCGATCAGTTTGATTATCTATGCCGTCCAAAGAAGAAAAATACGAAAAAAACAGCAGTAGTTTGTGTAAAAAAGTTCTTTTTCACAAACTGCTGCTGTTTCATTTATATTAAATGACTTCATTATATCCCTTTACAAAGTATTTGCGCGCGCGGTAAAGAGCTGATTTTAACGTAGTCATCTGCATATTTAATAACTCCGCAATTTCTTCATATTTAAATCCAAATCCATATTTTAATAGAAGCAAATTGCGATACTTAGGATTCAATTTATTTAAAATCGCCTGACATTCAGCCGCTTCTTCATTTCTGAGGACCTGCTGAATAGGCGTATACATAACGGGCTCTTCTTTGTAAGAAGACGTATAGCGGTCTTTCACTATTTTACGTCTTCCTAAATCACACCGTTTATTTAATGCGACGCGAAACATCCAAGCTTTTATTTTTTCAGGATCGACCATTTCTTGTTTTTCTAAATATTTTAATGCTACTTCTTGCGTAATATCTTCGGCATCTTGTCTATTCACGCCATTTTTCAATAAATAAGCCAGCACCTGATTCAAATAATCTTGCAATTCCTCGCCGCACATAATAAGTTCTCCCTTGTTATTTTAGTTTTTCTTTTAGTTCGTTTGGCAGCTCATTTTCATTCAACATGTAAACCTGAGGAGTATCTACTTGATCTTTGTAATAAAAAGCAACAAGATAATCTCCTGTGTCTCGTAAATTAGCACGTTGAAGAAGTATTTCTACCTGCTGATTGTTTTTTACTTTAATTGATTTTTCATCCTTCGTTAGAGATGTAAAATCTTCTTGAAGACGATAGTCGTTTTTAAGATGAGAAGAATTTTTAAACACTTCGGTTTTTACTACGTCCTTTGGCATAAGGCGAGCACGTTCATATAAGTGCTCTTTTTTCAGCCATGCTTCTACTTCGCTATATGACTTCTCCCAAGATGCTTCTTGAACATACTGTCCTTTTCCATCCATGAAATCAATTGACGCCCAGCTTTCTTTTGTGCTGTACATTTCATCAAACGTTTCGTTCATCATCGACTGTTTAACTACATGTATGAGCTCTTGCACTTTTTCTGGATTTGTAATATTAAGTGCACTTGACTTTCCAAAAACAGAAAAACTCACGCTTTTAATTTTATCCGTATTTTTTGTTCGTAAAAGTGGATGGAAATTTTCTTTGTATTCTTTTGTTTCCGCAATTTCTTTATAAAAAGCTTTGTAGTCTGAAAATGGAATAAAGTATTCTCGAACTATTTTCTTTCCATTTTTTAATTTATAAGCAAATACCGCCATTTTCCCGTTTCTGCTCTCTATTTCACTCTGTTTTTCAGGATCCATCTTCTTATCTTTAGATGATGTAATTTGTTTTTGCAGCTGACGAACGCTCTTAATCGTTTCTTTACTTGTATAATAATAAGGAGCTTCGTAGTAGCCACTTCTTCCATCCGCATAGTTTTCAGGTTTATCCGTCAATCTATACATCTCTTGGTCAAAATAAACACTTTCAATCTCTGAAACTGCCGGCACTTTAGTAGAATAGCCAAACACGTCTAAATGAATAATAAAGCCTACAATAGCTGCAGCTATAACAAAACCTAGATACCCTTTCCATTTCGTAAAGATACGCCACGTTTTATTTAAAATAATTTGAGCAACTATATAACCTATTAATGAACCAATAATATAGCCCACGACCATCCATGAAAACTCGCCTTTCATACTGCCAAAGTAAAATCCGCCCAGCATCAGTGAACAAGCCGTTACTCCGTAAACGAACACCGGTTTTAACCAACCAACTGAAATAGTTTGCGTAGCAGCTTCTACTCTTCTTTTTTGATAGGTGATTAAAGCAATGATGTAAAATAAGACGATGAGTCCAATATAAACAAATACACTAGTAGAAAAGCTTTTATGAGCTACCATTTGCGCTACGTGTGAAAATGGAACAAGGCTGTCAATATTTTTACTCATGTAATAGTCATAAGCATAGCCGTACCAGTAAAACTTTACATTGGATATAGCTAAATAAGAGATTCCGCCGGGGAGAAGAAATAGAACGTATAAAAAGATTCCTTGCAGGACAGACATTCCGGTGAACATTCCCGCTAAAACAGTTCCAGTTAGCACAAATAAGTTAATCAGAATACTGTACCCGACCCAGCTTAGAACATCTCTTGTTGTATAAACATTCTCAACCGTTAAAACTCCTTTAACGGCAAAAGTAACGGCTCCCGTAATTAAAATCGGAACAACTAAAACCAACGCGCCCAGAAGCATATTTTGATGAAACAGCGTAGAACGCTTAATTGGTAAACTATGAATATAGTCAGCCGCAATCTTCGTTTGTATATACCTAAATAGGAAAATACCGAGTAACACTGGTACAACAAACATAAACACAAATTCCAGCCCGTCAAATACCTCAAATAACGTGTCTGGTTTCTCTATATAAGGGTCTACCTTTCCAGTGAAAGTGAAAATTAGTTGTAAAGGTAAAGCGAACAGCAGTACTAGCAAGTATACAAGTCCAATCCATCCTACGTTTCTCATAGATTGAATCCACATGCCTCGGTTAAACGATGATGTTTTCGATTGCATAACCCACATCCCCCATTTCATAAATAAAGATTTCTTCCAGCGTAAGTGGCAAGATGTCAAAAATTAAAGGCTTATACGATCGAACTTTGTTGACTAAGTGATTTTCTTTTCCTCGAACAATACAAAGCAAGACGCTTCCTCGTTTTTCTTGATATAAAATGTCCAGCGTGTCATAAAGCGCTAGCGGCACATCTCCTTCAAATGCAACTTGAATTTTGTGCACGTCTGATTTTAAATCATCCAGTTCTTTTTCAATTAACAATTGACCGTGATGCAAGATGCCTACATGATCACAAAGATCTTCCACTTCTCGTAAGTTATGTGATGAAATTAAAATCGTCATTTCCCGTTCTGCCACGTCTTGGACAAGAAGGTTTTTAATTTTTTGACGCATTACCGCATCTAACCCATCGAGCGGCTCATCTAAGATAAGTACATCAGGCATAGCAGACAGCGCTAACCAAAAACCTACTTGACGCTGCATTCCCTTGGACATTCTGTGTACCTTTTTATGTAATTGAATTGGGAAAGCTTCTTTTAATTTTTGAAACCGCTCTTCGTTCCAAGTCGGATAGACGCTTCTATAAAAAGACGCTAATTGCTTAATCGTTGTTTGAGGGAAAAAATAAAGAGAATCTGGCATAAAAATAAGACGTTCTTTTAAGCCAACGTTTTCAAATACTTCCTCGCCGTCTATTGCGATTTTCCCGTGATCTTGCTTGTAAATACCTGCAATGATTTTTAATAGCGTTGTTTTCCCTGCCCCGTTCGAGCCAAGCAGTCCGTAAATAGATCCTTTTTTTATAGAAAGCGTGACGTCTCTTAGAGCTTCCATTTCTTCAAACTCTTTTTTTATCGCCTTCAGTTCAATCACTATCGCTTCCTCCTTTTACTGCTTTTTCAGCCTGTGAAATAAGTGATAGAATTTCATCTTTATCCATCCCTAAATACATAGCTTCTGCCAACAGTTTTACTAATTCTTCTTTCATCTTTTTCACCTTCTCGTTATTTAGTGTATCAACTTGAGGCGTTACAAAACTTCCTTTGCCTGGAACTGAATAAATATAATTCTGATGTTCTAGTTCACGATACGCTTTTTGAATTGTATTTGGATTAATCGTTAATTCTTTTGCTAACAGCCGAACAGATGGAAGCTTTTGATCGGCCTTAAAGACTTCATGAATAATAAGCTCTTTCAATTTATCTACTAATTGCTCGTATATCGGCTTGCGACTACGAATATCTAAATCGAACATAGTCTGCCTCCCTTCATCTACCCAAAATCATGATGTGTGTACTAGGTGTATTAACTGTATTACTTATCGTATTACAGTTAATATTATAGTATGTTTTTTGGAAAAAACAAGTACTTTTTTTACTTTTGTTACAAATAGATGACAAAAAAGTGTTTAATAGCTTTATAGATGAAATGCAAATAACTGTAAACAAATTGCGCGGGCTGCCTTCGTTAGAAGCCAAAGTACTCCTTTAAATCAGCACCTCATTTTGTTTTTCTTACCCAGGTGCCTCTAGTTATTACCATAATAATGTTTTATAATGTTTATAATTAATTTTTTTAATATAAAAGGAGCCATACTCTATGTACTATGATGCGTTAAAGACGTTTGTTTCTGTTGTAGAAGAGCAAAGCTTTACAAAAGCTGCGGAAAAGTTAATGATTTCACAGCCAAGCGTAAGCGTACACATCAAAAATCTTGAAAAAGAATTTCAAACTTCCCTGTTCCTGCGTTCACCTAAAATGTTAAAAATCACACCCAGCGGCGAAATTTTATACGATCGTGCTAAACAAATGATTCAGATATATGAGCATACGAAACGAGATATTTATGAACACCATCACCGTGTCAAAGGAATGCTAACGATTGGCGCCAGTTTTACGATTGGCGAATATATTCTTCCTTCATTTTTAGCAAAGCTTCGTGAACAATATCCTGATATTGATGTAGAAGTGACTATCGGTAATACAAAGGAAATCGCTCAGCTTGTTCGTCATTTCAAAGTAGATGTAGGACTTATTGAAGGACACACGGAAGAGTCCGACTTACATATTCAGTCCTTTATGGACGATGAGCTTGCCATCGTTGCGTCAGTGGATCACCCTTTAGCTCAGCTTAAAAAAGTAGAAATTGATGATTTACAAAATCAGCGGTGGGTAGCGCGTGAAAAAGGCTCTGGAACAAGAGAATATTTAGATCACGTTTTAATGTCCAACGGTTTAAAAATGAAAAGCATGCTAACGATCAGCAGCAATCAAGGAATTAAAGAAGCAATTGTTCATAATTTAGGAATGTCTGTGCTGTCGCTTTGTGCTATTAAAGAAGATGTAGCACAAAAGCACCTATCGATTCTCAACGTTAACACCGCTCCTTTTAAGCGCCGTTTTTCTTATATCTATCCTGCTAACAGCGCTCATAAAAAAGTGGCGGAGCTTTTTATTCAGCTTTTAAACTAAAAAAAGACTTTCCACACTGAGTGGAAAGTCTTTTTTAGTAAATAGCCATACATGTCTTTACATTCTTTTTTAGTGAACATGCGTCTGCTGAGCCGGCATTTTTGATAAGCGAACAGCTAAGAAAAAGGCTGTTGTAAGAAACACACCAATTAAAGCAATCACACCTTTCCAGCCGTACGCACTCCAGCATAATCCAGCCACCGTCCCTCCAATGCTTGATCCTGCATAGTAAAAAAACAAATACAAAGACGAAGCCTGAGCTTTGTCATGCGTTGCTCTTCTTCCTACCCAGCTGCTTGCGATGGAGTGACTTCCGAAAAAGCCAAAGGTCAGCAGCAAAAGCCCGGTAATTTTTATCCATAAAATCGGATGCAGCGTAACGATTGAACCTATAAGCGTAACAGCAATCGTACATAACAGCACTTTCTTCCGGCCATATCGATCCGCCAGCGTCCCCATCCAGACTGAGCTGAATACTCCAACAAAGAAAATAACAAAAATAAAACTTACAAGCGTATGATTCCAAGAATACGGAGGAGCGGATAAAGCGTATCCAATATAATTGTATAAAGCTGCGTTACTTCCAAGCAGTGCAAAACCAATAGCAAAAAGACAAAGCATCCCTTTATCTTGAAGATGACTCCGAAGAGAACCGGTAAGCTGCCTAAGTTCAAATGACCGAGAAGTAAAGTTCTGTGAATCAGGCAAGTTCATAAAAAAAACAAATGTGGCCAATAAGCTGATTGCGCTTACAACATCAAGAGCTACCGACCAGTTAAAATATTCCGTGAGCACCCCTGTCATAAGCCTTCCCGCTACACCTCCAAAGGCGTTTCCGCTTATATAAATCCCCATCGCTTTTCCTAAACTCCCTGGTTCAATTTCTTCTCCTAAGTAAGCCATGGCCACAGAAGGAAGCCCTGCTAAAACGATTCCTTGAATGACGCGAAAGACTAACAGCGTTTCAAAGGTAGAGCTAAATGCTGTCATGATGCATAGCAATGACGCAAAAATTAACGATAGACCCATCAGTTTCTTTCGTCCCCACACTTCTGATAAAGAACCTAAAAAAAGCATGCTAACGGCTAGAGTGATGGTTGTTAACGAAAGAGATAAGCTGGCAAACGCCGGAGATATCCCGAATTCTCTAGAAAATTCGGGTAAAATGGCCTGTGTACAATATAAAATCGAAAATGTGTTAAAGCCTGCTGCAAAAAGCGCAACATTTGTTTTGCGAAAAGCTGATGTTCCAATTACGGTATAACTCACAGTTGGTCACTTCCTTTTTTCTCTAAAAAAAGCATATCACGGTTTTTTTATTCTGTATAATTCATTATGTAAATCGTTTTCATACATTTCAGTAATGAGTGAAGTAAAAATAGGAATGGACAAAAGCCGGAGTATTTTCAACCGACTGTATGCAAGACTGTTATGCTTTCTCGTTTTACGTACACATAAAAAAAGTCGAGCCAGTTTTTCATGGCTCAACTTTTTTAATCTAATACATAAGATGCTAATACTTTTTGCACGTCGTAAATGCTTTTATCTTTACGGAATTCTTTTGAAATCGGCGCGCTAGAACCCGATACCCAGATATTTAATTCCGCATCTAAATCGAACGTTCCAGCAGTTTCTACGCTAAAATGGGTAATCGTCTTATAAGGAATGGAATGATAATCTGTTTTCTTTCCCGTCACTCCTTGCTTATCAACGATAATTAAGCGTTTCGTCGTAAACACCATCAAATCGCGAATGACTTTATATGCTTGTTCCACTCGCTCGTTGGCAATTAAAATGTTTTGTAAATCTTTTTCAGTTCCTCTTATATCTGCTTCTGATGCATTTCCTAATAGTCCATCTAATATACCCATGCTTATCACTCCTTTATATCTACACTACCGCATTTTGTTCTGTCTGGAAACCCAAAACGTTTTTTTAATGAATTAATTTACTTTCACGCGCTTTTTTTGTTAATTTTGCGCTCGTTTTACTAAGAGGCTTATGAAGAAAAATGCCAACCAGCAGCACGCCAAGCCAAATGCAAAGTAAAACGGTAACATCTTTTCTTACAATATCCGCTAACATGCCTCCTACCACTTCTCTCATCATGCTTATTGCGTAGGTAAATGGCAAAAATGGATTGAGTGCTTGAAAAAAAGCAGGCACGACTTGAATCGGAAATGTACCGCCTGCAGCGGAAAGCTGAAGTACAAGCAAAACAATCGCCATCGCTTTTCCTGCATTGCCAAATATCGCTACAAGCGTATAGACAATCGTCATAAACACGAAGCTGCACAGCAAGCCTAAAAAAATAAAAGGCACTTTATCTACGACGTACGTGTTGATTAAAAATAAATCGCCTAGCGTCACAATAAAAGCTTGCACAAGAGCAATAGACAAAAATGTTAAAAGTCTTCCAAGATAGACTTCATAGCTTTTAAACCGCTCTTCATCCGCTACTTCTACGCTTAAAATTGAAACTAACAGCAAAGCTCCGACCCACAAGCAAAGCGTTGTATAAAACGGAGACATAGCTGAGCCGTAGTTCGGAATCGGGTAAAGTCTTTCTTCTTTTAAAAGAACCGGCTTAGCAAAAAAGTCACTTTCTTTTTGCACGTCGTTTTTTAGCAAATTAATAATATCTTCAATGTTTTCTTTTTGCTGAAATTCTCGTATTTTATCCGCTATATTGTGCACATTTTGTTCAATTCGCGGAAAATCTTTTGCTATTTTCCCAAGCTCCTGCTGTCCAAGCAAGATGCCACTCGCTGTTTTAGACAGGACGTTAGAAACATCCGGTATGCTTTTGTTAGCTTCATCAAGCAGTGAGTTTGCGCTTGCCGTTTTATCTTTCGCTTCTTTGATTGCTTGTTCAACAGCAGGCACAATCGTAGAAGAATATGAGTTCGTTAACGCATTTAATCTGGAAACAGCTTGATCGGTGCGAGAGCTGAACTTATCAAGTACGCTTTGATTTGGAACATCCCCATTCTTTGTTTGCTGATGCAGACTGTTTACATCCGAAAGCTGCTGCTGTAAAAGCGTATTTACATCTTTTACGTCATTAATAACAGGTGAAAGAACTTTTTGTTGAGATAACGCATTTAAATCTGTAAGAAGTGTAAGAATCTCTCCTGTGTCAGCAATTTGTTTTGTTAACTGCCCTTTTAGCTGTTCTGCTGCTGCGCTGACTTCAGCCGGTGCTATATCTTTTTCCATCAGCTGATTCTTCAATTCTTGAACTCGGAGAGCTCGTTGCTGAACCCGCTGCAGCGTTTCGTTGATCGTTGGTTCAGCGTTTTTTAAAATTTCATCGCTTTTAGTTAAAAAAGTGTTTAGCTGCTGAGTCATCTGTGCGCCGTCAGCTGTTAGTCTCTCTACTTCAGGAAGAGCGGCCTGGGCTTTTGATACAATGGCTCCAGCTTTTTGAGTGGTGTCATTCGCTTCATTAATTACTTTTTTGATTTCAGGAAGACGATTTTCAAGTTCAAAAATCCGTTGTTCAACTTGTTGAATGGTCGGCAAATCTCGCTGCAGTGTAATACCTAGTTCGTTAAACACTGAAAAAATGGCTCCATTCGCTGTTTTGACGAATTTTTCACTGATCTGTTGTGTTAAGCTGCTGGCTCCTTTACTTGTAATTTTAGGCGCCACTGCGTTTATTTTTTCGTTCACTTTGTAAATAATGACCGGTTTTTCCAAACGATCTTGAAGAACGGTACCAAGCTTTTGTGAAAAATCTTTTGGAATAACAATACTTGCATAATAGTCACCGTGCTTTACTCCGTGATCAGCTTTTTCTTTTGAGACAAACGTCCATCCAAGCGTTTTATTTTTTTTTAACGTTGCAATAATATCTTTTCCCACGTTCACGTGCTGACCTCTTATCGTAGAACCTTCATCTTCGCTCGTTACTGCAATGGCAATACCTTCAGTCCGCCCGTATGGGTCCCAAGATGCTTTTATATTAAACCATGCGTAAAAAGACGGCAAAATCATAAGCGTCAGCACAATGATAATCATCGCCCAATTGGTGAAAATTCTTTTTAAATCCCGCGTATAAATATAAACAGTATTTTTCATATGTCCCACCCAGTTTTATTGTTACAAGTTAGCTTATCCATGTTCGAAGAAACATATTTCTGATACTATAGAAAAAGTTAGATATGGTTTTACTAGAAAGGATGATGAATATGACAGAAAGACTTTATTATAGCAATCCCTACATAAACACATGGGAAACTGAAATGATAGAGACGCGCTCTCTTTCGAATGGCTACGCATTAACGTTAAAACAAACCGCTTTTTATCCAGAAGGAGGCGGGCAGCCTTCTGACTACGGTACTATTGCCGGAATCGACGTAAAAGATGTTTACGAAGAAAATGGAGAAGTCTATCATCTCGTCGATACACTGCCTGCACAAGCGAACGTCACGTGTGAAATTGACTGGCATCGCCGCTTTGATCATATGCAGCAGCACAGCGGACAGCACTTACTTTCGGCTCTATTAATCGATACATATGATATTCACACCGTTAGCTTTCATTTAGGAAGCGAAGCAATCTCTATCGATCTAAATGTACCTCAGTTATCTCACGAGCAGTTATTACACATTGAAAAAGTTGTAAATGACGCTATTTACAGCAACCGTCACATTAAAACGTACGATGTGAAAAAAGAAGATCTGCATACCCTTGCGCTTCGCAAAGTACCCGACCTAGAAGACGAAGTGGTACGCATTGTGGAAATTGACGGCATTGATGTTTCTGCCTGCTGCGGTACGCATGTGAACCAAATTGGAGAGCTTGGCCTTATTAAACTTACGAAAACAGAAAAGCAGCGCGGCAATACACGCCTCTTTTTCAAATGCGGTATGCGTGCATTAGCTGATTATCAGCAGTCTCAAGAAATCGTAGCAGAAATTAGCAATAAATTCAGTACAAGCCGTGAATTAGTTGTAGAACGCATTAAAAAATTGGAGACTGAACAAAAAGAGCTGCAAAAACAACTAGAAGAATTAAAAAATGAAAATGCAGCTTATTTAGCAAGTGATTTAGAAGCCAAAAAAGAAGGTTCATTTCTGTACCATCACTTTGAAAACCGCACATTAAAAGATGTGCAAGCTTTGACAAAGCAGCTGCTTCAAACACCTGATACGACGCTTCTTTTTGCTTTTTCAAGTGATCAAAAAGTCTTGCTGGCTCACAGCGGCAGTGAGGTAAAATGCGGAGAACTTTATAAAGAATTGCTTCCGCTTTACGATGGAAAAGGCGGCGGCGGACCAAAACAAGCTCAAGCCAGCTTTTCATCTTCTGAAAATATGAACGCATTTATTAGCGCGGTAAAAGAAAAAATAACTGGAGCATAACAAAAAGCCTGTCTTTAAAAAGACAGGCTTTTTCCACTCAATCAGCTTACTAAATAGCCAATTAATAATCCAATTGACAAAGTAAATCCAAAAAACGTATTGGTTTGCGCAGTTGCTTTCATTGCAATAAGCTCTCCGCGTACAAATGCCTGTACGGCTTGAATTGGCTTAGGTGCACTAAGAAACACTAAGAAAATCCAAGGGCTAATATCGAAGAATACCACTAATGCAACAGTCCAAATATACGCAATGCCAAACAAAGCAGCTAAAAATCTAATCGCATTTTTAGAACCTAATAAAATGGCTAGCGTACGACGTCCGCCTTTTGTATCTTCTTCTATATCACGAATGTTGTTAGACAAATTAATCGCACCTACTAAAATCGCAATCGGAAGTGATACAAAGATGCTTTCAGACGTTACGGTATTTGTTTGAATAAAAAATGAAATCAATACGAACATCGCGCCCATACAAAGACCTGAAAATAATTCTCCAAACGGCGTATACGCAATCGGAAGCGGTCCGCCCGTATACAAATAACCAATCGCCATACCTACTAATCCAACTAAAGCAAGCCACCAGCTGCTGTTTGCACATATATATACACCTAAAATAAGAGCAATTCCATAAGAAATCAGTGCTAAATTTAATACCGTTTTCGGTTTCATGCCGTGTCTGACGATGGCTCCTCCGATACCTACGGAGTCTTCTGTATCTAACCCGCGTTTAAAATCATAGTACTCGTTAAATAAGTTCGTCGCAATTTGAATCCACAAACATGAAAAAAGCATCGCAAGAAACATCCAAACATTCACATGGCCATAAAACATGGCTAGAACTGTTCCAATTAAAACCGGTACAAACGATGCTGTTAGCGTATGAGGACGAGTTAATTGCCACAAAATCTTCCCTTTACTGTACTGCTCGACTGCAGCTTTGTTTTCTTTGTTATGACTTGTCATCATCCTCTTCCCTTCTATTACGAACCGTATCTCTATTTAAAAGTGCTGCTTTTAACATAATGAATGATAGCAAACTTACTCTAATACAATACACGTCCGCCCAACAAAAAAATCACGGAACTCTTTAAAATATAAGTTCCACTCTATATCATAATAATTTATTGCTCTTTTTACAAGATGACCGCTTATACATTTCCGATTTTTTTCTACAAAAATCTGCTTTGACGCAGAAATTTATAGGAAAAAGATGAAAAGCTTATACGAATAGTGAGGTTGAAACTTAACTAAATCAATCTCATCTAAAGATGAACAAATGGAATAAATGATTTAGTATGGGGTGCTTGGTACACCGCTGTTGATTTCCGTGCATGGCTTCGCTTTCCCCGGGCGGCCGCTGAGCCTCCTCGTCGCTTACGCTTCTGCGGGGTCTCATCTGTTCCGCTTTTTCCGCAGGAGTCTTCGCCTTGCCCTCCAATCAACAGCTGGAAGCAGCGAAACACATGAAACCTATGTTCACCATCAGAATAAAAAGATCCGAACGCTTTATCATTCGGATCTTTCTTCAACTAACATAATTTTGTACAAGCCTCTTTTTTATCACTACATCTTAGTAATTAAAATCTTCGTCTCCGTGTCTTCTGCGGAATCTTTTATGAAAACACGAATCGCATATGGCATGATCATGATTCCAAGGAAGGTCTTTAGAACACGCACTGCACGTTCTTTTAAATTTTTTCATATCTTTTCTTAATACGTTATGGATTTTATCTGTAAGCTCTTCTCGGACACGCTCCCAGTAAATAGCCTCTGGCCTTCTGTCCATTCGATATAGAAATAAAAGATGCAGGCCAATCGCTTTATAAGACAGCTCTAACTTTTCCAGTGAACCTTCTATCATCCTTGGTTCAGGTAACTCTTCTCTGTTAACAATCGCATTCATGCTGGCAACCCACTGCTTTTTCAAAGAGCTTTCTTTGGCTGAAAAAGGCAGCTGTAAGTAGCCATATAAATCAACAATTGGCATTTTCGCTTCAATCAGCGTGTCTTTCACTTCCTCATAAAGTTCACGTTCTTGTGCCAAATTTGATTTTTGTGTCCCTTTTGGATTTTTAAATTTAGCCCACATATCAAAAAACGTTCCGAGGTCATGATGATATTCTTTAAATCTTCTTAGCATATCTGAAGTAGGCGCGATTGAAAATTTACTGATTTGCTCGTCTGTTGAAAATAACAGTTCTCTCATTTGCTTTGCATCTTTAGCAAATGCAACTTCTCCAACATTGTAGAGGCCCTTCCTTCCAGCACGACCTGCAATCTGCTTTAACTCTTGAGAAGTCAACAATCTCCGTTTTTGCCCGTCAAATTTCATGTTTTCTAAAAGGACAATTCGTCTAATTGGAAGGTTTAACCCCATTCCAATCGCATCTGTAGACACAATGACAGTTGTTTCTCTATTAATGAACTGCTCAATTTGTTTTCTTCTTGTTTCAGGCGGCATACTTCCATAAATCACGCTCACTTTATGACCATCTTTTTCTAGCTTAGCCGCTGTCTGGAGCACTTTTTTACGCGAGAAAACAATTAAAGCATCTGCGGGTTTCACTTGTTCAATTTTGAACTTTCGAAGATCTACTTTTAAAGGTATATCTCTTTCGTACTCATGAATTTCTGAGATCACACCGTCTAACATCTCTTCTAACATACTTCGAATGCTTAAACTCCCGATCACATGAACTTGTTTGGCATTAGCTCGGGTGATGGCTTTATACCATGAAAACCCCCGGTCTCGGTCTTGAATCATCTGTGCTTCATCAATTACCGTTACATCGCCAGGTTCTAATTCGCTAAACATTTCTACGGTGCCGGCCATATGCTGAGCGTCTTCAACAATCTTTTCTTCTTCACCTGTTTTTAACGAACAAGCAACTCCGTCTTTGTTCAGCTTTTCAAAAACTTCTAAAGCTAACAAGCGAAGCGGCGCTAAGTAACTACCCGAAGCAGCTTTTTTTAATGACTTTAATGCCGTATACGTTTTTCCTGTGTTTGTATCACCGAGATGAAGAATGTATTCCGTTTCTTTTCTTGGATCCATTTCGTATTCTGCACCAAAAATATAATTTAACTGTCGCTGTTCTTCTTCAATCAGCTTTTTCTTTTCTTCACGTTCACGTTCTTGTTGTAATCTTCTTTCTTCCAGCTGCTGTTGATATCGCTCTTGATGTTCTTCAATCGTTAAGTTGTGATCTGAAACTTCTAGTACATCGGAAAGCTTTTCTTCTACGAGCATTTTTTTATATTCATAGACCAAATCCGATAAATCACTTCTAAGTGCCTTTATAATATCCATTCTTGTTACTGAAGCATTTGTATAAGATTTATATTCTTCTTTAAATGAAACAGGAAGGTCATCCATGATCGTAGTCGGAATGATTTCATAAATCTTATCGGTGATAAATACCTCGTATACATCTTCATACGTTTCAAACAAGATAATCATTGAGTATCTGTCTAATTCTGAGCTTACGCCGCCGGTGAGCTCTTGAAAAAAGTCATGAACCGTTTCATAATCATGACGTGTTAAATCGCCGTTTTCTATTAATTCATCTTCAAGTTCAGTATGGGGCGCATAATTTTCAATATACTTTGAGTTTGTTTTAATGTCTTTTGACAGCTGATGGGAAAGCTGTTCTCTTATATGTAGGTAATACAGCTCTTTGTTTACTTCCAAAATAGGAGCTGCTTCTAAGTTTAACTGTAATTGATATCTGGCTTTTCGATCATTAATACTTTGCTGTCTTTCTTTCTCTTTTCTTTCTTCTTCTTTTTCGGCAAATTCAGCCCTTGCTTCTCCGTATAGAGATAGCCACTCCGCTTTATTGCCCTTTCCGTACTGCTCTTTTAACCAAGAAAAAGCATCAAACTCCATACCTTTTCTCGTTTCTTTAGCAAATAACTTATCGATAGCTTGAGGTTTATACCCTTTTACCTCAAAGCCTTTCTCTGTTAAATATGACTTTCTGCTTTTTTTAGATACAGAAGAAACAACTGCTTTTCTCCACGTAGTTCCCCAGGCCTTTTTAATAAAAGAGTGCCTGTCTGTTAAATAAGTCTCAAAATCCGGACATTCGTCTTGTTCACCTAACACGCTTTTTATATCCTGTAGTAATGTATGTTTAGTTTTTTCAATGGCCCTGCTTTGAATAGCCTCTAATTCGAGCATAAAATTCTCCTTTGGAAAGTTTTCCTACATTTATTATAGGAAAGACCCCTGACAGAATCAAATACATGTTATTACTTTATTTTTAGCTAGATCCAGAACCTCTCTTCTTCCTGCTTTTGCTTATTTCTTAACTATTTTTAACGAAAAAAGCTCCTTTAAACAGGAGCTTTTTAATTTTTTTGATAATTCAGTCTATTTTAAGTGTATATCAAGCATTTTTGTCGATTCCTTTTGAGTAAGAGATTGAAAGCTGTGAAAGTTTGGTTAACAATACATGCAAAACACCTGTAAATAAAAAAGCTAAGATCGTTGCACCTGTGGCTAGCGGGTGAACGTACGTAAAATAGTAGGCAAATACAGCCCCCACTATGTAAGATACATACACATGAAGGTTAAAGCCTTTTGTATACCAGTACAGTTTATTTTCTTTTTCTAAAATAGCTGAAACGTCATAGTGTTTTCGGCGAATGATATAATAATCAACAAGAACAATCGCAATAATAGGAATAAATAATACACCGATCATAAGCAAAAAGCTTTGAAAATTTGTCATCAACCACTCTTTTAATAAAGAACCTAGGACTGTGACAACTCCCATGGTTAGTGCCGGTATCCAGAACCTCTGCTTTGGAAAAATAGATAAATAAGACATTGTCGCGCTATACAATACCATTACGTTGGTTGACAGCACCGATAAAAAAATTACGATGGCAGCTACTAACCCTAACAGCGGACTATATGCGCCAATTAAATTTACCGGGTCATACGTTTGCGTCATATTTCCGAGAATTGAAAAACCAGAAACCGTTGCGCCTAATCCCATCGCAATCAAAGTCGCAACGTTATAGCCTAAATAAGTGCCAGCAATGCCCGTTTTTTCAGATTTACAGTTTCGGTTATAATCGCAAACAATAGGAATCCACGTAAAAGCTGTAGCTACTACAATATCAAAAGCTAACATTCCTGTAATACCAGGATTTTCGCTTGCTTTCATTTGAATTAATTTTGCTGCATCAAATTCGATAAACAAATAGCTAAACACAACGGTTGCTAAAATGACCATAAGCGTAGCTACTAATTTTTCCGTTGCTTCAATACCTTTATGTCCGTATATAGAAATAGCTACTACCAATACTTGAGTAAGAATTGTAAATAGATTGATATTGCTGTAACCGGTCAAAAAAGTAACGGCATGATTTAAACTTAGCCCTGCCATGTAGGCTTGAATCCAGGCCCAGCCGATCAATGTAATAAGATTCACAGCAGCAGGAAGCATAGCTCCTCTTTGTCCAAAAGCTGGTCTCATCAAAACCATGGTTGGAAGACCAGTGCGAGTTCCGATATTCCCCATCAACACGAGCGGTATCGCACCAACTAAAGAGCCAAGCACAATAATAAATAATGCCTTTAAAAAGGTCATATCAGGTACAAACAGCATTCCGGTAAAAACGGTCGTTACTACCACATTGGCTCCTATCCACATGGAAAATGTAGAGAAGAAGCCCATACTTCTTTTATTCATTGCAATCGGCTGCACATCATCATGGGCGAGACCACTTTTTGTTGTCATTCCTATTCCACCTTTTACTTTTATTGATACCAATTGGATCGAGCTAGCTTGGAATTTGTATTTACATGTTTTGTTTCAGTAAAAGCAGCTAATCCTGATGGACCTAACTCCCGCCCAATGCCGCTCTCTTTAAAACCGCCCCACGCCGTTTCAATATGAGGCGTATGGTAGCCGTTGATCCAAATCGTTCCCGCTTGAAGATGTTCAGCAACTCGCTCTGCTTTCATTACATCATTCGTTAAAATTCCTGCAGCTAAACCAAACCTCGTGCCGTTGGCAAGTGCTATGGCTTCTTCTTCACTTGAAAAAGATTGAACGGTAATGACGGGACCAAATATTTCTTCTTGGACGACTTTCATATGCTGCTCCACATCAACGAGCACTGCCGGCTTTATATAGTTTCCACCTTCGCAGTCAATTAACGTTCCTCCTGTTAATAACTTCGCGCCTTCTTCTTGACCTAGCTTGATAAAACCCTGTATTTTGTTCAGATGCTCCTTGCTAATAACCGGACCCATTTCCGTTTCTTCTCTTAAGGGGTTACCAATTTTTATAGCAGCAACAGTCTCCGTAAGAGTAGAAAGAAACGCCTTATAAATAGATTCATGTACGAGTATACGCGATGAAGCTACACACACTTGTCCTTGGTTAAAAAATGAGCCAAACATTGTCCAGTCTACTGCAATATCAATTTCACTGTCTTCAAAAATAAGAAGCGGAGATTTCCCTCCCAGTTCAAGCGAAACTCTTTTCATCTCTTTTGCGCACTGTTGATAAATACGTTTGCCTGTTTCTGATCCTCCTGTAAAAGAGACTTTGGCTACATCTTTGTGTTCAACAAGGGCACTTCCCACTTTACCGTCTCCTGTAAGTAAATTAAACACGCCTTCTGGTATACCAGCTTTTTCACATAGTGAAGCTAACTTTAAAAAAGAAAGCGGCGTTAATTCTGACGGCTTAAACACTACCGTATTTCCAGCTGCTAAGGCAGGAGCCAACTTCCACATACCAAGCAGCAAAGGGAAATTCCAAGGAACAATCAGCGCGCATACGCCGATAGGTTCTTGAATGATTTTACTGTTTGTATCGTCGAACATGTCCTTTGTCCACGGCTGGTTTTCTTCTATTAAATTTGCGTAATATCTTAAACAATTAATCGTATCTTCAACATCTAACTGCGCTTCTTTTATCGGTTTGCCAGTATTTAATGTTTCTGTTTCAGCGAATATACTCGCTTCATTTTCTAATAAATTTGCTAGTTTCTTAAGCACCCCTACACGCAGTGATTTATTTTTCTTCCATTCACTCTGTTCAAAAGCCTGCTTTGCTTTACTTACCGCTTCCTCTACTTGTTGAAGCGACGAATCAAATACTTTCGCTATGATCTTATTGGTTGCTGGGTTGAGTATTTCTCTTTTACATGGTTTTGCTTGCTTCTTATCTACTGTTACATTTACTTGCTCGTTCATCGTCCAACACTCCCTATAGAGAACTCTTATATAAAAGTGGGAAGATAATAGTACCTTCCCACTTTTACCGTCTTGCTTATATTCAGTCGCGTGTTTTTACTAACAGCGCTTCTTCTTCTTTTGCTTTTTTTCTTAACGCGATAAGCGTGATAAATTCATAAACAATGTTCGAGGCCGCTGCTGCTGTAATTTGTCCATGGTCATAAGCTGGCAGTACTTCTACTAAATCAAATCCGACAAAATCAATATTTGTTAACCCACGAACGAATTGAAGCGCATCGTCAATACTTGCACCCGATACTTCAGGCGTTCCTGTTCCCGGTGCGTAAACTGGATCTAAAAAGTCAATGTCAAACGACAAAAATACGGGTCCTTCCCCTACACGCTCATGAATAATTTCTAGCATTCTTTCAACGCCGAGTTTTTTATATTCATTTGTCGTATACAGAGCTAGACCTAAGTTCTTTGCATCTTCTAAATCTTCAATGCCGTACAGACCGCCTCGCATACCAATTTGAATCGAACGCGACACGTCGATTAACCCTTCTTCAATTGCTCGTCTGAACACGGTACCGTGATTGTATTTTTGTTCAAAATAGCTATCCCACGTATCAGAATGAGCATCAAACTGTAAAAGCGCTACCGGTCCGTGTTTTTTTGCAATCGCACGAAGTTCACCAAGGGTCATCGAATGATCACCGCCTAGTGAAATAGGAATAATCCCTTCATTCACAACCGGCGTTAACCCTTCTTCAATTTTTTTATATGTTTCTAAAATATATCCGGGAACCACTGATAAATCGCCGTAGTCCACGCCCGAGATGTAATCAAAAATATTAATCTTTTGTTCTGGGTTATACGGACGAAGCAAAATGGAGAAATCTCGAATAGCTTCCGGCCCAAAACGTGCTCCTGTTCGAAAAGACTGCCCTGAATCAAATGGAATACCCGTCACAATAAAATCCATATCTGCATTTACTTGTTCTACATACGGAAGTCTCATAAACGTTCGAGGTCCGCAAAAACGCGGAGATTCAAATGAATTTTTCGGCTGATATTTTGGCATGATTTATTCCTCCTAATGGGTTTCATTCATTAGCGCCGTATCATCATTTTAGAGACTGACGCTTTTTATTTAGATACTTTTTATTAATGCAAAATGCATGCCAATTTTCATCGCCCTATTTCGGGCAATTATGGACGATTTTTAATTCATAATAGAATCAAAACAAAAAAACTGATTCAGTACTGAATCAGTTAATTCATTTTGAATTAAATTTCCCTTATTTAATGTTGTACTTTCGTAAACGTCTTACAACTGTAGGCTGACTAATTCCTAATGCATTTGCCATTTCATACGTTGTTTGACACTGGCGATAAGCACGGATCAGCCAGTTTTTCTCCACTTCTGCAAGTGCTTGCTGAAGCGTCATTCCTTGAGAGGTTAACACATCTAGAGTCTCCCATTCTTCTTTTTCACTTCTGATCTTTTCTGCATGAAACGGCAGGTCTTGAGGCGAGATGCTGTTTTCATCCGTTGTTAACACGAGGCGTTCAATCGTATTTTCTAGCTCGCGCACATTTCCGGGCCAATGATATTCAACTAATTGATTTAGTGTCTCTGCATGAAAAAATTTCTTCATTTTATATTTTTCATTTTGTTTATGCAACACGTGATAAAGCAGTGCCGCGATGTCTTCTTTTCGCTCGCGAAGCGGAGGAATCGTAATCGGAATAACGTGTAGCCGATAAAATAAATCTTGGCGAAATGTTCCTTTTTTGATCATTTCCTCAAGCGGCTGATTTGTTGCTACAATTAGCCTGAAGTTTACGTGTTTGGCTCGTTCACTTCCAATTTTGGTGACTGTTTTTTCTTGCAGCACCTTTAAAAGCTTCACTTGCATATCAAGTGGCAGCTCTCCTATTTCATCTAAAAAAAGCGTACCGTTATGAGCTAATTCAAACTTTCCTATTTTTCCTTTTGTGCTTGCACCTGTAAAAGTGCCTGCTTCGTATCCAAACATTTCAGATTCAAACAAACTAGACGGAATGGCTCCGCAGTTGATTTCAATAAACGGCTCTTCTTTTCGTTCACTTCCATAATGTAAAGCACGAGCAAAAGCCGTTTTACCAACACCCGATTCACCTAGCAGCACAACCGTCGCATCGCTGTCCGCCACGCGATTAATAATGGACCATACCTTTTTCATCGATTCACTTCGTATGACCATATCATTTGACTGCTGTTCCCGAAGCTCTTCCACTTCTAGCTGATATGTTTTCATTTTCACTTCGAGCTGCTGATAATCTTCTTTTAAGCGCTGAAGCTCTGTTAAATCATGTGAAAAGCTGATTACTCTTTTCATACACTGATGTTCATCATACACGGGAATACCGGTTGCCATTACCACTTTGTCCGTTTCTGTTTTTTGCATCAGCTGTACTTCTTTCTTTTTCTTTAACACTTCAATCGTAACGGAAGGTGAAAATATCCCGCGGTCTTGCAATTCGTATACGGTTTGTCCGACTAAATCTGACACGTCATATCCGTATATATCACGGCAGTTTTGACTCGCTTGTAAAATACACCCTTTTTCATCAGTGATGACGATATTGTCATTCGAAGCATGCAAAATAGCTTCAAGCTCTCGTTCAATCATCTCAGTGCAGTACTCCTTTTTATTTAATCTGATTTTTCAAATATTTATACCTTCTATTTTATCAGTAAAATCGCTTATCCAACATAAAAAAGCTCCGTATAATAGGAGCTTTTTGTTTAAGACAGCTGCTTCATTTTTTGTTTAAATAACGCTACTTTAATCATAAAATAAGTGATGTTTTCAGGTAATTCTTCTTTGATTGGTTTTAACTTTTCATCGCCTACTGAGGAAGCAGCTTCTAAAATAAGCTGTTCGTCCTCCTCTGAAAGAAAAGGTGACCAGTCAATTTCTTTTTCTTCTTCTGCGCATTTAAACAAATGATTTTCAATGGTAATGCGGCTCAATTCACGTTCAGCAGCAATTTCATCTAACGATTTTCCTTGCTGAAATAGCTCATACGTCATTAAGTGAGAGCCTTCTTTTGATGAAGCTCTTGCTTTTTTTGGAGCAGGCGCTGAAACTTCTCGCTTTCGATCTGGATTTTCTTCACAAAACTGTTTGATTTCAGTCGTGAATCGTTCTCCGTATCGCTCTTGTTTTTGTTCTCCGACTCCTTTTACAGTGGCGAACTGTTCAAGCGTTACCGGAAGTTTTGAACACATATCATGAAGAGTATCGTCTGAAAAAATAACAAAAGGAGGCACGCCCGCTTCGTCTGCCAACTGCTTTCGAACGGAACGCAAATGAGCAAACAGCTCGTCGTCTTGGACAATTTGCTTCACTTCCATTTGTTCTTTTCTCATCACTTTTTCCGTCCCAAGAAGCACGCCTTTTCCTTTGGCCGCTACGGATAAAGTAGGAAATGATCCTTGTCCTACCAAAATAAACTGCTCTGAAATCAAATACTCAATAAAATCGCTCACTTCTTTAGCCGACCGGTCGCTCATGACGCCGTACGTTTTCAGCTTATCAAAACCAAAATCCACTACTTTTTTATTTCGAGAGCCCGTTAATACTTGAGCAATCATCATTTTACCGAAACGTTCTCCCATACGAATCATACAAGACAATACTTTTTGCGTATCGACCGTTACGTCTATTTCCACACGATCATCCGTACAGTTGCTGCAGCGGCCGCACTCATGCGCTTCACTTTCTCCAAAATAATGAAGAATATACGCTTGCAAACAGCCTTCTGTATGACAGTAGTTCACCATACTTTGCAGCTTTTCAAGATCTTGAATCTGCTTTTTAGGATTCGACGTTGACTGTTCAATTAAAAAACGCTGCACGCGAATATCCTGAGGTGAATAAAGCACGATACACTCACTTGGCAGTCCATCACGACCTGCACGGCCTGCTTCTTGGTAATAGCTTTCCATATTTTTAGGAAGCTGATAGTGAAGAACAAAGCGAATATTCGATTTATCAATCCCCATTCCGAAGGCAGAGGTAGCCACCATCACCTGCACATCATCTTGCAGAAAGCGGTTTTGCTCTTCATCACGGCTGTTTGCATTCATACCAGCATGGTATTTTGATACATTAACTCCTGACTTTTGCAATCTAGCATGAAGCTCTTCAACATCTTTACGCGTAGCGGCATAGATGATTCCGGCTTCTTGGTCATTTTTACGGATATACTGATCGATATAACTGATTCGATCCTGACCTTTCACCACCGCAAACGATAAATTTTCACGTTCAAACCCAGTCATCACCGTGTACTCTTCATTAATATGAAGAGCTCGGCAAATATCTTCACGCACTTGAGGCGTCGCAGTAGCCGTCAGTCCCATCACAATCGGAGCATTAGACAGCTTGCTGATGAGTTCATTGATGCGCAAATAACTCGGCCGGAAATCATGACCCCACTGTGAAATACAGTGCGCTTCATCTACCGCTACAAGCGGAATGGGAAGCATTTGAAGCTGCTCTAAAAACTGCGGAGACTCCAGTCGTTCCGGCGCTACATAAAGCAACTTATATTCTCCGAGCGCGACTTCTTCTAAGCGCTGCTGCACCTCCGTGTGAGTCAGCGAGCTGTTAATATACGTGGCCGGAATACCAGCTGCGTTCAACGTGTCGACTTGGTCTTTCATCAAAGAAATCAACGGAGAAATCACCAGTGTCGTTCCTTCCAAAAGCAACGAAGGAATCTGATAACAAAGCGACTTCCCTCCTCCTGTCGGCATAATACAAGCGGTATTGTGCCCTTCTAAAACATAACGAATCGACTCTTCCTGTCCTTTTCGAAATGAATCATAGCCAAAATAGGACTGTAAATGTGTTAAAGCTCGTTCAAATTGCAAAATAGCGTCCTCCTTTAAAATAAGTAGAAATAGTAGTTGAGGGATTGGTTGAGGGTAAACATTACAATTGCTCTTCCTATTCTAACAAAAAATTAGCTGCTGTGTTATTTCTAGCATAACTTCACACAAAAATATATGTAATGTAAAAAGCAAGTACTTTACAAAGACACTTGCTTTATAATGATTTAAGATATTATCGTAACAAGCACTATTAGCACTCAGTAGCAAGCCAGTATCTCCAATAGAGCGTAAATAATGCATATTTTTTAAAATTGCACCCTATTGCTGACGCTTCTTTATCGAGTGGCCTGCTTATTCCTGCTAATCTTGAAGTAGTAACCACAGTGGATGGAGTATTTCTTGCTATTTATTCATATCCAAATATTCTTCCAAAAGCATACAGATTGCCTTGGACCTTATCTTGACGACACAGTCGTTGAAACACGACCTATAATAGAAGCTGCCTGTACCAACTATTACTTGGTACAGGCAGCTCCTGATGATTCAAATTTTATTCAAAGCTGTAATCCCAACTTGCCTTACTGTTACTTGACAAATTATTAAATCAAAAGGTAGCTCTTGTTTTGACGCAAATGAGCAGGGCTGCGAACCAACAAGTGTTCCGAGTGCTATCAATTTCTCTCTTAACTTAACTTCTAATACTACTGACGGAGCAGGGATGCATAAACAAATTTGATATAGAAGATTCTCAACTTCAACTTGTTTAATATTAGAAATATCGATATATGAAGTTTGTTCAAAAACTATTATTCCCCCTCGGCTTCTTATCAAGGGGGGTTCTGTATATAAAATAAGTAAATAATATGTCAGTCTGACACACCGGGAATTTATAATTGCTTTTTGAAATCAGATACCAAGCTACATGCTGATTATTTTCAAACATTCGTAGAAACTGAGTAGACAAACGCCTTTTTTTCATGATTAAACGCTTGTCCAGTTCATTTATGAAGCAATTTACATCTACTATACTAGAAGGTGAAAATATGTCATATTATTACAAAAAATATTTAAAAAGTAGTTCTGACGAC
Source organism: Priestia sp. YIM B13491 (assembly GCF_042787605.1). Taxonomy (NCBI): domain Bacteria; kingdom Bacillati; phylum Bacillota; class Bacilli; order Caryophanales; family Bacillaceae; genus Priestia; species Priestia sp. YIM B13491. Next base: position 397,181 of record NZ_JBHZOR010000004.1, on the reverse strand, counting down.
GAATATAGACACCACTGTGATAATGAATGGCATAAACATCACTGCAAACGACGCTGTGACAATGATTGTGAGAGACCAGATTTTGATGATAGACCTGCGTTTGGCACAGTAACAGGTACAACCACAGTAGCAGGAGGAGCTGTAAATACTCCATTAACACTTAATAATCTCCTGTCTCCAAGCAAGAACGTACGAGTTGTTCCTAGTGGTATAGAAGTTTTAGAAAGCGGAGAGTATTTTATTTCATTTTTAGCATTCTTCACTTCTACTCCTACTGGCTCAGCTGTTTCGTATACGATTAACGCCGGAGGCTTTACTCAACCTGTTTCTTCTTCTGCTAATAGAGCTACAGCATCCCTCGTCCGTTATTTAAGAAGAGGCGATACGGTGACAGTCACAGCAACGGTAACAACTGCTGCCGGAACTACTACTACTATCAATGCCGCTCTCACAGTCGCAAAAATCTCGTCGCGTTTTTCCGAAAAAGATTTTTATTAATTCCTATCACACTTATTTCCCTCTTATTTGATAAGAGGGCTTTTTTTATTTCTTATGTAAACCCTTCCTAAAATTCTTTTCCCCGTTTTGCCCTTTTTTCCTGTATAATAAGTAGTAAGAAAGAGGTGCTTATGACGAGACATCCTGTAGAAACGATTTATTATTTAGAAAATCCTCAGCGTGATATTTCAACGTATGCTTCGACAACGCAATTAACGGTTGAGTCTGTTGTGAAAGATGTGTTTGGTGTTGCTTGCGTAGCAGACATTAAAATTATGCTTCAATATAATAAAGAATTCCGAAAAAGCATCAGTCAATTACACAACGCAATGGACGATGATCTTACGTTAGAAATGGTTTTTCGAATTGCGTCGAAAGAAGATTTGCTTCGATTCAAAAAAAGTTTGCTTGAAAGCAGTTTAGATGACGCAGAAACGTCAATAGACTGTCCATTCAGCGCGACCATTCAGTTGCAAGATGGTCGTTATACGTGGAATGAATCCACTTCTGTGTACGAAAAACAAAAAGAACGCCTTTCATCTTAAGTTTTTATTTTTATGTATGAAAAAAGCCTGTATCTTAACTCCTTAGTTAAGATACAGGCTTTTTGGAATTTGTCCTATATTTGATTTTTAAAGTAGAACTTTTTAAGTGAAAATTAATGAAACAAGCGCGTAATTTTAGTTTTTCTATTAAAAAAGAATAATGCGGTAATCATTGTCACATCGGTCTTCACAATGATGTTTTTTCTCATGACATGGATCATAGTCGTCATGCTTATGGCATTTTTTCTTGCAAGAACATTTGCTGTGGCCATAGTCGTCATGCTTGTGGTATTCTTTCTTGCACGAGCATCTGCTGTGATGATGGTCCTCACAGTTGTGGAATCTCTTTTTGCAACATCCCATTCTACTATCATCTCCTTCTTTCTTTGTCCCTATCAGTATATGAAAAAGAAAGGAATGTGCACGGGTGCCTGTCCTAGCTTGAGGAATTTTTTAAAAAATGTGCGTACGTCTGTGATTTAACTTCCATCAAAAAAAGAATTATGCAAGGTAAAAGCTAAGCTTGCTAAAGCATTCTTCTGTTTGTTATCCGCCAGATTATCCTCAAAAATAACTGCGCTGCTTTCTTTTCTCCTATGTTAGACTTTTTAACTCAATTTCAGAAAATAGGTTTTATCTCTTCCAATAACGTGTATACACAAAACAAGGAGATAAGTTACTTAAGCTTCTCTTCATTACTCAACGTATTCGAGAAAGTTGTCTATCATACAAGGAGGTTTTTGGAAATGGTAAATGTAAAAGTAGTTGAAAATGGCGTACAGGCAAAAGATACAATTGAACAATTTTTACGTGAAGGATTTACAAAAGACGAAGTTTATTTACTTGCACACCATCAAGATCGCTCCGAGGATTTAACAGCTGCAACAAATACAAACAACATCGGTCTTTCTGAACAAGGTGTTTTTGATGCGATTGCGAACGTATTTCGTTCTCGAGGAGACGAGCTTCGTGCCAAAATGCGTTCATTAGGATTATCACAGCCGGAAGCTGAACGCTATGAAGAAGAATTAGACCACGGTAAAGTAATTGTCGTTGCATCAAAAGTTGCTTAATAAAAAAGCCCTACAACAGGGCTTTTTTATTTTGTCTTCCTCCCTTCTTACCTTTTCATTAAAGCAGTCATTCAGACATATGATTATGAAGATAAGAGTTACTGTGAGGAGTGATATATTTGATTATAGGAATTGAGTACACAAAACGTGTAAAAAATGGATTAGTTGTTAAAAATATTCCTTACAAGATACACGATAAACCTTGTGATGAAGGCTGCTGTAAAAATGATAAAACGATAGGCATCAGAGACAAATTAAGGGTTAATTGGCTGTTGAATGTTTTTATGCCTAGCAAAAATATAACAGTATTTGATTATAAATATTGGTCAGAGGAATTAACTTCTTTATGGAGAGAGCATAGGAGAAAAACGATATAATACACCTGCTAAAAAAACTCCTTGATAAGCAAGGAGTTTTTTTCTATTTACTTCATTTTCTAGAACCAGCATATTTATTACGCATTGCCGCAATTTTTATAACTTTAAATTTGGTGATAGTAAATGTACTGTCATCATTATAAGTTACTGCGTGAGAGGCTTTTTCTTCCCCTTATTATAATCAATTTTATATGTAACATTTCTTAGCTGTGTTTATCCTTTTCTGCTGAAGGCAATAATGAAGATGCATAAACTATATAAAGGGTGAAAAGTTATGATTAACGTCATTGAGACACTACTTGATTATATAAAAAACTCTTCTACAGATGATTCGCCCCCTCCCCCACATATTGGTGAGGCTATGGGATGCTGGTTATATTTCACTGCTTTAGCGGAAGAAATACCTGCCTTAGAAACCTGTCTTAATACAACAACCAACAGCGAACTGCTTAAGCTTACTCAAGACTCAAAAAACCTGGCTGAATCTCAGATTGATACACTCAAAAAATTAATGATTAAAGAAGGAATTATGCTTCCTGAAATACCGGCTACCAAGCCGAAATCCGACCCTAACAGCATTCCATTAGGAGCAAAAGCAACGGATTCTGAAATTGCTAACTTAATATCTGTAAAAATTGCTTCTAATATCGTCATGTGCAGCACGAATATGGGACAGTCTATTAGAACCGATATTGGATTGATGTGGCTAAAATTCCACACTGAAAAGGTTATATTAGGATCAAAAGTGAAAAGTCTGATGCAGCAAAAAGGCTGGCTTAAAATTCCTCCTTACTACTATTTACCTGGAGCACCTCATAACTAATTGGAGTGTTTTAAGGTAAGCAGCATAGATAACCTTACATCTAACACATTTAACGAGGTGCTTGAATATGGATTTCCCTACAATTCATACAAATTTTTGGGACGCAGTCATTGGTGTTCCTGTCGTATTAATCGTGACCCAGCTGATCAAATGGCTTTTTCATCCTAAAAAGCAATATGTTCCGACTATTGCTTTAGCTGTCGGCGTGCTTTTTTCAGTATTTATCAGTCACCCTCATCATATTATTGCCGGATTGTTTATGGGATATTTTTATGGATACGCCGCAATTGGCAGCTACGCCGGTCTTAAAACAACGTGGAGAACGATTAGAAAAGATACGTCACCTTATTCATCAGACTAAAAAACCAGCGACATATTCGCTGGTTTTTTAGTCTTCACTACTTATTTCTTCTGCTCCTAGCTCTTTGGCTAAGTGAACAACCGATTGATTGATTTTCCATACGTAATAAATGTTATGCAGCAGCTGAAGATGCTGTAAATTTCTTGATTGAACGGACGTGTCAAAATAATCTAAAGATTGTTCAATCTTTTGTCTTACATCTTCAAGCGTGTATACATACGTTCCTCGCTCTCCTCGCAACGCTTTTTCAAGCTGAGTGAAGTTGCTTGCTACTTTCTCTTCCACTTCCTTTACTACACCATGAAATTCTGCTTCCCTGTAAAAAGCCTCGTTTCTAGTAGAAGAAGCTACCAAATGCTTGGCGTAATAATTAATGGCGGTAAAGACGGTCAAAAATTGCTGAAGACGTGAACGGCCAACGAAACCTTTGATAATAGGATCTGAATCTACATGAAGCTGTTTTAGCTTTTTTTCTAATTCCATTCCTTTATCAGCTAAATTGGCAAACGCATACTGCTTCGTAAAACGATGCAAATAAGTATGAACAAATTCTTTTAAAGCCGCTACGTATTCTACTGAGGTGTCGGTTATTTTATCTCTTGTTCTTTTAGGAAACACAAGAGCAGATACGGCTAGACCAATTCCAACTCCTACAACTGTATCTAATACGCGAGCTAGTAATAAACTCTCTGAAATCCCCCCAAGAAGCATGTCATACATAAAGGCCAGCATCATCGTAATCCAAAAGCTCATAAACGAATACGTAATAGGAAAGAAATAAAAAGCCATAAACACACAGATAAAAAGCAGCGTTATTTCAAGTATCCCGGGTGAGACAAAGCTTGCGACAACAAAGCCAACAGCTGCTCCTAAAAGCGTTCCTACGCTTCGCTGCACGGCTTTTACAAACGTACTTCCTATCGTTTCTGTACCAAGAAGCACTAGATAGCCTGCTAACAGCGCCCAATATTGATGCGATGGAGATAAAAAAGAGCCAAATATTAATGTCGCAACAGCAGTGATGACCGCTTGAATAGACTTTTTCGTAGAGGGTTTTAATCCTTTTTCTTCATCATTGTCCTCTTCGTCTTCTTTTTCTTCCGCTTCTTTTTGAGGCTGTTTTTCTTGTTTCACAATTGCCTGCTGCAGCTCATAGGCTTCATCAATCACGTGATTTGATATCGTTTCGATACGGCGGATTAAGTAAAGCCAATCTTTATACCTTTTATCTTGAGGTTCGAGTTCACTTAATTTTTGGCGCAGCTCTTGCAGATGCTGAGCTGCATCCTTTAAGGAATGAGTAGGGTTTTCATTTAATACTTCTGCTTCGCGAATCGATTCCACTAGCTTTAACAGCAGCTGCTGAATATCAAAATGATTAAATGCCTTTAATTCACTGAGCTTTCGAATCGCCGGGGAATATGTCTGGAGCAGCATAACTGTATCAAATACATAAAGCCGCATCTGTTCAGCTGTTACGCCAGGCCATATGTCGTGGGGATCTGTATTTCCAAGCTCTTCTGATACTACACGGGCATACTCGGCCAGTTTTTTAATATTGCGGTTATATTGTTTGATTTGAGCCGGTTCAATTTGTTTCTTTTGAATTAACTCAATAATTAAATCAAGCACCAAATTCACTTGAATATGAAATGATTTCATTGAAGACCTCAGCACGTTGGCAGGCCGGTCTTTAAAGATAACAAAATTATAAATAAATGCACAGCATGCTCCTACTATAACGCCAGCTAACAGCCACGGCAGCTGAGAAAATGTGACGTGTAAAATAGAAGCAAAATAAAACGACATAAAGGCCACCATCGACAGGGAAAAATAGCGAATACCAAATCTCTGTAAATAAAAAGACAAAAACACCAACAGAACAAGAAAAATATTTTCTGCTTGTCCATATCGTGATAAAAACGAGCCAATTCCGAGAGAAACGGCGCTAGAAAGCGCTACTAAGCCTGTTGTCACTTTTTTTGCTTTTGTTGTTTCATCATTCACAACCAATATACCCATCAGGCCGATTACGCCTGCTAAAATAGCAGCGGTAATTTGTGAGCTTCCCGCTGCTTTTAATACGATCAGCATAATAACGACCGCTGTAATGACGCTAATCGTAGCTTTAGAAGCCGTTTTGAGCCTTTTTCGTCCAGGGTCTGCAGCAACTAAGCGGCTGAACCAATATGAAAAAATAAACACCCTCTCCTTTCGTGCTGTAGAGTTCTTTGCAGAAAGAGTAATATTATTACTTATACCCTTTTTTATTCTTTTCTATCGTATGTAAGCACGTTTTTACACTATAACATTGCGAAGGACTAAAGTGCTAAACAAATGCTTAAAAACACATCTGTTTTCTGTCAGATGTGTTTTTAAGCATTAATCAGTACTTACAATGTAAGTGAAGAAATTTCCCACCCGTTTGTTAACGGATTTCTCTTTAAAGTAAAAACCATCGTGGTCTTTTGAGCCCCTTTATCTTCGTAATAAATAAGGCAATCTACGGCGATTTTCTCTTTTGTTTTATACTTTTTTGCATGAAATACGTCCGTTTTATAATAAATAGTGGAGATACTATGCAGTTTTGCCCATAGCTTATGCTCTTGCTTCACGCGCAAAATCGGCTGCATCAAAGCATCATCATCTTGCTTTAATCCTGTTAAAAACATATTTACGACTTCTGCCGGCTCAGCTTTTAATGCATATTCATCAAGCTTTCCTCCTGCTTTTAATACCATTAACTGATGACCTGGATCCACATTTTGAGACTTGTGAGTCGTACTTCCTGCAAAATGAATGCAAAAATGACCGGGGAATCCATTGTCAAGCGCACCGGCTCCGTGAGGCATTCCGTTCATGGAAGCGGCAAGCATTTGACCTTTAAACGGAATGAGAACAGCTCTTCGGTTCCAGCTCCATTTCCCATTATATAAGTGCTTCATTACTTTCGTATCTTGGCGTGTAAGCGGCTGAGCATCTGCATGGTGTGAGCCTGCTCTTCGCTGCACGTAAAAGTAAAAGCCGGTTTCTACATCGATCACTTTAAACTTTTTCCCCTTCGGCAGTAAGCTTTCTACACGTTTCCACTTTAATACTTTTCCTGTGTCACTTACCGGAAAGTACGTAAGGTTTTCTTCTGCTTTCATCTTTTGGGGATGCACAAAAAAACTAATAAGCATAAAGACTAAAATCATTAATTTTGTCATTGTCTACCCTCATTACCTTGTAGTTTCTCTATGTAATATGCGAAAGTACACATACAATTATAAATAGAAATTTTTACACGCTCGCCTCATGGAAAATAATACAAAAAAGAGCTTGTGAATCCTATACATTAAACGGTTCATTTTATTCATACTAACAGGTGAAAGCGAGGTATATGATATGAATTTCACTTGGATGGTTGGACTTTTAATGCTCATTCAACCTCTTTCTACACAAGACCACCTATCTATTACTCATGACGGTAAACCAATTGAACGGATTGAACGGGACAAAGTGGCCGTGCCTCTTCTTCCTGTCCCTATGGTTGATCATGACAGATACAATCTTTTTCTAAAAGAATTGGATAAAAAAACATATAGAGAGCCCATAAATGCCCGCATTGATAAAAGCGGACAAATTGTTCCTGAGCAAGCGGGTGTCAAACTATATCATAAAGATTTTGCGGAGAAATTTTATACTTATTTTTTTAACGGCGGTACGTCAACATTAGAAATCCCGACGCTTCCTGTTCCGCCTCGCGTAGATAAAGAGCTGCTTGCAACGATTCGAATTAAGCAAATCGGTCATTATCATACGGTATTTAACCCTCATAATAAAAATCGTTCTCACAATATTTCTCTTGCAGCTGAATCACTAGACAGCAGCGTTATATTTCCTGGGGAAGTTTTCTCTTTTAATCAAATCGTCGGAAAAAGAACGGCAGCAAAAGGGTATATGCGTGCGCCAATCATTGTAAAAGGAGAGTATTCTGAAGGAGTTGGAGGAGGAATTTGCCAAGTTTCTTCTACTTTATTTAACGCCGTCGATAACGCTGGCGTAACGATTACACAGCGTTACTCACACAGTCGCAGTGTTTCCTACGTACCTCCTGGACGAGACGCTACCGTCAGCTGGTATGGACCTGACTTTCATTTTAAAAATACGTATAGTGATCCTTTGTTGATTCGAGCGCAGGTGCACGGGGGAGTCATAAGCGTGGCCGTTTACTCTACTGATGCGATTGAATATAAGCCTCGCCGCGTGCCTTGGGCTTCTATTGATCAATTGCCGAAAGAGAAAAAAATTGAATCGCATGTTGATACTGAGCCTGCCGATTAATCATCTCTTTCAGCTTTTTATAATGAACATAAAAAAAGCCTAAAGAAATTTCTTTAGGCTATTCAGTGATATAATTAGCAGCCGTAGCCGCCACCATAACCACCGCTATAACAACTACATCCGATAATTACTAATAGAATAAATAATACAACTAATAAAGCGAAACCAGAACCGAATCCACATCCAGCATTAGACATACAAGCACTCCCTTTCAACGTGATTTTCTGTTGCTAAAACAAAGAAGGTTCAAACATGGGGTGTTTCTCATGGATAGCTTATTGTATGTCTGCCTAGACGTTTTGGTTTGCTGTTCTGCTCATTTTTTAAAAATTGGGCTTGTTTTCGTCTTTAAAACTCGAAAAATGCAATTCCGTAAAAGTAAAGCTCATTTCCACTCTTCCTTTAAAATCGCGTAATAATATTCATCCCACCATCCTTTTTCAGTTGGAATACATTTTTTAAAATACCCTTCTCTTCTCATCCCGATCTTCTCCATAACACGATAAGAAGACGTATTCTCAGGCTGACAAGTAGCAATAATCCGATGCAGTTTCATTGTGTTAAAGCCATAGTCCACGATTGCTTTTGCCGCTTCTGAAGCATATCCTTTCTGATGATAGAGAGAATGAAATACCCAACCAATTTCATAAGTATGGTCCCCAAAATAGTTAAAAAAGACGAGATGACCAATTAAAATTTTTTCGTTTTTTAAGACAACTGGAAAATTTTTAACATTTTCTTTCGTATTTTCATTTACAAATTTCTTCGCATCATCCTTACTAAAAACACCTTCTGGTATGTACTTCATGACATTAGCATCAGATGTATATGCGTAGACATCTTGCCAATCTTCATATTTAAATTTGCGTATTAGTAGTCTGTCAGTCTCAATGTTCATGTGGTTCTCCCCTATCTCAAAGCTATCTTTCTATACGCTTGTTTCGATAGTGAAGATATAAAAACCTCTTTGCACCACAAGTTACTATTGCTTTTGCTGACGCTTCTTTAAAACAAGATAAAGTGACTCTGCGAAAAAGAAAAATAAAAGAGAAAAAAGGACAAATAATTCGGCCACTTCCATTACACGAAACGGGCTTAACGCATTGTATAGCGCCTGCAGTATGTTCGTTCCTTGAAAAAGATCAATTCCTACAGAAAGAGCGATCACAGATCCAAATAGCAGTAAGCTAACTCCAATAATTTTCATATGTCTACTCCTCACCTAATCATTACTTACCTCATAGGTTCGTCATTTTTATTTACCATCATGCAAAAGATATTTTGTTAAAAATTACATAATTATACGGTTTTTGGTCAAATTAATAAAAACTATAGTAAGGGTGCTTTCATTTATGCCTTCATTCTTTAAAAACCAAAAGTCTAAAAATAAGCTTCCCCCTCAGGCAGATCAAACAAGCAGCGAACAAGCAGCTTCTTCTCTTAAGAATCTGCTGTCTGAGAACCTTACCCTCATTAAAGAGAAAACTGGAAACAGCTCAGATATTGTGATTCGTCATTTTAAAATAGGCGTCAATAACAGCTTAGCTGCTGCTATCGTCTACATAGAAGGGATTGTAGATAATCAGGCTATCCAAGATTACTTACTGCAGTCTCTTATGAAAGATAATCAAAAAAACGAACTAAATGATAAAAATGCATTAGAGTTAATTTCCGAAGACATCGTAACAATCGGCAACGTATCGTTTGGAGACAACTGGAATGATTTACTGTCTTCTTTGATGTCAGGAGACAGCCTTCTTATTGTCGATGGCATAAACCGCGTACTCAGCGTGAGTACACAAGGCGGTGAAAAGCGTGCCATTTCAGAATCTACTACCCAAATGGTAGTGCGGGGACCAAAAGGTGCCTTTACTGAGTCTATTGGCACAAACTTAGCCATGGTGCGCCGAATTATTAAAACACCCGACTTATGGCTAGAATCGATGAAGATTGGCCGAGTAACTAAAACGGATGTCACTCTTATGTATATTCATGGCATCGCAAACGATAAAGTTGTAAAAGAAATTCGAAAGCGATTAAAAAATATTGATATTGATAGTATTTTGGAATCAGGTTATGTTGAGCAGCTAATTGAAGATCAAACGGTCACTCCTTTTCCAACTATTTATAATACAGAAAGACCTGACGTGGTGGCAGGTAACCTTTTAGAAGGAAGAATTGCTATTTTTGTGGACGGAACTCCTTTTGTCCTTATTGCTCCCGCTTTGTTCATTCAATTTTTCCAATCGGCTGAAGATTACTACGCACGCTTTGATATTGCGACGTCCATTCGTCTTTTGCGGGTGTTTATGTTTATGATTTCACTTATCGCTCCTGCTACGTATGTGGCGGTTACGACATTTCATCAAGAGATGGTACCCACGACGCTTATTGTAGCTCTTGCGGCACAGCGAGAATCCGTTCCATTTCCCGCGTTTGTGGAAGCTTTTTTTATGGAAGTCACCTTTGAAATTTTGCGTGAAGCAGGGATTCGTTTACCAAAAGCTATCGGCTCTGCCGTATCGATCGTCGGAGCTCTTGTTATTGGGCAAGCAGCGGTTCAAGCGGGGATCGTCTCACCAGCTATGGTTATTATCGTATCGATTACAGCTATTGCTAGCTTTGCAACGCCGTCTTTCGATATGGCTATTTCAGCGCGTTTAATTCGTTTTTTATTTATATTAGGAGCGGCTACATTCGGTTTCTATGGTATTATTCTTATTCTTTTAATGGGAGTTGGACATCTGTGCAGCTTACGTTCATTTGGTGTTCCTTATATGACGCCATTAGCACCGTTTATTCCTGCAAGCAATGAAGATACTTTGATACGGTTGCCATGGTGGACGATGAGAAGAAGACCTAAATTAATTAGTGATAACAAAGTTCGTCAAAGCAAACATCAAAAGCCTGAGCCTCCTTCTTCAAGAGGTATGATTAACCAGGAAATGGAAGAAGATGATCAAAATGAAACGTAAAAGTTTATTTTTACTGGTAATGACCATAATGATGGTATTGCTTACTAGCTGCTGGAGTAAAAAAGAGTTAACGGATCTTGCATTTGTATCGGCAATGGGCATTGATAAAACGAAAGATGGGCGGTATGAGCTTACCTTTCAAATTATTAACCCGGGAAATGTAGCTGGCTTACAAGGGGGCGGCGGTACCCAAAGTCCGCCTGTTACGATCTATTCTGCTTCTGGCGATAATTTAGTTGAAGCAAGCAGACGCGCTTCAGCTAGAATTTCCCGAAGACTTTATTATGCCCATACCAACTTAGTCGTGATCGGAGAAAAATTAGCGCGTGAAGAAGGAATTAACATTCTCATTGATTCTATTGATCGCGATCCTGAGTTTCGAATTACGACTTCCTTAGTAATCGCCAACCAGTCAAGTGCTGCTGATTTGGTAAAAGCACTAACGCCTGTCGATAAAATTCCAGCAAACAAAATTATGAAAACGCTGGAGTTCACTCAAAGAAAATGGGGAGAAAATCTAAAGGTTTCCTTTCAAGAAGTGATGAGATCTCTCGAATCTCCTGGAGGAGAAGCACTAGTCTCGGGTTTTCGTTTAGTTGGAAATCCTCAACAAGCAGAAAAATTAGATAACCTCCAGCAAAGCGCACCAGAAGCTACCCTTCGTGCTTCTGGCATTGCTGTTTTTAAAAATGGAAAGTTAATCGACTGGCTGTACAATAGTCCAGCCAGAGGCAGCGTTTGGATTCTTGATAAAATACAAGGAACCGACATTAATGTAGACTGGAAAGGAAAAAAAGAAGCGCTTGCCTATCAAACAGTTCGTCAAAAAACGGATGTATCTGTAAAAATGGTAAAAGGAAAACCTTATGCGTCCGTTCACACTCGCGTAGAAGGCGATCTTGGAGAAGTGGAGGTCCCTGTTGATACACGTCAACCTGCTGTAATCAAAAAAATGGAAAAAGCTGCAGGTAAAGAAATAAAAAAAGAATTACAAACAGCTATTAAACAAGCTCAGACAGACAAAGTTGACATCTTTGGATTTGGAGAAGCACTAGCACGCACGCGGCCTAATCAGTGGGAAAAACTCAAATCAGAATGGGATGACGTTTATTTTCCAAAATTAGATGTAGACGTTAAAGTAGAAGCTTACATTCGCCGAACAGGTCTGCGCAATAAATCGTTTCTCTCTAGCGTAAAAGAAAAACAACAATGAGGTAAGGAGGTTCTGGCTATATGGAAAAAGCAAAAATTAGCGCCACTCAGTTATTTATTCTCATGGTTTTATTCGAGCTGGGAAGTGCTTTATTAGTTCCTCTTGCAATGAGAGCAAAGCAAGATGCATGGCTAGCTATTTTAATTGGAATGCTGTGCAGTTTTTTCTTCTTTTTAGTTTATCACAAGCTCTATTCCTACTATCCGGACCTCCTGCCCACAGAATATATGCAGAAAATTTTAGGTAAGGCACTGGGAACGCTTCTTGCATTCGTATATATCGTTTATTTTTTATACGATGCATCACGAGTTCTAAGAGATTTCGGAGAGATGCTTCTTACTTTTGCTTATCCCGATACGCCTTTATTTATTGCCAATGCCTTATTAATGCTGGTCATTATCTATATTACCCGAAAAGGAATTGAAGCGATAGCCCGGTCAGGAGAGCTTCTGTTTATTTTTATGTACTTTCTGGCTGTGGCAGGCTTCATCTTAATTATTAGCTCAGGACTAATTGATTTTAAGAACTTACAGCCGGTATTAAAAGAAGGAGTACTGCCCGTTGCAAAAGTTGCTTTAACCGAAACGCTGTATTTTCCTTTCACGGAAGCTATTGTATTTACCATGCTTCTTCCTTATTTGAGCAATCCCAAAAAAGCGAGTGTCACCATGATATGCGCAACGGGATTAAGCGGAATTAACCTAATTATTACGATGATCATTAACATTAGCGTGCTTGGAGTTGATTTGACGACAAGATCACAGTTCCCTCTTCTGAGTACTGTCCAAACGATCCAAGTAGCTGATTTTTTAGAGCGTCTAGATGTATTTTTTATGTTCGCTATGGTTATTGGGATTTATTTTAAAGTTAGCATCTTGTTTTATGCTTCTATAATAAGTACAGCTACTTTATTTAAAATTAAATCGCCTTCCCGTCTAGCGTATCCTTTAGGCATCATTGTGTTATTTCTGTCGGTTACAATCGCTAGTAATTTTCAAGAACACCTTTATGAAGGGCTGCACGTAGCGAGATTTCTTTTACATATGCCGCTATTTTCTATCATACCTATACTGCTTTTGATTATCGCCTTTTTGAAAAATAGGAAGAAGCAGCACAGATAGTATATATCTCTAATAAATAGAAAAATGGCGTTAAAATTATCGAGGTGATGTTCGTGTATATATGGTTTTATGATCATTTTGTTAATACAATCTTATTTCCGCTTACTTGTATCATGCTAGTGTGCCTATCACTAGGGCTGTATGCATACGTTAAGCTAAAAAAAATGAAAAGTGAAGAATAGATAGCTACTCCCTCATTTAAAACAAGAAAGATACAACAAGATAGAAAGCAACTGTTATTCCCGCTGCAATTAAAGCTGGCTTTAATTTATATTTGGCATATTCAATAACAGATAAATCTAATATTTTGGCGATGGTATTCGTATCGTCGCTTAAAGGTGAAGAAAATGCTCCAAAGGAACCGCTCGCAAACACCGCACCGATAATTAATGGCAAAGAAAGATCTGCAGAACTTGCAAGCGATACGCCAAGCGGCATTAAAATCCCCCATGTCCCCCAAGCAGACCCGATAAAGTAAGAAATAGCAGCTCCAAACACAAACATAAAAGGAGTGACAAACATTTGAGGAATCCACTTAGAATGTGCCGTCACAAAATTTGAAAAACCTAAGTCTTCTGTAACAGCGGATAATCCCCATACTACCGATAACAGCAGAATAACGGACATTAAGTCATTGCCTCCTGTGATAAAACCATTAAGCAAATTCTGTAATGTAAAGCGCTGAAACAAGAAAAAAATGAGGGTAATTAACGTAGTGATAATTAAAGCTACTACCATCGCTTCTAGCACGTCTGCTTTAATAAATGCTTCAAAAAAGCTGTGGCTCTTATGATGCCCGCTCCACCATGTTAAAAGTAAAGTAAGTGAAATCACAACAAGTAAAGGTACTAACAGATTCCAAGGCTTAGAAGGCAAATCCTTCGACACGCAAGGATGACAATCATGCCAATCTTTTTCGTCTTCTTCCTCTAGCTTCATAGGAGCCGTAGATGTTGAATGATGAAAAAAACTGAAATAAATCCCTACTAGAATAATCACAATCGAAAAGAAGTTATAAGGAATGCTTTGAATGAACAAAGAATAAGCGTCTTGTTTTATGCCTTGATGATCAATTGCCATTTGAATGATTGAGACCATATACCCTACAAATGCCGTTGCCACAGGAATTAAGACGATAACAGGAGTAGCAGTTGTTTCAATAACAAACCCTAGCTCTGCTGTCGTCATTTTCACTTTTTTCAGCAGCGCTCTCATGATGGGCGCGATCGTCACAAAACGAAATGTGGGAGCACTGAATGTTCCAATGGTTGAAACATAGGTTAAAATAAGGGCTTTTTTTCTTGTATCAATTCTTTCTGCAGCTGTTTCCACAAACCCCTTAACTCCTCCAGCCATCTTAATCATTCCGATAAGCCCTGAAAACGCGTATAAAAAGACGACGATTTCTATATTAATTTTATTTCTAAGAGCTTGTACAACATAGTGAAGTAGCTTTTCAACACCTCCGATAATCGAATGATCAATTAAATAAGCGCCTACTAATAAGCCTAAAAACAACCCTGGCAGCACTTGTTTCGTGAAAATAGCTATGGGAATAACAATTAAAAACGGTATAATCGAAAACCAACTAGATTCCATAGGACTCTCCCCTATCTTAAAAACCATATTAGATGTCTTCACGTATCGTTCATTAGCTTTTAATGTAACCCCAATATTGTGTGTATATTCACGAAAGCAACACGTATAAGCAGTACTGCTTTAATAAAATATTTCTGATTACAAACAGCATAATAAAACTCTTTATTTCTACAACAAAAAAAGCAGCTTGCACATGCAAACTGCTTTTGAAAAGAAGCGGAAGACGAGGTTCGAACTCGCGACCCCCACCTTGGCAAGGTGGTGTTCTACCACTGAACTACTTCCGCGCATATATGAAAGTAAAGATGCGGGTGAAGGGACTTGAACCCCCACGTCATAAGACACTAGATCCTAAGTCTAGCGCGTCTGCCAATTCCGCCACACCCGCGTGTGAATTAAAAGCTAACTCCAAAGTGGCAGGGGCAGTAGGAATCGAACCCACACTGACGGTTTTGGAGACCGTAGTTCTACCTTTAAACTATGCCCCTAGAAATGATTTCTTCAAAAGAACCTCGTTTATTAACGACGCTATATCATAATAAAACATATATGGAATTTCGTCAATAGATCTTTTGATGAATCATAACTAGTACTAGCGGTTTTCAAAAAACTGTGAGGCATATCACAGCTTTTTACACATTACCTTCACCAGCTGCAGTCCTCTTTAATCTCCGCTATTTGTTTTTAGAGACTCTGCTGTAACAAAGTACTATACAAAATATCTCCAAAATCGTGTAAAGACCGAAAGAATATGTAGGAGTGCAGATTTTACAGGAGGCACGTTTTTTTGAGAATCCGTATTAACATCCACAGGTTCTCCCTCATCTCCCACAAGCATACTGTGAGAAATTTTAGCTTCAATAGCTCCTGTTAACTGAGCTGCAAATTCTTCACTATCTATCATAACCATGGATTCAGTATTTAAAAATGCAGAGCGCGAATCTAGGTTAAAAGAACCAACTGCACTTAAACGCTGATCGTAAACAACAGATTTCCCGTGAATTGAATAAGGCTTTTGATATTCATAAAGCTTCGAACCAGCTTTTATGACGCGATTCTTTACTCCCAAGTATGCAGAAAAAGCCATAGCATTTGGAGTGGATGTAATAGAATTAGTTAAAATAATTCTTTGCACTTTTGGTTTTACTCGCTTATCTATATACTGTTCCATCTCTTTTGTTGGTACGATATAAGGGCTTTGAACAACAATGGATTTTTCAGCTTGTTGGGAAAGCTTAATAAACGTTTTCCATATAAAAGGGCTTTTATTTATTCGTTGAATAGGATTTGTAATAAAAGAAATCTTTCTTGTAGGGATCGTTGCTTCTCTCCATACAATATAAGGATGGACAAAAGGTTCGTTTGCTTTTTTGGCCTCTTCGTATTGATCTATCAACAATTTCTTTCCTGAAAGACCGCGAAATTGTTTAGTTTTCTTGAGCTTTGGAAAAGCTTTTCGTGTATACGGATGATTCCATAATTTCTCTACATACTTCTCCATTGAGAGAATGACACTATGACTTTCTTGCTTTGTGTTATAAATCAGCACATCACGGTCATAGACAAAATTTTTATTTGGTTGACTGGCCAAGTATTTATCTCCAATGTTTCGTCCTCCAATAATACCTAATTGGCCATCGACTACTATTATTTTATCGTGAAGACGATTATGCCATGTCCAAGGTTTAAAAATAGTGAAGGGCTCATAGTACTTTAATTCTATATTATTGTGGAAAGCTAGGGCATAAAGAACATTTTTCCTCTTGCCTTTTAGCCCATGAGAGATCCCGTCTAACAGCACGCGAATACGTATACCTCGATCCGCAGCTTCGAATAAAGCGCCCATAAGTAAATCCGAAGAACGACCTTTACCGATGGAAAAGTACGCAATATCAATTGTATGCCTCGCTTCTTGAATCATCTGCATTCGAACAAGCCCTGAAAAATAACCGTTTTCCAAAAGCATAGCTCGGTCTGTAGATTCTTTCTTCCCGTAAAAATTCTCAGTATTCATTACTTTTAAGTCTTTTCCCTTGTGCAAAGGGACATAAAACAGTACCACTGCAGTTACGAATACATATATGAAGTACAATACGACAATCATTATTAGTATGTTTATTAGCATATTTCCTGTCACAATCCCTTTCCATTCTTATCGTTCTGTTTTTATTAGGATTCTTACTTTTTTAACTTCTATACCTTTTAAAATAAGAATGGAATGATGGATTATTTGTTACACCACTGTTGATTTCCGTGCCAGTCTTCGCCTTTCCCTCCAAACAACAGCTAGAAGCAATTATATACACGAAACCTACGTTTACACTACCAATAAAAAAAGCAGAAGTTCATTACCTTCTGCTTTTACAATTTATACTCTCTATTGTGAACCTGCCTAAGTAAAACAGCGGCTCTTTTACTGATTAAGGTCGTTCTCCATATCTTCTATATCTTGCTGAAACTCTGTTAAACGCTGACGCTGTGTTTCAGAAGCATTTTCAAGCGCATTCTCAATTTGCTGAGAGGCTTCATTCACTTCACCTATCGCTTGCTTCGCTTCATGTCCGTACGATGCATCATTTTTAGCTTCATTTGCCTGTTCATATGCATCTACTGCTTCTTTATGCCCCTGCTGTGCTGCTTGAAACGATTGTTGTTTATCTTTATTGTATGGGAATTTTTTCATCATAGTGCTCCTTTCCATTTGTTCACTCTTTAGTGTGGCATTTTTCTACTTATTCATACGACGCTTCAATAGGTTAAAGCTAAGTGAATATTCCTCATAACAAATCCCTCAATCATTTAAGAGCCCTAGAAAATATCTTCTATCTCCTGAAATGCTTTCTATATTTTACAAAAATGTATAATCACTTTCTTTAGCGGACATCATACGAATAGCTTATCTGAACGAAAAAATGTATTGGGGTTGACTGCATGCACTTGTTTCTTTCCTTTTTGATCATTTGTGCAGGGATTATATGGATGGAAATAAAAAGATTACCTCAACACTCTCATAAAAAGGAACGGAACATTTTTATTGTGTTCATGACAATCAGCATCATAATCGCTCTTGCAAAAATCTTTCGGCTGCCTCTACCCAACCCTTCTGATTGGGTAGAAGTAATGTTTCAACCTTTAAGTCACTTATTATTCCGTTGGATCACTTAATTAGTGTATATGGCAAAAGGATGTGCTCATTTTGCTTAATGAAATCAATATTTCAGCTGCGCAGTTTCGCAAATTAGTAACTTTGTATAGCATCGGAAGCACAATTATTGTTGTACCTGCCGCTATTACAGCTGATGCTCATCAAGATGCCTGGATTGCCGCACTCTTTGGTGTAGCATTAGGAATTGGCTTAGTTTTGCTTTTTACCTCACTAGGAAAAATGTTTCCAACGCTTACGCTGATGGAAATGAACGAAAAAATTTTAGGCAAACTATTTGGAAAGATCGTTTCTGTTGTTTTTGTGTTATCCAATTTATTTATCAGCAGTCAAGTTCTTTACTATGTAGGAAATTTTCTCACTACACAAATTCTTCCCTACACGCCGCTTACAGCCATCCACATTGCATTTATGGGTGTGGTCATCGTAGGAGTACGCCTAGGAATAGAAGTTATTGCACGAAGTGCCGAGATTTTATTTCCTTGGTTTGTCGGATTATTCGGACTTCTTATTTTGTCTATGATCCCTCAAATTAAAATAGAGCATATTCAGCCGGTGTTCGAAATCCATCCAAAAGCTTTTATTCGTGCTGTTTTAACGTTTTTAAGCATGAGTTCTTTGACTTATACCATTCTGCTTATGATTTTCCCTTCTCATACACCAGACACAAAAAAGGCAACTCAATCCTTTTATATAGGTAATATAGCCGGTGGACTAGTGATGGTTACGTTAATCTTACTCGGAATTCTAGTACTTGGTCCTTATTACTCCCAAATCACCATGTTTCCAAGCTATGAATTAGGAAGAAGAATTGATGTAGGAAACTTTCTTCAAGGAATTGAAGTAGTCATTGCTATTTTGTGGTTTATTACTCTCTTTTTTAAACTTTGCATTTACTTTTACGCTACTCTTTTGGGGTTTGCCAATGTATTTCATATAAAGGACTACAAACTATTTTCTTTTCCAGTCGCACTCATCATGATTACCCTTTCCCTTATTGTGTATCCAAGCGTTTCTTATCAAAAGGATTGGGATACAAAAACGTGGATTCCCTACAGCTTACTTGTAGGCATCTTATATCCACTTTTCCTTTTAATTGCAGGGTTTATTCAAAACAAAAAGCGGCGTTCTAGCAATGGATAGAAACTCACAAACCTTTAGTAAAGAATGCACCTTCAGTATAAGTAATTATTTTTCAGGAAAATATAACACTAATTATTCATGTATAGGAGCTAGTGTATGCTAGGGGTATTGGGGTTACTTATTGTTTGCACGCTCGTCATTTGGTTTGAAGTACCTAAACTACGGCAAAAAAAGGCGAAGAAAGAACTTTGGCTATTCTATACAGTTCTTGCAATCGGAATGGTCGTAAGCATCTGTAAAGCACTTGGTTTAAATGTTCCAAATCCTTCTGATTTATCAGCTGCTATCTTCAAGCCAATCAGCATATTTTTTACTTCATTTATTATCTTAAGACGTTAAGACGAGGAAGTGAATACAGTGAAACCTGTAGTTAAAATTTCAACGATTCAATTTCGCATGCTCGTTATGCTTTATACAATTGGAAGCACAATTGTTATTGCTCCAGCAGCTATGACTGTAGATTCTAAACAAACCGCTTGGATTCCAGCTATCCTTGGAGTAGTATGCGGATTTGTATTAGTGAAAGTATATATAGCTCTCGGACTGTTATTTAAAGATAAAAATCTGATAGAAATCAATGAAGCAGTGTTTGGAAAATATCTAGGAAAAGGTGTATCTTGTTTATTTGTCACGTCTACTGTCATAACATGCAGCCGCATTGTATACTACGTGGGGAGTTTTTTAAATACACATATTATGATGGAAACTCCGCTGATTGCTATTCACATTATTTTTATGCTTGTGGTTGTGTTCGGAGCAAGACTCGGACTAGAAACCATCGCACGCTGCTGTGAAATATTTTTCCCTTGGTTTATTGGCCTTCTCGGAATTTTCATCTTCTCACTGACTCCTCAAATGAAAGTCGAAAACCTTATGCCTTTATTAGATATTCACTTAAAGCCGCTTACTCATTCGGTTTTCACCTTTCTTAGCATCACTTATTTTACTTTTGCTCCTTTAATGATGGTATTTCCTCTTCATTTAAGAAAACCTGAAAAAGGTGCTAAAGCTTTAATGAGCGGAAGTCTGTTAGGTGGATTTATTATGGTAGCGATCATTCTCTTTTGTATAATGGTTATTGGCTCTTATCATTCTTCAACTACCATGTTTCCTGTATACGAAATGGCTAAGCGAATTGAGCTGGGAAATTTTCTGCAAGGAATTGAAGTAATTATTGCTATTATATGGTTTCTTACTCTTTTCTTTAAAGTTTCTCTTTATTTTCATGCTTCTATCGCTGGGCTTTGCCACATTTTTAACGTCAATGAAACTCGATTTCTAACGCTACCGATGGGGTTAATCATTACAACTTTTTCTATTATCGTTTATCCAACCATTATCTATCAAAAAACATGGTTAGCCGAAACGTGGATTCCCTATAGTTTTTTCGTAGGGGCTTTTTATCCTTTTATTCTTCTTGTTATAGGCTGGATCCGCTTTAGACCTGCTAAAATAAAAAAGATAATAAAATCTACATAAAAAAAAGCAGGTAGTCACCTGCTTTTTTATGCTTGAAGCGCTTGAAGTCCTGCTTGGTTTAAGAAATGCCAAGGCTTATTAAAGTGCGGTTGAAAGAAAAAGTCCATAAAGCCAAGCTCATCGATCGTCATTTCCTGCTGTACACAGACAGACAATGTATTGATTGCTTGAGTAGCATCAATTTTAGAAATAACCTGTGCGCCTACAATTCGTCTTGTTTCTTCTTCATATACTACTTTCAACGTAATATTTTCGTACGTTGGCATGAATTCAGGTCGGTTATTCTCTGATATTGTGATACTTTTCACATTCATATCAAAAAGAGAAGCTGCTGTTTCAGTTATGCCGGTAGATGCAACATTGTAATCATAAATATGCAAGCCTGATGTTCCTTGTGTTCCCATGTACTTAATCGTTGGCTTAACAAGGTTTTGAGCTACTAATGTTCCCATTCTAACTGCATTGGTAGCAAGCGGAATATAGGCATGTTTCTTAATTGGATTGTAATAAATGGCACAGCTATCTCCGGCTGCAAATACATCTTTTTTGCTTGTTTGCATATATTCATCAACTACAATTGCGCCGTTTGGAAGCATGTCTACTTGTCCTTTTACTAAGTCTGTATTTGGACGGAAGCCAACACACAGAATAACAAGATCCGCTTCGTATTCGCCTTCAGTTGTCACTACTTTTTCAACAGATCCCTCCCTGCCTACAAATTTAGTAACCGCTTGGTTTAATGCTAACTTAACTCCTCGATTTTCAAACTCAGTTTCCATTAGATTCGTAAATTCTGGATCAAGATATTTATTTAAAATGCGATCAGCACTATCAATAAACGTCACTTCTTTTCCATACACTTCGAATGCTTCTACTAATTCTGCACCAATATAGCCCGCACCAATTACGGCGATTTTCTTCGCTTGCTTCGCTTTTTCAATAATGTGATTAGCATGCTGATAGTTTTTACAAAGCACAACATTATTTAAGTCGATGCCTTCAAGGTTTGGAATAATCGGCCATGATCCAGTTGTCATCACTAGTTTATCAAATGTATCTTCAAATTCTTCGTTAGTTTCTAAATTTCGTACAGCTATTTTTTTACCCTCTGTATCAATATTCGTAACTTCATGTTTCATTTTCATATTTACACCCATCTCTTGCAATTCAGACGGTGAAGAGTAAAATAAGCCATTTGCATCTTTTACGACCCCGCCTACATAGAGCGCAATTCCACAAGACAAAAATGAAACATTATCATTTCGCTCATAAACTGTAATTTTAGCTTCTGGATAAAGTTCTGCCATATTTTTTACTGCTGCCGTTCCTGCATGTGTACACCCTACTACTGCAATTTTCATAGATGATATCCCCCTTAGGATTATAGAAAATATGATATTGTGAAGTTTTTCACACATATTGTGAAATGTTTCACAATATCTTTTACAATTCTTATTATACAAACATGTTTGTCCTTTTTCAAGAGATATGTGAAAAAAATCACATACTTTTTTAGAAAAATATGTTACAGGGTTCTTTAAATAGCTTTAAAGCTTGATATGATACGCTTTTCTTGCCGATGCGCTGCTGATGAAAAACTTCATCAGCTTGGTTTTTTACGTAGAAACTCACTATCCAGCGCACTCTCCATCAAAAAAATAAGATCGATAAAAGAGTCATCGCTAAAATGATTAGTACCATCACTCCTACTATAAAGAACGAGATTAAACGATCATTCCCCTGCTTTTTCTTTTCATTGTTCCACTCCACCTTACTTACTCACCACTTAATCCATATTAAAGGAAAAAAGTGCGATACCGTGGTATCGCACTTTTCTACATTATTTATCTTTTTTATCTTGAAGAGCTTGTTTTAAAGCATCACCCAAGCTTGAACCAAATGCTCCATCATTGTATTTGTTAAGAAGCTTTCGTTCTTCTCGTTTTGAAATCTTTTTCTTTTTGTCCTCAGCTTTCTCCACTACTTGACATGAACGGCATTGGAAGTACGTACCCGCTTTTCCTGAGTGAATTTCCATTCGCTTGTGACACTGCGGACAGCGTCGATTCGATAGTTTAGGGTCTTTTGCGCGTCTATAGCTGCACTCAAGGCTTGAACAAACGAGCACTCTTCCTTGCTTTGTTTTCTTTTCTTTCAAGAAAGAACCGCATTCCGGACATTTAGAGCCCGTTAAATTATGAGGTTTGTACGTTTGATTACTCGTTTTTACTTGCTTAACTAGCTTTTCTGTTTGTTCGCGAATATTTGTTAAGAACTCTTTTGCATTTCCTTTTCCTTTAGCAATTGCTTCTAAGTCACGTTCCCACTTAGCCGTAAGCTCAGGCGACTTTAACTCATCTGCTACTAGGTCAATCAGCTGCTTCCCTTTTTTGGTTGCGTGCAGACGATTGTTTTGGCGATCAATGGATTCATTTTGCAGAAGTTTTTCAATAATATCTGCACGTGTTGCCGGGGTACCTAAATTATGTTTTTCCATTTGTCCAAGAAGATCCGCTTCTGTATAGCGCTGCGGCGGCTCTGTAAATGCACTTTTCATCGTTACATCTTGAATGGACAGCTTGCTGCCTTCTTCCATATCAGGCAGCTTCACCGTTGCTTCTGAGTCTCCACCAGAAACTTTTTTGAAGCCTGCATTCACGACTTGCTTTCCGCTTGCTACTAACTGTTCCCCATTTACTTCAATCTCTGCTTTAACCACTTCATACTCATATGCAGGATAAAATAATGAAATAAATCGCTTTGCAATTAAGTCATACAGCTTTCGTTCATCAGCTGATAAGTCCTGGAGAAATACAGGCTGATCCGTTACGATAATAGCGTGGTGATCACTTACTTTTTCGTTATTAACCACTCGCTTTGGCAACTGTGCATTTCTTAAAATTGGACGAACTTCTTCTTTATATACAGCAGAGATGCTTTCCAAGCGCTCTTTCATAGTAGAAACCATATCTGTTGTTAAATAACGAGAATCTGTACGTGGATACGTGACTAACTTATGCTGTTCATATAACTTTTGAAGTACATTCAATGTCTTCTTAGCAGAGAAGTTAAAGCGTTTGTTAGCATCTCGCTGCAGTTCGTTTAAGTCATAAGGAAGCGGCTGCGCTTCTTTATGCATTTTGCGTTTAATTGTTTTTACAACTGCCTCACCTGATAATTTTGAGTGCAGCTCTTTTGCGCGTTTTTCATCAAAAATACGCTTTTCATTGCCCTTTTGCCAAGCGGCTTCAAAAGATGAAAACTGAGCTGTAAGCGTCCAATATTCACTAGGTTTAAATGTATTGATTACTTGTTCACGCTCAATTATCATTGCAAGCGTCGGTGTTTGTACCCTTCCTGCCGACAATGGTTCTTCATATTTAGTCGTTAACGCTCTCGTTACGTTTAAACCGATAAGCCAATCGGCTTCTGAACGGCAAACGGCTGAATCATACAAGCGATTAAACTCTTTTCCTGGTTTTAACTGTTTAAATCCGTCACGAATTGCTTTATCCGTTTGAGACGAAATCCAAAGGCGTTTAAACGGCTTGTTCCAGCGTACCTTTTCCATAATCCAGCGTGCTACAAGCTCTCCTTCCCGCCCTGCATCAGTCGCAATAATTAACTCACCAATATCCTTTCTTTTTGCTAGATCGGATACTGTACGAAACTGCGAGCTCACTTTACGAATTACTTTTAATTTCATTTTCTCAGGCATGATTGGCAGATCTTCTAAGCGCCATGTTTTATATTGGTTATCATAATCCTCTGGTGTTTGTAATTCAACTAAATGACCGAGTGCCCATGTTACGACATACTTTGGTCCTTCAATATACCCTTTTTTTGTTTGTGTGCTGCCAAGTACGCGCGCAAGATCACGTGCTACACTTGGCTTTTCTGCTAATACAAGTGATTTCATTTTATGTATACCTCCAATTCACTTGTTCCATTATACATGATTGTATACCTTTTGTACGACTTCAAGATTAAGTTTACATAATCATATTATAATAAATAAAGCTGAAGAATTTCTCTTCAGCTTCGAGCTACTTCTTTTTATAAAATAGTCGCGAGATAATTAAACCGATAGCTCCTAAGACGATAAATAACAAGGCCCGTATAGCCATTGGGATAAAAGGTAAATCGTATAAAATGAGTTTAAAAAGTGTTAAGAACAAAATGCCCACGCCGATATACGTTGCTGTTTTAAACGTTTTAAGTGATCCTATTACAAATGCTGCAATGGACATCCCTAACCAAACGGCCGTCATAATAAGCGTTTGCGGATTAGTGGAAAGGTGATTGGTGCCAGCGACCGTCACTTCTGTAGCAAAAATTAAAGAAAGAATAGAAAAAACAATACTTCCTCCAATTTTGAATATATCGTGCTCATCCCGTTCTGTTTTTTGAATGCTGATCCATATAAATACTGGAATAGAAGCTAACACAACAATCCAATTTAATGTCGGAAGAGACAGCACTCGTTCGATTGGTGTAACTAAGATATACGTTGCACTCAGTATATAAATCGTATAAGAAAATAGTTGATGAAGTAGATTTTTATACGTTATGGCGATATAGTAAACAGCAAGTCCTTGAATCACATATAAAATAACTCCTTCTCTTAAATCGACGAGCTGATGAATAAAAAACGCTACTGCAACAATTAAATAGGTAATAAAAAATTCAAATTTCTCTTTAGAACTTCTTACTGCGTAAACACCTAATGCGTAAATAATAACTAGCGCAAGCAGCACCATTGTGGTCGTGCCATCGTCAAAAACGGCGAGCAGCCAGCCGTACGTAACTGCTAAACTCGATAAAAGGGTAAACGCATATACTTGGAGTACGGATTGTGATAGAAAAAAACTTGAAATTAAGCATAAATGCTGAATAAGAATTGCCATACCTAATAACTCTTTTACACCATTATCACCGAC
This sequence comes from Priestia sp. YIM B13491, assembly GCF_042787605.1. Lineage (NCBI taxonomy): Bacteria > Bacillati > Bacillota > Bacilli > Caryophanales > Bacillaceae > Priestia > Priestia sp. YIM B13491. Next base: position 371,545 of record NZ_JBHZOR010000004.1, on the reverse strand, counting down.
AAACGAGTAATAAATGAGTAGCGTAAGATTTAATAGTACCGCGGAAAGAACATATAAAATTGAATATTTTTGTTTGATTGCCACATATAAAAAGGCAATATACAGAAGCGTTTCATAGCCAATGAAAACGAGCGCATTAGGCGAATTACTTTCAATAAGAAAAGGAACTAGTACGCCTCCAACCGCGCTAATAATACCTAATGCCTGTGAACGATAAAAGACTGTCGCGATAATCCCTAGGATAATCCAGCTCGCATTTAGTATAAAAGCAAGCATTGGTCCCGCTAAATGATACAGGCTATGCATCGCAAACGTCGTTAACATGAGGATAGGAATAGCTCCTCCTACAAGTACTTGCCCGAGCACCAACCTGCCCTTTTTAATTTGGAAATGACCTGTCACAGCAAAACCTATTGAAACAGCGAAACCGAGAACAACTTTTGCTTTTTCATTCATTAACCCATAGTCAGAGGCTGCTTTAAATCCCCATAGCACGCCAATAATAAATACAAAAATAAAAATTCTCGGCAGCCATGTTTGAAAAAGGACTTTTTCCCAATCAACGGGTTCTTCTATTGCCTGTGAGCTTTTAGCTGCTGTTTGAGCAGGACGTTTAGTCGTCTCCTCACGCTGCTTGGGAGGAGCGTGAACTGTTTTTGGTCTTGGAGAATTTGTTTTATATACGAGCGACTTTAGCCTGGCTACGTCTTCTTCTAAACTGCTTATTTTTCGTTCAAGTTCTTCTATTCTTTCTTTTTCCATTTTCTCTCACCCTTTCTCTTTAAAGTATTTGTGATGTTTATATGTATATCTAACAGAACTTAACTATTATACCATTAAAAGGGATATCACTTAGAAACATTCTATTTTAAGCAAAAAAAAATACAGCGCCCTTTTCAAAAGAAAAGTTCGTTGTATAGGATGTGCTGCATTTTTTATGTCACTTTCTCGCTGTATGTACTATGAAATCCCGCTTCGATGTGGGCTACTTGAAAGCTATGGTGACCAATTAAATATTTAACAATATCCACACGGTCAATTTTACCGGGCTTATTATTCATTGCTTCTCGCACCATAGATTGAAATGTTTCTTTGCAAAACTTCTTTTCATGAAGCAGAATCGTTTCACAATACTCTTCATGGTCTCCCTCTGAAATACGATAATAATGCATTTCTTTCACCCCTTTTTAATGTTATACCTATTACATACCCCAAATATTGCTATTTTAACAAATTAATTTTATTATTCTTTATTTTTCCATATATATGGTTTATAGGGCAACGTTTCGAAACTCGTCGTTATAAATGCTAATTTGAAGCCGCTGAGAAAAACGTTCTTGTTCGATATATGTTTCAGGCATTAATCCAACAGGATATACCTTAGGGTTTTCGCCACTGCCTAATATGTATACATACATCTTTCCTTCGCTTGTATATCGAACTTTCGTCGAAATACCCCCTTGCCCTTGAAGAGGCGCATAAACAGCTCTTACATTATCTCTTATTTCTTGTACAAACCCATGCAGTTCAACATCAGAATCATAATAATGGTTTGCTTCATACAAGCCGTAAATACGAGACTTATCGATATCACACAATATGTTCCAAAATTCAGATAAATCTTCTTGGAACAACACTTGAATAAAATTCCGTGCAGCTTCTTGCTGTTCGTTTGTTAATTCTTTTGTTAGCGCAAACTCTTCATTTTTTAACATCTCAGTCACCTCCCTTTTGTATGTAATACGACAAGAGATAAAAATAACCTCTTTTTTTCAACTTATTAGCAAGCAATTTATTTTTTTACATTAAAAATTGAAAAGTTATTTTGACTAAGGCGTCAGAATAACTTTTCAATTACTGTAGAATAATTACGTGAAATATTCGATTTTTGCATTCGGAAAATACTGATCAATGTAATATTCTAATGTTTCTCTTAACTCTTGCTCTTCATCTTTTGCGTATACATACTTTCCAATTCCATAACGCCCCCATTTGTAGCGACGCTCCTCTTCATTCATCTCAAGCTTTGTTTTCGGATAATTTTTCTCAATTACCCGCTTGGCCGGCTTGGTAAAGCGATGCTGAATCATTTCAAACGTAATATCATCTCTTGACTCCTCAGGTATAGAGGCGTCAAGCTTTTCAAACAACTGACGGTATCCCTCTTGCCAACCTTCATGAATGTAAATAGGCGCCACAATAAAGCCAAGTGGATATCCGGCTTTTGCAACTTTATTAGCAGCTTCAATCCGGTAATCAAGAGGAGATGTACCAGGTTCAAAGTTTTTTATAACATAATCTGCATTTATGCTAAAGCGGAAGCGCGTGCGACCATTATGTTTAGCATCCAATAAATGATCCACGTGATGAAATTTAGTCACAAAGCGCAGTTGACCTAGTTCACTTTCCCCAAAATATTCAATCGCGCGCTTTAATGAATGTGTTAAATGGTCAATTCCTACGATATCAGATGTACAAGCCGCTTCAAATCGCGTTATTTGAGGGGCTCTTTCCTGCATATATTGCTCTGCTTGACCTAATATTTCTTCAACATTCACGTACGTGCGAATATATGGTTTGCTTCCCATTGTTGTCTGCAAATAACAATAGTGACAGTGCCCCATACACCCTGTTGCAAACGGTATTGCATATTCAGCTGACGGTTTAGATGTATCAAATTTCAATGTTTTACGCACGCCAACTACTAAAGTCGACTTGGCATTGCGGTATTTTTGCAAATCATTTTTTCCCGGTATATTACGCACTTGATTATGGGAAGTTGTTTGACGAATCTCAATTCCCATCTTCTCAAATTTTTCTTTTAATTGAACACCAAGCGGGTACTCCATTGCCCCTGGCTCAATATATACTAATTGAGGTACAAAAGGTTTTATCATCATGTACACTTCCTTTTTTCTAATACTAATAGCGTTTGAAAAATAAAAAGACTCTATCCTTGGTAATTATTTTTCAAACAAAAAAGACTCTCCGTTTAAGAGAGCCTTGCATCAGTCATATTGTTCATAATCAAATATCTTATTATACATTTTTTCAGCTTCTTCATACGTTGAATATACGGCATCATCTTCAGCTAACAAATGGTAAGACTCATGTAAAAACAGCGCCTTTTCACCTTTGTTTTCGGGATGTTCAACAATTTCAGCTTGATTAATATTCGCAACGTTTGCCGTATGAGGATTTCGGTAAATAACAAATACTTGATCTCCCACTTGATATTCTTTTTTCTCCACGATCATCATCCTTTTCTTCTTTCTTTACTCGTATGATGTCCGCTTTTGCTCATTTTATCCGGTAAAAACACCTCATGGCATCATCAAAAATTCATACGCTTTTACGCTCAATAAACCGAAAAGGGAGCTCAATTTTCTGAGGAGTCTTACTTCCAACTAATGTAAAAAGCGTTTCTCCCATTTCCTTAAGAGGAAGTTCGATCGTTGTTATTTGTAAATAAGAAGAAAGCGGATGATTATCAAAACCAATGATAGCTAACTCACCAGGAACTGAAATACCCGCTTGTTCGCACTGAGCTTTTATTCCGATAGCTACTTGATCGTTTGTTACTAAAAGCGCCTGAGGCCGATTTTTCATCTGCACTAATTTTTCCACCACTTTTTCACCATCTGTCACGTTCAAACAGCCTTGAAAAACCCATTCCGGATGATAAGGCTGATTTATTCTTTCTACATATTCTTTGTATGCTTGTTGCCGCTGTTGACTATTCGTACCCGTCATTCTTCCAATACAGTAGCCAATATCCGTATATCCTTTTTCTTTTAAATACATAAGCGCCTGTTTAAAAGCTGCATAATGATCAACGTATACGGAGCGAATAGAACGATTCTGTACGTTTTCGCACACGGCTATCGGTCCGTACTGCTGATAATATTCAATCGTGCTCCAGCTGCTTGCTCTAGAACAAATAATCACTCCATCAACTTGCTTTGTTTTTAGCATATGAAGCGCTTCTTCTTCTTTTTTCACATCATAGTTCGTCTGACAAATAACAAGCTGATACTGCTTTTCTAACGCTTGAGATGCCACTCCTTCTAAAAGCAGACTAAAATACGGATGATTAATAAAAGGCAAGACGACGGCAATCATATTTGTTTTCCCTTTTGATAAGTGAACGGCATTAATGTTTTGTTCATAATTAAGTTCGTGAATAACCTGCTCTACCAGCCGGCGTTTTTCTTCTTTTACATACGGATGATGATTTAGCACCCGGGATACAGTCGAAACAGATACACCAGCTTTTTTTGCGATATCTCGGATATTTGTCATGTTTTCACCTTTTTCTCTTGCGCTGAAACGCGTTTCATACTTTATTCTCATTATAAAGTGAAACAGCAAGAAGCTAAACCCGTTACCATCGTGTTTTTATTCATTTACGTAAGGAGGTCATTTCATGGGTATTTTATTATTCATTTTATTATGCGGGATTGAAATTGGAGGAGCGGCTTATGCACTTAAACAGAACGAGACGCTTTGGAAGGAGTTAGATGATGAAAAGCCGACTGATTTTTTTAAACAGTAAAAAACCCTTAAAAAGAACATTCTTTTTAAGGGTTTGATATTACGCAGCTTCTTTAGATGACTTTGACTTTTTATTTAAACGAGGAAATCCAATTACAATTGCAATGACCCCGCAAACCGCTGTTAACATTGGGTAGAATGTAAATGGAATAATCTCAATCGGTGAAACTTTAGCAAATCCTGCTGCGAGAAGCATTTGTGCGCCGTAAGGGATAAGCCCTTGAACGCTGCATGAAAACAAGTCAAGCAGACTGGCTGATTTACGATTATCAATTGAATATTTATCAGAGATTTCTTTTGCTAACGGACCTGCTGTAATAATTGAAATCGTGTTATTAGCCGTCGCTAAATTAGTTAAACTTACTAGTCCAGCGATGCTGAATTCGCCGCCTTTTTTTGTTTGAATACGTCGTGTTAATAAATTCAATAAGAACTGAATACCGCCGTTATAGCGAATAAGCTCAACCATTCCGCCGATTAGCAGAGATAAAATAATTAACTCTGACATTCCGCCAATACCTTCTGTCACAGTTTTAGCAAGAGAAGAAAGCGTGTAGCTTCCATCAGCTAATCCAATCACGCCGGCTAGCACAATTCCTCCGGTTAAAATACTTAATACGTTTGCACCAAATATGGCAGCAACCAGTACGCCGACATAAGGCAAGATTTTAAACCAGCTAAAATCTTTAATTTCTACTGATGACGTATTGCCTAGCGTCATTACAAGCAATAAAATTACCGTAACAATCGCTGCAGGAAGGACAATAAAAAAGTTTACTTTTAATTTATCTGACATATTTGTTTTTTGCGTACGAACTGCTGCAATGGTCGTATCAGAGATTACGGATAAATTATCTCCAAACATTGCACCACCAACAACGGCAGCAACTGCTAATGTAATGGATACATGCGCTTGCTCACTGATTCCTACAGCGATAGGCCCTAGCGCAGCGATTGTTCCCATTGACGTTCCCATCGAAATTGAAATGAATGCGCCAATAACAAAGATTCCGACTACCACTAAGCTTTGCGGAAGCACAGACAGAGCTAAGTTTACCGTTGAATCAACAGCTCCCATGCCTTTAGCAACTTGAGAAAAAGCACCTGCTAAAATAAAAATAAGCACCATAATAATGATATCAGGATGCCCTGCTCCTTTAGCAAAACGCTCCACTTTTACATTAAGTGAATCTTTACGATTCATAGCCAGGGCCACAATGGCTGCAATAATAATGGCTACTAATACAGGAAGCTTATAAAAATCTCCCGTTATAATTCCTGATCCGACAAACAGGACTAAAAAGACGCCCAGCGGTAACAGCGCCCAGCCGTTTCCTTTTTGTTGTTCCATTCTTAACACCTCTTGTTTACGTAATAAAAAAAGACCTCTTCTTATTGATAAGAAGAGGTCTCTTATTTGTATCATAAGATTACCCTTCTCATCTTCCAAACGAAACATCGTCTGCTGGATTTGGCACCGCACTGCGTACAGCCAGTTGCCGAGACATCATAGGGCCAGTCCCTCCGTCTCTCTTGATAAGAAGTTTATAGTTGTTTTAAAAATAGTCTTTCACTACTGTAATCTCTTTTTATTTAATTGTCAAATGCTATTTTAGAAAAATATATAGTGCGAAAATTCTCACATCAATTAGCTACGTCTCGTTTTAAAAACGCTGCCCAAGCTATGCCCATAAAGAAGACAAAATGGGCAACTAAGATGAAAATGGAAAATGGAATCGTCATGCCGTCAAACAGCGGCTTCATTCCGTCCATATACTGCACAAAGTTCGTGTTGGCAAATAATAAAAATTTCCCCCACCATAAACCTAGCTCTGATACCAGTCCTGTTACAGCTTTCGCGCCGATACTTACGACAATAGCTAGACTGGAAGCAAGCGCGCTGTTTCTAAATAAAGACGACAGCATGAATGCGAACGTCATCATCATAAACGTTTCCATATACGCACTGTCATACGTAAGCGTAATGTTTTTAAGCAGCTGTGCATCTCCTTCTAGACTGGTAAAGCCAAAGAACAATGCTCCCCATACAAATGAAAAAAGCAAATAGCTCAGTAAATAATATAAGCTAATTAAAACGAGAGTTAGGTACTTGGATGCTAAAATCGTTGAACGTCTAGCAGGGCGAATTAAAAGAAGTTTAATGGTACCTGCTTCAAACTCTTTTGCAACCATTGACCCTCCAACAGCAAGCGCGAAAAATTGAACGAGAATCAGCATACCTGAACTAAATGACAGGAAGTTCAAAATATTGTCTTCTGTTCCTGCACTGTTTGCTACTTTCTTCATTAAAAGAGCCATACAAAGAGTTAAAATGCCGATTGTAATAAACGTGATTTTTGTACTTCTTTTGTGAAACCATTTCATGTGTTCATTTTGAATTAGCTTAAGCATGGTGCTCTCCTTCCGTAACGGACATAAACGAATCTTCAAGCGTCTCATACACAGGGGTAATTTGGTAGACTAAAATATCGCTGTCCACTAATTTTTTATTCACAGCTGGAATTTGCTCTTTTACAATCGCCACGTGGATACTATGTGATCTCACCGTTACTTCAAATTGTTGTGATAAAAGATCCGCTGCTTTTTGCGCATCAGACACTTCAAATTCTACGTACATTCCTTGATCTTGACGATTTGGAGATAAATCTTGAACGGCTTTTAACTCACCGTTTTGAATAATGCCAACGCGATCACATAATGCTTCTACTTCTTTTAATAAGTGGCTCGCGATTAAAATTGAAATTCCTTCTTCCCTGCAAAGCGTTTGTAAATATGTACGAAATTCTCTCATTCCCGCTGGATCTAGACCATTGGTTGGCTCGTCTAGTAAAAGCAATGCAGGCTTATGTAAAATAGCTTGAGCTACTCCTAAACGCTGTCTCATCCCAAGAGAATACGTCTTCACTTTTGCATGAATGCTGTTTTCAAGCTTTACTAAAGCAATCACTTCATCCAAGCGTTCTGATGTGATCCCTTCATGCATATTCGCAAAGTGTTTTAAATTTTGATAGCCCGTCAGATAATCATAAAACTCAGGGTTCTCAATAATCGCGCCAATTGATTTCATAGCTGATGTAAACTGTTCCTTTAAAGGAAAGCCGTTAACGGTAATCGTTCCCTCTGTTTCTTTAATGAGTCCTACGACGGTACGAATTAGCGTTGTCTTTCCAGAACCGTTCGGACCAAGCAACCCGAAAATCTCACCGCGCTCAACCGATAAGGATACATCATGCAAAATGGTTTTCTTCCCAATTACTTTACTGACATGATCTACTTGTAGCACTGTTTCTGTCATCATGTACATCCTTTCTTTAATTAGCAATACGCCTTCTATTGTTTCTCTTTTTTAACTATTTGTCTACTATAACCTTATTTTTGGAAAAGCAGCCTATTCAAACCATTCGTATTATCCGCTTACATTTGATAAAATAAAACAAATCTTAGTTAGAGGAGGACTTCTACATAATGAACTTAACCGTATACCTTGCCGGGCAAATTCACGATAACTGGCGAGACGAAATTAAAAACCAAGCAGAACAATTAAACCTTCCCCTTGCCTTTGTCGGTCCCATGACAGACCATGACCGCTCCGACAACATTGGAGAAGAAATTTTAGGAAAACAGCCTAACGCTGTCTTAAAAGATGAAGCTGCTTCCCAAATTAATAATTTACGCACGCAGGTGCTCCTTAAAAAATCTGATGTGGTTATTGCTTTATTTGGCGAAAAATACAAACAGTGGAACAGCGCAATGGATGCGGCGACAGCCATTGCATTAGATAAACCGCTAATTTTGGTTCGCCCTGAAAAACTGCACCATCCGCTTAAAGAACTGTCAAACAAAGCCCAAGTTGTAGTCGAAACGCCAGAACAGGCTCTTCAAGCATTAGCTTATATTTTTGAATAGCAAATAAGAGCTGTCGGTTCTGGACAGCTCTTATTCTTCATTTATCCCTCAAGCTCCTTACTGGGGGGAATATTTTTTAGCAAGCTCTAAGGCTATTCCTTTTAGTTTCTTTCATTTCCAACATCAAAACAAGCCAAATTGTACTTAGCTGCTCACTTTTTTGATCCTGACGTTCCATAATCTTTAATCATTAATTTTACATCATAGTTAATTGGAACTTCACTAAATGTTTGATCCCAATTGTCTTTAACCCTCATCCATACTCTGGGCCTTTTAATTCTCAATTGATTTCCGAACCCGGCCACATCGACTTTATATTCTTTTTGCATTTTTTCTACCGTGTTTTTTACGAGGTGCTCCACTTTTTTTTCTGAGTTTTTTTGCACCTTCTGTAAAAATTGATTTTTTAAAGGATTTCCTGAGACCACCCAATTTTCAGATAGCCTCCCCTCGGATTCAATATGCACATCGAAGGAGATGCTATTTCCTTTAACATGAGGTTCAATATGACTTTTCATGGATTCTATTTCGTATACAATCAGCTGACCGGTCTTTTTATCAAAGCTTTTCACTAGCCCGCCTTTCCCTTTTCCTGTGATCCAAGTCAGACCATCTAGTTCTTCTTCATTCAAAAAACCGATCATTTTGTTTGTTTTCCCTTTAATTATGGCAGCACCAGCAAATTTGATTTCCCCATTTGCCGATAATACATTTTGCAATAGAAAACTAGTCCCTGATTCAATATTGCTCTCTAATTTAATGAGCGACGTGGGAGGTAAAATTCTCGTTGTTCGATATGCATTTTCCACCATTCCAGCCAAACGAAATGCCGGGATTTCTCCTGCTGTCTTCGATTCTAGCCCGTCCCTAGCTCTCCCTTTACTAATAAGTACAAGACAGCTTGGTCTAATCTCATTATCACGAAGAAACTCATTCACTAATTTTCCTAAACTATACGTTCTCGCAAGAGCCTCGCCAATAATAATTACTTTTAGATGTTGGCTGGCAATCGAAGTCTCTCTTCTCAATGATAATTCACGGGTCATTTGATGAATAGAATCTCCCGTTTCAGCCATATTCACGTAAGCCTTCTGCTGAGGTCCTCCTTGGACAGTTGTTGAACTTGCCACTTGCGGGGTGATCAGTTGGTAGGTTGACGTAATCAAGTTCCTTTTGGGATACTCTTCTTGTTCATCAAATTCTTTTTCAGTCATGGACTTGTTAGCTTTATCAAGAGCCATACCTACTCCTAAACTTCGTTCTTCAATTTCATGACTGCTCCAGCAGCCCGCCAGAGGAAAAAGCAAAAAAACAGAAAGCAAAACCGATAAGAAGAACCGTACGTGATTAGAGGCTTGTCTCATACTTTCTCCCCTTTATTTTTGAAATGATAAGAAGCAGTACGGGTAAAAAGCCAAATAAAATCAGGGCAGCATTACCAACCATATCTCCTAATTTAAATACATCATTGATATTTCTAGGGATCATGGAAATGAGATAAATAACCGGAAGCACACCATACATAAATGGATGGATATTTTTTTTAAAAAGCTGAGACAGTCCTAATGAAGCAGCGTAATGGTTAACATTAAAAGAAGTAAACATTTGCATAATCCATACCACCAGCAACAAGGAATCAAAGCGTTCAAATATTAACCCAGTTAATTCATAACTTCTTATTAAATCAAGCGTAGGCCACGTTCTCGTAACCACTCCATCCACTGAGAACGCTCCGATAACCATCACGACGGTAATAACATAAAGAAGCAAAGGAATCGCAGTACCAACTAGTAAAGCTTTTACTGCTTTGTTTGGTTCTTTCATGAATGCCAATATTAAAAGCATGAATTCAGGCCCAGTAAACGCAAGAGCTGTTGTCCTTATCCCTTTTAGCACCGGCGTAATACCTGAACCTAGTACCGGGCGCAGATTATCCACTTCAAATATTTTGATACTCATAAAGGCAACAAGTAAAAAAAGAATAACCGTAATAGGTAATATAATCTCAAATATACGGGCAATTGGATTTATTCCCCCTCTTATCAGATAGAGACTTGCCCACATAAATGGCATGATTATAGCCCATTTTGGGGTTCCTTCCAACAATAGATATCCAGTTACCTCTGCCAATGAACGAGCATGAAACCCACCAAGTGCCAAAAAATAACCGATCATGAGGAAACTAAATAACTTGCCTATCCATTTCCCTACAATTTCTTGGCTGTATTGATAAAAGGTTTTTTCAGGGAAGCGTTGACTTAATTTCACCATGATTACCCCTGCTATCATGGTGATTATCCCCCCTAAAATAACAGTTAGCCAAACATCTGGTGTTTTCACTTTTTCCGCAGCTGCCCGGGGCAAGGTAAGAATACCTGTTCCAAGAATAAAGTTGGTAATAATAATAGTTGTTTGAGGCGTCGTAATACGATCTTTTGAATTTATCATTTCTAACAGCCCATTTCCTTTCATCATAAGCTACCCTTTTCGCAGAGGATCTTTGGTGTGCATCATCTTTGGACGTCGTTTCATCATCATCAGAGGCATACGGACTACCAAGTCTTTCCATTCACTTAAACGATAAGGAACAGCTGGACTCATATAAGGTACGCCGAAACTTTTTAGTTTCACTAAATGGCTCATCATAAAAAGGAAAAATAAGATGACGCCATATAATCCAAGTATGGCAGCACAAAGCATGGCTACAAACCGAAGAATACGCAATGTGATTCCTACACTATATTGCGGAATAGAAAACGATGAAATGGCAGTTAACGCCACTACAATCACCAAAATAGGGCTAACGATTCCTGCCTGCACCGCAGCTTCTCCAATGATTAACCCACCGACAATGCCCATTGCTGGACCAATTGGTTTCGGCAACCGGAGTCCGGCTTCTCTCAAAATTTCGATCGATAGTTCCATAAATAAGGCTTCGATAAGAGCGGGAAACGGAACACCAGACCTTGATCCTATAATAGAAATAGCTAACTTAGTCGGAATTAATCCTGGATGAAATGAAATAAACGCAATATACAAAGCCGGGGTAAAAAGGGAAAGAACCACTGCAATATAACGAAGAAAACGAATGAATGTACCGGGAATCCACCTTTCATAATAATCTTCCGGCGACTGTAACATCATGCTAAACGTAACGGGAGCAATCAAAGCAAAAGGCGTCCCGTCTAATAAAATGGCTACTCTCCCTTCCATCAAAGCAGCAATTACACGATCGGGACGCTCCGTGTTCTGTACTTGAGGAAAGGGACTAAGGTAATTATCTTCAATGAGTTGTTCAACATATCCTGACTCCGGTACATTATCGAGGTCAATTTTTTTAATTCGTTTTTCTACTTCTTCAACTAGCTCTGGATTAACAATTTCCTTTATGTAAGCAACAACTAAATCTTTTTTGGAACGCTTTCCTACTTGAAATTTCACCAGCGATAAATTTTCAATGTCTCCGCTTCCTCTTAATAAAGAAGTATTATCACTTAACGATTCAGTGAAGCCTATTCTTGGCCCTCTCACCAATGCTTCTGATACGGGCTCTTCAATCGTCCTTGTTTTTACTTTGCTTGTACCAAGAATTAAGGCAAGTGATAACCCGTCAATTAAAAGAGCCGTAGATCCTGTTAAGACTTTTGATATTACTTCTTTAATAGGATGGACCTCTTCTACATCACTAATTGATAATACTTGGCTTTTAATAAACTGTTTTGAAAGGCTTCCCTTTACGTAAAGCTGATCCTGTTGATATTCTTTTGAAAAATCAGCCATCAATGATGACAAAATATGTTTTTCAATAAGATCTTTATCTGATAGCCCCTCTACAAAAATAATAGCTGCCTGAATGCCGGTGCGTCCTATAATAAACTCTCGAAAATGAACGTCGGAGTTATGACCAATTTCATTTTTAACTACTTTTAGTGTTAAAGCTAAATGATCCGTAATATGATTAGGTGAATCCTGATGTATAGATTCCTGTTTGCTTTCCTTCTCGTGCGCATGGTTGCCTATTTTTTTTACTGCTGATTTCCATTTTTTCACTTTCATCACTCTTCCTCTGAATTACGAATCCCGCTTAATAATTTGTAGATTATATACGGGATGAAAAAAACCAGAACTGCTTGTATAAAAACTGGCCATTCTGGAAGATAGGAAACAACTAATTTCCACATGATAATCACCCTATTTATGTCTATATCAAACCAATTTTAGAAATAAGCACCCGTAAAATATCAGTGTTCACTTCATATAAATTCTTTTATTTACCAGGTAGTATTATTCTTCTTTTTGTTTCTTATACAAAGGAATACAACATCCATCTTAAAAATGAAAAAGAGCTGATTACTGAAGGATTAAACATGCTGGTTTGCTGTTCAAAGTTTTGGTGAATGCTAGAATAATCAAGTTTCACCGCTCAAAAAATCCCTTAAATGGTTGACGAGTGCTTGAAGTGTCGGTTACACTTTATGTTTGAAATATTGTATTCATATCGCTCTTATCTCAAAAGAATGGTATAATTTTATAGATATTGAATTTGGAGGACTGCTCATACATGATTACAGTTAGTAATGTAAGTTTACGATTTGGCGACCGAAAGTTATTTGAAGATGTGAATATTAAATTCACGCCTGGTAACTGTTATGGATTAATCGGCGCAAACGGTGCTGGAAAATCAACGTTTTTAAAAATTTTATCTGGTGAAATTGAATCTCAAACTGGTGATGTACATATGGGCCCTGGCGAACGCCTTGCTGTCTTAAAACAGAACCACTTCGAATATGAAGATCAAGAAGTTATGAAAACCGTTATTATGGGGCACGCTCGCCTTTATGAAGTAATGCAAGAAAAAGATGCTATTTATATGAAAGCAGACTTCACAGATGAAGACGGAATGAAAGCAGCTGAGCTTGAAGGTGAATTTGCTGAATTAAACGGTTGGGAAGCAGAATCAGAAGCGGCTATTCTTTTAAAAGGATTAGGCATTTCTGAAGATCTTCACGCAAAAAAAATGGCTGAACTAACGGGTAGTGAAAAAGTAAAAGTGCTTCTTGCACAAGCTTTATTCGGAAAACCTGATGTATTACTTTTAGATGAGCCTACGAATAACTTGGATATTCAAGCAATTCAATGGTTAGAAGAGTTCTTAATTAACTTTGAAAACACAGTCATTGTTGTATCTCATGACCGTCACTTCTTAAACAAAGTATGTACGCACATTGCTGACCTTGACTTCAGTAAAATCCAAGTCTACGTTGGTAACTATGACTTCTGGTATGAATCAAGTCAATTAGCACAAAAAATGGCGTCAGATGCGAACAAGAAAAAAGAAGAAAAAATTAAAGAGCTTCAAGCCTTTATCGCTCGCTTTAGCGCAAATGCATCAAAATCAAAACAAGCAACGTCTCGTAAAAAATTGCTTGATAAAATTTCATTAGATGATATCCGCCCTTCTTCTCGTCGCTATCCGTACGTGAACTTCACGCCGGAACGTGAGATTGGAAATGACGTACTTCGCGTTGAAGGTCTAACAAAAACAATTGACGGCGTAAAAGTGCTTGATAACGTAAGCTTTATTATGAATAAAGATGATAAAATCGCTCTTGTAGGCCGCAACGAACTTGCAAATTCAACATTAATGAAGATTTTAATGGGTGAAATGGAAGCAGACAGCGGTACGTACAAATGGGGTGTGACAACGTCTCAAGCCTTTTTCCCTAAAGACAACTCCGAGTACTTTGAAAACGGAGACTTAAACTTAGTAGACTGGCTGCGTCAGTATTCACCTAATGACCAAAGCGAAAGCTTCTTACGCGGTTTCTTAGGCAGAATGCTATTCTCTGGTGAAGAAGTGTTGAAAAAAGCCAACGTTCTTTCCGGAGGAGAAAAAGTTCGCTGTATGCTTTCTAAAATGATGCTAAGCGGTTCAAACGTTCTTTTGCTAGACGATCCTACGAATCACCTTGACTTAGAATCAATCACAGCACTCAACAATGGACTTATCAGCTACAAAGGTTCAATGATTTTCACATCTCATGACCATCAGTTCGTTGAAACGATTGCAAATCGTGTAATTGAAATTACGCCAAACGGAGTAGTTGACAAGCAAATGACGTACGATGAGTATTTAGAAGACAGCAACCTGCAAAAACAAGTAGCTAGCATGTACGCTTAATAAGAAATCCCCTTTCTCTAGAGAAAGGGGATTTTTTTATATACGCACCTCTTGATTTAGCGATGATTTCGGAGAATACGTTAAAAACGCTAAGCTAACAAATACTAGTGCTGCTCCACATATGTTCACCAAAGTTAGAGATTCTCCTAAGAAAAAGACGCCCAATAAAAAAGCGGTAACGGGCTCTGCTAACGATAACGTCACGGCGGTAGACGCATGTACCGACTTAAGCGCTGTAGAAAATAATACATAAGCAAGAGCCGTCGTAAGTATTCCTAAGTGAAGAGCAATGCCTATTCCATTTAAAGAAACTAGCCAGCTCATATCATACATAAACCAGCATGGGATTAGTAGAACAGCGGCGGCTGTAAACACAAGCGAAGCTCCTACTTGCGGATCAACATGCTGAACAATTTTTTTATTGACAGTCGTATAGCAAGCAAAAGATGCCCCTGCTCCTATCGCCATACCCAAACCTATCACGTCGATTTGAGTATCTTTTTTTAACAACAAGCAGCTGCACCCTATAATACCAGTAACCGTAGCAAGCAACCATTTTTTTGCAGGTTTCTTGCGGTACACTATGTAATCTAACACTCCTGACAAAAGCGGCGCACTGCCAATTGCCACCATTGTGCCTACTGCAACACCCGTTTTAATGACAGCGGAAAAAAATAACGGCTGATAAGCGGCCATACTTGCTGCAGCAACCGTAAGAGGCAGAATAGGAAGGCGTCTTACGTCCACTTTCTTTTTTTGAATAAGACAAGCTGCAAAAAGTGACAGCCCCCCCACAGCTAAACGCACGGCTCCAATCGCCACGGAATGTGCTTCAGCAGATGCTAAAGCTTGGGCAGTCCCTGTTGTTCCCCATAATACAGCGGCACATAAAATAAGTATTTTTGATAATGAAGTATTCATATTTCCATCTCCTTTCTTTTATCATAGCTAAAAGAAAGAAAAAAGTTTTTCCGCTTTTATGATCTTATTTGTCTGTTTTTAAGATACTTCGATATTGCGTGGGTGAGACTCCTTCTTGTTTTGCAAACCATTTAGTGAATGAAGACAAGCTTTGATAGCCGACTTCGTGCGCAATATACGTTATCGAATAGCTGCTCTCTTTTAACAATTCTTTTGCTTTATTTAAACGTATACGCGCTATATAGCTTTGAGGCGAATAGCCCGTTTTTTGTTTAAACCAAGCGGAAAAATAGGCAGGATGGTAATTTTCCATCTTGGCAAGGCTTTCTATGTTTAGCTCTTGATTAAAGTTAGCATGAAGGTAATCAATGGATTTAAACGTTTGGTTCTTTGGTAAATAATGCTGAACGTAACGGACTAAATCTTCAAGCGCCCCTCTCTCAGTGCTTTTTTGAAGCCCATCAAGTAAAAGGTAGCGAATTGCTTTCCACCTTGAATCCCATTGAATAAAAGCTGCTTGTTGAGCAAGATGCGCACTTTCTGTAAATTTCAAAGGAATATCAACAACTAAACATTCATTTGCGTTTTTAGCTTGATACGTATGAAGCTGACGAGGCGGAATGTAAAAGCAGCCTTCTTGCAGCGTTAAGTGCTGCTCACTCGCTTGAATATCAAGAGCACCTGCTAGCGGAAACAAAAGCTGACTGTAGTTATGATCATGAGTATGAGGTGAATAGCTGTAGGCTCTTTTTTCGCAAATAATTTCACGTAGCGTATCCATTTTGCACTCCTTTCCTTATTTCCTATCTCACAGAAGCTGTTCTATGCCGTACAAAACAGTTTCCAGCGCCTTTAACGATTCCGTAGGATTATACAAAACGTCCAATGAATGATCGGCATTTTTAATCACTTGAATATTCATTGTGTTTGTTTTTAATTGATAAACTTCTTCAGTATAATAGTAATCACGACTTCCTATTACAAGAAGACCTTTATGAGTGTTTTCTAGTAAACTTTTAAACAGTTCCGATCTGGTTAAAAGCGGCGTCAGTAAAAGCAGCACTGCATCTTTGTAGACTTCATCTTTCATAACTCGCTGAATCAGCGGAATGGTGCCCAGCGATTTTCCTACAAATATGATATTTTTATAGTCATTATGAGATAAAACGTCCTGCAGCACGAGATCAATGTCTTGCATCATAACGTCTGCAATCTCATCTGTAGACTTTGTCATCAGCTCTTTTGAATATGTATAGTGAATCTGAACCACGTCAATTCCGTGTTTTAACATCAGCATCGTTACATAATACAACAGCGGCTTTTCGTACGTATAGCCCAGACCTGAAAACATAAAGCAAATGCGAGGCCCTCCTGTTTTAATATGTGTATAGGTAATCTTATTAGTTTGGCTGCTTACACTTTTTTGATCTACGTGCATGTCACTCCTCCTTTTTAAATATTCTAACATTTAATCCCGTAAAAAAACCCCACCTTTTCTTAAAAAAATGAGGGTTGAGGAAATAGCTCTGCAAGCAGTTCATAAGACTTCTTTTTTGCTTCATAATCATGGATATTTGTAATAATTAAAAATTCGTCGTTATCGTATTTTTGCTGCAGCCCGATTAATCCTTGTTTTACTTCAGCTGGATTTCCTACGATCATACGAAGACGATTGTTGGTTATTTTTTTGAGCTCTTCTTCTGAATAAGAACGATTGCGCACTTCTTCTATCGATGAAATTGTTGTATCTCCGCCTTTAGCTACTTTCAACAGCCAATCATCTAACGTGTTAGCGTGTTCCTCCGCTTCTTCTGTTGTTTCTGCACATACTACAAATACGCATACGTTGGTTTTAGGCTTTGATTGATACGAAGAAGGGATAAATTCTTGTTTATAATGACGAATGGCTTCTTGTCCACCAACTGAATAAATAAAGTGTCCAAACGTAAAAGAGATGCCCAGTTCAGCAGCAGATCTCGCTCCTCTTTTATTGATACCAAGATGCCACAACTCCGGCTTTGTTTCACTTAACGGATAAGCCGTCACGCCGTAATACGGATGATCCGACGGCAAATTATGCTCAAGATGTCCTTTTAACGCTTGAATTTGCCGCGGGAATTCATTGAGGCTTTTACGGACTCCATCTGTCAGCGCTAGCCGAGTCAGCGCATCTCCTCCCGGTGACCGTCCAAGACCTAAGTCAATTCGATTCGGAAACAGATTTTCAAGCAACTGAGCATCTTCTGCTACTTTATACGGACTGTATTGAGGAAGAAGGACTCCTCCAGATCCAATTCGGATTCGGCTCGTTTGAGAAGCTAAGTGCGTCATTAAAAGAGTTGGAGATGAGCCTGCAAGACCGTTCGTATTATGATGTTCCGCTACCCAAAAGCGGTGGTAGCCCAACTTTTCCGTTAATTTTGCCAGTTCCACCGTACGTTTTAACGCTTCCTTTGGTGTTGATCCGCTTGAAACTGGAGACTGATCCAATACGCTTAGCTTAATCATAGCTGATTCTTCCTTTCGATTTTCAATTTCTATTGTATCTATTGTAGGAGAAAAATATGAATTCGTCTTGAAATTTGCTTCACGCTCATAAAAAAAGCAAACGCTAAGGCGCGTTTGCTTTTTCTTTTTCTTATTTTGCTTCGTGTATTTCTTTCACACGCTTATCGCTCGGCAACAGCCATGTTAACAGCCCTAGGATTGGTAAATAGCTGCAAAACAGCATAATAAACTGAAGGCTGAAGACATCGGCTAATTTACCGAATACAACAGCTCCTAAAGCTCCCATCCCAAAAGCAAGACCTACAATTAAGCCGGAAACCAAGCCAATTTTCCCCGGCATCAGCTCTTGAGCATAGACGACCGTGACGCTGAAACTTGACTGGAGAATAAAGCCGATTAGTATTAAAAGAGGTGCCGCCACTCCGAGAGAAACGTGAGGGAGTAATAAAGTAAACGGTACTGACCCTAACATAGAAAACAACAAAATATTTCGTTTTCCGAAACGATCGGCAAGCGGACCTCCAAAGAATGTTCCAAACACCCCTGCAATCATAAATAAAAAAACGTAAAGCTGAGCGCTTTTGATAGGCAAATTAAATTTTTCAATAATATAAAACTGAAAGAAATTAAGGATGCCGGCTCCGTACCATGAACGTGCAAAAACAAGAAAAATTAAAAGTCCAATCGCAAAAATAATTTGCTTGTTCATCGTAAATGAAGCATCTGACTGCTTTTTCTTCAAGCGTTGACGAGTAGCTAACTCTGATTTATACCATTTAGAGACGCTGTATAGAACCACTACGCCGATACCTGCAATTAACGTAAACCAAATTGTTCCAAACTGACCAAGTCCGATAAAGATAAATGCCGTAAACAGCGGAGCCATCGACTGTCCAGTATTCCCGCCAACTTGATAAATAGACTGTGCCAGCCCCCGCTTTCCTCCTGCTGCCATATACGCTACGCGAGAACCTTCCGGGTGAAAAATAGCGGATCCGAATCCTACAAATAAAACAGATATAATCACAAAATAAAAATTTGGCGCTAAAGCGAGTCCAACCATACCAATCATGCTTAAACACATTGCAATTGGCAATAAAAACGGCGAGGGACGCTTATCGGCAAATACGCCGAATACCGGCTGCATAATCGATGACGTCATGTTTAAAGCAAAGGCAATCCAGCCGATTTGCGTGTAGTTTAAATTCATCGATTTTTCAAGGACTGGAAAAAGTGCCGGTATAACAGACTGCATACAATCATTTAGAAAATGTCCTAAACTAATAGCAAATAAAATACGGTAAATTGTCGCCGGCTGCGCTTGCTGCGTTCGTGCTGCTGCTTGCATTCATAACCCTTCTTTCTTATTTAATCTACATTAAAACTGTTAAAGTCTTACAATGTCTTTTTCTATTATACAGTGAAAAGTAAGATTATAGTTGTTTTCTTTTTTATAAAAAAGGGAAAATTGCCTGTGAGGTGAGAACAGTGAAAAAACATGTGCATATGATTGTAGACGGACGCGTTCAAGGGGTTGGGTTCCGTCACTACACGCAGCTAAAAGCAATGGAATGCTCCATTAACGGATGGGTACGAAATCGAGACGATCAAAAAGTAGAAATTGATGCTGAAGGTGAAGAAAGTAATATCCAAAAATTTATTGAAGAAATTAAAAAAGGTCCCTCGCCGTTCGCTTCTGTTAGCAATGTGGAAGTAAAGGTAGTAAACACCCCTTCCCACACCCATTCTTTTCGTGTGAAGTACAGTTAAAATACTCGCTAAATTAAGATAATTTTTGATAAAATGGAAAAGTAAGCGATTTTATTTTTTCTACATATAAGGGGGAAAAAACGATGGTTGAAAACAAAATTGTGTTAATTACAGGTGCAGCTCAAGGTATTGGTTATCAAATTGGTGAGCGCTTTGCTGAAGACGGAGCGACTGTTGTCTTAACTGACTTGAATGAAGACGGAGTTAAGAAAGCAGCAGACAAATTGAAGACAAAAGGCTACGAAGCATTAGGCATTAAAGCAGATGTGACAAATGAAAGTGACATTGAACAAATGATTGCTCAAACGGTTGAAACATATGGCCGCCTTGATGTATTAATTAACAATGCTGGCATGCAATTTGTTTCCCCGCTCGAAGAATTTCCTACTGAAAAATTTGAACTTTTAACGAAAATTATGCTTGTTGCACCTTTTGTTGCGACTAAGCATGCGTTTCCTATTATGAAAAAGCAAAAATTCGGCCGCATTTTGAACATGTCTTCCATTAACGGATTGATTGGTTTCTCAGGAAAAGCGGCATACAACAGCGCTAAGCACGGCGTGATTGGCTTAACGAAAGTGGCTGCTCTTGAAGGTGCGGAGCACGGCATTACGGTAAATGCGATTTGCCCTGGTTATGTTGATACGCCGCTTGTTCAAAATCAATTAAAAGATTTGGCACGTACGCGAAATGTAGCGCTTGAAAAAGTACTAGAAGAAGTCATTTATCCTCTTGTTCCTCAAAAACGCTTGCTTGCTGTCGATGAAATTGCAGATTATGCAATGTTTTTAGCAAGTGATTTAGCAAAAGGCGTAACCGGCCAAGCTGCTGTGATCGATGGTGGATATACGGCTCAATAATAAAAAGAGTGTCAGTTAGACTGGCACTCTTTTTATTATTTACTTATTTAATTTCAAATTCTCCTAAAGAACCTGTCGTCTGACCTGCTTTTACTGCTTCTGCGTATAAATAATACGTTCCCGTCGGAAGAGCTTCACCATTAATCTTTCCGTCCCACGTTGCGCTAGAGAATCCTTTTTCTACATTCGTATACGAACTTAACAATTCCCCTTTTTCTAACGTTGCATCGTAAATGTAATAGCTAAGCTTCTCTGCTCCTCCTGGTAAATAACTGCCGTATTCAAATGAGCCATTTCCTAGTACATCTACATACGCAGAAGTGACGCGAGGATAATCCGGCTCTTTTACAAATAAGATGGTTGGAACATCGTACGTTTCTTTATTGTTACTTACGGTAATTGTCCCTTCATAATAGCCAGGAGACAATTTCCCTGCATCTACTTTTACATTCAGGTTTACTTTTTGTGTTTTTCCTGCATTAACAACTAAATCGTTTGTTGATTTAACGTCAATTGCCTGATGGCTTTTCTTAAATTTTACCTTGACCGAGTATTTTTGACTGTGATTTGATAGATTTTTAATCTTAAAGCTTTGTTTTTCTACTTGTTTCCCTTTATCTTTATAAAAGACGCCGTACGAGTGACTTCCTGGTGTAATAAGCGTTTTTGCTTTAATTGCATCTACTACGCGCATGCTTCCTGCACCTTGCGTATTATGAGGGTAAACCAGCCCGTTGCGGTCACGAAGCAGTTCCGTTGTGTTCATTAAAGATGCTTTTACGTCTTCTACTTTATAATTTGGATGCGCCTGTAAAATTAACGCTGCTGCTCCTGCTACGTGGGGTGCTGCCATACTTGTTCCTTGTTTGGATCCATATCCATGAGGGTTGCTTGGATCATTGGTTGGCACTGTGCTGATGATATCGACTCCCGGTGCCGAAATGTCCGGCTTAATCATCCATGTATCAACAACCGGTCCGCGCGATGAAAAGTCAGCCATTGTTTCATCGACTGTCTGATTAAACGTTGCACTAAAAGATCCCGTAACCGATCCCTTTGCCAAAGAAGCAACCAAGGCTTGTCCATCAGCTTTTGATAAGCGAATACTTGGCAAAGATGTGCCTGGAATATCAGGGATTGTCCCTTCTACATTGTTGTAAATCACCGTGGCAACAGCGCCGGCTTTTTTCGCATTATCAACTTTATCTACAAACGCAATGTCACCGCGAGAAATAACCGCTACTTTTCCTTTTACATCTTTTCCTTCAAAGTCTTCTGGTTTTCCGAGTCCGACAGGTACAAATTCATACTTTTTACCGCTTGCATCCAGTAGCGCCTTGTCATTTGGGAAGCCCATTACTTCAGCTGAAGCATAGCTTGCGTTATCTACAGTTAATGTCGTTTTATACAAATTGTAGGGAAGCTGAGTTGCACCAACTGAAATAGCTTCACGAGACGTTCCCGGAGACCCTACTGTCCAGTTAGCTGGTCCACTGTTTCCATTTGACGTAACAGCAACTACTCCTTCTTCCATTGCCCAATCTAATGCAATACTCGTTGCCAAGTCTGGATTATTAATCGTATCTCCAAGCGACAGGTTCATTACATCCGCTCCGTCTTCTACCGCACGTTCAATACCGGCGATCACGTCTTCCGTTGTACCTGTTCCTCCTGGCCCTAGTACACGATAAGCAAGTAAATGAGCATCAGGAGCTACTCCTTTAATTTTCCCGTCCGCTGCAATTGTTCCCGCTACGTGCGTTCCGTGCGTTGTTGCTTCTCCTTTTGGATCTCCAGCCGGCGTTTCTTGAGGGTCTTTGTCATCATCTACAAAATCCCACCCTTTATATTTCTCAAACGCTGACTTTAAATCCGGGTGGTCGTAATCGACGCCTGTATCAATAACGGCTACAGTCATATTTTTACCTGTATATCCTGATTTCCACGCTTGATCTGCTCCTACATAGTAAATGCTTTTATCCATTTCAGAACTGTATTCTTCGGCGCTCACTTCTTTCGATTTCACTTCTGTTGTATGATATTCAACGCTTGGATAAATAGCTTTTACTCCCGGTAAACTTGCTACTTTTTCAAGGTCATTAGCCGGAAGTTCCGCTGAAAACCCAGAAAATACTTGGTCATATTCACGCTTTACTTTTGAAGTTTTAGAAGCTTTTGAAAGCTCTTTTTTCACTTCGTCACGCGCTTTTTTAATCTTTCCTTTACTTTGCGCTACTCCTTTTTTCTTTGCTTCCGCTAAAGACTCTTCATTTAACTCCACAATAACTTTTACTTTTTTAGCCGACTTTAAGTTATAGTCTCCTTGAATTTTAACTAAAGACGGTTCAAGCGCTGGTTTTGAATTTCCGTTGGCGGATGCGCCCATTGCAAAAGAAGATAAAGCAACCGAAAATGCTACTGTACTTAATACAGACCGAATTGATACTTTTTTCATTGTGTTTTCCCTCTCCATTTCTCTCTATACTTCGTGCTACTATGTATGCCTTCATCCCCAGAACATACGCATCTTTTGCTTAGCTAGTGAGCTAAAAACTAGAATAGTATGGAAGTTCTATATATTACTATAAAATCCTTGAGTCTATGGAATCATTTTATATACTCGTGCAAATTAAGCACTAATGCTCAAAAAATGAAGAATTTTGTCTGTTTATCTTCTTTCCGTAACTTTTTTATTCCTAAAATTATGAAGAGATTAGATGAATATACAAGAATACTGACGAATTTCTGTTAATGTAGCTATTTTTATCAGGGACTCATTCCTACTTTTCCTTTGTTTACTTATAAGGTTTTTTTATTATTTTAAGAAAATTGTTCTTATAAGCGCTTTTTATTTTATTACTTATTATTTAGAACATAGTTTAATTTAATATAAAATATCGCACTTAATTAAATGAAATTTTAAAAAATTACGAATAATAAAATGAGATCTTGCAGATACTAACGTCAACGCTCGCACAAAGGGAGGCATGATTATGATAGATTTAAATTTCATCCTACTCATCCTTGATCTTCTCTCATCTCTTGTCACTATTGGCATCTACTTTACAACCAAGTAAGTACCTAACCTTCTCTTTACTCTTCTAGCGCATGTACTTAAGCTATTACAAAAAAGAAGCAAGCCAATTTTTACTGGCTTGCTTCAACTATATAATAAAGTAGTTAAAGTGGAAGGGATTTATCCGCGTCTTCCGCCTCTGCCACCTCGTTTTGATTCAGTGCTGCGTTTTAGTGTAGATAAATTATCTTCACTATCTTTTAAGAAACGCGCCATTTTTTGTTCGAAGTTTTCCTTTGGTTGGAAGTTGCTTTTAGAACGATTATCATTATTTCTTGCCTGACGTGGCGGGCGTTGTGAATAAGAAGATGAGGGTCTTTCAGGTTTATCTATTGCTTTTTTAATCGATAATCCAATTTTTCCGTCTTTCTCATTAACGACTTTCACTTCAATTTCTTGACCAACTTTAAGATGGTCATTAATGTCTTTTACATAGCTGTCAGCTACCTCACTAATATGTACAAGCCCAGTTTGACCTCCAGGTAATTCTACAAATGCTCCAAAATTAGTAATACCTGTTACTTTACCTTGTACCTTGCTACCTACTTCAACTGCCATAAAAAATGTTCCTCCTCAATAATATTAAAAGCACTTCATTATACCAAAGTGCGTAAGAATAACAAAGTGTGTATGAGAAAACAATTTGTTAAATTGCACTTTTTCCGCCTCTTTTTTGTTTTATGAAAGAAATCAGTCAAAATAATGCCCATATTAGATATACCTAATATGGGCATTTCTCTCATTTCCACCATTCATCAAACATACTAGCCGGTAACTGACGCTTATGTTCAGTAATACGATAGCGCTGTTCAATTTTTCCAGCGGCTTCTTGTGATACTTCTTTTCCTTCCAGATAATCGTCTAGTTCATCATAAGAAATTCCTAGTTCCGTTTCATCAGATTGACCAGGACTATTATCTAACAAGTCAGCTGTTGGTACTTTTTCATACAATCGTTTATCTGCACCTAATTCTTTTAGCAATGCTTTTCCTTGACGTTTTGTTAGTCCCGTTAGAGGGAGCACGTCTGCTCCGCCATCTCCATATTTCGTAAAAAAGCCTGTTACTGCTTCTGCTGCATGATCGGTTCCGATAACTAAAAGGCCGTTTTCTCCTCCGACTGCATACTGTACAATCATACGCGTACGTGCTTTGACATTTCCTTTATGAAAATCAGACAGCGCTATATCTGTCGCACCTGTAAACGAACTTTCAAATGCTTCTACCGTGTTTTTAATATTAAACGTATATGTTTCATTAGGTTTAATAAATTCTAGTGACGCCTTCGCATCCGCTTCATCATGCTGCGTGCCATGAGGCAAGCGAACGGCTACAAATTTTGCTTCATATTCTTCTTTTCGCAATTCGTCTACAGCAATCTGCGCTAATCGTCCAGCTAAGCTAGAGTCCTGGCCTCCGCTTATACCTAATACAAAGCCTTTTGCATTTGCTGACTTTAAGTAGGTTTTGAGAAAATCAACGCGGGCACGAATTTCCTGTGCTGGATCAATTTCAGATTTCACATGTAGCTCTTTTCTTATTTTTTCTTGCATGTCTGACATGATACATGCTCTCCTTCCATTATATGTAGATTTCTTACTGATACAGTCCATGTTTTTTACTATAAAAATAACAGAGATCAGGCATTAAATATCTTGGTTCTCCACCCCGAGCAAATTCTTGACGGATATAAGTAGAGCTGATTTCCATCGCCAGCCCTTTATCAAGAAGCTGAAACCGGCCGTCGTCATAATTTCGAAGCAAAGGAGAACGGCTAATAGCTTTCAACATGTCTATTCCCTCTCTTGCCATGACGATAAACTGGTTTTTACTAATAAGTTCATCTGCTTTCTTCCACTTGCCTTCGCCAATATCTTGCAGTAAGTCCGCTCCCATAATAAAAAATAACTCAGCGTGTGGAAGCAATTTTTTAAAGTGCTCCATAGTGTAGTATGTGTAATGATAGCCGGGCAATACGTCTAGCTCATACGTATCGAGCAAAAATTTTGGGTTATCTTTAATCGCTAAGCTAACCATATTTACACGGTGCTCATCCAACGTCTGGAGCTTTTTATCCGTTCGTTTGTGCGATGAAGGCAAAAAGATAATAGCATCTAACTTCTTTCGATGCGCAACCGTTGATGCCGTCCAAAGATGAACATTGGTAACCGGATCAAAAGAAGAACCATAAATCCCAATTTTCGCTCCTTTTTCTAAAAGCTTATCTATTTTTTTATCAGGGTTTAGCTGTTGAAAATAAGCAAGCGTATCTGACATGTCTCCAGCTCCCTACTATTTTTTATTTAGGGCTTCCGCTACTTTTTGTTTCACGTACGCAATTTGACGCGTTTTATTTTCCCAACATTTTTCGCTTAAATCTACTGGATATTCTTCAGGATTGCGCGTGCGCTTATATTCATCCCAAAGCAGCTCTAAATTATCTTTTACGTACTGCTGAATTTCCTGAAGCTCTTCTGTTTCATACACAAGCTCTCCGTTTACAAAGATATCATGGTGGAGTTCTTTTGCCTCAAAATTTGTGACGAATTTACTGATAAACGTATGAACAGGATGAAACATTTTTAAACGTTCTTCGCTTTGAGGATCTTCGTCTTCCATCGTGATATAATCCCCTTCAGATTTTCCATTCAAATTGTTAATAATACGATATACGCGCTTTAATCCTGGTGTACTCACTTTTTCAGGATTTGCGCTAATTTTAATCGTATCCATCATCTCGCCCTTTTCTCCTTCAATAGAAACGAGTTTATACACTGCGCCAAGCGCCGGCTGATCATAGGCAGTGATAAGCTTCGTACCAATTCCCCACATGTCTATTTGTGCTCCCTGCGACTTTAAATGCATAATCGTATCTTCATCTAAATCGTTGGAAGCAACAATTTTTGTTTCTGTAAACCCTGCTTCATCTAACATTTGACGAGCTTTTTTAGACAAATATGTTAAATCGCCGCTGTCTAAGCGAATCGCTGTAAAATTAATTTTATCGCCTAATTCTTTTGCTACTCTAATGGCGTTGGGAACTCCTGATTTTAACGTATCGTACGTATCAACTAGAAACACGCAGTTTTTATGGCGACGAGCATATTTATGAAATGCAATATATTCGTCTTTATAAGCTTGCACCATCGCATGAGCATGCGTTCCTGCAACTGGAATTCCAAATTTCTTTCCTGCTCGCACATTAGAAGTAGCACCAAATCCGCCAATATAGGCTGCTCTTGTTCCCCAAATAGCAGCGTCCATTTCTTGAGCGCGGCGTGTTCCAAATTCCATTGCCACTTGATCTCCTACTACATGTTTGATTCGAGCTGCTTTTGTCGCAATCAGCGTTTGGTAATTCACAATATTCAAAATAGCTGTTTCTACGAGCTGAGCTTCAATTAATGGTGCTTCTACACGTAAAATTGGTTCATTATGGAACACAAGCTCACCTTCACGCATACATCGAATCGTTCCAGTAAACGTAAGGTCTTTTAAGTAAGCTAAATAATCTTCTTTAAAACCTAATTCTTCATGCAAGTAGGTTAAATCTGATTCGCTAAATTTAAATGCTTTAATATATTCAATAATTCTTTCTAATCCAGCAAAAACAGCATAGCCATTCCCAAAAGGAAGTTTGCGGAAGAAAACTTCAAAAACAGCCTTCTTTTGATGAATATTATCTTCCCAGTACGTTTCTCCCATGTTAATTTGATATAAATCGGTGTGTAGCATTACGCTGTCATCTGTAAACATATTCATTAATTTCCTCCACTATTATGTCTTAAATAATTTCTGCTCCGAGGCAAGATTTAAAATGTTCAAGCGCCCACTCATGACCTTTTTGATTAAAGCTTGCTACGGCTTTTTCATAAATATAAATAGCAAATCCTTTATTATAGGCATCTACTGCTGTATGAAGTACACAAATATCCGTACATACACCTGCTAAGTAGACATCGGTAATTTGTCTTTCTCGAAGTTTAATCTCCAGATCCGTTCCAGCAAATGCGCTGTATCTCGTTTTATTCATCCATTCTACATTTACCTGTGATTGATACACATTATATAAATCATTTAACTTTCCGTATAGCTCTCTTCCTGCAGAGCCTTCAACATTATGAGGCGGAAACAGCGCTGATTCTGGATGCAAGGAATCATTTTCTTTATGAAAATCAATGGCGAACACCACATACTCATTTTGCTCAATAAATTGACGCGTAATATCGCATATGAATGTTTCAATGTGTCGCCCTGGTTCTCCGCATGTCAAAGCTCCGTTTTCAGCTACAAAATCATTTGTATAATCGATGTTAATCAGTGCTTTTTTCATTATGTTTCCCCCTCATACGTGAAAATTAACAGTTAACATATTGTTAATTATTTGGATTGAAAGTTTTTCTTTTAATAGCGTGCTGTATAGATTGGCTTCATCACATTCATTTCAACAAACTGATAGAGCTTTGTTGGTTTTTTAGACGTTCTCGTCGTTGTTTTTCCGTCTACTTCTTCAATAAATGGCAGCATTCTTATTTTTCGTGCAAAGGCCTGATCACTTTTAATCGCTGCATCATCCGTTACGGTAAGCAGCACAGCCTGCAGCTCAGAATATGTAAACTGAGAAGGCAGAAATTTCTGGGCAATGGTCGTTTGCAATAAATCTTTCTTAATTTCCTTGATTGCATCTCGAATGATGATTTCATGATCAAAAGCTAAAGGCAATGAAAAGATTTCATCTATTTTAAATAATTCAACTCGAGCAGCATCATCATTCGCTTTTCGCTTTATTAGACTATCTTCTGGAACGATTGCATAATGTGCGTTTGTAATGACCCATCCTCTATCGTCCCTGCCAGGCTCATCATAGACACCATAGTGTTTTAAATGAATGTCCTTTACGCCCGTTTCTTCTTCGAGCTCTCTTTTAGCCGCTTCAAAAGCTGATTCATCAGGATGGACAAATCCGCCGGGAAGCGCCCACTTTCCTGCTTCGCTGTTCTTTTCTCCCTCTGCGTTCACCATTGCTCGTTGGATAAGCATTAATTTCAAACTCATTTTAGGTGGTTTGTATGGTTCTTTTTCTTCCGTCACAATCGTAAATACAGCAATATCTGACGTATAGCCATATGGTTTAGGATATTCTTTTTTCGTTTGATTCGTCATTGCTTTTTTGTTCGACATTCATCATTTCTCCTGATCGCTCTTTTTACAATTAACAATATGATTAATGTTAATTATATTTGTTTTATGGAAAATGTCAATACTTTTCCCACTAATTATAAAGAGAAGGTAATTTATGTTGTAAATAACGTTATGTTTCGTATTTTTTAGATTTTATATGCATAAAAAGCTGAGTGAAGAAGTTCTAATTCCCCTCCTCCCTCAGCTTTTTTTCCTTTTAATTAACGTGCTGCTAAACCAATCATCATTTTACCGTCTTTAAAATACTCAATGACATAGTCAACAGACGGACAGTAAATAAATGCTTCTTCTGTAAGATCAGCTGTTTGTTGAAAAAATAGTAAAGCCTGAGCTAAATCGACGCTTACAGCTTTAGTTGCTCGTTTCCAAAATAAAACAACCTGATGTTCTTTTATATTCATCTCTTGAAGCCATTTTTTGATTTCTTCAATATGCCGAGTGGACTTTTTAATTAATACTTTTCGCCAATTAATTTGCATGATTGTTAAAAAAGGAAAGGTGTTTGAAAGTTTTTCGAAGTAAATGCTTGTCTGCTTTTTCGTTAGCAAATCTGCACTGTTACCCAATGTTTGAATATAATGTTCTACTTTTGTCATAATCATCCTCCAGTCGAAATTGGAGTTTGCTAGAATTTTCAGAGACGATCTCTACTCTTCTTGCTAAAAATCCTGCAGCTTTCCAACCGTGCTTTTTCTCAACAATTTTGATGTTTCACCTTTTTATACAAATTATTCAAAATAATTTGTGTATTTTAGTTTATCATAAAACTTAATCTTTGACTTTGATTATGCAAAACCTTATTTGTGTTTTGTCCAAAGAGCGAATTCCATAGAAGAAAAGCTATAAAAAAGTTGACATTCACATTTATAAAAGTTAATATACTTACTAAAAGTAACTTAATTGCATATAACAAACAAGGTGAAGAAAATGAACTATCAAACAGATGTGTGTATAATAGGAGCCGGACCAGGCGGTGCTCTACTGGCCTATCTACTGGCTAAACAAAATATATCAACTATACTGATAGAGAGATCTGATGAGCTTGGAAAAGAATTTCGAGGCGAACATTTAAATGAAGATGGAGAAATGATTCTTAAGAAACATCATATATTTGAAGAAATGGAAAGCTTAGGCCTCCTTCGAATGTCTAGGGTCGAATACTGGAAGGATGGACATGTATTCAAAACCATAGAATCTGAACTTGGACATGCAGGAATTCATGTTCCAC
The DNA here is from genome assembly GCF_042787605.1 of Priestia sp. YIM B13491. Classification (NCBI taxonomy): domain Bacteria; kingdom Bacillati; phylum Bacillota; class Bacilli; order Caryophanales; family Bacillaceae; genus Priestia; species Priestia sp. YIM B13491. Next base: position 341,319 of record NZ_JBHZOR010000004.1, on the reverse strand, counting down.
AGCAGCATCTCCTTCAGTCTATAAATAACCAAGCAAGCATCCATCCCTCCTACAAACTTATGCTGGGCACAAAAGTAACGGAGCTAATGCAGAATGAAAAAGGACAATATACTGGAATAAAAGCTCAGCAAAAAGGCCGGGGTGAAATAATAGTTGAAAGTAAAATCATTATTGGAGCAGATGGCCGATATTCAACTGTTCGCAAACTTGCGCACATAAAAAACAATATTCATAATCATGGATACGATTTGCTTTGGGCAAAAATTCCTGCACCAGCCAATTGGGAGCCTTCTATTAAATTTGCACTTGTAGAACAGCAGCAGGTGGCGCTTTTTTCTCAAGCAAAAGGCTTTGTTCAAATCGGATGGAATATTGAAAAAGGCAGCTATCCTGCTCTTCGGAAACAATCATTTAGACCGTTTATTCAGCGTTTAATAGACGCTTTCCCTAGCTTAAACCTTTCAATAGAAAGGTTTATTACGTCGTGGTCAGACTTTACGCTTCTTTCTGTGCAAAGCAGCATAAGCGAAGTATGGTCAAAGCATCACCTGTTATTATTAGGGGATGCTGCTCATACGATGACTCCAACTGGTGCTTTTGGATTAAACGAGTCATTAAAAGATGCTGACTTACTGTCTGACTTACTGCATCAAGTTTTTTATCAAAACAAAGAGATTTCAGAAACATTGAGACAGTTTGAACAGAAAAGAAAGCCTAAATTAATAACTCTTGAACATATTCAGTTTCAGCGAGAAAAAGAATTCTCGTCCCATTTTATTTCTTCTTAAGCCTAAAAAAAAGAGATTCCATAGATAAATGGAATCTCTTTTTTTTGCAGTTGTTCTATGTAAGTTCTCTTTTATGTATATTCCGCGAAGTTAATCTTGCTTTGCCCGCTGCCATTTTTGAAATTCAAGAAATTGTTTAAACTGCTCTTTGCTTATTCCTGACTCCGCTGCTTCTTTTGCTAACTCAAGCCACTCATCATCAATATCCAACGATTCAGATTTATCCATAGGCTCATGAATTAATCTATCAATACTCACGTTCAATGAGGTAGAAATTTTGTTTAGAAATTGAATAGATGGGTTGAGCTGAATTCCTCTTTCTACTGAAGATATGTACGATTTAGCAACACCCGCTCGGTTTGCAAGTTCTGTTAGCGATATTCCCTGTTTCGTTCTGAGATCTCGAATACGTTGGCCAATTGTCATTTTAATCACCCTTACTAATGCTTACTTATCGATAATAATACCATAATTTCACTTTACCGTGCATTATAAATAAACGTTCTTACCATAAAGGGGTGATTATACATCTAAAAAAGGGTGATTATGCATCTAGTGAAGATAGTTTGAGACTGGTTATAAAGGTTATCTATACTTGGGAACGCTTTATTCCCTTATCATTGTATCGGCTAAGCATTTGAACTAATGCTTTGTAAAAATTGTCTAACTTCCTCGATGCTTATACCTGTTTGTTTTGCTTCCATTATGAGCATAACCCATTCTAAGTCTAACGTATTTTCGTCTTTAAAATTCATAATTCTCCTCCTTTCTTCTTTTTTCGAAATTGATAACGTTTTCTTTTTAGTGTTTTTGGGCATTCTCCCTTATTTATCACTATGGTTTTACAGTATAATGGATATTACTAGAACATTAGACATTTTTTAATTACTAAAAAGCACCTATTTTTTTGAAATTTTTGTCTATTCTTATCATAATAATTTTACCGTTACACAAACGCTACAGTTAGACACTAGGAGGATTGTTTTTATGCCTTTTCTGCATACGGCGACAGAAAAAATTTACTATGAAGTTCATTCGCCCGCGTTCACTGACCAGACAGACACCATTGTGATGATTCATTCTGTTATCACTGATCATACGCTTTTTGATTCTATTACTGCAGAATTAACCCAACATTATCGTGTTATTCAATACGATTTGAGAGAGACAGGAAACAGCGCCTCCGCTACAGGGGAAATATCGTTTGAGACTCATATTGAAGATCTTTTCCACCTATTACATACGTTGCATATAAAGAAATGTTACTTAGTTGGCGTGGGATTTGGAGGACAAATCGCTGTTAAATTTGCTGCTCGCTATGAATTTCTTATTGAGGGACTGATACTATTGTCTCTTCCTTTTTATTCCGATAGCACCCTTCAAAAGATTAAGAGATGTTACAACGAAGAAAGTAAAAACCAAATACCGGTAGATAAAATTTTCGAATTAGGCAAACTAGAGAGTTTGGAACCTACAAACATACAACAGATAATTGAAAAACTAAAAAAAATGGATCCCAGGGTATATTTCCGCTTTCTTAAACTATCTATTACAGACAATCTATTTCAAGAGTTGACTAGTATTTCACTTCCTGTACTCACTTTATCTGGCCAAAATGATTTGCTGTTTTCATCACAGTATCTGATTTCAAAAACGATGTTTTTAAAAAATTACAGTCATATGACCATACCTAACGCTCATTCTTCATTTCTAGTAAAAGAAAAAACAGCTTTACTCAAAGAAATTGTTATAGATTTTATTAAAAGTAATACACAACAACTGCCTTCTTTAAAGAATGATCCTATGAAAATACTTAAGAACTGGGAAAGTGACACAGCTATAGATATACAAAAAGATTTTCATGCACATACACCCTCTCTTAAAGTAGATTTTTTGTACTCTTTTTCCGTCTATGTAAATGGCCAGCTTATTACAGAAGGCTGGAACAAACGCTTTGCTCAAGAAATCTTACTATATCTTATTTTTCATCATTCTATCAGCAGAGAACAGCTATGTGAAGCGCTGTGGCCTGACGTACCTTTAAGCAACGCCAAAAAGAATTTGCGCGTCTATTTGTCTCATTTAAAAAAGCTATTGAACGCAGAAAGCGCAGAGCCGGTTTTACTTGTTAACAGGCCGCTCATTTCTTTAAACGCCGATGTGTCAAGCGATGGATTAGACTTACTAACTGACCTTCAGTGGATTACCGAACAGTCTGATCCGGCGTTGAAATTCAAGGAAGCTGAACAGAGACTGCACCAATTAGTTCCTCATTATTTAACAACGATTTATGACGATTGGTTCCTTGATATCCGAGTAAAAATAGAGATTATTCTTCTTGACTTATTAATCTGGATGAAAGAATGGCTTTGTGAGAATGGAAAAGTTTCAAAAGCCGTATTTTTACTCATTAAATTTATTGATTTAGTAGAAGAAAAGGAATTCATTTATGATGAAATTGTCGATTGCTATATCAAGCTCGATAACAATGAAAAATCAGAGTACTGGCTCGATCAAAAAATGCGGTATTTAGTTGAATAAAAAGGATGTGAATATATGAATTCGTACTGTGAGATGGTGTTTAATCAAATAAACGTTAACATCCATTCCCTAACCGCAATTATTAATGACGTTACAGAAGAAGAGCTTGCTTATCGTCCCCTCCCTCACAAGCGATCTATTCAAGAGCTGTTGCAGCATTTATGTCTCATTTGCAGTGCAGACTATTATATTTCCTTAGGCTACTCTGCAGATAAAATGAATGACTTTTATCTGCAGCATCCAGCTTATACAAAGCTTGAACTCAAAGCAGCTTTAGTAGAGGGCTTCAATCAGCTAAAAGCAGTTTACTCTTCTTTTGACGAACAACAGCTATTGTCACTGCAGACATCCTATTGGGGATGCACGTATACACGTTTTGAGTGGCTGCTTGAAATTCAGTCTCATTTATACCATCACCGTGCAGAACTGTATACGCTTCTAACCTGTTACCGCAGAAACGGATTGGATGTAGTGCTTTTTGAGTGATATAATTTGTAGCTTTTATATATAGAAAGCATTAAAAGAAAATGAGGTTGGGTTATGAGAGAAACAATCGTTGCAGCTTTAAAGAAAATTGAAGAAGATTACGACGTAAAAGTATTATACGCTTGTGAATCTGGAAGTAGAGCGTGGGACTTTCCATCTAAAGATAGCGATTATGATGTTAGATTTATTTATATTCATAAGAGGAATACATATTTAAGCATTGATCCAATCGGTGTAGGTAAAAAGCGAGATGTAATAGAGCTACCTATTAATGACCTATTAGATGTTAGCGGCTGGGACTTAACCAAGACATTAAAACTTTTCAGAAAATCAAACCCACCTTTACTAGAATGGATGCAATCAAACATTGTATATTACAAGGCGTATTCAACATTTTATAAAATGAAAGAACTACATTCTAACATCTTTACTCCTACTTCTTGTATATACCACTATTTAAATATGGCTAGAAATAACTTTCGAGAGTATTTACAAGGTGACGAAGTAAAAATCAAAAAATATTTTTATGTTTTAAGACCTGTGTTAGCTGCTAAGTGGATTGAGCAATATAACGAATTTTCTCCACTAGAATTCCCTATTCTCTTGGAGAAACTGTTACCAGAAGGAGAGTTAAAAGAAGAGGTTAGCAAGCTGTTAAAGCGTAAAATTAGTGGTGATGAGTTAGATTTAGAACCACGCATCAATGTTATTAATGAATTTTTAAACTTAGAAATTGACCGTTTAGACAAATACGTCAGAACTTTATCCGTAGAATTAGATGACCCTACATATGAATTAGATCAATTGTTTAGAGATACTTTAGACGAAGTTTGGAACTAAGTATAAACCAAAAAGGCTTATCCCTAATGCAAGTAGCGGCGGATAAGCCTTTTATTTATGGTTTCTATTAAAGCGGTATATTATTATTCGTATTTTTTGTGTCATTTAAATAGCTCTCCACATATATTTGTTCTGCATCTGTAGCATTTTTAATTCCATCCTCCGGACTAAATTCAATGTCTCTCCTTATGGCTACACGATCTGCAATGTAACCCATTGCTAACAAAAAAACTATACATCCTCCTGCCCACAGCCACATTGTCATTTTACTACCCCCTTTTTTAATTTCGATATTACATTTGATTACTTCTTAGGATTTTGATTAGTTTTACTAACCACTCCTTTTACTAACCCAGTAAAAGGATTAATTTCATAAGTTAAATCTCTTCAGGTCCCTTTTTCTTCTTTAGTTCACCTAGCGTCGCGTAATACAGCATATATCCTCCGCAGGATAAAAGCCCTCCAACAAATAAAATGGCAAGTTTTTTAATAACTATCCCCTCCACATTCTTTTAAACAAAACAGAACTAACAGATAATTCGACTTTATGTTAAACGTTTTTCCGCAAAAAGGAATTTAAATTAACATTCCCTATACTTACTATACGTTATAGCACGAAGAAAAGTTTCAGAAAATTACATCAATAATTTCCAAGTTGATTTTCAACAAATCTGATTATAATTTTTTATGTTTCATCCTAAATAATTTCAAAAATACAAAGTTACTGCTACCAATCTATCTACAAAGCATTTGAGGCTTTACGCCGCTTCAATCAGATCTACTATTATTGCCAGATGCATTAATTATGATGCCGACTATCACTGCAGGTATGAACCAATTACCTCAACACTTAATTTCTCACGGTACAGCTTTAAGTAATACAATGCGTCAAGTTGCAGGTTCGATTGGTACGGCTATACTTGTTACAATTATGACGCAACAAACTACGGAATACCTCGCTAACTATACTATACCAATACATTAAGTTCTTAAGTAGCCAACTTAGTCAATTAGGTACTAGCGGTATTATGTCGCTATACGCTAAAGCAATAACAACTCCGACTATAGATGGTAGTAACGATGCATTCTTATTTGCTACATTATTAGGTCTGGTTGCACTTTTACTCTCTTTCTTCTTGCGTACACCAAAGATCAATAGAAAGAAATAGTAAAAAGCCGTTTCTTTGGTTAAGAAACGGCTTTTTATTTTAATAAACAATTGTATTTAAAGCATATATCTTACATTTGGATATCATATTTAGATTCAAATGTAGACACTTTTTCTTTAGCATCTAAAAATTGTGTTTCAGCAGCTTTTGTGTTTTCTTCTAAAGTTGATTTATCCTTACCACTTTCTTTTTGTAGAACTTCTAGCATTTCAACTTGCTTATTTAATGACGAAGTTACGCTAGTGACTGCGGAATTCAATTGATTATATTCTTCAGTACTAAAGCTATCTTTATATTTCTCCAACTCTTCCTGAATAAGCTTTATTCTTTTCATAGGCATTCCTTGTATAGACTTAATAGCCTCAGTTGCGTCTGCATCAATTTTTTCATAATCGTAGCTATCTGCATTAAAATCTTTGTCTAACTCAATCGTGTTCACTGCATTAAAGTGCTGAGTAATATCGGCTTTCGTTAATACAATATGCATATGAGTACCTATTGCAGCCTCGTACACATCTACTGCCGAACCGTAACGTTTTTGAGCTTTTATTGCTTGATCATTACTTAAATTGTCTATCTCAGTTTTTAAGTCTTTTAAGTGTTTGTCTATTTCACCATCATCGCCTTGAAGAATATTCTTGCTTTCAATTGACTTTGCAAGTATGTTAAAGTCTGCTTCAAAAACAAGATAATCATCAGATTCCATATATCCTTTTTCTTTTGTATAGTCTTCATACTCGCTCTCTAATTTAGAGATTTTTTGTTCAAGTTTTTTCTGCTCTTTCCCCATTTGTTTCTGCTCTTGCTTAGCAGATGCTTGTTTTTGTTCTTCTTTTGTTGACCCACAAGCTACTAGACTAATAGATAACAACGATGCTACAAGTCCTAGGCCAATTTTTCTTAAATTCTTCATTTCTTTCTCCTTTTTTTGGTATGTAGTTTTTTCACCCAACCATGATAGCATATATTACGTAATCCAAAAGAACGATTTTAGCAAAAATATCAAGTTTTTAACAAATAAACCATTAAGAGCAACACTTTTTTCTACTAGTTCCGGAGATTTAAACAGGTCTTTTTTTCTCAAAGTTATTGAAAATTGTTTAATCGTTACACCTTTCACCTTGCGCAGGCTAAAAACTAATTAGGAAAAGTAAAAGCCGTTTCACCGTTTAGAAAACGGTTATTTACTTTAACATATAATTCTATACTTAGAGTTAATGTGATATTTCAACCCCTAGTTCTGATTCAAAATAATAAATTTACAATTTTCTTAGCGCGTTGACTTGTTTTTCTAAAGTGGAAATTAACCATTTTCTTCATAAAAATAGTACTATTTTCAAGAGGAATCTTTTATTTCTCCTGAAGATAGTACTACACTATATTAGATAACCTTTATTTTTGTTTTAGTTTTAATTGTATAATATGTATCTGCTACTAGTCCTACTGCAAGTCCACTAATCATCCCGTATGGTAATACACCTGGTACATTTTGATAAAAAGTGCCGATTAACATCGCAGCTAGGATGCCGAAAAGTACGCCTATCACAATATGCGAACCAAACTTCACCTGTTTTGCGGTATACATTCTTCCTCCTCCTCACTTTTTTTCCATTATATCACAACAGTATCGTTTATTTAATGATAACTGAGCGAGGAATGCGAATGTAATAAAACTGTAACCTTATATAACTATTTTAATACTACTCTTTTGGTGAATAAAATGTCATATGAGGCTTTTCTTCTTGATAATACGCTAAGCGGTCTTGGAGCGTACCGGTGTGAAATTCAAATTTATGACCGTCCGGATCCGTAAAATAAATAGATTGTTTGTCTCTTTCGTCGCGGTTTCTTCCCGGTAAGATGGTTACATTATGCTGTTTTAACAGTTCTCTTGCTTCGTCAAAGTTTTCAATAGAAATAGAAAACGCTAAATGAGTATACGAATACTGAATGTCTGATCTAGGAATATTTTTTTCTTCATTTAACGCCAGCCACAATCCATTCAGACTAAAGTAAGCGGTGGATTTTCCTTTCACTAAAAGTTCTGCTCCTAGCACTTTCTGATAAAATATGATAGATTGTTCTAAATTTGACACAGAAAAGCACATGTGATTAATTCCTTGAATCATCTTTACCCCTCGCTTTCTAGAAAAAAGTATTACATAACTTTCCTTTTAGCACCTATTTTACTGAAAAAACATACTTTTTGCCATGTAAAGAGCTACTCCCCAAATCATACATGCAGAAGCCTTATTGACCCAAATCATTATTTTTCCATTTGAATCCATTTTTCCTACTGCTTTTCCTGCAAATGCTAAGGATAAAAACCATATCCACGAAACGCATATCGTAACCAGCGTAAAAACCCACTTTTCTCTTCCGCTGTACAGTAGAGAATTTGTTCCGATTACGCCCATAATATCCATTAGCGCGTGAGGATTTAGCAAAGATACAGAAGCAGCAAATAAAACTTGCGCTTTCACCGTCATTCCTTCCTTTAATGACGTTTTTGAAGGTTCGCTCTTCCACGTCACAAAGCCCATATACGCTAAGAAAAGAAGACCTATTCCAAAAATAAGCGTTTGAAAAAATGAAAAAGCAGCGGCTGCTGCTGAAACTCCCAGCACTGCTACTAGAATTAAAATCGTATCACAAACAGAAGCCGTTACCACTACGGGAAGCGCCTGTTTGATCGTTCGTTGATTGGCTCCTTGATTAAAAACAAACACATTTTGTACCCCTAAAGGTAAAATCAAACCGAATGCTAACAACAAAGCATGTATAACCACTGTAAACATGTTGCTCTCTCCTTTCTCTTTTATCCTACAATTGACATCCCCTGTTGTCTCCATCCAAATTTTGATTTATAATACCAACCAAATTATAAAAAGGTGGTCTCACATGAACTGGACTCCAGATCGGGCTGATAAAAAGCCAATGCACAAACAAATTCAAGAGTATATGAAAGAGAAAATCATAAATGGAGAGTGGCCTATTGGAACTAAAATTCCTTCGCAGCGCCATTTAGCTGCTAGCTTTTCTGTAAATAGAAGCACGGTGGTGACAGCAACCGAAAACTTAATTGCTGAAGGACTGCTCAGCGGAAACAAAGGAGGTGGCACCAAGGTCATTAACAATACGTGGAGCTTACTAGCATCAGGTTCTCACATGAACTGGAATTCATATGTAGAAGCAGGAATATACCAACCAAATTCCCCGACTATCCGCCATATTAACGAAGCTGAATTTCAACCGGGCATTATTCGTTTAGGAACTGGAGAGTTAGCACCTGACCTGCTTCCTTCCTACCAGCTTTCGGAACTATTTAGCGGAATTAATCATAGAAGCGTACACTTGGGCTACGAGCACCCGAGAGGAAATGATGAACTCCGACAAGAGTTAGTGAAGCATGTAAAAAAACGAGGCATTGAAACTTCTCCTTCATCTATTTTAATTGTATCCGGTTCACTTCAAGCCCTTCAGTTAATTTCAATCGGCCTGCTGCCTCCAGGTGCCAATATATTAGCTGAAAAGCCTTCTTATCTTTATTCTCTACCGTTATTTCAGTCCGCACAAATGAAAATAACGGGCGTTTCGTTAGACGAAGAAGGAATGCATTTAGCTTCATTAAAAGACCAGCATGTAAAAGAAAAAGGCACAGCTTTATATACAATACCGAACTTTCATAACCCTACCAATGTAACGATGAGTGAACAAAGGCGCCAAGCACTGCTTCGCCAGTGTGAAAGAATGCATTTGCCCATTATTGAAGATGATGCTTACGGAGAGCTTTGGTTCCATTCACCGCCTCCACTTTCATTAAAAGCTCAAGATAAAAATGGAATGGTTCTTTATTTAGGAACGTTCTCTAAAACATTCAGTCCAGGATTTCGAATTGGATGGATTGTAGGGCCTGAACATGTAATTGAGCGATTAGCTGATCTTAAAATGCAAGTTGACTACGGAGCCAGTTCCTTATCTCAATGGGCCGCTGCTGAAGCTCTCAAAACCGGACTCTATGACAAGCATGTGGCCAGCGTACGCTATAAATTAAAAGAAAAATCTCAGCAAACACTGGCTATTCTAGAGAAGTATTTGAAGAATCTCGCTGTGTGGAATGCTCCGAGCGGTGGTTTTTATTTTTGGCTTACGCTGCATAAGCCTGTTTCGATGCGGAAGTTATTTAAGCACTGTCTTGACGAAGGAGTTCTTTTAAATCCAGGCGCATTGTATGACCATGAGACTTCACAGCATATCAGAATATCCTTTTCTTATGCGACGCTTGCAGAATTTGAATACGGCATCAAAATAGTCGCAAAAAGCCTTAAGAATCTTTACAAGTGATTCTTAAGGCTTTCTTGAGTTAACGGCAGCTTTATAAAAAAAGTGAGCTTATTATGCTGACGATCCGCTCGTATCTCTCCTTGATGCAGCTGAATAATTTGTTTTGCAATAGCCAGTCCTAAACCTGAACCATTCGCGTCCGTTCTTGATTCATCACCTCGATAAAATCGATCAAACAACTTTTCTACCTCAATTTTTTCACTGATGCTAATGCTGTTCCTAAAAGAAATAACTATGTAACCCTCGTCAATCTCCTGATTCACCTCTAATACGGAAGGCTTTTTGCTGTATTTCTTGACATTTTCGAGCAAGTTTTGAAATACTCTTACCATTTTTTCTACATCAACAAATGCATTCCATTCACAGGCAAAGTGAGTCTGAACGTCAATGCCTTCTCTTGTTAAAATTGGCTCGTACTCTCCTATTACCTGCTGAAGCAAACGTTTCATATCGACCTCATTTCGTTGAAGCTGAAGATCAGGACTCGTTAATTTTGTATAGTCGAACAATTCTTCTATTAACTCCGTTAAGTATTTTGCTTTTGAATCAACAATATATAAGTAGCTATCTAATGTTTCATCATCCATACTTTCTCTTTTTTTGATTAAATCTAGGTACCCAACGATGGATGTTAACGGCGTACGCAAATCGTGAGATACACTGGATATTAGCTGATTTTTTGCTTGCTCCAGCTCTCGTTCACGATCAAATTTTGTACGAAGTTGCGCAGACATTTTGTTAATGTTTTGACTTAATTCAGCCAGTTCATCTTTTCCTCGTACCTGGATGGTTGCGCCTAAATCTCCATTTGAGATTTTTTGAACTTGTTTAGAGATTTCTTTCAAATAACGAATATGGGAACGAATAAGTGCTAAGAAAACAAAAACAAAGACCACAACGGCGATAAAGAAAAGTCCAAACGCTAATATATTATATGCAGGGACATTCATTTTCTCTTCTTGTATATACCTGCTCAAAACAAGCCTAGCAATTAAAATAAAAATTAAATTGGTAGCCAAAAAACTTATAATGATAGCAAAAAGAAGCTTTACACTTATTCTTCTCATATTCTGTATCCTACGCCCCATATGGTTTTAATATAAATTGGCTTTTTCGGATTATCCTCAATTTTTTCGCGAATCTTTGTAATATGAACCATTACGGTATTATCCGATTTAAACGCATCTTCTTGCCATACGGCTTCATATATTTTCCCCATACTCATCACCGTTCCTTTGTGGCGTACCAGTAGCTCTAAAATATCAAACTCTTTTGGTGTTAAACGAATCTCGTGGCCGCGCACAAAGACAAGCCGGGTGCTGCGGTTAATTTCCAAATCGCCAATTTGAATAATATCGCGCTCAGCACGTTCATTGTATTTTTTATAGCGTCTAATTTGTGATTTTACTCGTGCGATGAGCTCGAGAGGATTAAATGGTTTTGTTAAGTAATCATCTGCGCCTGCTGTTAACCCAGAAATCTTGTCCATATCTTCTGACTTAGCCGACAGCATAATAATGGGCATGTTTTTTTCTTCACGTATTTTAAAAGCAGCATCGATTCCATTCATCTGCGGCATCATAATATCTAATATAATTAAATCTACTTCTTGTTCCTCTAAAAGCGCTAATCCAGATACAGCATTAGAAACTTTCAGCGCTTCAAATCCTTCATTTTCTAAGTAAATAGCAATTAAATTACGAATTTGCTCATCGTCATCTATAATTAAAATTCTGTCTTTCATTTACAAACTCCTTATATCTGATTTTTTTCGCATGTAAAAATATATGCAGGAGGAACATTTCTCCACTCTTTTTCCACTTTAATCTGAGGGAAAAACGAGCGGATCAGCTGTTTTTTTAAATTCGTATACTGAAACGTAATAAATTTCCCTTCCTTCGCTAATACGCTGCGCGTGTTTTGCAAAATACAGTCCGACACTTCAGACGTTAAAGAAGCAAAAGGAAGACCTGATAGCACGTAATCCACTTTTGGAATATCATACTGTATCAAGTACTTTTGAACATGTTCAGCGGATCCGTGTATCACATACACATTTTTTTCATCTCTTACTTGTTCCTTTACTTTTTCGTAAAAATGCCGATTGTATTCGATAAGAAGCAAAGTTGTACAAGCACTTCGTCTTCTTATTAATTCACGGGTAAAAACTCCGGTTCCTGGCCCGTACTCTACTATACAGTCTGCATGTTCAAAATCAATCCCTTTTACCATTTTTTCCGCTAAGTGCGTAGAACTTGGCAAAAGTGCTCCTACCGTTCGCGGCTGGTGAAAATATTGATACATAAAAGCTAAATTCATTTGCTATTCCTTCTTTCTACTCTTTCTTTCTAGAATAGAAAAAAAATCTAAAGAAACGTTAAGTAAATTTCTTAAGAATTCTTAAGAAAACAAAAAGGAGGATGGGACATAACGGAATTAACCCAATCTAAAGACGAACAAATTGGATTAATAAACTCATATGGATTGCTCTTGACACCGCTGTTGATTTCCGTGCAAGACTTCGCTTTCCGCGGGCGGCCGGTAAGCCTTCTCGTCGCTTCCGCTTCTGCGGGGTCTCACCTGTTCCGCTTTTCCCGCAGGAGTCTTCGCCTTGCCCTCCAATCAACAGCTAGAAGCGGTGAAACCAACGTTCATAATAACAGTAAAAAACCCGAATGATCAGTCAATAATATCGATTGATCATTCGAATTTCCCTTTAACTAAAATATTTTTATCCAGCCTCGTTTAAAAGATAATTTATCGTAAATAACATCCGCTATTTAAGTCGAAGGTGGCTCCTGTATAATGTTTTGCTTGAGGGCTCAGTAAAAAAAGAACCGTATCTGCCACATCTTAAGGCGTAACAAAGCTTGGAATCAGCTGATGAGCGATGTATTCATTTTTGCGCCACTCTGGAATATTTTTCATCATATCGGTATTTACCATTGTAGGTGCTACGGCATTCACCCGGATATAAGGAGAAAAATTCATCGCACAGCTCTTGGTTAATCCTAGTATTGCTGCTTTAGACATTCCATATATAGCATCGGAGCTTCCTTCCATTCCTGACACGGACGATATATTAATAATCGCTCCTTCTGTTTCCTTTTTCATTAACAATTCGCCAAAGTACTTGGAGAAATAAACATATCCTTTAATATTAATATCCATCACAAAATCTATTTCGTTTTCTTCATAATCCAATAAATTTTTCCCTAAATACACGCCTGCATTATTAACTAACCCATACAAGTTTTTATCTTTTATTTGGTAAAAAAGATCTTTTACACCCTTTCCTTTTTTAACGTCTACTACGTGTGTTTCAATATGGCCCTTTGTATCTTCAGCCAGCTGTTTCAAAGCTCCATCGTTAATGTCACAAGCAATAACTGAATAGCCTTCCGACACACACTCTTTTACAATTTCTTTTCCAATTCCAGAACCTGCACCCGTAACGATTATCCATTTTTCTTTCATCTCGACACCTCTTATTTACTTCTGTTAGAAACACTTGTTATGTAAATATTCAAACATTTATTATACCATTATTTTCTATATAGACATCCCTTTCTTGCATTCTTTTTTAGCTTGCCTGACAAAGCGCGTATAGTTTTTTATGGGAGTGATAACGATAAGACAGTACATTATTTCAAACAAGAAAGAGATGATAAGACGTGGCAAAAGTACTTTATATTACAGCTCATCCTCACGATGAGTCTCAATCATTCAGTATGGCAACTGGAAAAGCATTTATCGATGCTTACAAAGAGCACAATTCAAGTGACGAAGTTGTACATATTGACCTTTATAAAGAAAATATCCCTCATATTGATGCGGATGTATTTAGCGGCTGGGGCAAACTTCAGTCTGGCTCTGAACTTTCTTCTCATGAACAGGAGAAGGTCAATCGCCTTGCAGAATTGAGCGAACAGTTTGTATCAGCGGACAAATATATTTTTGTAACGCCTATGTGGAACTTTTCGTTTCCACCGGTTATGAAAGCCTATTTAGACTCTGTAGCCGTAGCGGGTAAGTCATTTAAATACACGGCAGAGGGTCCTGTGGGGCTATTAACGGATAAAAAAGCGCTTCATATTCAAGCACGCGGAGGCATTTATTCTGAAGGCCCTGCAGCTGATATGGAAATGGGACATCGTTATATTGGGATTATGATGAATTTCTTCGGAGTCCCTTCGTTAGACGGCATTTTTGTGGAAGGGCATAACGCAATGCCAGATAAAGCCCAAGAAATTAAAGAAAAAGGAATAGCAGAAGCAAAAAAACTTGCCCAAACTTTTTAATATAAAGAGGCTGTAACAAAAAAATTTTAATTGAAGGAAGATCCGAACGAGGACTCGAGACTCTTAATGGAGCATCAACTTTGTTCGGATTTTTCTGTTGGTAAGGTGCACGTAGCTTTCATGCATGGTGGCTGCTTCCAGCAGTTAATTGGAGGGCAAGGCGAAGACTCCTGCGGTAAAAGCGGAATAGATAAGACCTCACAGGTGCGTAAGCGACGAGGAGGCTCATCGGCCGCCCGTGGAAAGCGAAGTCTTGCACGGAAATTAACTTCGATGTAACAAGCCATTCATACTAGACCATTTTCCCCCATTTGTTCATCTTTAGATGGAAGTGATTTTGTTATGTCTAAGTCTCTTTTCTACGCGAAAAAACTTTCTCTTTCCCTTTCGATCCACCTGTCCATTTCTCTATCACTTTTTTCTACAAGTCTGTTAACGAGAATATCATGCCAAATATAATTTTCAAGTAAATTAATGTTGACTGCGTTATTTGTATAGTACGCCATTTCTTTATGACCATAAATCATTTCACTGCTGTCAACAGATATAATAAACCAGTTTTGATTCCCAATGTTTTCGGTATAGCTCGTATGACGGTGCCGGTCAAATTCCTCCATCGCTTCATCTTGTTCAAACACAATTCCTTTTAGTGTGACTCTCTCCCTTAGCTGTAATAAAAGAGGCTTCAACTCATTATAAATATCGGGCCAAAGCGAGATGACAATTTTATTTTTTGCTTTTAACAATAGCGACTCACAAAAAGCAAGAATGGCTGTTTCTCCTTTCATCGTCATAACCCTGCTTTCTTCTATAGACTCTGCAGTTTCAAGACGTTTAAGCGTTGCGCTAACGTCTTCATACGTTTCGTTCCATTTTTTCTGCAGCGAATGTAAAAAAGCATCGACGGGCAATGACGTGTACTGAGTGCCATCATTGCTCTCTTCTTTTAACACCATGCCTTTTTCCTCTAGTGCTTGTAAAATATCGTATACACGTGCTCTTGGCACACCTGAATGTTTACTAATGCTATAAGCAGTGGAAGATCCTTTTTTGACAAGCGTCACGTATACTTTTGATTCATACTGATTAAATCCAAGCGACTGTAGCTGCTGAATAATATTTTCCATAAAGGAAACCTCCCTGTTTTTTAAGTTATTTGAAATTTTCATTATTTACATATTTACAACTGCTTTTTATATAGTTACTATTTAAGTAGTCACTATATATTATGACATGAGGAAGGTGCTTTATGGAAGAATTAAGTTTACAGATTGTTCTTTTGCTTTTACTATTTGGTTTTTTAGCTGCATTCATCGACTCTGTAGTTGGCGGAGGCGGTTTAATTTCAACGCCTGCCCTTTTATTTTTAGGCCTGCCTCCCGCTGCTGCCTTAGCTACAAACAAATTAGCCGGAACGATGGGCGTATTAACGAGTACCATTCGATTTGTCAAATCCGGAAAAGTCGATTTTCGCGTCGTAGGTAAATGGTTTCCTTTTGTATTTATTGGCTCTTTAGGAGGTTCAATCACCGTTCATTTTCTATCCTCTGCTTTTTTGAAACCTGTTATTTTGATTCTCCTTGTTTTAGTTGCTATTTATACAATCTTCAAAAAAAACTGGGGCACCACGTCCACGTATAAGCCGCTGTCTATTAAGAAACTTATTTTCTTTACCGCACTTATTTTTATTATTGGCTTTTATGATGGATTTTTAGGAGCAGGCACAGGTTCATTTATTTTATTTGCTTTTTTATTTATGGGATTTGATTTCCTGCAGTCAGCAGGCAGCGCAAAATTTTTAAATTTCGGCAGTAATTTAGGTGCTTTGCTTGTATTTTTATATTTTGATTCTGTTGTATTTTCTTACGGATTAATTATGGGGTTTGCGATGATTGTGGGTTCTTTCGTTGGATCAAATGTCGCTCTATCAAAAGGCGTGACGTACGTCCGAACGCTTTTTATTCTTGTCACTTTAAGCCTTATTAGCAAAAACATATTTGATTATGTAAATCAGTACAAATAGATCAATAGTTTCTTTAGAACTATAACAATGAACCTATATATCTATTAGATGAATAAAACCACCTCTTACTATTTTCTTATTTTTGGGTAAATGTGTAAAAAAACACTAAAATTGTTGTATACTGGTCCATGTTGTTTTACATAATTTAGAAATATTATACAGAGGTGAACATTTTGTTTAAGAAATTCAGGTTTTTATGGTTTATTTTGCTGATCTTTGCACTTATTTTTGTCAAAAATACGTTCTTTTCTTCTTCAGAGAACGCTGCTGAGACTCTAGCAACGTCAGATGTTCCACAAGCCGCGGCTACTTTCAAAGAAGGAAACAATCAGCAGGACGGAGTCATTATTCAAAAATACCGCAAACAGCTAGATGCAGCGCAAAAAAAAAGCGACGAAAAAGCGACGAAAGAAATACAAGAAAAAATTTATGAAGACGGAAGACAGGCGGCACTAAACTTTTTACCTCGCAATAAATTTCAAAGAACTTTTTCCCAGCCTTCTAAAAAATCGGCCGATGACATTTATAATTTTCTAATTGCCCAAGTGGGGTTTGGAGGATATGATTCTCTTTATCAAGAAGCAATAGCCGCAAAAAAAGAAGCAGCTTCTTCTACTGATGAATTAAATATGAGTGGTATTCAAGCTAAAACCGCTGCACTTACATACGGCACACTAGCACAAAGAGAGCAGCTGCTTGTTACAAGTCTTGCCTATGACTTAAGCAGCGTAGGCGTCATTTCTTCCGATACAGCTAAAGATATTGATAAAAAAGCTACTCATATGCTGGAAATTAGAAAAGAAGGAATAAATGCCGCTATGCAAGAATAGTTTTGCGAAGTGAAAAGCAGCAGGTAAAAACTGCTGTTTTTTTATTCTAACGTTCAGGTATTTCACTATTTTAATAGCCGATCATTTAATAGCACTGGTTAAAGCTTTCATACAATGATATAAAAATGGAGGTAATTTCTATGAAAGAAGCGATTGTTTATCAATACGATGCGTTCAGTACGCGCCCTAATAAAGGAAATCCTGCGGGAATTGTGTTTAACGGAGATGATTTTTCAGCTGAAGAAATGCAGAAAATTGCTTATCAAGCGCAGTTTAACGAAACGGCTTTTATCATGAAGTCTTCCCGGGCTGATTTACGAATTCGATATTTTACACCCGGACAAGAAGCAGATTTGTGCGGTCATGCGACCGTCGCTTCTCTTTATGCTTTACATAGTAAAAACAAACTTCCAAAAACTACATTTACAGTGGAAACAAATGCTGGAATTTTGCCGATGACTGTACAGAATAGAAACGGACGACCTGTTATCACCATGAGTCAAGCTTCTCCGCAGTTTCATCCGTTTTCAGGTTCAAAAGAAAAACTGGCAAAAGCTCTTAATCTTCATATTGACGACCTTGATCAAAGACTTCCTATTGTATATGGAAGCACAGGGAACTGGACGCTTATTGTACCTTTAAAAAATTTAGATGCCTGTAAAAAGATGAAGCCTAATCAAGAAGATTTTCCTCATATTTTAACAGATATGCCAAAAGCATCTATTCATCCCTTTTGTTTTGAAACGATTCACTCAGAAGCTCATATGCACGGAAGACATTTCTCTTCACCATTTTCAGGTACGGTAGAAGACGCCGTAACTGGAACAGCATCAGGCGTAATGGGCGCCTATTATGCGAGATATGTGGACCAGCAAGATAACGAGCGCTGGCAATTTGTGATTGAGCAAGGACAGGAAATAGATAAAGATGGCTTCGTTCATGTAGAAATTACAAAAAAAGCGAATACGTATGGTGTGGTAATCGCAGGAGAAGCTGCCTATGTAACCAAGCAAATCGTTTCTCTTTCCTAATAAAAACGTGTCCGCCTATTTGGCGAACACGTTTTTTTGTTTAGTAAATAATAGCCTGTACGCTCATTATTGTAACGGTTAAAATAAGAATCACGTTCCCTATAATTAACCACGGCTTTGCGCTTCCCCTTCTACCTTTAATAGCCGTGATTAGTCCAGCAATGGGCAATAAAGCCATAACGATGACCCAAATTTTACGAAGAATGCTGGAATCCAAATAAAAACCAAACTGCATCATCGCAAATAACACGACTGTGATAAGGAAGAAAAGTGTAGGCACAGCTAAATGAATGCCTCTTGGTCTCATTGAGTAGTACACAACATCACTTTCTTTCTATGTAAAATCTTACGTAAAATAACGTTATCATTTACAAAGAGTTTTGACAACTTTTTGAAGGATTTTGTCAACAAATTTTAATAATCCAAAAGAAATTACTTCTCACTCAGCTGTTCGAATACTGCTGGAAGTGCAGAAATAACGTCGCTTGCTAACATATCTATCATTGTATGCCCCTGATCGAGCAGCACATCCGCTGCTTTTCCGTGAACATATACCGCATTACTGATTGCTTCTTGAAGAGAATCATGCTGCATAATAAAAGCGAGGATAATTCCTGTTAACGTATCACCCGTTCCGCCTTTTGCAAGTCCCGCGTTTCCAGTGGTATTTACGTATTGTTTTCCGTCCGGTGTTGTAACAATCGTGTTTGGACCTTTTAATACAAGATACACACCATTTTCCACTGCGTATTGTCTAGATATTGAAAATCGATTTGCTTCTACTTCGGCGATTGTTGTGTCAACGAGCCTTGCCATTTCTCCCGGATGAGGCGTTAAAATCGTGGCGTGTTCTCTTTCTTTTACTTCTTTGTCTAAATGGGGAAGATGAAAAAGAGCATCGGCGTCCACCACAACAGAAACCGGCTGGTGAAGCACTTGTTCAACGACTTTCTTCGTTTCTTTCGCTCTCCCAAGCCCTGGTCCGACTGCAATTGCATCATACTTACCTTCTTCTAAAGGAATCTCGCCTGCAAAAAATCCATCTTTGCTTGGACATGGTTTATACATCACTTCCAGCATGTGAGCAGCTGCAATCGCATGAATATCGCTCGGAAGCGCAAGCGTTAAAAGTCCCGCTCCGCTTGTGAGCGCTGCTTTTGACGTTAGCATCGGCGCTCCGGGTGTTTGAAGCGAACCTCCTATTACGATTCCTTTTCCATGTGTACCTTTATTGGACGAAGCGTTTCGAATGGGAAAAGATTGTTTAATATGCTGAGTTGACCATACTTCCTTAAGAGATGAACTTTTTTCAATTGCTAGCGGCGGAATACCGATATCTACTACAATCAATTCACCGTAACTTTCTTTACTCGGGTATGTAAATGCCGTGACTTTCGGCTGCTGAAGCGTAATCGTAGCATCTGCACGTACCGTAAGCTCTTGCTTCTGTTCCATTACTCCACTTGGGACATCGATGCTGTATATGTAAGCCTTAGAGTCGTTTATTTTTTTTATAATGTTATCGTAAGGAGATTTGATGCTGCCTTTTACGCCTATACCTAATAAACAATCAATAAGAACCGTATACTTTTTCACAGAGAAGTTGTCTCCAGCCGATTGCCACGTGAACCCGGCATTTTCATAGATGATCATGGCTTTTTTAGCCGCGCCTTTTATTTTTTCCCGTGCAGGAACTACCCAGACGTCAACTTCATAGCCTTTTGACTTCAAAGCACGGGCAATAACAAAGCCGTCTCCTCCATTGTTTCCCGTTCCTATAAGCAGCCCTATGGTTTCATGTTTTTTGATTCGCTCACTCAGCGCGTTAGCAGCAGCCTGCCCGGCATTTTCCATAAGGGACTCTTCACTCATCCCAATTGCATTCATCATATAATCATCCACTTGATACATCTCTTGATTCGTTACAATTCTCATTATGCTGCTCCTTACTGAAACGGAAATGGTTCATCTGTATTTACCGTTCCTTTTATTTTCGTTATAGTTAATTGTTCTCCTTTCACCCAATCTTCAAACGAGAAAATAAGAGGCTTTGCTTTTCGTCCAATCCCTACAATGACTTGCAGCGTCTCCGGTACATATGCTACTGTATGAAGCGTTCCAGCAGAATTCCGGTAATCTTCTTTAAAAATACCGTATTCATCTTCATTAAATAAAGAAAAAGCTTCAAGAGGCGATAGCTTTTTTTCAATATGATCTCGAATATGATCGAGCCTTTCCTTTGACTCTACCAAATGATGACGATTTTCTTCGACCAGCTGATTAAAATGGTTCGTACACCCCATCATCGTCCCTCTTTGTACATGAACGCCTCGTCCGGATGCTTCGACTACTGCTCCCTGTCCGCTGCGGTCATAAATGGAATAATTAAACGCATGACGATGCGGTGCTCTTTCTAAAATAGCAACAGCCTCTTCTGTCGTTTCACATGTTTCTAAAATAAACCGAGCGAGCGTACAGCAAATAAATCCGTTTGTTTGACGGCGGCGATTAACAAAATGATAGCCAATTGCCAGTCCTTTTTCATTCATTCCATCCATTCGCCCAATCATTCTCGTTCCAAATCCGACGCTTGCATATCCTTCATTTGGCTGAAAAAGCAAAAATCGGCCTTCGTACGTTTTAGGATGATAATCATAGTTTCGTACATACACGCCGTGCTGCATAAGAGCCGAACATCCCGTTTTTTTCCACTCTTGCTGATATCCGCTGTACTCATGAATAACGTCTTCAAGAGGCCAATCTAAACCTTCTGCTAAGCCCACTAGCTCATCCCACAGTCCCCGAGCAAATAAGTCGTAATAATGACGAGCTTCTTTTGCTATCGTTTGATAGCTTCGTAATGAACGTTTTCTTCTTTTTTGATGATTTTCAAACAGCTTTGTTCCTTTATGTAATTTCCCTTGCATTTCACCAAGCTCTCGGTAAGAGCCTCGTCCTTGAATGACTTCTACCTGTATTTCTTTCACTTCTATCACTCCAATTTTCCAGTACCTTTATTGTGCAGCAAGCGCTCTATTCTTTGCAACTTTCTCCTCTCATAGAACTCTCTTCCTTTGAATACAGTTATAAAGAAACAGGTCGAAAGATTGAAAAGCATTATCATAAGAGGTGATCATATTGCTAAAGGAAGTTCAGCTAGAGATTCAGCGAAGAATCGCCTATCTGCGTCCCACACAAAAAAATGACGGGTCATTTCGCTACTGTTTTGAAACAGGCGTTATGCCTGATGCGTTTTTAATTATGCTTCTTCGCACCTTTGATTTAGATAAAGAAGTGTTGATTAAACAATTAACCGAACGGATCGTTTCCCTTCAAAATCAAGATGGTCTTTGGACGTTGTTTGATGATGAAGAACATAACTTATCCGCCACTATTCAAGCTTATACAGCTCTTTTATATTCAGGGTATTACCAAAAAAACGACCGGATTTTGCGAAAAGCGGAAAGATATATTATAGATTCGGGAGGCATTTCGCGCGCTCATTTTCTCACAAGATGGATGCTTTCTGTTAACGGCTTATACGAGTGGCCAAAGCTATTTTACCTCCCGCTTTCTCTTTTGCTCGTGCCTACCTATGTACCGCTTAACTTTTATGAATTAAGCACCTATGCCAGAATCCACTTCGTTCCGATGATGATAGCAGGAAACAAAAAATTTTCACTTACTTCTAGACATACACCTTCTCTTTCTCATTTAGATGTAAGAGAACAGAAACAGGAATCGAAGGAAACTGCTCAAGAATCACGCGCTTCAATTTTTTTAGTCGACCATTTAAAACAGCTGGCTTCTTTACCTTCTTACACCCACAAGCTTGGTTATCAAGCAGCCGAGCGTTACATGCTAGAAAGAATTGAAAAAGATGGAACACTCTACAGCTACGCCACCTCTACTTTTTTTATGATTTACGGTCTTTTGGCTCTTGGCTATAAAAAAGATTCATTTGTGATCCAAAAAGCAATTGACGGGATTTGTTCACTACTTAGTACATGCAGCGGCCACGTGCACGTAGAAAACTCCACGTCAACCGTTTGGGATACCGCGCTGCTCTCTTACGCTCTACAGGAAGCAGGTGTACCGCAGCAAGATCCCATGATTAAAGGCTCAACTCGCTACTTAAAGAAAAGACAGCATACAAAGCTTGGAGATTGGCAGTTTCATAACCCAAATACAGCACCTGGAGGCTGGGGATTTTCCGATATTAATACGAATAACCCTGACTTAGACGATACGTCTGCTGCTATCAGAGCTCTTTCTAGAAGAGCGCAAACCGATACAGATTATTTGGAGTCTTGGCAAAAAGGCATTAACTGGCTGCTGTCCATGCAAAACAAAGATGGGGGTTTTGCTGCATTTGAAAAAAATACCGACTCTATTTTATTTACTTATCTGCCGCTTGAAAATGCAAAAGATGCAGCGACAGATCCGGCTACTGCCGATTTAACCGGTCGAGTGCTTGAGTGTCTCGGAAACTTTGCTGGTATGAATAAATCCCACCCTTCGATTAAAGCTGCAGTAAAATGGCTGTTTGATCATCAATTGGATAACGGGAGCTGGTACGGCCGGTGGGGGGTTTGCTATATTTACGGAACGTGGGCCGCTATTACAGGACTCCGTGCTGTAGGGGTTTCTGCTTCTGATCCGCGTATCATCAAAGCTATCAACTGGCTCAAAAGCATTCAACAAGAAGACGGTGGATTCGGAGAATCATGCTATAGCGCTTCTTTAAAAAAATATGTGCCACTGTCGTTTAGCACCCCTTCTCAAACGGCTTGGGCTCTTGATGCTTTAATGACAATATGTCCGTTAAAAGATCGATCCGTTGAAAAAGGAATTACATTTTTACTGAATCCAAATCTTACAGAGCAGCAAATTCATTACCCCACGGGAATTGGTCTTCCTGGACAATTTTATATTCAGTACCACAGCTACAATGATATTTTTCCTCTTCTTGCACTTGCCCACTACGCAAAAAAACATTCTTCGTAAAAAGGCTGGGACAAAAGGAGTTTAGCTGAAGGAAGATCCGAACGATGAATCGAGATTCTTGCTTGAGAATCCAACTCGTTCGGATTTTTTTATTTGTAGGGTGAACGTAGGCTTGCTTCATATATGTAGAGCAGTTAATGAGAAGCCAAGTCTTGCACGGAAATCAACCGCGGTGTAACAAGCACTCCATACTAGCACATTAATCCCATTTGTTTGTCTTGAGATTCGATGGACGTAGTTGTGTCTCAATTTCTTTTTATACGTAAAAGCAGGTTTTTTAAGAAACAAGTGGAATACCTTTTTAAATGTTAGGAAAGAAAGGATGCATCAAATGAATAATGTTTCACCGCTTTTAAAAGGAAAAAACGTGATACTAAGAAAACCAAAAGACAGCGATGTAAATGACTATCTAGCGTGCAAACAAACAAAAGAACTTATTCGCATGTACGGAGGCGATACTCGAAACTTAAAACCTCTTACATTACAAGATGCCAAGCGGCACGTCGAGTACATAAAGTCTCAAAAGCTCAATTGGTGCATTGAATATAAGCAGCGTTTTGTTGGAGAGGCCCGGCTGACCGTTAACGAGTACGACCGGCGCGCACGGTATGCAATTGGTTTATTTGATTCCTCCGTTTGGAATCAAGGGCTAGGCACTGAAGTTACAAAGTTGGTACTTGCGTACGCATTTGAACACCTTCACTTGCACAGAGTCGATTTACGAGTGCTCGAATACAACCATAGAGCCATTGCTTGTTATGAAAAATGCGGTTTTGTAAAAGAAGGAATAGAGCGTGAAGGTGCTTTTGTTGAAGAAGCATTTCAGACAGATCTTATCATGAGTATACTCGAACAAGAATATTATCAGCTGTAGAAAAGAGAATCGGCTGTCATCATCCTACTTCTTTAAAAATCCGTATAGCCCAAGCCTTTTGTGAATAAAGTAACATAACGATATAATCAAAGGAGCCAACGATGACAGCTTATGATTCCTCTTCTTTTGTATTTGTAACCATTGATAAACATGACATTGCTGCTTTTTTACTAATTGATATTATTTGCAGCACCACTATTTATGTAGCATGTAAACATTATCTCCACAATGAGCTTGTTTCCATTGCAAGCAGCGCTCTTTTTCCCATGGTATGTAAGAAGGTTTCTCGACGCTAGCTCAGCTTTTTACCGGTTCTTTTAATGACAGCCAAGTGCGTTCCTTCTGCTGCTGAATCTCTACGGCGTGATTAAAAAATTTAGAAAGATGCGGCTCAGTGAGCTGGTCTTTCGTTTTTCCAGAAGAAAACACTTCTCCTTGGCGCATACAAAGCGTATGGGTAAAGCACGGCAAAATTTCTTCTACATGGTGAGTAACGTAAATAAGCGTAGGCGCTTTTGGCTGCTCTGCCATTTTTGCAATCAGCTGAAGAAGCTGTTCTCGGGCCATTATATCTAGACCTGTACATGGCTCATCAAGTATTAAAAGCTTTGGTGAGGCCATAAGAGCTCGGGCAATTAGCACTCGCTGGCGCTCTCCTTGAGAAAGTGTTCCGTACGCCTGGTTTTGTAAATCTGCGCAATTTAGCAGCTGCATTAATTCTATGGCTTGGTTCATATCTTTTTGCTCCACTTGTTCATATAAACCAATAGATGCAAATTTGCCGCTTAAAATCAATTCTAAAACCGTATCGTCATCTCGAAACCGCTGCTGAAGCGAAGAACTTACCCACCCGATTTCTTTTCTGAGCTCAGACAGATTTGTTTCTCCAAATTTCCTTGAAAGAACTTCTACTTGGCCTTTTGTAGGCCAGATATATCCGTTGATTATATTTAAAAGCGTCGTTTTTCCGGAACCATTTAACCCGAGCAAACACCAATGTTCCCCTTTTTCCACTAACCACGACACGTTTTTTAAAATTTCTTTTTCTGCTCGTTTTACCGAAACGTTCTTAATGTTGATCATGCTAACACTCCTATACTCTCATTTTTCATTATATATACTATAAAAGAATAATGATTTGTCCCATTTGTTAACTTGCTTTTCGTTTTTCATGCCAATTCTTTCAGCCACTTTAATCGAGGAGGAATTGTCAGGATCTATTAATGATATAATCTTCTGAAATTTCAGCGTATGAAGTCCATAATCTAAGCAAGCTTTTGCTGCTTCACTCGCATAGCCTTTCCCCCAGCAGCTGCGTAAAAATAAATAACCAAGTTCTGGATCTACCTTTCCGTCTACTTTTTGAAGAACCATGCCGCACTGCCCTAGAAACTCTCCTTTCTTTTTATCCTCAGCGATCCACATGCTAATGCCGTACGTTTGATAATGCTGCTTCATCCATTGAATCCAGCAGCGTGTGTCTTGTGCGCTTTTAGTAGAAGAATAATACTTCATTACTTCAGCATCCTCAAAGATTTTCAGTAAATTTCCTGCATCGCTTTCGGCCATGGCTCGCAGCGTCATTCGTTCTGTCTCAATAATCGTATGAATCCTCTCCTTTCGTACATTCCAACATCTACTATCTTTATTATCCGCTACTATTTTCTTTTCGTAAAGTTTTCCTTTTTTTATTTAAATGAACGAGAAAAAACGCACCAAAAAAGGCTGCTACACACAGCCCTTTAATCTGGATCACACGTTTTCCCGTACCGTAATACGTTATATATAGCACGTCCATCACTTGCAGATGTCTCTGTATATTGAATTGGCAGCAGTGAGAAAATAACATAATAGACTGAAAAATAAACAAATTGATAGCAAAATATATCTTCAGGCAGAATATTAGCCATAATTAATCCATTTATTATAAAAATAGTAAGCAAATTAAACAGTACACCACCCGCATACACCACTGCATGAGAAATGCGACTGTCATTCTTAAGATTTTCATATTTACAAAACGAGTCTAAAAAATAGACTGACTTAATTTTAAACTTCCCCATTTTAAGAATCGTTTTCCCTCGCCCAATAGTAAAATCGACCTTCCCTCCGAAAATAATTGCCATGACGGAATGCCCCAGCTGATGAACAAATGATACAAGTGGCAATACAAGACAGAATGACCACACAAACTTTGGAAGATCATTTAACCCAAACACGTTTATCCCTCCTTTTTGTTTCTTCTCTCTACTTTTCCTCCCCGTTTTCACTTAAAACTACATTTAATTTCTTTTTTAAAACTCGTACGAAATAACCAGCACACATACCATATCTTATGACCTAGAAAAACCCCGATATATGTAGCTTATGAAAAATACATTTTCCGAAAAATAGTTGGCGTAACGTTTTCCTGTTCTTTGAAACGCTTGATAAAGTAGCTTGGATGTTCATACCCTACTTGTCTTGCTATATCTTGTACAGAGATTTGATTGTTTTTAAGCAGCAGTTTCTTTGCTTTTTGAATCCGCACGCGCGTTACGTATTCAAATGGCCGGATGCCAAGAGATTGTTGAAAAAGCAAACACGTATACTGCTCCGTTACGTTGAGCTGCTGCGCCAGTACTTCTAGCGTTAACGGCTGATGATAATATTCCTCGATATAACGAAGGACTGGGTTGAGCTGAGTAATTTGCTGCAGACGACTTTTGCTTTCTATATATACGCTGTCTTGACGAAGTTTTAAAATGACGCTGTATAGTAGTTCGGAGCACTGCATGGTGCTAGAGGTATGATTTTCTTCTAACCGATCCATTAGTTCTTGAAGCATCCTGTAAAGACTTTCAGCATTTGTAAGGGCGATTTTTCCCGAATTAATAAATTGAAGAGAAAGCATGATATCATCAATCACACTTCCGTTAAAAGAAACCCAGCATACTTGCCATTCGCTCGTAACGGGATAGTATTCGTGCGGAACGTGCGGCGTCAGAAACATCCCTTCATTTTCTTTTATAATATAAACCTGGTCATTTACACGAAGCTCGCCTCTTCCTTTTGTGCATTGAATCCATTGATAATCAGGAAACTCTCCCTGACGCTTAATATGCGTTTGGTGTCTCCAGCTTCCAGCGCTTGTAACATAGAATGGCAGTTTCATATCTTCATCTGAAAGAGCCGGAAAGTACATACGGTCCACATTACTTCCCCCTTTTTATGTGAATATAGTTATATTATCATGAAAATAATTAGATTGATAAGGTTTTCAGAAAACGTTATCATTTTCATATAAACTAATAACCTAGTACTTTAGAAATGAGGGATCGACGTGTTAAAAACCGGCAAGAAATTTCATTATACAGCACCTGCAAACGGATACCCTGAATGGAATAACAACCCTGAAATTTTTCAATTGAACCGTTCAAAAGCACACGCTTTACTTATGCCTTATCAAACGGTCGAAGAGGCCTTAAAAAATGATAGAAAATCTTCTGTTTACTATCAAAGCTTAAATGGCAGCTGGTATTTTCATTTTGCTGAAAATGCAAATGGCCGCGTCAAAAACTTTTTCGCACCTGAGTTTTCATATGAGAAATGGGACTCTATTTCAGTTCCTTCACACTGGCAGCTGCAAGGATATGACTATCCTCAATATACAAACGTGACATACCCTTGGGTTGAAAGTGAAGAGCTCGAACCTCCTTTTGCACCGACTAAATATAACCCTGTCGGTCAGTACGTCCGTACTTTCACACCTAAATCAGAATGGAAAGATCAGCCGGTGTACGTCAGCTTCCAAGGCGTTGAATCTGCTTTTTACGTATGGGTTAACGGTGAGTTTGTTGGATACAGCGAAGACAGCTTTACTCCAGCTGAATTTGATATAACTTCTTACCTTCACGATGGTGAAAATACGATAGCAGTAGAAGTATATCGCTGGAGTGATGCAAGCTGGCTTGAAGACCAAGATTTTTGGCGAATGAGCGGCATCTTCCGAGATGTATATCTCTATTCTACTCCGCCGGTTCACATCTATGACTTTAGCGTTCGTTCGTCGCTTGATACCAACTACGAAGATGGTGAACTTATCGTTTCAGCTGATATTTTAAATTACTTTGAGCACGATGCTCAAGATCTAACATTTGAAATCATGCTGTATGATGCGAATGGCCAAGAGGTACTACAAGCTCCCCTGCAAACAAATTTAAGTGTGAGCGATCAACGTACAGTCTCCTTGCGTACACACATTAAAAGCCCTGCAAAATGGAGCGCGGAAAGCCCTAATTTGTACACGCTTGTACTCAGCTTAAAGAATTCTGCTGGTTCTATTATTGAAACAGAAAGCTGTAAAGTCGGCTTCCGTACGTTTGAACTAAAGAACGGTCTTATGACAATCAACGGCCAGCGTATTGTACTTCGAGGAGTGAATCGCCACGAATTTGATTCAGTAAAAGGTCGGGCAGGCATCACGCGTGAAGACATGCTTCACGACATTTTGCTGATGAAACAGCATAATATTAACGCGGTGCGTACATCCCATTATCCTAACGATTCAGTATGGTATGAACTATGTAATGAATACGGTCTATACGTTATTGATGAAACCAATTTAGAAACGCACGGAACGTGGACTTATTTACAAGAAGGTGAGCAAAAAGCCATTCCAGGAAGCAAGCCAGAATGGAAAGAAAACGTATTGGATCGCTGTCGTTCTATGTACGAACGTGACAAAAACCACCCTTCTATCATTATTTGGTCGCTTGGAAACGAATCATTTGGCGGAGAAAACTTTCAGCATATGTATACCTTTTTTAAAGAAAAAGATTCCACGAGACTTGTTCATTACGAAGGAATCTTCCATCATCGCGACTATGATGCTTCAGATATAGAAAGCACGATGTACGTTAAGCCAGCAGATGTAGAGCGCTATGCACTAATGAATCCGAAAAAACCTTACATCTTATGTGAATACAGTCATGCAATGGGCAATTCATGCGGAAATCTGTACAAATACTGGGAGCTGTTCGATCAATATCCAATCTTGCAAGGCGGTTTTATATGGGACTGGAAAGATCAAGCTCTTCAAACAACAGCTGAAGACGGTACTTCTTACTTAGCTTACGGCGGAGATTTTGGTGATACGCCAAACGATGGCAACTTCTGCGGAAACGGCTTAATCTTTGCTGATGGAACAGCTAGCCCAAAAATTGCAGAAGTAAAAAAATGCTATCAGCCTGTAAAGTGGACAGCAATCGACGCTTCTAAAGGAAAATTTGCCGTTCAAAACAAACACTTGTTTACAAACTTGAACGCCTATGATTTTGTTTGGACTGTTGAAAAAAACGGTGAACTCGTTGAAAAACATGCGTCTCTTTTAAATGTAGCTCCTGATAATACAGACGAACTGACGCTTTCTTATCCTCTTTATGAGCAAGAAAATGAAACTGATGAATTTGTTTTAACTCTTTCTCTCAGATTGTCCAAAGATACAGCTTGGGCTTCAGCTGGATATGAAGTGGCGTACGAACAGTTTGTACTGCCTGCTAAAACCGCTGTACCTTCAGTAAAAGCTGCTCATCCTGCTTTAACCGTTGACCAAAATGAACAAACGCTTACGGTTACTGGATCTAACTTCACGGCTATTTTTGATAAGCGAAAAGGACAGTTTATTTCTTACAACTATGAGCGCACCGAGCTGCTTGCGTCGGGTTTCCGTCCGAATTTCTGGCGTGCAGTAACCGATAATGACCTCGGAAATAAACTGCATGAAAGATGTCAAACGTGGCGTCAAGCAAGCTTAGAGCAACAAGTGAAAAAAGTAACCGTTCAGCCGCAAATTGACTTTGTTATCATTTCGGTTGAACTAGCTTTAGACAACTCTCTTGCTTCTTGCTATGTAACTTATACGCTATATAACGATGGTGAAATGAAGATTGAACAATCTTTAGCACCTTCTGAGACAATGCCTGAAATTCCTGAAATCGGCATGCTGTTTACGATGGACGAGGCTTTTGATTCTTTAACATGGTACGGAAGAGGCCCTCATGAAAATTATTGGGACCGTAAAACTGGCGCTAAGCTTGGCCTTCATAAAGGCAGTGTAAAAGAGCAAGTCACACCGTATTTACGCCCTCAAGAATGCGGAAACAAAACGGACGTTCGATGGGCCACTATTACAAACGATCAAGGACGCGGCTTTTTGATAAAAGGTTTGCCAACAGTCGAGCTGAATGCTTTATCTTACTCACCTTTTGAACTGGAGGCTTACGATCATTTTTACAAATTGCCGTCAAGCGATTCAGTAACCGTACGGGTTAATTACAAGCAAATGGGCGTTGGCGGAGACGACAGCTGGGGAGCTAAAACACATCCTGATTACACGCTATATGCTAACCGCTCGTATACAAACACGTTTACGTTAAAACCTCTATAAAAATAAAAAGGACTTTCATTTGAAAGTCCTTTTTACTTATGATGTCACCTCTGGCTTTCGCTGAGAAAGTAAAAATACCGTAGCGATAATAAGAATCGTACCTAACCATTCCGTCCATCCAAACGTCACATGAAGCCATAGAACAGAGAGCGCCGCTGCTGATAAAGGCTCTGCTGAAGCAAGAACAATGGCTTCAGAAGCGCTAATATGCTTCAAACTTTCCAAATAGCAATAAAATGCAATGAGCGTTCCGAAGATGATTACAAATAACACCGCACACAGCGACAATAGCGACCACTCACCTGCTATATGCCACGGCGGGTGAATAAACGAAAAACTTGCACCGCCTATCACCATTCCCCAGCCTACTACTTCAATTGAGCTCCATTTCGCAAGAAGACGCTTAGGCTGAAGCGTATAAAAAGCAGACGTCACAGCTGCCCCAATTCCCCAAAACAACGCCCATCCTGTAATAGACAGCTCGTTAAAATTCCCGCTTGTTGCAAGAAAAAAGGTCCCCGTTATGACGAGCGCAACAGAAATCATTTCTACTTTCACCGGCCACTTTCTTGCTTGCACAGCTAAATAGCCAATAATAAATATTGGCGACGTATATTGAAGCACTGTAGCTGTAGCAGCGTTTCCTGCTTCAATAGCTGCAAAATATGTATACTGCACGCCGAGCATACCGATTACACCAAACAAAAGCAGCGAAGTCCTCTCTTCTTTTGTTTTCCAAATTGCAAAAATATTGCGCTGCTTAGAGGCTATTGCCAAAAGCAGCAATCCGGATACTAACATACGAACGACAACCAGCCACTCTGCGTTAAAACTTTTATGCTGAAATAAATATTGAGCCACCGTGCCAGATACTCCCCACATTGTGGCACCAATGATTACAAGCAGTAGCCCCCATGCTCTTCTAGATGACGTTTGAACTCCTTCCACTTGCCATTCCTTCTCTCTTTTTCATATATATTTAACTTACCTCGCTCCTCTTTAACGGTCAATAGCAAAAAAAGTCGAAGCAATATGCTTCGACTTTTTTAAATGCTTTTATGAAGTAATTTCTTGAGTAAAGGAAATAGCACATCGGGAAGTTCTTCGATGTTTGGTACTAGAATACTATATTTCCCGTACATATTTTGAATGGTTTTCTTTTGTCCTTCATCAATTTCCCCGTTGGATAAAAAGACGTTGATGACTTCAATTCCGTGCTTGCGTGCTTCTAATACCGCTTCGTGCGTATCTACAATACCATTTTGTTCATATCCCATAGCGGCTGGTTCACCGTCTGAAAACACAAGTAAAAACTTCTGCTGTTCAGAACGCTGAAGCAAGCGGCGTGTCATATGGCGAATGGCAAATCCATCACGGTTGTCTTCTTCAGGCTCAAGCTGCATAATTTCAGGACCGCTTTTGCGCTTTAACGATGCTTGAAAGTCCATAACTGTCTGCAGGTAGTTAGGCTGGCTCGTTTCGGTGGCATCATTTGTATCTTCCCAAAACCCTACAATTTGATGAGGCACCATAACGGATTTTAACGCTTCATGAAATAGCGTAATCCCAAGCTTCGTTTCATCCATTTTGTCGTACATTGATGCGGAACAGTCAACTAAAAGAGAAAAGACGGCATCAATTTGCGCAGAATCTTCATCTTTTTTATAAAACAAACGAGGATTGTCATCTGTCCATAGTTTTAGAAGCTTTTTATTTAATCGGCCAAAGTGCAGCTCGCTTCTAGGAAGCGTTTTTTTATGTTCAAGCGTTTTTTCAATCATTTGCTTTAATTTCTTTTGATACGATGCAATGATTTTTTTATTCTCATCATACTGAACAACGTGATCGTCGTTCGGAAGTTTAGAATCTACAAAAACAGCATAGGCATGCTTATTTTCTTTCCCATACTCATAATCCGCTTCCCCGTCTTTTTCCGGGTGCGTTTGCTCCATGGCTTCGATTTGAGAATAATCGTTGCGCGATGTTTTTTGAGAAGACCCTTGCACCATGCCCATTGCTTGATCTCCATCGTCGCCTTCACGAACACCATCGCCTAGCATGTCTGTTTTTGAGCCTTGATCCATATCAAACTGTAGAAAACTTTGCGTCGCTTCGCTTGTCTCTCGATGCCACATTTCCATTTTCTCTTCGTGAATGTCTTCATCTCCGTCTTTTTCATGCTCTAAAATATCATCGTTCACTAATGAATCTTTGCGCTTTAAATCTTCAAATGTTAACCCTTCTTCTAACTGATCATACTGAAGTTCAGCCAAGAAGAAATAAGTATTAAGCATATCTTTTTCAATAATATCATCAAAAACATCTACAAGTTCAAGACAGATGCGCGATACATCTTTTGTTGTTTTAGCTTCATATACGTTTGTTAGCTGTCTGCGAATAAAAGGCATCGCTAAATTAATCGATTCACTCATTGAAGGAATTTCTTCAAATGGATTTTCGGCCGTCAATAGCAAGTAGATGCCGTTAAAAAGTGCATCCGTATACACGCTTTTTGTTAAATTTGCGCTCATTTGTGTAGCAAAATATTTTCTGTAGAGCTGTCTTCTGACGGCGAAGGCTTTTTTCGTTCCAGGGCGTTCGCGTTTGCATACTTCTTCTAAACGAATATCTTCAAACAGCATAAACAGCTGCTTAGCTAAGCTAGGTACCGAGGTTTTATTTATTTTCTTTAAATATGCATTAATTTCTTTGAAGTTTGAATGCTTATAGCTTCCAATACTTCTTAAAAATACATCACTTTTTAAGCCGTACACTTTGTCTTCTTCTGGACGGTTATCCCAAAAGTGACTGAGATAAATAATGCCGTGTACAGGATCATAATAAGAAGAAACGCGATACTCTACTTCAATTTCATCATTTTTTGTTAATGTTTTCGTTAAATCCGCCAGCTCCATATAGAGAAAGGAATCTACATTTTTGTCGTTAAATTTAATAAATCGCATAGCGCCACTCCTTACTCAAATAATGTTTCAGCAATATTTTGAATGGCGGCTTTTTCCCTTTCATCTTCTAGCTTTTCAATAATACCGCGTCTAATCGCGCGAAGAGGCGGCATATAAAGAGCTAAATCACACGTATCAATAAGCGCACGAATAGACGCAGCTTCTTCTGATACATGGCCGCTTTGAACTTGAGTAATTAAATCTGCAGAGAGCGTGACAAATTTATCAATTAATTTTTCGTCTTTTAACTGAGACTGAGACATCAGAACTTGCTTTAAGCTGCCTCCTTGAATATACGGCACTTCAATAACAACAAAACGATTTTTTAACGCTTCGTTTAATGGAACGGTACCAACATATCCCTCATTAATAGCTGCTACTACGCCGAACGTTTGCTGACCGCGTACTACATCTCCAGTAAATGGGTTCGTAATCATTTTCCGGTAGTCAAGAACGCCGTTTAAAATAGGAAGTGTTTCAGGTTTAGCCATGTTAATTTCATCAATATATAGTAAATGGCCTTTTTTCATTGCCTGAATAACAGGTCCTTCCACAAACTCAATACCTGTTTTCCCTTCTTGTTCAGCAATTGTTTTAAAACCAAGCAGCGCTTCTGCATCTAAGTCAACCGAGCAGTTAACGCTATGCATCGGCTGAGAAAATAAATGCGACAGTGTTTCAGCAAGCTTTGTTTTACCTGAACCTGTTGGCCCTTTTAAAAGTACGTTTTTCCCTAGTGACAAAGCAATAATGGCATCTTCTAAAATATCTGCTTCTTCTGCTGTATAGCCGCCTTTTCCAATTAATAGCTGATCAGCATCGGACAAATTTTCATATTTACGATTCGCTAAAAGCGAAAGAACCTCTTGTGGTAATGATAATTGTGATAGTTGAATTGACATAACAAAAATCCTTTCTTTCTGCATACTTTCTATAATTTACTAAAAAACATTCTTCTTCTCAAAGAATTGCTTTACCTACGCTTTTCTCTAAGGTTTCGGATAGAAAAATCGCAGTCTTCAAACATATATTCAGTAAAAAAAAGTAGGTTATTCACCTACTTTTTTACGATTTTATAGTTTTTATGATTAACAACTGTTTTCATGGATTCGCCCGTTTCAGCATCTTTCCCAAAATCTACGATAACCGAATTGTCTCGCACTACCATAACAATTCCTTTAAATCCTTTATAGTCGCCTTTTTTTGGCTGAATCGTATCGCCAACTTTAGCTGCTTTGACTTTAGGTGCTTGTTCCTCTGTACCTTGTGTATTTTCTACGTCCATCATGACCCCACCTTTTCCAATTTACCGTGTTTTTTATAAGTGAAAACACAATTTAATTTACTTTTTGTTGAAAATACTTAGTTTATTTTCCCACAAACATCTATGGTTAAACACCATGTGTTTGTCCATTTTTACTTTGCAAACAAACGCTGTATTTTTTATTATGTATGTAGCTGTTTTTTGTAAGAGCACATCCTCGTTCTATCATAACATTTTCTGTTTCCTTCGAACACCAATTACCCTTTAGTTTTTTAAAAAAATGACAAATTACACGGAATTATGTCGAATTTCATATGATTTTCTTTTTAGTGTGATAAGCTATATATCGTATTTTAAGCATCTTTTATCTATTACATACGATTTTTGATAAAAAAACCGAAACTTTTATCCACAAATTGCGTTGATTAAATGAAAGGGGGAGAAAATGGCACAACAGCATAACTTTGAACACATTTATAAACAGCACATGCATGATTTGCTGCGCTATCTTCTCTCTCTTACTCGCAGAAAAGAATCAGCGGAAGATTTAATGCAGGAGACCTTTTACCGGGCACTTTTACACTTAGAAACATATAAAGGCGAGGAAGTGAAGCCTTGGCTGTTCAAAATTGCTTATCACGCCTTTATTGACTGGTATCGAAAAGAAAAAAAACGCCCTACTGTCGAAATAGAAGAATGGCACTTTACTCCTCAGCCAAGTGCTGAAGAACAAGTGATGATTCAAAGTGAAATCGACGGCTGGCTTTCTGATGTATCTGCTTTGCCTCCGGCTAAGCAGAATATTGTACTGTTACGAGATTATCACGGCTTCACATATGAAGAGATTGCAGAAATGACTGGCTATACTCTGTCAAAAGTGAAAATGGACTTGTATCGTGGTCGTCAACAATTGAAAAAAAGAAAGGAAGAGGACGGATGAGCTGTCAAGATATGAAGCATCAATGGGAAAAATATAAAAACGGCACTTTGACAGACAAAGAAGCAGAAACACTTGAAGAACATACGGAAAATTGTGAAGCATGCTCAGCTCATTTGGAGCACTTGCTAACCGAAGATGAACCGTTACCGCCAACTTCACCAGCTACTTCACTAAGTGACGATACGATGTTGGATAATAAAAAAGTTAAAAAGTCCATTTATATCGCCAAATGGAAGCAGCGCCTTTCAAATGTGACAACTGTCATTGGCTCTGTCGTTCTGCTATGGATAATCGGCAGCTTTTTATCTATTGTATATTATCATCAATCAAAAACCGAATACATAAACAGCGTGAATCAAGCAGCTATCGAATCTGCTTTTCCGAACGTTCATATACGTGAAACCACTTCTGATACACAGTCCTTCTTCCGCATGCAGTCGCAAATGGAAGCTTATAAGCAAATTGGACGTGAAGAGCAGGCCATTGGGACGTTTACATTTCATCAGCTGTTTGATAAAACAAGCGGTGTAGAAAAAGAATTTTCCGGCGGCAAATACGATCTTAACCTTTCTTTTGTCTATCCGGATCCAAAAAAATTAAAGCTACATGCAAAAGAGTATAAGGAATGGACGAATGAAACATGGAAAGCATTAGAAAATCTACCAAAAGGAACGGTAAGCGAAGTGGCTATTTCTTTTGATGATACGTATTCGCTAAAAGAAGTTCAGCAAAAAATGAGCGCCATCGACAGCCGTGATTTTTCTACCTCTTGGTACGCGCTTAATACAGGGCACGAACAAAAAACAAGTACAAAAGACGAGCCATTAATTGACTTAACATCAACATTTGGCTTTCCAGAGTTTCTAGACTTACCTTACGATCACAAAGGAAATCAAACCCACTCTACTAGCAAGTCGAACGTTTTAAATATGATGAAACTATTAGCCGATAATGAAGAAACGGTCCAAAAAGTTCGCCAGCTAGACCATTCCGATCTGTTGCTAAAGCAGCGATATTCTTATGTAAAAAAACACGGCGTCGGTGTGTACGGCATTGTGATTACAGGGCCTACAAAAAAACTGCTGAAATTAAAAAATGATCCGTCGATCACATATGCGTCACTTGGAGATGTAGAGCTATGGAATTGGTTCAGTCGTCCCTCGTCAGGTACGTTAATGAATCAGTAGAGGCCGAGACAAAAGTATAGCAGTGGAAGAAAAATCCGAACGATGAATCAAGACTCCTGATGGAGAATCAAATTCGTTCGGATTTTTTTATGAGTAGAGTGAATGTAGGTTTCATATACGCAGTGATTTTGTTATGTCCCGGCCTCTTTTTATTCATTCGTTAATTGTTCAAACCTTTTTACCGCTTCGCTTTTATCAAATGAACTAAACCATCGATAGTCTTGGTCATCTAAAATGCGATAGTGCTGACTAATCATATTTTGCTGCAGACGAAAAGAGCCTTCTTTTTGAATTTCTTTCCACCATACTCTTCCTCCGAGCGTTTTATCTTTTGGAGAAGATACGCCGTTATGAGCAATGATTTCTACTACTTCTAAAGGAACGTCTCCTAAAACCGATTGAAGGATTTCACTGTCACCAAACAAACCGCATACTGCAACAGTGGTCGTCCACCCTGCTTCCGTGCGCCCTTTTTCAATTTGAACCAATGTTTTTTTGGAAATACCAATGACTTCAGCCATTCTGTCTTGTGAATAGTTTCTTTCTAAACGAATTAATCGTATTTTATCCGATACTGATTTAATTACTTTTTGTTTATTCATTTTCACAGCCCTTTCTTTCTATACACGTACATTTCTTTAGTGTAATATTACACCTAATTAAAGAAGAGTTTCAAGCGTTTCCCTTCGTCACAAGACGGGGAAATATACTGAAATGGTTTTTGTACACTAAAACAATTAAAAGGAGTTGAGAATATGTATATCATTGTATGGGCTGTGCTTGTACTATACGCCTTTCTACTAGCTCCGGGAGCAAGCGCCTCTGATGATTTACTGTTTAAAAAACTTATCACAGGAAATTTTCAACAGGTAGATCCGCTCGTGGTTATGGTATTCTCTTTTTTGGGACTTTTCCCAATATTGTTTATGGTAATGATCTGTAAAAAAGATACATACAAACTGCCTGGATGGCCATTTTCTCTTCTATCATTTGGGGTTGGAGCTTTTTCTCTTTTGTTCTATTATCATTGGAAAGGACAAAAAGTTCGAAAACATTCGCGTATTCCTTCACGTTTCATTACTATCATTTCTTCTCGTCTATGGATTGGACTATGCTTAGCGCTCACGATTGCAGGTTACGTATACGGACTATCCATAGGTTCAATAAAAGCTTATGGAGAAGCTTTTATGCAGTCACAGCTTGTTAGCGTGATGACCGCTGATTTTTTTGTTTTAATGTGGCTTTCTTACTCCGTTATGACAAAAGAAAGGATAGCATCCCGGCCTTACCTTCTTTTATGTTTCATTCCAGTTGCCGGCCCTTTTCTTATTTTGTTACTGCTTCCCCGCCAAGATGTTAGAGAAGAAAAACTTTAAATAAAAGTCTTGCGTTCCATTCATTATTCCGTTATAATCATTTCTTGTACGATGAAAGTTGATTAATTAGAAAACATTTATATATCGGCATCTTATTTACATTTGTTATACATACCTGCGCTGTGCGTATACTCATGTTGTCTTAAACCTTTGAGTGTTAAAAGGGAGCTCAAAATTTAGCTGCAGATAGCACGCCCTTCTTGGGACGCTAAACCCGGCTATGAGGGCACCCACCTAGTAGATCTGGGTATTTAAGACACTTAGGGTTACGGCAGTGCGGGCTTATTTTTTAGTTAGCTGTAGCTAGCTTTTTTTATTTTTTATTTTATTAGTTTACATAATTATTTTATTGTTAACTTATATTTTTTTTAGACATGTATGTTTTATTTATCTTCGATTGAGGAACATAAAAAGTAATAAAGGAGATGGATAAAATGAATGAACAAAAAATTGCTAAAAAAGTAAACGAAGTATTAGAAGGAAATCGTGTAGGAACATTAGCTACAGTTGTAAACAACAAACCCCACTCTCGCTATATGACATTCTTTAGCGATGAAGATGGTATCGCTCTTTACACACCAACAAATATCAATACACATAAGGCAGAAGAAATCGAAGCCAATCCGAACGTGCACGTACTATTGGGCTACAGCGGCGAAGGATATGGCGATCAATACTTAGAATTATCTGGTACAGCTGTTCTTCGTACTGGTGATCAATTAAAAGGACGTATATGGAACGATCACATGAAAGAATGGTTTGACGGTCCAAATGACCCTGAGTATGTTGTTCTTGAAATTACGCCGAACGAAATTCGCTTTATGAATGAAGGCGAAGAAACTCCTCAAACTGTTCAGCTATAATAAAAAAAGCGCACAGTGTGCGCTTTTTTTATTTTCCTACCGCTTCTTTCAATTGAGCTGCTTTTTCTTTTGGAGACGCTGCTAAGCTAATCGCGGTAATAATAGAAACGCCATCTGCACCTGCTTCTACTACTTGTTTGGCATTTTCAGGCGTGATCCCGCCGATTCCTACAATTGGAAAGTCAATATTCTGGTTTCGCACTTCTTCAATTAACTTTGTACCTTGCACTGCTTTTGCGTCTTTTTTTGTAGACGTAGGAAAAACAGGTCCCATTCCTACATAATCCGCCCCGTCTTTTATCGCTTGCTGCAGCTCTTGTACATTATGAACAGAGACGCCTACAATTCCTTTTCCTATTTTCTCTCGAACAATATGAGCTTTTTCATCTTCTTGTCCAATATGAACGCCATCTGCTTGTAAGCGGATCGCTAAGTCAAGATCATCATTCACAACAAAAGGAACGCTGTGCTGCTGACAAATTTGCTGAAGTTCCTTCGCCAGCTGATATTTCGCTTCTCCTGTTAGGGCACCCTCGCCTTTTTCACGGAATTGAAACACAGTAACGCCGCCTTCAATTGCTTCTTTCAACACTGCTCTCGGATCTTTTGTACAGTTATTGCTGCCCATTATAAAATAAACTTGCAGCAGCTTTTTGATTTCTTTGTTTGTCATTTTCCGGCTCCTTTTAACGTTGATGTACTCTTGCATATGATTCAATATCCTGCCCAGATAAAAGATGAAGCTGGTTTAACAGCTCAATTTGAAAGCTTCCCGGCCCTTCTTCACCTTTTTTCGCTGCGGCGATTTCACCTGCCACTCCGTAAAAACTTAAAGCAGCAACGCTTGCCTCGACATATTCTTTTTCTACAGCAGCGAAAGCTCCTATAATTGATGTCAGCAGACATCCAGTCCCCGTCACTTTCGTAAATAACGGGTGACCGTTGTCTACTGTATACGTTTTGTTTCCATCTGTGATTACATCTTGTTTACCCGTGATAACAATCACTGTATCTAATTTGTTCGCTGCTTTCTCAGCAAGTTCAATGACGTCTCCTTGCCCTTCTAATGAATCAACGCCTTTAATGAGCCATGACTCGCCTACTACATTCGCAACTTCAGCAGCGTTACCACGAATAACTGCCATATTTAATTCTTCTACAAGCTGACGTGCTACTTCTGTACGAAACGGTGTCGCTCCGGCTCCTACAGGATCGAAAATAACCGGCACGCCATTTTCATTTGCTGATTTTCCTGCTATTCTCATCGCTTCTACTTCTTGAGCCGTCAGTGTACCCATATTTAAGACAAGCGCTCCGGCGATTCGTGCCATGTCAGCCACTTCTTCTTTCGCATAAGCCATAACAGGTGAAGCTCCTAGTGCAAGCAGTCCATTTGCTGTAAAGTTGGTTACCACAACATTCGTAATATTATGAACAAGCGGACTTATGTCTCTTACTTTCTCTAATTGAGCTGAAATTTTACTAATATCCATGTTTTTTCACTCTTTTCATTTAGTTTTAACACTGCAAAAAAGACAAAAAAGCACCTTGCATGCGCAAAGTGCTTTGGTATGTACTCACATTCCCTGCGCTGGCATTATCCAACAGGTTCAAATGGTCAACAGGCGTCCCTGTACTCTCAGCCTGCCCCGCGCAAGCTCCCATACTATTCTTGTTACGTTTAAAGTTTACTATTAACCTTTTTTATTTGCAACCATTTCACTGTTTTGCCGATAAAATAAAGCTTCTCTATAGGCTGAGTGGCGCTTTAAACCTTACACCATTCCTAAAAGAATAATCAAAAGACCTCCAGTAAGCTACTGGAGGTCTTCTATTCCCTAAGAATTCTATCATTTTTCCTTATGGTTATTTCTCTTGAACCGCTTGATTTCTCACAGCTGTTTTTCTGTCCTTCCCTGCTCTTAAAGATAAAAGAAAACAAAGAAGCAGTACAAGTGCAGCTGATACGTACGGATAATTAATGTTTATATCAAAGAGAAAGCCTGCTACAACGGGGCCAATAATATTTCCAAGACTTGTATAAGCAGAATTTAGTCCGGCTACATATCCTTGGTCGTCTTGTGCCATCATCGACATTTGCGTGCTGATTGCCGGACGTAAAATATCTGTTGCTAAAAAAACGATAAATGTCACAACAATAATAAGCCAGTACGTGTGCACAAATAGCGTAAGTAAAATAAAAAGTCCCGTCATCATCAAGCAAAACGAAATCACTCTTTTTTCACCAAACTTATTTAAAATCCACCCAAAAATCGTAACCTGCACTACAGCCCCCGCAATAGAGCCAAACGTAATAACAAACGCAATATCTTTTGGCGTAAAGCTAAATTTATGATCAACAAATAGTGAAAAAATCGTTTCATAATTGGATAATCCAAACGATGTCACAAAAACAATAATTAAACTTAAAAAATAAGGTTCTTTATAAGAATTCATAAGCTGCAGTAGCAGCCGCTCTTCTTTTGGATTCTCATTGTTTGAAACAGTATGATTTTGTACAGGACGAGACTCTGGCAAAACAAGAAGCGTAATCACTGCAGCCAAGCCTCCTGCTACTGCGGCCATATAAAATGGTACACGCATGCCGTATTCAGCTAAAAAGCCGCCGATACCGGGTCCAATAATAAATCCTGTTGTAATCGCCGCCGTCACATAGCCCATTCCTTTAGCGCGTTCTTTAGCAGACGTCACGTCCGCTGTATAGGCCATAACAGCAGGCATAATGAGCGCGGCCCCAACCCCGCCTAACATTCTCGATACAAATAATAAAAGAGGTGTACTCACTGAACCAAAGAACCATTCAGACAAGGCAAAAACAATCATTCCCGCTACAATAATTTTCTTTCTCCCTAACGAATCTGATAACCGACCCGCTAAAGGTGAAAACAAAAATTGAGTCAGTGAAAACACCGCTACTAAAAGCCCCATCACGCTGCCGTTGATATGAAGCTCCGTCATATATGTTGGCATAATTGGAATAACGAGACCGATTCCTGTAAAAACAATAAAAATATTTAGCATGAGCAGCAAAATCGCCGCTCGATTTCTTAACAATAACGACATATAAACCTCCTGATTACAAAAATACTGAACGTTCGGTCTATAAAAATACAAAATAATGAGGGATTACTCATTACCGCAATAAGCATCCCCGATTATTTAAGAAGACCTTGCTATGATTCCGTTTAAAAATACATCGATTGCTGAATGGTAAAGCTTCAGGGCATTTTCCGTGTTCGTTTTTCGAGACATGCGGCTCATTCCAACAAACAGCCCTTCTAAAATCACTGCAAGCTGTTCTGCATTTTTAGGAGAAAACTCTCCTTCATCAATGCCTTTTTGCAAAAGCTCCCGGTTAAACTCCACGTGTCGTTTCACCATCTCATCAATTCGCTCTTCGATGTCGCTGCCCTTTTCCTCGTTGTTAAAAAACTCATCGGCGGCTTTCGTAAGAGGATGATTTAAATCATCTAAAATGATTTGCTCCGCAATTCCAAAAAGCTTATCTCTTGTTGTTTTGTAAAGAGACTCTCTTTCTTTCCAGTTGCGTTCCCACTCGAGATCCCATTCGTCTATTAAATAGAGAAAAAGCCCTTCTTTACTTTTAAAGTGATAATAAATATTCCCTTTACTGCTTCCCGTAGCTTCTACAATTTCCTCAATAGATGTAGCTTTATAGCCTTTTTGAGAAAACAATGCTTTAGCGGCATCTGCCACTTTTCTTTTGGTTTGTTCACTTTGAAGCTTTTTTTTATTCAAGCTATTTCCACCGCCCGGCACATTTATTATTTATACTGAACATTCGTTTTGTATTATCTGACACCTATACTACATAGGAAAATCCTTTTTGTCTAGTGAAAAAATCTAGTTTATACCTTTTTATATGAATTATGACAAAACAAAAAACAAAGAGGTTGAGACATAACTAAATCAACCGCTAGAAGCCACTGCATATATGAAACCTACGTTCACCATCACCATAAAAAAATCCGAACGAGTTGGATTCTTCATCAAAAATTTTGATTCATCGTTCGGATCTTCTTTGACTAAAATACTTTTGTTCCGGCCTCTTTTAATCAATCATTCAATTTCTTTGTCATAAATACACTGTATGGATCTTCTTTGTAGGTAGAAAACGGTTCGCACTCGTAAAACCCAAAACTGGCGTATAGCTTTCTAGCCGGTTCAAAAGCAGAAGCGGATCCTGTTTCTAAGCTTAAGCGTCGGTATCCTCGTTTTTTCGCTTCATTTATTATGTACTGCAGCAGCTCCCTAGCAATGCCTTTTCGCAAATGAGCCGCGGCTGTTCGCATCGATTTAATTTCTCCGTGATGCTCATCTAGCTCTTTTATAGCCCCGCACCCTGCTAGCTGTCTGTCTTCCCACACGCTCCAAAACGTAATATCACGGTGTTTTAAGCTTTCAATATTTAGAGCATGAATACTTTCAGGAGGTGAATATAAGTTCATTCCTTGAAGGTGAGAACTTACTAGTTCAATAACTTCATTGTTCGTTAAGTGGTCTCTTTTTATTTTAATCATTTTCTCTTCCTTCCTGCTACTAACGGGCGGTCAACTACAAACCTACTTATGAATAAATTCACTGTCAACCTTTAAAAATCCTTTTATACACTCCCTTCTTTTTCACAGTTATTAAAATCGACTTTGCCAAGCAGATGTTTCATACATTGTTAAACGGAGGTGAAATTCGTTGAAGAAGGTTTTATTTTGTCTTGTCCCTCTTTTGTTTTTATTATCCGCCTGCTTTAGTGATCCTGTTCAAGATGATTTAATCGACTATAACAATCAAGATTTAAAAAAAGCCGCTCAGCTTGAAAAAGAAGCGATTGACGCATACGATTCTGTTACAGGCGCTAACTACACAAGTGACGCAGTGATGTATGATACGATGACGAGTGAAGTCATTCCTACCTATCGTAAATTTGTCGACGAACTCGAAAACATCGATGTAGAAACCGACGATCTTCGAAAGGTTCATGAAGGCTATATAAAGGCTGCCAATACCCAGTATAATGCTTTCATTAAAATTGTCAGCGCTTTAGAAAAGCAGGACCGCAACCTTATTGCTGAGGCAAACGCTATGCTTGATGAGGCACGAAAAGGGATACGCGATTACAATGCCGCTATTAAAAAGCTGGCTAAAGAACATGATGTAAAAATTGAAGAACTAAAAACACAGCGAGAAAACAGCCTATAGTTTTGATGCAAAAAGAAGGTCTCTAAAAATAGTAAGAGACCTTCTTTCGTATGCTGTTTCAATTTCTCCACGTTCGTTCGATAAATGAAGAAGAGTATTAGGAAATATTGCTTAACGATGCATAATAAGAGGCAATAATTTCTTCATCTGAATGCGGAATTTCGTTTCCTTTTACAAGCTGAGCGCCGTTAATACAGCCGCTTGTAAGTAAAATAATATCATTCGGCTTTCCTAAAGAAAGCGACTTTAATACTCCTTCTGTTCGAGTAGGGGCACGGTGAATATTACTTGCGCTTGGATTTGAAAAACCTGTCATTACTTGATCTACAATCACGTTCGGATCAT
This sequence comes from Priestia sp. YIM B13491, assembly GCF_042787605.1. Taxonomy (NCBI): domain Bacteria; kingdom Bacillati; phylum Bacillota; class Bacilli; order Caryophanales; family Bacillaceae; genus Priestia; species Priestia sp. YIM B13491. The sequence goes on along the minus strand of NZ_JBHZOR010000004.1, from coordinate 296,482 downwards.
GATGACCTGGATGATCAACAGTTACGACAATTTCATCAGTTTTTCCTTCAATGACACGCGCCATTTTAGGCATTTTATTAAAATCTCGAAGGCCGATCCCTGCAATCATGACAATGAGCTGGTTATACTCCATCTTTTTTACTTCTTCTACTAAACGCGTAAGGGCAACAGGCGTATGGGCATAGTCTAAAATCACTTTTTGGTTATTAGGACCTTCTATCACTTGAAAGCGTCCTTCTGGACTTTCCAATTTAGGAAGCACGCTAATAATATCTTCAATGTGGTATTCAAAATGAAGAGCTGTACCAATGGCCGCTAGCACGTTAGCAATGTTGTAATCGCCATATACAGGCACTGCTACTTTGTATGACTGTCCTTTATAAAGTAAATCAAAGAAAGAGCCCCCTTCTTTGACAGTAATGTTTTTTGCTTGCAGAGTTGCCTCCGCATTATTTAATAAGCTATACGTGACTTTAGGTCCTTCAAATAGCCTGCTCAAGTCTTTACCCATGTCCTGATCATCTATATTAATAACGGCATGTTTTGCCTGCTGAAATAATTTCATCTTGCATTTTTTATAGTGCTCAAACGTTTTATGATACTCTAAGTGCTCTTCTGAAAGATTTGTGTGAATGGCGACATCAAAATAAATATCTTCTACTCGCTGCTGATCAATCGCAATTGAAGATACTTCCATCACTGCCGCTTCATCGCCTCGTGTATACAAATCATAAAAAATTTTATGCAAGTCTACCGATTCAGGTGTTGTAGGCGTACTTTTTTTATAAACTAACTTCTTCTTTGATGACCAAATGCCGGTCGTGCCAATCGATCCTGTCGGCAATTTTAAAAGAGTTAAAAGCGACCTTACGTAAGCTGCTACGGTTGTTTTACCATTTGTACCTGTAACGCCAATTGTCTCAATTTTTTCATCCGTATAATCAAAATACATTTTAGAAAAAGAGGCCATTACTTTGCGAACGTCATCAACAGCTAAAAACGTACAGTGAGAATACTGAGTGCTCAAAAGACGCAGCTCCTCAATGCTTGTCCCAAAGACTGCTACGGCTCCTCTAGCTATAGCTTCTTTAATATATTGATGTCCATCTTCATTTTCACCTTTTATACTAAAAAATACTGATCCGTCGTAAACCTGCTTTGAGTGATATGTCAAATGGTTGATCGTTTGAGATGCAGGCCCAAAAATATGTTTAATTGATAAGTTCATTAATGTATCAAAGTGGATGTTCATAGCTATTCCTCACAGTGTATAAATTTTATTTTTAATATGTTCTAAAATCCCTTAAATACTCTTTGAAGGATATTTTTTCTTTATTTCCATTTATAAAGAACTTTCTACAATTCAATCTTCTTATTTTGCTTTCATGTGTAGAACGAAAATAAAGAAAAGACGGATCACTATTTTTTAAAACTAAAAGTATGTAAAATATGGATGAACTGTGTATATCATACCAGCAGCAAAAGCGAAGCATTGTAGTAAAATATTCCCCCTATACGTGCAAAACGAAACCATTCTTTAAAATAAAATAATTTCATAGAGTAAGTTGAATCATGATCAATACTTGAACGTGGGGTAAGAAAGATTACTGTATTAATCAGTGCCTCTCTTTGCAAAATAACAAAGAAAACATCATAATAAAAGATGCGCATAACAGCGTGAATGACTCTGTTTTGAAAGGATGGACTACAGCAAATGACGCGTTCTCTTTTAGACATTGAACCACTTCCTCTTTTATTTTATCAACAGCCTACACTTGAATTAGCTCAGTCGCTGTTAGGATGTCTTCTTGTTCACGAAACGGCGGAAGGAACTGCATCTGGTTTCATTGTAGAAACAGAGGCTTATAAAGGGCCTTTCGACCGAGCAGCTCATAGCTTTAATAACCGGCGCACAAAAAGAACGGAGGTCATGTTCGGTCCTCCTGGTCATGCCTATACGCATACAATGCATACACATTGTCTACTCAATGTTGTAAGCAGCGACATCGATTGTCCAGAAGGCGTCCTCATTCGAGCTATTGAGCCATTTAGCGGAAAAAATTTGATGAAAAATAGACGTCGAGGGATGGAAAATGAAATAAATTGGACAAACGGTCCTGGGAAACTAACAAAAGCACTAGGGGTTTCAATGGATTTGTACGGTCATGATTTAACCAGCCCTCCTCTTTATATTGCTCGTGGCTTCACTCCTTCAGAGATTTCCGCCGGACCTCGCGTTGGCATTGATAATTCTGGTGAAGCGAAGGATTACCCTTGGCGCTTTTGGGTTACCAATCACCCGTTTGTATCGAAGTTCAGGTGAACAAAAGACGAATTGATTTATTAACGAAAATAAAAGAAGCACCTCTTTTTAGAGATGCTTCTTTTTGCTTACGCCCACCACATTTGTGAGGGAGTTTCTTCAATTAATACACTTTGTAAGTTTGTAACCGCGCGTTTAAATCCTTCTTCAATCGACATGATTGGATCTTCATGCTCGATGCTGACTACATAATCGTATCCGTATGTGCGAAGTGCACTCATCATATCAGACCACTCTTTCACATCATGTCCGCATCCTACGGATCTAAACGTCCATGCACGCGTTTGGACTTCTCCGTATGGCTGCATATCCGTCAGGCCGTACATGTTAATATTATCCTGGTCCAAGTACGTATCCTTTGCATGGAAATGATGAATGGCATTTTCTTTTGCTAAAATTTTAATAGCTCCTACCGGATCAATTCCTTGCCACCATAAATGACTTGGATCAAGGTTAGCGCCAATCGCTGGACTTGTTTTTTCGCGAAGCTTTAGCAGCGTATACGGAGTATGAACTAAAAATCCGCCGTGAAGTTCTAAACCAATTTTCACGTTATGCTCCTCCGCTAGTTCTCCAATTTCTTTCCAATAAGGAACAAGCTTATTTTCCCACTGCCAATTCAAGACGTCTCCATACTCGTTAGGCCAAGGAGTAACAGGCCAGTTTGGGTACTTCGCTTCTTCGTGATCTCCTGCTGTTCCAGAAAAGCAGTTAACCACTGGAACACCTACTAATGATGCTAGTTGGATGGTCTTGCGAAGCGTTTCGTCAGATTCTTTTGCAAAACTTGCCTCAGGTGAAATAGGATTGCCGTGGCAGCTAAATGCACTGATTGTAAGTCCGCGGTCTTTTATCTGCTTCATATAGGCTTCTCTTTTTTGTTCATCTTCAAGCAGCTCATCTAACGGACAATGACTGTTTCCCGGATAGCCCCCCGTTCCGATTTCAACAGCATGAAGACCTGCTGCTTTTACTTTATCTAACATCTCTTCAAAAGAAAGATCCGCAAATAAGACCGTGAATACTCCAAGTTTCATTTTAATTTCCCCCTGTGCGATATATTTCGTCAATAATAGCTGAGACTTGAAGCGCTTCTTGTGGCTTTACCACTAATTCAGCATTTCCTTTACACGCTTCAACGAAATTTTTAGCCTGACTTAGGCTGTAATCATCTTCTCCATCTATCCACGGTGACGTACTGTTCATGAGCATACCGTTTTTAGACGTGTATAGTTCAAACGGAAACACGCTCAAACCGCCATCTACCCCTGATATGCTTACGTGCTCTTCATCATCTTCGATATTAGCAGCCCAAGAAGTTTCTAAAAGAAGCGACGCTCCATTTTCAAATTTAATATAGGCCGTTACATGATCATCCACGCTGAATGCTTCATGATCAAATGCTCCCCATTGATTTAATTGGTTAGGCGTTTTACTCAGGTCATTATATGTACTTCCCAGAACTTCAGTATGCTTTGGGTTTCCCATCAGCCAAAGCGTTAAATCAAGCAAATGGCAGCCGTAATCAATTAAGCTGCCTCCTCCTTGAAGATCTTTGTTCGTAAATACCCCCCAACCGGGAACCTTTCGGCGACGCATTGCTCTGACACGTGCAACTAATGGGCGCCCTACCTCTGTCATCATTTTTTTCGCTGCCTGCGCTTCTTTCATGAATCGGTAATGATACGCAATCGCTAACTGCTTACCTGATTCTCTAGCAGCAGCAAGCATTTCTTCACCTTGCTCTTTAGACATCGCCATTGGCTTTTCACATAGGACGTGAACGCCTGCTTTTAGCGCTTCTACTGCAAACTCGGCGTGAAATTTATTCGGTGTACAAATACATACAGCATCCACTTCTTTAAACATATCTTTGTAATCAACAAATACGTGAGGGATATTATGCTCATTGGCTACCTCTGTGGCTCTTTCACTATTAATATCGCTAAGCCCCCAAATCACACATTCATCACCCAGTTGTTTGAATGCCGGGATATGCCTGCTTACAGCAATCCCTCCTGCTCCGATTATGCCAATTCTCACGTTTTTCACCTCTTACACGCGCGTAATTTGTTTCGTTTGACTTGATTTTAAAGCTGCTAAAATAACAGCAAGTGATTTTAATCCTTCTTCACCAGGAACAGGAGATTCTTTATCTTGTGCAACTGCATCTACAAATTGTTCAATGACGTGAGAATTACCTTGGCCGCCTTCATCGTTCGATTGAATTTTTCCTAATTCATAGTTCACGACTTCACCCGTTGCATATTGTGCAACTAATGAATACGTCGGGTCGTCCTCCAAACGAAGAATCCCTTTCTCTCCGTAAACAATCGTGGAGTTATCTTCTTTTCCATTGTAAGCCCAGCTTGCCGCAAGCGTACCGATAATCCCGCTTTCCGTTTTTAATACGCACACAGCATTGTCGTCTACATTTGCAAAGTCTTTTGCATTGCTTTCTACAAATGCACCGACTTCTACAATTTCTTCATTCAATATGTAGCGGAGCATATCGGTTTTATGAACGCCTAAATCACCCATAGCCCCAATAAACGCTTCGTCTTTTTTGAAGAACCAGCTGTCTTTTCCGTCCACGCTCCAACCTTCAGGGCCACCGTGGCCAAAAGCCGTACGGAAACTATAAATTTTACCGATTTCCCCTTTTTCAATAAGTTCACGAGCTTTTTGATGAGAAGCTACAAAGCGCTGATTATGTCCGATCATTAGTTTTTTACCGTTTGTTTTTGCTGCTTCAATCATTGCTTTCGCTTCTTCTTCTGATGTTGCCATCGGCTTTTCACACAGGACATGAACTCCGCTGTTTAACGCTGCAACCGAAATAGGCGCATGAAGATAGTTGGGCGTACATACGCTCACTGCTTCTACTATACCGCTTGCTAAAAGTTCTTCATAGTTTGTGTAAGCTTTTACACCGTACTGCTGTGCTACGCTGTTTGCACGTTCTGTGTTTATATCGCAAACGGCTACTAATTCTACTTGTTCATTCATCTTATATTCTGGTAAGTGACGGTGTTGCGCAATGCTTCCGCACCCAATAACGCCAATTTTTACTTTTGCCATCTTTCCTATCCCCTTTGCTTAAGCATTATTAATTAGTTTTTAACAGCGATTGATTCAAGCGGTTGCGCATTGCCGTAAACCGGACGTTTTCTCTCTGCTGGCTTCGCCCATTTAATCGCATTCATAATGACACGCTGAATGTCTTTGTTATGGTATGTTGGATATGTTTCATGTCCAGGTCTGAAATAAAATACTTTTCCGTTTCCGCGTTTGTACGTGCAGCCGCTTCTGAAAATTTCTCCGCCTTCAAACCAGCTCGTGAAAATCAGTTCATCAGGTGCTGGAATATCAAAGTGCTCTCCATACATTTCTTCGCGCTCAAGCTCGATAAATTCACCAATACCTTCCACAATCGGATGACTTGGTTCTACTACCCACAAGCGCTCTTTTTCATCTGCTTCACGCCATTTTAAGTCGCAGCTTGTGCCCATTAACGTTTTGAAAATTTTAGAAAAGTGACCTGAGTGTAAGACAATAAGCCCCATACCGTCTAGCACGCGCTGCTTTACTTTCTCAACGATCTCATCTTTTACTTCGTCATGTGCTAAATGACCCCACCATACTAAAACATCCGTTTGATTTAATACTTCTTCAGTCAACCCGTGTTCTACTTCTTCTAATGTTGCGGTGTGCGTACGAAATCCTCCTTCTTCTAAAAAAGAAGCGATGGCACCGTGAATGCCTTCAGGGTAAATTTCTCTTACCACCGGATTTTTCTGTTCATGACGATTTTCATTCCATACTGTAACATTAATCATTTTCATATCCCCTTTTTTTGTGAATGCTAACTTATATCCCCTTTTTTTATAAATGCTAAACTTTGGTTAACCGGTTAACTTACTGTGATTCACCCGCGCTTAGCAGTCGAATCTCGAATAATAAGTTCAACCGATAATTTCACATGCTGCAGCGTGCTGAAACGGTGTTCAATTGCTTGAATAACAGACGTCGCGGCGACGACTCCTTTGTTAAATACATCTTGACGGATGGTTGTTAGACTTGGAGATGCATAGCTGCTAAACGTTATGTCATCAAACCCTACGATTGAGTAGTCCTGCGGAATTTTTTTCCCCTTTTCTTGCAGTGCTTTCATAATTCCAAGCGCCAGCGTATCAGAGGATGCAAAAACCGCACGAATATCCTTATGATCTTGCAGCAGCTTGTTCCCTAATTTGTAACCGTTATCAAAGGAACTTTCGTTCACTTCAAAAACAAACGTCTTTGATGGTGTAATGCCTGCTTCTTTTAATGCTTTCTCGTAGCCTATATACCTCTTTTTATCCACTGGACTATTGACGAGGTGATGAGCAACAAAGGCAATTTCTTTGTGCCCCAAATTCACTAAATGTGTTGTAGCTAGATATCCTCCATGCTCATCGTCTACAGAAATATGATGATAATCACGTTCGTACTTTTCATATGTATCTACTAGCACAATCGGATTCGATAACGCTTTCATTTTCTCATACAATCGATGAGGGAAGGCTCCTAAAAACAGAAGACCATCAATATTTCTCGTTCGAATCCATTTTAGGCAATCAGCTGGGCTACTCGCTCCAGATATGACTAGATCATAACCATGCTTGCGGATTACATATTCAATTCCACTAATCATTTCGCTGTAATAATGGTTATCTTTAAATATAGTAGAAAGTGAATCATCTGTAAGCGGGAACATAACGCCAATCATATTTGACTTTTGTTTCGAGAGACTAACGGCGGTTAAATTTGGTTCGTAGTTTAATTCTTTTACCGCTGTTAAGATTCGCTCTTTTGTTTCATCGGATACTTTGTTAATTCCGTTTAAGACGTAAGATACTGAAGCTGCAGACACCCCTGCATGCTTCGCTACATCACGAATCGTTATCTTTTCTCCCATAAAATCTCTCCAGTTAAACGGTTAACTATTTACTCGTTCATTATAATTCACTCCTTTATTATCAGTCAACGTATTTTTCAAATTATCTGTTAACTATTATAATATCTTCCTAGATTGGCATGTTTTAAGCAGTGACAAGATGTATTGACACCTGTTAATCTTTGAAACGTACATATAAAGTTCGGTGCACAGCACGCACCGATCCGTGATAAAAGGGGCGTTCAAAAGGATTTCAGGAGGTACTTACTTTATGTTTAAGAAACTAGCAATTATTGGAGCACTGGCAGTTCCTATGTTCGGCATGAGTCACGGGGCAAATGCCGCTGAAACAACTCATCGCGTAAAAGCCGGAGAGACTCTTTACAAGATTGGCGCTGAATACGGCGTTACGGTTAAACAGTTAAAAGAAGCGAATCACAAATCTACGGACTCTATTAATGCAAATGAAACACTAACAATCCCTAACTCTATTAGCGAAAGTGATAAAGAATTGTTAGCTCGCCTTGTACAAGCTGAAGCAAAAGGCGAACCTTACGCTGGCAAAGTGGCTGTAGCAACAGTTGTCTTAAATCGCGTGGATAGCGATTCTTTCCCAAACTCTATTCATGATGTCATTTATCAAGGTACACAGTTTACACCTGTACAAAACGGTGAAATTAATAAAGCAGCGGATGCTGAAGCAAAAAAAGCTGTAAATGAAGCACTAGCTTTTAGAGGTCAAGGAAAAGGTTCATTATTCTTCTTTAATCCAGATAAAACAAGCGACCAATGGCTTCGTCAAAAACAGGTTACGATTACGATCGGAAATCACGTTTTTGCAAAATAAACAAAAAAAGCACTCAGATGAGTGCTTTTTTTTAATATGCAACAAGTAAGCTTAATAGAACAGCTATAATAATAATAGGCAATACGTATTTAACTAGAAAGAACCATGCGTTGAATAATTTAACACCTTTTGTACTTCCTGAAATAAACTCTTCATACACGGCTTCTTTTTTCATTTTAAATGTCACAAAAATCGCAATGGCTAAACTTCCAAGAGGCAGCATTAAGTTGCTCACAAAAAAGTCAGCTACGTCAAATATACTTCTGCCAAAAAGTGAAACATGTTTTAGTACACCAAACGAAAGCGCTGATGGGATACCTACCACAAACACAAGAATCCCTGATAAAGAAGCGTAGCGAGTTCGTTTTGTCTGATCGTCTTTGGTTAAAGCAGCTACGATAATTTCCAGAAGTGAAAAAGCAGACGTAAGCGTAGCAAATAGAAATAAAATTAAAAACAGTGCTAAAAAGACGGTACCAAACGGCATTTTCTCAAATACTGTTGGCAAGACCACAAACAAAAGTCCAGGTCCTTCAGTTGGCTTTAATCCAAACGAAAAAACGGCTGGAAAAATAGCCAAGCCCGCCAGCAGCGAAACAAACAAGTTCAAAATAGCAATAGTGCCAGCTGAACGCGTCAAGCTTACTTTTTTCCCTAAATAAGAGCTATATGTCACCATGCAGGATAATCCCACGCAAAGCGAGAAAAACGACTGACCGAGCGCATAGAGAACAGATGACCCTGTAATGGCTGAAAAATCCGGTTTTAAAAAGAACTTTACTCCGTCCATTGCTCCGTCTAATGTTAGAGAACGCACCACGATAATGATAAAACAAATAAATAACAGCGGCATCATGTATTTATTAGCACGCTCTATTCCTTTTTGTACGCCTTTTGAAATAACAAACACTGTAATTAATAAAAACAGCGCCTGTGCACCTAATACTACATAAGGTTGGCTAATGACGGCATTGAACAACGCGCCGTACTCTTTTCCGCTTAGCATACCGGTTACACTCATAATCGTATATAAAATCACCCAGCCGCCAACGACGCTGTAAAAGGAAAGCAAAACGACACAGCTTAGTACTCCCAGCCTGCCAATCCATACCCAAGCGGATTTTGGAGCAATTGCCTTATAAGCACTAATCGCTTCTTTTCCCGTATGTCTTCCAATGATAAATTCTGCCAACAGAAGCGGCAATCCAATAAAAATCGTAAATAAAATAAACAACGCAAAAAATGCTCCACCGCCACTGGTTCCCGTTACGTATGGAAACTTCCATATCGCTCCTAGACCAATTGCTGCCCCAGCAGATGCTAAAATAAAACCGAGGCGTGAAGACCACTGATTTCCTTTACTCATATAATGTTACTCTCTCCTCTTCTAAACTCAAAACTCACCTGATTAGTACTGTACCATAAATGCAGAAGAAAATCATTCCCGTTTTACTTTTTTCTATAAAACGATATCTATATAGAATAGAAAAAATGAAGAAGCAGCTGCTTCTTCATTTTAAGGTCGGTGTTTCTATTCAAAATTTATTCTCTGTACGATGATTCATCTCCACGGTAGGCTTCTTGATTTGAAATTTCTTCAATATGCATATGCCCTTCTCTCTCTAAACGAAGGACCGTACGCTCTGCATCTTCATAGCTCTCGCACGTCACTTGTTTATATTCCATATCATCTTTATCTGTGTAAGCGACTAAATATGTTTCCATTTTAACTCCTCCTATATAACCTGTATGTAACGTATGTTGCCTTTTTCGTTTATTTCTAAACATATAGGCTCCAAACATAAAGCCTAGCATACTATAATAGCGGAACTTCAATTTAAAAAAGTTGAATTTTTCATTATGCACCGATGCAACATGGAGGTTACACTTATGACATTTATTTTATCATTCGTACCAATTGTTGTTCCTTTTGGTATTTTAATTAGCTTAATTGCTTTTACAGCTGCTTTTTTACAATCAAAAGAGCATCATAAAAAGCTCTAGCTTACAAAAGCTAGAGCTTCTTTTTAAAAACGTCTATAGCGTTTAATCAGTCCCACAATAATGGCAATTGCTAATAAAACAATCGAAATAATGACAGTCATGACAATTGGCTGATTTCCACTTTGCTTCACTGCAATGGCAATATAAGCCCAAATAAAAACAAGCGGATAAACAGCGTCTCGGTTTTTTAATGTAAACATGATGCCCAGCACAGCTCCTACCAGCAGCATAATAATCGTCCATGCTAACTCGTTTAAGCCAAGCAAGTGCTGTATTCCATTTGCTTGAAATACGACAAACACATTGACAATAGTCGCAACAGAAATCCATCCAAGATAAAGCGAAATTGGCAGACGCATAAACCATGTCGTCATTCGAGAATGCTGAATAATGGAATACACAATCATTAATGTGCCTAGAATAAAGAGCATAACTAAAAGGGATAACTTATAGTAATCGTTTTGGAAAATAAAGATCCACGCACTATTTAACAAACAGTTTAGAAAAAACCAAATGCCGATACGTGCATATATTTCCTTTTGATCTTCTCTTGCAAAAAATTGGCGTATAACCCAAATGGTTAATAATAAATAAATAACGCCCCAGATAGCAAAGGCATAACCAGCTGGTGTAAACAACGTAGGAACTTGCGCAGAAGCTTCTCCCGTTGTTTTGCCTCCTATTGGAATAGCATTTGCTAAATAATTCACAAGCAGTGTAATAGCCAAGCCTATTGCATTTAATATAGCATACAAACGAAATTTCGCCATTTTGTTCTCTCCTTTCTTCTATTTATATGGGAGTGTTTCGGAGACGAAAACGGCTCTTCCCTTCATTAATACCTCTTCTTCCCTAAAAATATGCATTTTTAAACAAAAATGATTAAAAATAGCTTTAAGAAGCTTCCTCTTTAAAAAATAAAAACGGTTAGCGCACATTTCCCTATAACTCTTTCTATTTTTCAGAATATATGGTAAGTTAAACTTAGATTAATAGGAAGTCCACTAGGGGTGCCACCGGCTGAGACAAGTTTTCTTGATCCCTTTGAACCTGATCTGGCTCATACCAGCGTAGGAAAGTGGCAATGTTCAGTTTTTACTGTCCTTTGCCACTCCGTTTATAAACGGAGTGTTTTTTATTTCCTTTATGTGCTTGTTTGTGACTTCCTCATATTAAAGGAGGATTTTGATGTCATTTTCATCTCAATTAAGACAAGAAGCAAACTATATTTACGAAGCCATTTTTAACCATCCTTTTATTAAAGGAATTGCTGAAGGAAACGTGCCAAAAGAAGCGCTTATTCACTACGTTTCTCAAGATTATGAATACTTAACAGCATTTGTTCGCATTTACGGCGCTGCTTTAACAAAATGCCGCACGCGTACCGAAATGGAAGCCTTTAATGCCGGCATTTCTACGGTATTACATAGTGAAGTACACCCTCACAATAATTTTTGTGAAGTAGCAGGCGTACGTTATGAAGACCTTCACACTGAGACGCTTTCACCGACGGCCAGCCACTACATTAACCATATGACAAGTGTTGCGCATACAGGCAGCTTAGCAGAAATCATTGCAGTGCTTCTTCCATGTCCATGGACGTACGTTGAAATTGGCCAGCGCATTACAGAACAAGTAAATCCATCTCCTTCTCATCCTTTTTATGAATGGATTCAGTTTTATAATAATGAAGAAATGAATGGCACAACACAATGGTTTTGTAACAAGCTTGATGAACTCGCCGAACAAGCGACTGAAGAAGAACGTAACCGTATGAAAGATCACTTCATCAAAAGCTGTGAACTGGAGTATTTATTTTGGGAAATGGCATATACCCAAGAAAAATGGCCGCTTTCTCAGCTTTCCCTTTCAAAATAACGAAAAAGCCTCCTATCAGGAGGCTCTTTTATTTCAATAGTTTTTTGATCATTTTCAAGCTTTGTTTTTCCGAAGGATAGCGGAATGACAAATCAAACTTGGTTGTTTGAGACAGCATGCTTTTAAAATGAGTGAATGTCTGAAAGCTGTCTTTTCCATGATATTGACCCGTGCCGCTTTCTCCCACTCCGCCAAACGGCAAATATGATGTAGCGATATGCATAAGCGTATCGTTTATACAGCCTCCTCCAAATGAAAGGCGCTCCGTTATGACGTTTTGCACATCTTCACTTTCTGTAAATAAGTAAAGAGCTAACGGCTTAGCTTTTTCTTGAACTTTATGAATGACTTCGTCTAGTGTTTCATATTCAATCATAGGAAGAATAGGCCCAAAGATTTCTTCTTGCATAACGTCTGATGTCCAGCTTACTTCACTTAACACCGTAGGTTCTATTGTTAGCGTGTCCTTATTGTACCCGCCTCCAACTATAGCATTTCCGTCTTTTAAAAACTCAACTAGCCGAGTAAAATGACGCTCACTGACAATACGGCCGTAGCGGTCGCTTTCAAGTGGATTACTACCGTAAAATTGAGAAATTGCTTCGCGAAGTTTCTCTACAAGCGGCGCTTTCACTTTTTTATGCACGAGCAAATAATCAGGAGCAACGCACGTCTGGCCTGCATTCATCCCTTTACCAAACATAATTCGCTTCGCTGCAAGATCTAGGTTTGCGTCTTCATGTACAATGCACGGACTTTTTCCGCCTAGCTCAAGCGTGACGGGGATAAGCTGCTTCCCTGCTTCTTGCATAATAATTTTCCCTACATTTACACTTCCCGTAAAGAAAATATAATCAAGGGGCTGTTTTAAAAGCAGGCTTGTCGTGTCTACAGCCCCTTCAACCACCGTCACAAATGCTGGGTCAAAAGCTTCAGCCAGTAATTCTTGTATAACGCGAGATACGCTAGGCGTTAGTTCAGAAGGTTTTATAATCGCCGTGTTTCCAGCGGCAATCGCTCCTACTAAAGGAGACAGTGCCAATTGAAACGGATAGTTCCACGGAGCAATAATTAACGCAACTCCATACGGTTCAGGAACAATTTTCCCTTTAGAGCCCACATGTGTTAAAGCGGTTTTTACTTTTTTAGGCTTCATCCATTTTGCTAAATGTTTAAGCGTAAACCGAATCTCCTCTAGTAAAATCCCGATTTCCGACGTGTAGGCCTCTACTTCAGATTTATTTAAATCTTGTTTTAAAGCATCCATAATTCTCTGCTCATTTTGTTTGACTATTTCTCTTAGCTTATTCAGCGCTTGAATGCGGCTGCTGATACTCTTTGTCTTTTGCGCATAGAAATACTGCTTTTGTGTAGAGACAATATGCTCAATGACCGTTTTATCTGTGATATAAAATTGCTCGTGGTTCATCTCTTTCATCTCCCTATAAACATTCGCTTTCAACTGTAGCAAGCAAGTTTTTTAATAGCTCAACTGCCTCATTTAAAGCTAATGAATAATATCTCTGCGTTCCTTTTTGCTCAATTTGCACAAGCTTTTGATCGCGTAGAATTTTTAAATGATGAGAAATTGCCGGTCGTGATAGCGTAGACTCCTTTGCAATTTCATTTACGGTTAAAGGCTCTTTTTCCGCGAGCAGCAAAATAATATCTTGTCTTGCTGAATCACTTAGCGCCTGAAAAATAGGAATGCTGGCACGAAATAACTCGACTGCTTTTTGACTCATATAGATTCTCCTTTATTTAATTTCTTGTGTTCTGCGGACAACGGATGTAAGCCACTTTCTTGGCACGAAGCGCGGGATGAACGTAGCGAGACGAAACTGCACTCCTGGTACGATAACCGTCTGCCCTTTCATAAATTTTTTATAGCCAACTTTCGTTACTGTTTCTACATCCATTGCACCGCTTTGAAAAAGCTTGGAGTTGCTTAGCTGGGCTCGGTCGCTAAAACCCGTTTTAGTTGGACCCGGGCATAGAGCGCTTACCGTTACATTGGTACCTTTTAATTCATTTTCAAGGGCCTCTGTGAAAGACAATACGTACGCTTTTGTTGCGTAATACACCGTCATAAGCGGACCCGGCATAAATGCAGCAACGGACGCAATGTTCAAAATTTTACCTTGATTTCTTCTGACCATATCCGGTAAAAATAATTTTGTTAAATGAGTTAACGCTCGAATATTTAAATCAATCATGTTTAACTCGTCGTCTAAAGCTGTTTCAATAAATTTGCCGTATAGTCCAAAACCAGCATTGTTCACTAAATAGTCAACGTGTATTTTTTTATTTTTAAGTTCTTCATATAGTGACTGTATCTCTTCTTCTCTTGATAAATCCTTAACAACCGTTATCACGTCAATATTGTAAGTAGATTTTAAATTCTCTCCAATCGCTGTTAGTTTATCAGCGCTTCTGGCAACTAAAATTACAGGATGACCATCCTTTGCGAATTGATAAGCTAACTCTTTACCTATTCCTCCCGACGCACCGGTGATGAGCGCATAATGCTGTGACATAGTGTTCACTCCTTATGTTTATATGTTCAAGAACTTAAACATTTAAACTTATCTTATAGGATTCATTTTTTCCCGTCAACTGTTTTCTATACTCTTCTTTTCTTTTATGTTTTCCATTTTTGCCATTTGCGCATTTCTGTACATTTTTTTACAAAATATGCGTTTTCTTTACATAGAAGGCTAATGTCGTCTAGTTTTGACAACCTTTGTCACCTAGCAGGAAAACAAGTGAAGATATGGTGAATACAACATACAACAAATAATCCATTACATAGTTGGATGAAAATAGATAAGGGAGGAAATGAAAAATGATGGAGACATATACAATTAAAAAAGTAAGTGATCAATTAGAGGTAGAAAAGAAAACGCTAAAACAATGGGAAAAATTATTGGGCAGCTATTTAACAATTGAACGAGTAGATGGGGCCCGTGTCTATACAGAGGAACAAATTGAATTATTTAATGATATTAAACAGCTGTTTGATGAACAATGTACGTTAGATGAAGTCAAAGAATACGTTCAGCTGCTGATAAAAGAACAAGAAGAACAGGAGCATTTAGTTATGGAATCAGAGGCAGCGGTTTCAAAAGAAGAAGAACCGGCACAGTTGAAAACTGCTAAAAAAGAAAACGTCATTGATTTTCAAGAACATTCCAATAAACAATTGAAGCAAGAAAAGAAAAAAGCTGCTGAAAAGCAGGAAAGCATTTCAGAAAATAAGCAAGAGAAGACCCCTCCTATACCTGAAGCACGATTAGCTACTGAAGAAGAAAAGCAGGCTATTTCTGCTTCTATTGAAGAGCCAAAACCAAACGACCTTGTTGTGAATGAAAAAGAACTGCTTCAAGGGGAATTAGTAGAAGCTGTTCGCCGCTATGAAGATGTGTTTGAGGTACTTGATACATTTAAAGCTGATTTGTTAAAAGAAATGCGGGAAGGTATGCGAAATGAAGTTCGCGAAGAAATTGTCGGAGAAGTAAAAAGAGAGCTTGAAAAAAGTGCTACTCAAACTGTAGAAATGGTGGAGTCGGTCGGGGCATACATCTCTGAGTCTTCAGAACGCAGCGCAAGAGATGTAGAGAATATGTCTAAGAAAATTATCCGTTCTAACGAAAAATCGTTTGATGAAGTCACTTCTTTGATTGAAGATTATTCAACAATCGCTGAAGAGAAAACCGAGGATATGCGCCTGTTCATGAAAGATGTCATGGAGAATGCGGATGAATCCTCTAAAGAAATGCAGTATTTATTAGACCGATTCTCAAGCAATTCCACCGTTGCGATGAATCAAGTAAAATTTATGGTTGAAAAATTAAACAATTCTTCAACTAATACGACAGAAGAGCTTCGTGATTTAATTGATTCAATGAATGAGGAACGAGTCTATTATTTAAAAGAAATGGAGAAAGAACGTAAGCTTCATCGTCAAAGCGTAGCTGAACGCGAAGAGATGTTTAGTGATTTTGTCCAAACCTTTAGACAAACCGCCGCTGCTGATATGAAGCGAAAAAGGAAGTGGTGGAAGCTGTTTCTCTCCTGAAAACACCGGCCCTATGGTAATAGGGCCGGTGTTTTTTAATAGTATGAACAATAGTAGTTTGTATGTAAGAAATGTTAAGGTAACGCGTGGCGATGAGACGTTATACTTTGAAAAACATGATAGCCGCTTACCGATACGCCTATAGTTCCTGCTCCTGGAAATACTGTATCTCCGCATAACCACATTCCTTCTAAGCCAGATCGATGCGAAATGCTGTTGAACAAGGCATGATCTAACGTTTGCGGAAAGCCTCCCACTCCGCCGCTTGGGCGAGAAGTGAACCTTTCCCATGCTTTAGGAGCTCCCGAAATTTGATGCTCTGCTTTTTCAATGCCAGGAATAATGGTTTTAATGCCTGCTACCATTTTTTTTTCAAGAACTTGTTTTTGAAGATCATAGGCTTCTTTGGTACTCCACTTGCTAAGATCAATGTGAGTAGACGCTGTAATTGTACGCTTGCCTTGAGGCGCTCGAAAACGATCGTCAGGATGAGAGACTGAGAGAAATAAATGATTTCCTTCCGTCATTTCCCCTTGTTCGGATTGAAGTACTTGCTGAAACAACTCTACCTTTTGCGGCAGATCTCTTTCATCAATCGCAAAATACATCGAAAACGTTCCCCACTGCGGAAGCTCGCTTTTTTCTTTTGCCCGCTTATGAATATGCTGGTAATCTTCATCATGCAGCAAAGACTTTAAGCTTTGAACCGGCGCGTTGCATACAACGTCTGATGCACGGTAATGGTTACCTCTATGATCATGCACGATCCACCCGTCATTATCACGCTCTATCTTTACTACTTTCCTTCCTAGAATCGTTTTTCCTCCGCTGGCTTTAATCGATTTTTGCAGCGCTTCTGCGACTTTGTATAAGCCGCCATTCACATAAAAAGCACCTTCGTGATAAATATCTAACGCTAAACATCCAATAAGCATTGAACAGTTCTCACTCGTTGTCTGCATGCTGTCTATTAATTGACCATCAACAAAATGAAGAAAGTCCGCTTCGTCTAGCAAGCTGTGTTTTTTTAGTAAATAACTAAACGATTGATGAAAATAAGGCAACAGCTTCACAGAACCAAAATTCAACGAACTTACCAGCCTGCTCCACTCACCGACTGTTAGAGGAGGAAGAACCGGCAGAGACTGCATAAGCTTGCGAATTTCTTTTGCAATTCTAAAAACATTTTCATAAAAGCTCCTAATATTTTTTGCTTTATGAGGAAATTGTTTTTGAAGATAGGAAATATGCTGATACCGGTCTTGATAATAAATCAGTGTACGATGAGGAAGATGAACTTTCATGATTTTCTCAAGAGAAACCTTTTCAATTTCTAGGCCAAGGTACGTGCCGATTCGCTCATGTATCCCTCCGTGCTCAAATCCCATTCCAAGCGTCGCCCCAACAGGAAACGTATACAAATGACGCTGAAATTTCCCTGCACAGCCTCCCCATTCTCGAGAAGCCTCTAAAACCGTCACTTCATAGTCATGTTTAGCTAAAAGCGCTCCCGCTGTTAAACCACCTATTCCTCCGCCTATTACGACAACTTGCTTATGCATGTTTTCACCTTCTTTAGCTCTTTCTTCTATTGTGCAAAAAAAAGAAGCTCACCGCAATTTAGAAGCGGCTCGTTACTGAAATAAAAAAGCCGTGAATGATCTCACAGCTTTTTGGCTTATTTTGTAATCACTCCACAAACAATCCGATCTCCTGAGTTTCCTGAAGGATCCGTTGTGTAATCGTCGACTTTATCATGTATCACTAATGCCGATCCATCCATATCCAAAAGAGAATTCGGCTTTCCTTCTTGCAGAGTGACAAGAGAAGCAAAAATTTCTGTATCTACTTTGCCATTTGGAGCAACTTCTAGATTGGGCAAATCACCTGCATGCGGGCCTTTTGTATTTTTAAAGCCGTGTTCACGTTTAAAAGGATTAAAATGGGCACCCGCTGTTTTAAAATCCGGCACCTCACATTTTCCTATTTCATGAATATGAAATCCATGTCTCCCCGGTGAAAGACCTTGAGCAGTTAATTTAATGTGCACGCCGTTCTTTGCTTCTGACAGGGTAGCCTCTCCTACTTTTTTACCCGATGTATTTGTTAAATCCACTTTAACAGGTTCTACCGATACTTCGCTTGTTTCTTTTGCTTCCTCTGTTTTCAGGTGGTTTTCATGAGCGTTATTTTGCTCTTTTACCATGCTGCATGCTCCTAACAATAACAGAACAAAGACTACGCATCCGTTCATTATCAACTTTTGCATCCGTGATTCCTCCTTTTTCTTATTTATCACCATCCTTTCACTATTTTCCTTTTTTTAGACATCAAAAATAAGATTGAGACATACGTTCACCTTACCAATGAAAAAATCCGAACGAGTTGGATTCTTAATGAAGAACCTCGATTCATCGTTCGGATTTTCCTTCAACTAAAATACTTTGCTTTAACGTCTTACTTCTGTTTAAAGTTGTATTCTTTTTCCGTTCCGTTTGAAAAACGAACTTCTAATTCAAACGACTGAAAATCTTTTTTTAGACCAAACGCATCGATTACTTCTTTTTTTACATCTTCATCGGGCGTGCGCTGATCAAAATTTAACTTTTTAAATTTTGAAGATAATTTATTAAAAGCTTTGTCTCCGTTCAAGTGCTCATCGTTAATATTATCATCCACTTTGGCTTCTATCTCATCATTTTCATTTTCGTAGTCGGCTTCATAATCATTGTTGAGCCCCTTATAGTCTACTTCTAAATCAAATTTTGAAAAGTTAAAAGATGTGTTTTCGCTTTGATTATCATAGCTCATCGGCGTTCCGCCATTCGTCACGCCTTGTTTATTTTGAGCTTCTTTTGCCGGCGCTGCATCATCATTGTGGCACGCTGAAAGCACGCTAATACTTATAAGGGAAAAGAATATGAAAAAGGGTCGTTTCTTCACTGTATTTCCTCCTTTGACTTCACTCTTCCTTCCCTTTATGTCCACAAATTTGATTTTTATACGCCTTCACTAGAAAACCCCGCTCTCTAAAAAGAAAGCGGGGTTTTTCGTCTTGTTTATTTTACATTCGAATAAGAAATACTGTACATGCTGTTAAAATACGTATTGTAAAGAGCTTGAACAGCACGGTCTAAAGCATCTGCTTTCACACCAAACATCATGCTCACCTCAGAAGAACCTTGGTTGATCATTTCAAGATTTACTTCAGCACGAGCAAAAGCTTCTGTAGCTTTTGCAGCAATTCCTACTGTGCTATTCATTCCTTCTCCTACTACCATAACCATAGCAAGATCACGTTCAATAAAGATTTCATCTACTTCAAGTTCTTTTTCAATTCGAGCAAATACGCGCTTTTCAACATCTGGCGTAAGCTGATGCTCGCGCATGATGACAGAGATATTATCAATTCCTGAAGGGGTATGTTCGTATGAAATACCTTCATCCTCTAAAATTTCAAGCAATCTTCTGCCAAAACCAATTTCACGGTTTAATAAGTATTTGCTCACGTGGATGTTGCAAAAACCTTTGTCTCCAGCGATTCCAACTACCGGTGTATCGCCGTGAGGACGCTCAGCTACAATGAATGTGCCCTTTGCTTCCGGATTATTTGTATTCTTTACACATACAGGAATGCCTAGTTTATAAACCGGCTCCAGCGCTTCATCATGGAAGACAGAAAAACCAGCATAGGAGAGTTCACGCATTTCTCTGTATGTTACTTCTTTCATTTCATGAGGCTTTTCCACAAGTCGTGGATCTACGCTGTAAATAGCATCTACGTCGGTAAAGTTTTCATACAAGTCAGCTTTTACTCCTGCTGCTACAATTGAGCCTGTGATATCTGACCCACCGCGCGAGAACGTAACCATGTTCCCTTCTTCAGAGTAGCCAAAGAATCCTGGAATCACCAAAATGCCCGAACGCTCTCTTAGCTGCGGTAATTTTTCATAAGACAGTGGAAGCACTCTTGCTCTTCCGGGTTCATCAGAAACAAAAATACCTGCTTCTTTTGGATTTACATAATGAGCTTCAAAACCTAAATGGTTTAAATAAGCAGCCATTACCTTTGCGTTATTATCTTCTCCACTTGCTTTTAGGCAGTCTAATAAGCGAAATGGATCGTTTTTATGTAAATCAATAAGTGATTGTAAATTCGTAATAATGTCAGTAATAATCGTTTCTGGCATAGACAAGTCCACAACGATTTCACGATAGCGATCAATTACTTGCCCAAACTCATCGACGTAATCTTCTCCAAGCTGTATTTTGGCAGAAAGTGCGATTAGCAAATCTGTCATTTTTGTATCTTCTCCGTATCGCTTACCCGGAGCTGATACAACCACCAGCTTTCTCTCTTTATCAGACGTTACAATATGCGCAACCTGTTTAAATTTCTCTGCGCTTGCAACTGAACTCCCGCCAAACTTCGCAACCTTCATGTGTGAGACACTTCCTTACTTTGTTTTTAATATTCGATTATTGTACCATATTTTATCAAGTAGAAAAGCTTATCTATCTAACTTTTCTAAAAATTAAAGGAATACTACCGTAATTGTACTCCCATAAAGAACAAATGTCTACCAGAAAAACACAAAAAGACTGATTTTACATCATGTAAAATCAGTCTTTATTTGTTATTCTGCTTTTGGCTTTTTTAATACCCCTACAAGAACCGCCGTTACAATTGCACCAATTAAAATTGCTAGTGCATATAAAAGAGGATTTCCTTGTACAATTCCGATAACGAATACACCGCCGTGTGGTGCTGGTAAACCGATGTGGAACATCATTGTTAAAGCACCTGCTACTGCAGCACCGATAACCGATGCCGGAATCACGCGGCCTGGGTCAGCTGCTGCGAATGGAATCGCACCTTCTGTAATAAATGAAAGGCCCATTACATAACACGTTTTACCTGTTTCACGCTCTTGGCGAGTAAATTTGTTTTTAAACAAAGTTGTCGCAATAGCCATACCTAATGGTGGAACCATACCGCCTGCCATAATCGCTGCGTGAGGTGCATAGTTTCCAGCATCAATCATTGCAATACCAAATGTAAAGGCTGCTTTATTAATAGGGCCACCCATGTCGATAGCCATCATACCGCCTAAGATAATACCTAATAATACTAAGTTACCTGTACCAAATCCACTTAACCAGTGCGTTAATCCTTTGTTAATTGCACTAACTGGCTCATTTACAACATAAAGCATAATCAATCCTGAGATAAAAATCCCAAATAGCGGATAAAGAAGAACTGGCTTAATTCCATCAAGCGCTTGCGGCAGGCCGCTGAATAATTTCTTTAACCCCACTACTACATAACCCGCTAAGAAACCAGCGATTAAACCACCTAAGAAACCGCCTCCGCCAGAAGCTGCTAAAAGACCTGCAACCATACCGGGAGCTAAACCAGGACGATCAGCAATACTCATTGCAATGAACCCTGCTAGTACTGGTACTAGTAAGAAGAATGCGTTATCTCCGCCAATTGTTTTTAGCGCCGCTGCAAATGCATTATACGTTGGATCTTTCGGTTCTGCTGAGTGAATGCCAAACATAAATGAAATGGCAATTAAAATCCCGCCCCCTACAACAAACGGAAGCATTGCGGATACACCGCTCATTAGATGCTTGTAAAACCCTGTACGCTCTGATCCTTTACTTTCTCCGCCTTCTTTGCTGCCACCGCCGCCGCTGTATACAGGAGCATCTCCTTTTAAAGCGCGGTTAATTAATTCTTCAGGCTTGCGAATTCCTTCAGCTACTGGAACTTGAATAACTTTTTTACCTGCAAAACGTTCCATTTCTACTTGCTTGTCCGCTGCAACGATAATAGCGGTAGCGTTTTCAATTTCTTCCTTCGTCAACGCGTTTTTAACCCCGCTGGAACCGTTTGTTTCAACTTTTAGCGTGACATTCATGTCTTTCGCTTTTGCTTTTAAGCTGTCCGCTGCCATATATGTGTGGGCAATTCCCGTTGGACAAGCCGTTACAGCAAGCACTAATTGATCTGAAGCTGTATCTACTTCCTCTTCCGGCGCTTCATTTTCAGTTTCTTTATCATCAATTGCTTTAATGACTTCATCAATTGATGATGCTGTTAGCAACGTTTTTCGGAATGATTCGTCCATTAATAACGTAGACAAACGAGATAGTGTTTCTAAGTGAGCGTTATTTGCGCCTTCACTCGCTGCAATCATGAAGAATAAGTGTGCAGGCTGTCCGTCTAATGATTCATAATCGATACCTTCTGTTGAGCGTCCAAATGCAATGGCCGGTGTTTTTACCGAGCTTGTTTTCGCATGCGGAATGGCAATGCCTTCTCCAATTCCCGTTGTACTTTGAGATTCACGATTTAAAATTGCTTCTTTATAGCCAGCTCGGTCGCTTAAGCGACCAGCTTCGTCTAATTTTCCAACTAATTCATCAATAACATCAGCTTTTGACGTGCTTTTTAAATCAAGAATGATTGTATCTTTTTTTAATAATTCAGTAATTCTCATTCTCGTTTCCCCCTACTCTACCTTTGTGATTGACACTTGTTCACGAAGCGTCTTTACATCTTCTGCTGTACATAATTCAAGTGAGAATGCTGTGGCACTTCCTGAAGCTACTCCTGTTTGAAAAGCTTCTAATAAATCCCCTTGTTTTACATAAGAAGCAATAAATCCAGCTACAAGTGAATCGCCAGCTCCAACAGAATTTTTTACCGTTCCTTTAGGGACTGTGGCACTGTAGACACCGCTTTCGTTAATAAGCAGTGCTCCATCACCTGCCATAGACACAACGACGTTTTGCGCTCCTTGTTCCACGAGCTTCTTACCGTATACTAGCGCATCTTCTGCACTGTTTACTTCTACATCAAACAATTCTGCAAGTTCATGATGATTCGGTTTGATAAAAAACGGCTTGTGGGACACGACGTCTAGCAAAGTTTTTCCACTTGCATCTACTACAACTTTTACTCCGTTCGCTGCTGCTAGTTCAGTTAACGTTTCATACACAGAACTTGGAAGCGTTTTCGGTATACTCCCCGCTAATACGAATATATCGCCTTCAGTCATTTGCTTTACTTGAGTCAATAAAGACTGAAGCGCTTCGTCTGTAATAGCAGGTCCTTGACCGTTAATTTCTGTTTCTTTTTCTGTTTTTAACTTTACGTTAATACGGGTATCTCCCTCAACTCTTGTAAAAGCTGTTTCGATATTCTCCACTTTTAAGTAGTCTTCGATATAGGTTCCTGTAAAGCCGGCTACAAAACCGAGGGCTTTATTATCAACACCTAATCGCTTTAAAACGCGAGAGACGTTAATGCCTTTTCCTCCTGGAAACTTGGCTTCATTCGTTGTACGGTTAAGCCCGCCTTCTTCGAATGCTGAAACATGTACTACGTAATCAACGGATGGGTTCAACGTACATGTATAAATCATGATTTCACAACCTTTATGTCTGTTTTGTTTGCATACTGTATAAGTACATCGCTAGGTACGTCATTTGTTATAATTTTTGCTTCATGTAAATCGGCTATTTTCGCAAAGCTTGTTTCAAAAAACTTAGTGGAATCTGATAAAATATACGATTCTCTAGACAGCTTCATTGCCGTTTGCTTGATCAATGCTTCTTCTGGGTCAGGAGTTGTATATCCATATTGATGATGAATCCCATTCGCTCCCATAAAGCACTTATCAAAACGATATTGCTCAAGACTTAAAAGAGCTCCATTGCCAATTAAAGCGCCCGTTTTATGTTTAACAGATCCCCCAATTAAATAGAGGGTGATACCTTGTTCTAGCATCGGGTTTAAATGCATTAAACCATTTGTCACGACTACTACATCTTTTTGCTTTAAAAAAGGAATCATTTCATACGTTGTAGTTCCTGCATCTAAAAAAATACAGTCACCTTCATTTATAATGGAAGCCGCATACTCTGCAATGTTTCGTTTATCTTGAACATTTTTAGCAGATTTTTCGATAACGCTCAGTTCGATTCGTTTACTGCGAATAAGCGAAGCGCCACCGTGAACACGTTTGAGCATTTGCTCTTCTTCTAGTTGACTTAAGTCTCTTCTAATGGTGGATTCCGAAGCGCCTGTAACTTCGATAAACTCTTGTACTTTTACAAGTTCTTTCTCTTTTAAAAGTTTTAAGATTAGTTGATGTCTCTCCGGCGTTAACATGTTCTAGCTCCTTTTTCAAAAAAGCGTTTTCATTTATTTCATGTACTTACTTTATCACGGTTTACATTCAAAATCAATCATAAAAAATCAAAAACATTCATTTTTTTAATTACAAAATAAAGTTTTTTGAACGAATAGTTAAATTTGCATTTGGTTTAATAATAGTTAATACAAAAGGAAATATGCTGGTAATTCAAGAATTTGTCTACTTTTCTCATTATATGTAAAGGTTTTCTTCTACTCAATTAGCTATGACTGTTTTTGACTATTTCTTGACCGATTGAATTTTTCTGACTGAATCAGCCATAGCTTGTCCTGATTTCGTAAAAGCCTACACACCAAAAAAGTTGTCCACCTTTTTGGACAACTCAAAGTGACCCATCATTTAAATAAAAATAGAAGCATATATAATATGGAAGCAAGGGCAGAAGAAATAGCTAAACTTGAGATAAAACGAACAAGTCTTTTCTTAATGAACTGCGTTAATTCGATTTCTCTTACTTGAGTTTTTTCATTTTGCATACAATGATCCCTTCTTTAATTAAAATTTCCTAGTAGCTAGAAGTTACTACTCGCAGAATATGCTTTTATGTATTGTATGCATGCGTTAAAAAAAAGATACAAAACGAACAAAAAAGCTACTCTTAGCTAGAGTAGCTTTCATCTTTCCATACATCTGCTTCAATTACTGCATCCGCTCGAATCGAATATGTATAACAAGGGCCTGTAACCATCAGCATATTCGACTGCAGCGAGACTTTATCAATCGTCACTCGTTCATACCTTTGAATATGTCCTGCTTCATAGACGTGAAGCGTTACTGGATGATGCTCCGAGTAACTGTTCATAATGACATTTTCAATATGCTCAATCTTTTCTTTTTTCAACCCTAAGGACTGCTTATGCGCCTCGGGACTGTACATTTTCTTCATTTTCTCTAAATGCTCGGGCATTACTAACTTCGCATACTGTTTTAATTCATCTTGATACACGTTCATTCTCCCCCTTGACTCTTGCTTCTATTTTACCGAACGAACATTCTCATTGCAAAACTTTTTAATCAAAATAAAAGCAAACAATTCATTTTTTCATACTCCATAAAAACTGTCAAAAGATTTTATGTTAATAGCAGAAACTGATTTTTAAAAAAATAATAATATCCCATCTTTAATTCGGTCTCTAGAGTTGGTATAATACATTGTCATGACTGTGTTTTCGGAGTTTTTGATGATTGGAGGTAACGTTCATGATTAATAAAATAAAAGAAATTATCCTCATTATTCTAGGGAGCCTCATTTTCGCACTGGCCATTAATTACTTTGCTATTCCAAATGAATTAGCAGAAGGCGGCGTAACCGGTGTAACAATGATTACCTATTATGTATTAGGCTGGTCTCCAGGTATCACAAACTTTATATTAAACGGTTTGCTGGTACTAATCGGATACAAATTGCTTCATAAACGTGTGATTGTTTACACAATTATATGTATTATTTTCACGTCTCTATTCCTACATATAACTGAAGGACTGGGAAATCCTCTTGACGATACGCTACTGGGGGCTATTTTTGCTGGTATTTTAGCTGGGGTAGGACTCGGACTTGTGTTTAGAGGCGGCGGAACTTCCGGAGGCTCTGCAGTTATTGCCCGCTTAGCTAATCAATATCTAGACTGGAATATTAGCAAAACGATGCTGGCAATTGATTTATTAGTGGTAGCAAGCGCTTATTTTGTCATCGGTGGAGAAAAGACGATGTATACGATTATTTCTCTTTACATCGGAACGAAAGTGCTTGATTATATCATTGAAGGACTCAACCCTCGCAAAGCAATCACTATTATTTCACACCGTTCAGCTGAAGTAGCCGAACAAGTCAATAAAAAGATGCAGCGTGGTGTCACTGTCTTTTCCGCTCATGGAAGCTATACAAAAGAAGCAAAAGACGTATTGTACGTAGTTGTGAACAAACAAGAACTGCTAGAATTAAAGCGTATTATTCATAAAGTCGACGAACAAGCTTTTGTGGTCGTACACGATGTGCGCGACGTCTTTGGAGTAGGTTTTACTATTCCAAAAGCCGGCTGAAAACCCGCTGTAAAAAAGCGGTTTTTTTCTATTATATATGTTTGCGCTGAAAATACAGTAAACCTGCCGTTATAAAAAGAATAAACTCTCTTGTAACGACAATAAAAAGCTCTGTAATGAAAATCTAAAAAGCTAAAAGGCGATGCCTTTTAGCTTTTTTCTTTACACGTCCATTTAATTAACAGACCGCAGTGCGTTAATCCTCCTCCAAACCCATAGAGAATAAGGAGGTCATTATCCTGTACTTTTCTTGTCATTATTCCTTCGTTTAAAGCAAGCGGGATAGAAGCTGAAGACGTATTTCCGCAGTATTGCACACTCGTTAACGTTTTATCCATTGAAACACCTGTTTTAGCACAAATAGCTTCAATCATTCGAAGGTTTGCACTGTGCGGAATAAACCAGTTTACATCAGAAAGAGAAATGGAAGTATTCTTTAATAATGCTTCTACTCCTTTTGGAATCGTTCGTACAGCAAAGCGGTATACTTCACGCCCGTTTTGAACTAAATTCCCGCTCGAGTTAATTTCTTTTCCTGAAAGAGTATTAGATAAGTTAGAACGATATAAATTTCCCCCTCCGCTTCCGTCCGTTCCGTAGTGACATCCTAAGAAACTTGGATTATGCTCATCGTACTCTACAAGCATAGCCCCCGCTCCGTCACCAAACAGCACGCATGTGGCCCGGTCCGTATAATCTGTAATTTTCGACATGACTTCAGCACCAATAACTAAAATCTTTTTATGCAATCCCGACGTCACTAAGCCGTTCGCCACATGAAGTCCATATGTAAAACCGGCGCATGCGGCACTTAGATCAAATGCAGCAGCTTGATCAATATGAAAGTAATCTTGAACCTGACATGCTACGCTAGGAAAAAAGTGATCCGGCGTTGTTGTCGAAACAATAATTGCATCTACATCTTCTATTTTTACATCATATCGGTTAAGCAAATTTTCAACGGCTTGAATGGCAAGCGTGGACGTGTATTCGCCTTCCCCTGCAATTCGTCGTTCTTTCATTCCCGTACGCTGTACAATCCATTCGTCACTTGTATCAACCATTTCTTTTAAATGGTCGTTCGTTAATTTTTGCTTTGGTGTATATATCCCCATTCCCGTAATTCTAGCTTTTGACTGTATCATTTCTCCACCTCAAATCAGTTGATACTTAATTATAACACCTACTTTTAATATCTGGTACTAATTTATTAGCAGATAAAAAGCGCAAAGGCATACCCTTTACGCTTTTTATTAAATAGAATAATCTTCTGGAATAAATACTTTTAGCTGCTTAGGCTTTACATACACCTGCTCTCCCACTTGAAGGCTGAGGACTTTATAGTGCTCTTTGGTTAATTCAGCTTCTAAAAATTCTTCTGCATCTTCTCTTTTTAATTCAATTTGCACGATAGGACCTATCACATGAATATGGCTAACGGTTGCAGAAACAGCATCTGCGCTTGTTTTTACCTTTTCAAGGTGAATATCATGAGGTCGTACATATCCAACAGCTGCTTCTTCATTTCTTCCG
This sequence comes from Priestia sp. YIM B13491, assembly GCF_042787605.1. Taxonomy (NCBI): domain Bacteria; kingdom Bacillati; phylum Bacillota; class Bacilli; order Caryophanales; family Bacillaceae; genus Priestia; species Priestia sp. YIM B13491. The sequence goes on along the minus strand of NZ_JBHZOR010000004.1, from coordinate 268,609 downwards.
CGGAATTCTGGAACATCCATTTCAAAGCTTCCTTGTTTTAGTCTGCCTTTATGAATGCGGCCCTTGAATAAATTGACGTTCCCTAGAAAATCGTACACAAATGGACTGTTAGGATGATCATATACTTCCTCAGGACTTCCAATCTGCTCAATTTTTCCGTTGTTCATCACAACAATACGATCGGCCACATCTAAAGCTTCTTCTTGATCATGCGTAACGAAAATACTCGTAATATGAAAATCATTATGCAATTTACGCAGCCATCTGCGCAAATCCTTGCGAACTTTTGCATCCAAAGCGCCAAAAGGTTCATCTAATAGCAGTACTTTCGGTTCTACTGCTAACGCTCGAGCAAGCGCTACTCGTTGGCGCTGTCCGCCCGATAATTGAGAGGGATAGCGATTTGCAAGCGGCTCTAGTTTAACAAGCTGCAGCAGCTCGGTTACTTTCTTAGTAATGTCTGTTTTAGAAGGCCTTGTTTTTTTAGGTCGTACTTTTAAACCATACGCAATGTTATCAAACACAGTCATATGCCTGAACAAAGCATAGTGTTGAAAAACAAACCCTACATTCCGCTCTTTTGGATTTATGTGCGTAATTTCCTTTCCATCAAATAAAATAGCTCCTTGATCAAGATGTTCAAGACCGGCAATGATACGAAGCAAAGATGTTTTTCCAGAACCGGACGGACCGAGTAAAGCTACTAATTCACCCGTTTGAATATCAATGTTAATAGAATCCAGCGCTTTAAAATCACCAAAGTTCTTTGATACGTGCTTAATATGGATACTCATCTCATAAGCTCCTTCTTATTTAAATATGTTTGGCTTTCCACTCAATAATATTTTTTACAATTAATGTAAAAATAGCTAAAACTGACATTAAAGATGCTACCGCAAACGCTGCTGCAAATTGATATTCATTGTAGAGAATTTCAATATGAAGAGGCATCGTATTTGTCATTCCTCGAATGTGCCCAGACACAACGGATACAGCTCCAAACTCTCCAATTGCGCGCGCATTACATAAGATAATGCCATATAATAAGCCCCATTTAATATTAGGTAACGTCACTAGAAAAAAAGTTTTGAAACCGCTGGCTCCTAACGTTAACGACGCTTCTTCTTCGGCTGACCCTTGAGCTTGCATAAGAGGAATCAATTCTTTAGCAACAAACGGCAGCGTTACAAAAAGCGTAGCTAAAATAATACCGGGAATAGCAAATACAATTTTGATGTCGTGATTAAACAACCATTCTCCGAATAACCCTTGTGCACCAAATAATAAAATAAAAATCAATCCAGCAATAACAGGCGAAACAGCAAACGGCAAATCAATAAGCGTAATTAAAATATTCTTTCCTTTAAAATCAAACTTTGTAATTAACCATGCAGCTACCACGCCGAAAATGGCATTTAAAGGAACGGTAATAAGCACCACAATTAGCGTTAGTTTAATAGCAGCCAAAGCATCCGGATTCGTAATCGCAGCAAGATACGTTTCCCACCCTTTTTGAAAAGCTGTCATAAAAATGGTGATGAGCGGGAGCACTAAGAATAGAGCTAAAAAAGCCAGTGCAATAAATGTAAGCAGCCACTGGACGACTTTGGGCTCTTTTAAACTAGAATGATTAAGTTTAACAGTCGTTTTTGCATGCTGCATTGGAACATGTCCTGCCAATGTCATCCCTCCTTAACTATGTACAAATTTACGATTTGTCCACCATTGAATAATATTAATAAGTAATAACAGAAAAAATGATACAACGAGCATGACTGATGCAATAGCAGTAGCGCCCGCATAATCGTACTGCTCGAGTTTTGTCATAATAATAAGCGGCGTAATTTCAGTTTTCATCGGCATATTTCCAGCAATAAAAACAACTGACCCGTATTCTCCAAGCGCTCTTGCGAATGAAAGAGAAAAACCTGTTAAAATAGCAGGCACCAGCTCTGGAAAAATAACTTTTCTGAACGTTTGCATTCGGCTGGCTCCTAAACTAGCCGATGCTTCTTCGATCTCCGCATTAAAGTTTTGCAATACTGGCTGCACCATTCGGACAACAAACGGCAGACCAATAAACGTCAGAGCGATAATAATTCCGATAGGCGTAAATGCGATTTTAAACGTAAATAATTGACCAATCCATCCTTTCGGAACGTAAAGAGTGGTCAAGGCAATGCCGGCAACAGCCGTTGGTAAAGCAAACGGCAAATCTACAAGTCCATCAATAAACCTCTTTCCAGGAAAATGATATCTCACTAATACCCATGCAATAATAGTTCCAAAAATAACATTAATAATCCCTGCTGCAAATGCTGCTCCAAAACTTAATTTATATGATGCTACTACTCTAGAGTCTGTAACAGTTTTAATAAAGTCGCTCCATCCCATAGATGCCGTATTTAAAAAAATCATAGCTAACGGAAAAAGCACAAGGATACTTGCATAAAACATCGTAAAACCTAAAGAAAGCCCAAATCCAGGTAAGATGCTTTTCTTTTTCTTCTGTCGTTGTAACACGCTCACGTCTTACACCTCTCTCTGCTTTCAAGATACATATACACAGAAGATACGAATTACCATTCGTATCTTCCTCATTTACTTTTTTAATGCATCATATTACTTTGGCTGATAAATCTGATCGAATGTTCCTCCATCGTTAAAATGAGTTTCTTGAGCTTTTTTCCAGCCGCCAAAATCTTTAATGGTGACTAGGTTAAGAGAAGGAAATTGATCTTTGTGTTTCTCTAATATTTTTTCATTTCGAGGACGATAGTAGTTTTCCGCTGCGATTTCCTGACCTTTTTCTGTATATAGATATTTCAAGTATGCTTTTGCTACCTTTGTTGTGCCTTTCTTTTCAGCTACTTTATCTACTACAGCAACAGGCGGTTCTGCTAAAATACTCAATGACGGTGTTACAATTTCAAATTTATCTTTTCCTAGCTCATTTAACGATAAGTAAGCTTCATTTTCCCATGCAATTAACACGTCTCCAATGCCCCGTTCTACAAATGTAGTTGTCGCTCCGCGTGCGCCTGAGTCTAACACTTCGACATTTCCATAAAGTTTACTCATGAAGTCTTCAATCCTTTTGTTATCTCCGTTATATTTATTCTTCGCGTATGCCCAAGCCGCTAAATAATTCCAGCGTGCGCCTCCAGACGTTTTTGGATTTGGTGTAATAACGGATGTACCTTTTTTCGTTAAATCATCCCAATCTTTAATTCCCTTTGGATTTCCTTTACGAACTAAAAAAACAATTGTTGATGTGTATGGTGTAGAATTATGAGCCAATTCTTTTTCCCAGTCTTTGTTTAATAATTGGCGAGTTTGAGCGATTTCATCAATATCGTATGCAAGCGCCAGCGTTACGACATCCGCTTCTAAACCGTCAATTACTGCTCTACCTTGCTTACCAGAGCCACCGTGTGATTGCTTGATAGTAACGTCTTGCCCTGTTTTATCTTTCCAATAAGATGCAAAACTCTTATTGAACTCCTGATAAAGTTCACGTGTAGGATCATATGAAACGTTTAAAAGCTCTACTGGTTTTTTTGAATCGTTTTTACTCGCAGAACTATCTTTCCCTGCTGTTTCAGTAGATTTCCCATTGCCGCAACCTGCTAGTACGACGAGCAGTGCTGTTAGCACCATTAAAAACTGAACTGCTTTTTTCTTCATGTTTTACTCCCCTTTTTATAAAAAATACAAAAAGGCCGCTATCTCTTTGAAAAGAGAAGCAGCCTTCAGTTAGTCTGATCAGCGTATATGCTCTTAAATTATTCTTATTAAATTTATTCGTAAGAATAAAAAGAAGATACTTTCTGAAAAGACAATTTATTCTTGTTTTTATAATAAACACACTTTACCTATTAGTCAACTAGGTTTTTAATCTTTTTTACACTTATTTTAGTTCTTTTTACGTGTTTTCCTTACTTACTGCGTGTCTGATACTCTTTTTCTAAGTCAGAGAGCGTGAGTTCAAAAAGATGATGGTTTTCTTTTTTGTAAACCCCTTTTTTTAATAACTCTTCAATGAGGTATTGTTTTCTTTGCCGCACCGCTGCTCGTAATAAATTTTCCATCTTTATTCCTCCTATTCTATTCATCTAAAAATAAAAAAGGCTTCTAACATAGGTTAGAAGCCTTCGGTAACCCGATCAGCACAAGGATGAAACTGTCAGATCTTTATCATTTTAAAAAGTATAAAGCTGCTGCTTCAGCAGCTTTACACTTCTCATCGTTATACTTAGACAACCTATAACACAATTTTAATTCGAAAAATTCTAAATATTCCATCAATAAAAAGTCAATTATTCTTTGGATATGCATATTTTCTATACTTGATACAGTACTCCCACTTTGCTGCCAAAGACTTCAATAGCTAGGCCGTCTCTTCCATGTTTGTGGAGAAAGTATTTAACTAGACTTATTTGTGGCTTGCTACTTTGCTTTTAGCTAAAAAGCGGTTTTTTTCCGTACTGTCCACTTGAGTAATTTGTCCGTCGTGAAGAGTAATTAGTACAGATCCATAGTTGATTTCAGTTAGTAATTTAACAATATAATCTAATTTTTCTTGTGTAATTGAAGCCATTTTATCATTCTCCTATTCATAGATAAATTTATATTTTAGTTGCAGTTGAATAAACAAAGCGAACAACATCTATAAGTACTTGTATAATGTGCAGAAGATAAATACATGGTAATCCTCCCCATATGTTCAGTTGAAGATTGAGATTTTAATGACCACAACCAATGTACAGAAAAGGCCCACACTAGTAGCGAACAAGTATGAGCCTTCGGTTGACCGATCAGCTTCTTTAGCATCCCAATTTTTTCAAAAGATTTATACTATCTATATTATTTACACTTTACCTATATGTCAAGTAGGGATTAAAAAAATAAATAGATATTATTAAATTTTTTTATATCTTTGACCTAATAAAAAAGACTCATCTGCATGAACTTACACAGACGAGTCTTTTTTAGTCCTATTTTTTTGGATAGACAGGGTTACCGTAAAGATGCTTCCTTGTTCTTTTTTGCTTTCAACACGTATTGCGCCCTCATGCAGCCGAACAATTTTTTTTGTAATGGCTAGACCGAGGCCGCTTCCTTTTAACGTTCTCGATTTATCTACTTTATAAAAGCTTTCAAAAATATATTTTTGATCTTCTTCGGCAATACCAATTCCATTATCCTTTATTTTCACGTCTATTTCTTCGTTTTTTAGAGAAATGGATATTTTCACAAATCCATGTTCAGGCGTATATTTAATAGCATTTGTTACTAAGTTTAGCCACACTTGCTCTAACAAATCTTTGTCTGCTTCCATTTGAACATTGGATAAATCAAGATCAATTTCTATGTTCTTTTTTGTCCACTGAGGTTCTAAAGCCATGACCACATGCCTGATTTGTTCATCCAGGCGGTATGGCTGCAGCATTAGCGTTTGATGTTCAGAGTCTAGAGAAGCAAGCTTTAGCAAATTGGAACTAAGCTGAGAAAGTCTTGTACTTTCTTTTTCAATAATCGTTAAATATTGTATCTTTTTATCTTCACTGACGATATCATCTTTAAGTGCCGCTGAAAAACCGCGAATAGAGGTCAGCGGTGATTGAATCTCATGCGAAACGCTAGCAATGAACTCTTGCCTCATCGTTTCTATTTTGTTTAATTCTTTAGTCATTTGATTGAAATTTTTAGTTAACAGACCGATTTCATCATTCGCTGCGTGCTCGACTTGCACATTGTATTCGCCTTGTCCGACCACTTTCATCGCTGTACTGAGACGCTTAATCGGTTTAATAATAATCATTGAAACATATGCAAATAATACAATACCCACTAATAAAATCGTAATAAGCTGGATATTTTGAACATCTTGAATAACTGAAAATTGCCGCTGTGGATGAGACTGAATAAATAGAGCATACGACCGTCCATTTTCTTTAAAAGGAAGACCCACTACGTTTGGCTGTGGACGATCATCTTTTTCCTCGTTTAAATTAGAATAACGCTTCCCGTCTAATACTTGATCTACTTCTTTCGGTGTAATTGGAATAGGCGGTCCTGGCTGTCCTAATACTTTTTCTTCATGCTGATCATCAATAATAATAAACGAAAAATGAATGAATGATGAATTAGATAAAAACCTTGCAGCTTTGTCGGAGTCTTCTGCTCCGTACAAATCAATAAAATCTTCTCCCATCTTCACCATATCCTGACCTAATCGCATTTCGAGCTTCTGCTTGCTAAGAAATGTCGTAACGACAACGGTAATCACAACGCTCAATAAAATTGTAATGATGAACGACAGAACCAGCTTTACATAAATTGATTTCACGTTAACACCCTTCTGCTCTATAACCTAATCCGCGAATTGTTTTGATTTCCATACCGACGTTTTTCATATGATTAAGCCTCTCTCGCAGACGTTTTATGTGAACGTCTACCGTGCGCTCATCGCCTTCATAATCATATCCCCAAATTAATTGAATAAGCTGATCACGAGTAAAAATCTTTCCTGGAGAACTAACGAGCGTGAACAGTAATTCAAACTCTTTTAACGGCAGCTGTTCGCTTGTTTCTCCTGCACTCATCTCTAATTTGGTACGGTCTAGTTTTATATTCCCCATATAGATTACATTGTTAGCTTCTACTCGGTACCTGCGTAAAAGAGCCTTTACACGAGCAACCATTTCCTGAGGATCAAAAGGCTTCACGACATAGTCGTCTGTTCCGATATCAAATCCTTTTAGCTTATCATGCGATTCGCCTCTAGCTGTTACCATTAAAACCGGTATATCAAAATACTCCTTAATTTCCTTTGTTAGTTCCCATCCGTCTTTAAATGGCATCATGATATCAACGACTGCTAGATCAATTCGAAACTCTTCCATTTTCGTCCATGCTTCTTCACCATCTGCTGCTTTTATAATTTTAAATCCTTGATTTTCTAAATATAATGATATCAGCTCTCGAATATGTTGATCATCATCTGCAACTAATATTTGAATCATACATGTCTCTCCCTATTCCTAAGTTTGTCCAGCTTTTACGCACAGTAAGCTCTCTGTTTATACCAAACAGAGAGCCGCATAAGATCATACAATGATTTTACACTTCAAATATGAACTGAATATGAACAAACTGATTAACGCTTAGTAACTGAAGTTGTTTGCTCGTTCTTTTTCTACAATCCCCTCCAAATACGATAAAAACGTGTGACGTAAATCTCTGCGCTTTAACGCAACTTCTACCATCGCTTTCATATAGCCTGCCTTATCTCCAATATCAAAGCGCTGCCCTTCCAGTTCAAGAGCAAACAATCGCTCTTTTTCACATACCACACGCAGTGCATCTGTTAATTGTAATTCATTTCCTACCCCTCTTTCAATCGTTTTTAGATAAGAAAAAATAGAAGGATTTAAAATGTAGCGGCCCATAACGGCAATAGTTGACGGAGCTTGTTCTATCGATGGTTTTTCAATCAAGTCATTCACTTCATGAAGGCTGCCAAATTTATTTTTCGGCTGAATGATTCCGTATTTTGATACCTCTTCAACATCCACTTTTTGAACTCCGATAACTGATTGATTAGTCGTTTCATACGCTTGGATCATCTGTTTGAGCGCAGGTTCTTCAGAAGTCATAATATCGTCTCCAAGAAGAACAGCAAACGGCTCATCTCCAATAAACTGTTCGGCACAAAGAATAGCATGACCGAGTCCTAACGGCTCTTTTTGACGAATATAGTGAATGCTGGCCATTGATGAGATTGTTTGTACTTCTTTTAACATGTCAAACTTGTGTTTTTCTTCAAGCATTTGCTCTAACTCAATTGATTTATCAAAATGGTCTTCAATTGATTTTTTGTTTCGTCCTGTAATAAAAATAATACTTTCAATGCCTGACTTCACAGCTTCTTCTACAATATATTGTACAGCAGGCTTATCGACAATTGGCAGCATTTCTTTCGGCTGCGCTTTTGTCGCTGGCAAAAATCGAGTTCCTAAACCGCCTACTGGAATAACTGCTTTTTTTATCGTCATATATGAATCCCTCTTTCTTTTTTAGTAGTAAATACAAATAATTTAGTACCAATAAAGTTGATACCGACACTTGCGATTGTAATTAAAAGTTTACTGATTAGCAGCGATATACCCCATTTATTATATAGAACAGTCAACAGAAATGATGTTAGGGATAAAGTGATCAAATTTACGATCACGAATGAAATCACCTCACGCTTACTGCTTTTTTCTTTTCTCTCAAACGTCCATTTGCGATTCATGACATAACTGTTTAAGATGCCCGCACTGTATGAAATCCACTGTGCTAGTATGTAGTTAACACCGATTGTTGTTAAAAGTGCGTATACTACAAAATCAATCAGTGTATTTACAACTCCTACTAACGCAAATTTAATAAAAGATATCCATTTGTTAGTCACGAAGTGATACTTCCTTGCGTGTTTCAAGCTGATACTTTTCACGGACGATATAGAGTGGACGATTTTTTGTTTCATCGTAGATGCGGCCAATATATTCTCCAATCATACCAAGAATAATTAAAATGATGCCGCTAAAGAATAGCTGAATGACAATTAATGACGACCACCCGGTGATGGTGCTGTCTGTAAATAACTTCAAATACAGCACTACTAAAAGATAAATAAAGCCGATACCAGATAGAGTTACACCAGCATAGCTAGCTAGCTTTAATGGCTTATATGAAAAAGATGTAATACCATCCATTGAAAGCTTCAGCATCTTTTTCAAAGGGTATTTCGACTCCCCGGCCAAACGCTCGTCTCGCTCATATTCTACTGCTGTTTGCTTAAAGCCAACCCAGCTTACTAATCCGCGAACAAAGCGATTTTTTTCTTGAATGCTATTCATTTGATTGCACACTTTGCGATCTAGCAAACGGAAATCCCCTGTATCAAGTGGAATATCAATATCGGTCATCGCACGTAAGAAGCGATAAAACATAGCAGCCGTTTGTTTTTTAAAGTATGTTTCTCCTTTTCGCTTTGTACGCTTAGCGTATACAACGTCAAACCCTTGCTTCCATTTTTCAATCATCTCTAAAATCAATTCGGGCGGATCTTGCAAATCAGCATCAATCACAACGACCGCCTCTCCTCTTGCATAATCCATACCCGCTGTAATAGCAATTTGATGACCAAAGTTACGGGCAAAATCTAATAAAACAACCGCTGGGTCTTGCTCACTGTACTCTTTAATGATTTCTGCTGTTCGATCTCTACTGCCGTCGTTCACGAAAAGAAGCTCGTAAGCTTCTTTCGTTGAACGCATCACTTCTGTGAGACGGCGGTAGGTTTCATGAATCACTTCTTGTTCGTTGTAGACAGGAATAACAATAGAATATTTAACAATGGAACTCATGTTCATGCCCTCCTTATTTAAGCGTTATTTCGTATAGTGTTCCGTTTCCAGATGGCCCTTGCTGAGCACTTGATGACGTAGACTGCCATTTGGAAGAAGGAATCTCCTTACTATTGTCTTTAATCCAAGTGATAACGTCAGATTGACCTCCCTTGCCCATTCCAGACAGGTAGAAATATTTCACTTCACCTTTTTTAATCATGGCTTTTAATTTACTTACCGTTAAAATTGGATCTGAACCGCTAAATCCACCCATTGCCATTACTGGCTTGCCCGTTTTGATAATGTAAGGTGCAGCTGAAGTTGAGTCCGTTGTGGCAAATAAATATTTTTCGCCTGTATTATTTTTTGTTAAATAGTTTAGTAGCTTTTGGTTTACTTCTGCGTTCATCCCTCCACTTTTTCGTTTTGAAGAGGATGATTTGCTTGAAAAGCTATTTGGCATTTGACTATTATTGGACGAACCGCCTGGCATTTGCATTTGACCACTGTTTGAAGAACCGCTTGGCGGCTGCATTTGACCATTATTGGACGAACCGCCCGGCATTTGACCGCCGTTCGATGATGAATTGCCGCTAGAGCTTCCTGGAGGCTGCATGCCGTTAAAACCAGATTGTTTGCTATTTGTAGCTGTGCTTGGAGGTCCTCCCATACCGCTTGAAGAATCAGGACCTGCTGATGGAAGCATGCTATTTCCACCATAAATAATTGGTGTCATCGCCCAGTACGCCGGCATCGCAAGTAAGACAACCATCGCTGCGGCTCCTAGGTAGTTCGTCAACGAATTTTTACGCTGTTTACGAACAGCTAAAACAAGAGCTAAAATGACGCCCAGTGCTCCTACACCTGCAATTGGAGCTACGCCGATTGAGCTGACATAAGGAGACATAATATATACTTGAAGTGCTGCTGTTGTTAAAATACCACCTGGCAGCAGCCATGATTTCCAGCCATTATGCTGTTTGTACATGCTCCATAAAGCTACTGCTCCCGCTCCGGCAAATGCAGCGATTGGAGGTGCCAGCATAATTAAATAATACTGATGGAAAAATCCTGCGATACTAAAGAAAACAGCTACTGGTAGCAGCCACGCTAACCAAAATAAACTTTCTTTTTGTTTTGTCGTGTAAGGGCCTTTAAATTTTACTCCGGCAAATAGACCCACGATTGAAAAGATTACAAATGGTAATAACCAGCTGATTTGATCTGATAACCCTTTTTGAAATAGTCGGAATGGACCAGGATTCCCCGTGTTGAACATTCCGTTTTGATTCCCTCCACCTGGAGCCTGCATCTTTTGAGAAGAGCTGCTCTTTCTTTGATTTGAGCTTTGTGAAGAATCAGCACTTGAATTACTAGTTTGTTTTGTTTCACTGCTTGCTGTTTGCTGCTCAGTTTGAGCAGGCTGTTTATGACCGCTTCCCGTCACGCTTGTATTTCCAGTTAAACGATTAATACCGTTATATCCGAAAGCAAGCTCTAGAACTGAATTTGTTTGACTGCTTCCCATATAAGGGCGCTTATCAGCAGAAGTAGAATCTACCACAACTGCCCATGAGACAGAAACCGCGAGCATTAGTGCAGTCGCTGTTGTCAAAAAAGCAATTTTCTTTTTCCAAGTGATTTTGGTTGCCACTACATAGAAAACATAAAATGCTGGTAAAACCATGTATGCTTGAAGCATTTTCATATTAAATGCAACACCAATCATCGCAAAAGCTGCTAACACCCAGCCAAATTTAGCCGTACGCACAGCACGAAATAACATCCACGTTGCTACTAGTAATGTAAATACAAGCATACTATCGATATTATTTGTTCGGCTTACCGCAGGTACAATTGGCGTCAGAGCCATGGCAAGAGCAGCCAATCTCCCAGCCCATACGCCAAACGTACGTTTTACGAGCACGTATAGTAAAAGGACTGAACCGATGCCTGCCAATGCTTGCGGTAGAATGACGCTCCATCCGTGAAATCCAAATATTTTAGCGCTAATTGTCTGAATCCAAAATACAACCGGCGGCTTATCAATCGTTACATAGCCTCCTGGATCAAAAGATGCATAAAAGAAATTATGAAAACTTTGAAGCATACTTTTGACAGCTGCCGTGTAATAAGCATTGGCGTATTCATCTGTCCAAATTTTAAATAAGTTCAAAAACGCTGCAATTAAAACAATAGGAACTAAAAATAAGTCTATTCTTTTTTTATTTGAAGTTCGTTCTTCTTTCACTTCACTGTTCATGTGTTTCATTTCACTCCTTTGTAATTTCTGACTTTAGTCTAACAAGCATATGTGAACTGATTATGAACAGGAAAAATAATTTTTTATTTTTTTAAAACCCATTTGACCTCTTACACTCACCAATGAAATATTTTACAATTAAAGAATCAAGCAAATGAAATAGAAAGCGTATTCTTGGAATGCTGCAGCTTCTATGAAACATTATTATCAACACTTCATCCACTTCTTGCTGGGAAAGGAGACAACTTTATGATTCAAGTAAAAGATATATATGGAAATTTACCCACACTAGAAACCGAAAGACTCCGCTTGCGGAAAGTTACAAAAAAAGATGTGCGTGACATGTTTGAATATGCCTCAAATGAAAAGGTAAGCAGATATGTAAATTGGGAAAAGCACCGAAAGCTTCAAGATACAAAAGAGTTTGTTTCCTTCGTTCTAAAGCAGTACAGCAACCAATCCATTTCTCCTTGGGCTATGGAAATCAAAGCCTTAAAAAAATGTATTGGCACCATTGACTTTGTCACTTGGAACCCTACTCATCGCATTGCGGAGATTGGCTATGCGATTTCTGAAGCATATTGGAATAAGGGATTTGTTACGGAAGCAGCTGAAAAAGTAATTGCGTTTGGATTTGAAGAAATGGATTTAGTGCGCATTCAGGCGAGGTGCTTTGTTGAAAATGCCGCTTCTGAGAAAGTGATGAAAAAGATCGGCATGTCTTATGAAGGAACGATTCGAAAAGCCATGTTTATTAAGGGAGCTCACCAAGACTTAAAGTTATATTCAATCTTGCGAGAAGAATATACACGCAACGCGTAGAAAATGTATAAAATACTTTCCATAACATAGGCTAACTTCAACACTAACTCTTCCTTTTGAGGTGAACAATGTTGGAGCAAGCAATTCAGCATTTAGACTTATCTGCACATGGTTTGTGGTTTCCGATTACCGTTAGTTTATGTTTATTTATTCTTGCCCTTGTTTTATTTAAACGACAGCTAACTTGTCGAGATTTTTATATCACGTTTAGCGTAGTTGGATTTGTCGGATGGCTTTGTGATGTTATCATTACGCGTGTTTTTAACATGATTGATTTGGGAGATCCAAAAGTTACAGGACTTGGAGATATTCTAAGCTATACATTTATTCCACCTTCCCTTTCCATTTTATTTTTGACTTACTTAACAGCTAAAAATAAATGGGTTTTATCACTTCTCTTTTGCGCTGGTTCACTACTCATAGAATACGGAATGATTAAAAGTGGCTATATGCATTTAAACGGCTGGTTTTTTATCTATTCAATAGTGGTATACTTCCTCGTTTATGCTTTGGTGCTGCCATGGCATATGGCATTTATTAAGTAAAAAAAGCGGATGTTAATTAACATCCGCTTTTTTACTATGCGCTTACTTTCTATCTGCTGAAATCCATATTTCCTACCGACGTTTAGAAGAATGAATCTCTACATATGTAACACAGGTGCCGCGTGTTCATCTCCGGTCATTTTATTCGCCGTGATGACACATGCGCGCGGCTATGTTCTTCAGGACGTCTAAAACCAATTTTTAAAAGCGCTGCTTCTAAATTTGCTTCTGTTTTAATTTGATTAAAATCAATTCCTAGTTTCACTACCGTTTGGGCAATTTCCGGTCGTATCCCTGTTATAATAGCTTCCACTCCTACTAATTTGAGAGATCGATGAATTTTGAACAGATTATCTGCTACCATTGTATCAATAATCACGACACCTGAAATATCCAAAATAAGATAGGATAATTGAAGGCTTGTCCCTTTTTTCAAGCAGGTTTCCATCATAACTTGCGAGCGGTGGGTATCAATTTCTCCAATAATCGGCATAATAGCAATCCCTTTTGTGACAGGTACAAGCGGAACTGACAGTTCTTCTAGTGACGTATAAGCTAAATTCATCATGTATCGATTATGCTCGTCATAAATTTGACCAAAAACACATGTTACCGTATCTAAAAGCGGATCAATCCGTTCACTGACATGCAGCATAGTAATTGCAGCAAACTGATGCTCCTCTAGTTCTCGTGTAAATACGTCCCAAATAACGCTGCGATAGATTGGTAAGGTACCCAGTGCTTTTTCTAACGGAATATTTTTTTCTACCGCATATTTTCCCGTTTCTAGTGCCCATTCTTTAACAAGTTTAAGTACATCCTCTTGTTCTTCAAATAGGGATCTTCCAAAGTATTCCATGATTAACACTCGCCACTTCAAAATTTTCTTTTCCTTCAATTCCTCTAGACTTAGCGTATGCGTAGAATCTAATCGTTCGGCTAATTTTTCTGACAAGCTATATTTATGTTCAATAATCTTTTTTCCTATATACACGAGTTCCTCTTTCATAAAATACGCTCAGCTCCTCTTTTCTGCTATTTTTACTGCGTATATAACCTTGACTAAGCCTACTTACCCAACCGACAATTGACTAGCCTTCCTAAAAATAACAAAAAAGCGGTTATTTTATGAATTTTCTTTCTTTTTATTATAGTACCAGAGCAAGAGCCGCACAACTGAAAGTTTGCTACGAATAAAATTCGTAATTTGACAGAGAAAACAATCCTGTTTGAACTCAAACAGGATTGTTTTCTGTATTTACTTATCTCACTTTACACTTGGAATAGCCAGACAACAATCGGCCCAAAAACCGAGCCCAGTACAGCGCTTAACGTCATTGATACCGAGCTCATCGATACCGTTAGTTCACCGTATTCAAATGCTTTAGAAGTTCCTAGCGCATGAGAAGCGCTGCCTAGGGCAATTCCTTTTCCTAAAGAACTTTTAATACGAATCCACTTTAAAAGTAAAGGTCCAAGAATTACTCCCGAAAAGCCTGCAATCATAACAAATACCACAGTCATGGATGGAACCCCTCCTAGTCCCGTGGCAATTTGAATTGCAACGGGAGTGGTAATAGACTTAGGAACAATGGATAAAATCAGGCTTCGGTCAATGCCGAATACTTCAGCGAACACGAGTCCGCTAATCATGCCTGCAAATAATCCTACAAACACTCCTCCAATAATAGGAATGCTGTATTTTACTAGCATCTCACGCTGTTTATACAGTGGATACGCTAATGCAACAACCGCTGGCCCCAGAAGTGAATTAATCCATTTGCCTCCAATCATATACTCGTCATAGGAAATATGAAAGGCAAGCAAAAGAAGAATAACGAATACGGTTGTAGTTAAAACTGGAATAAGGATTGGGTAAGAGAACCGTACGTATATTTTTGCCATGACTAGATACAGAGCAACTGTAGCTATGATTATAAAGAGCGCGATAAAGAATTCTTGCACTGTTGTTTCTCCTTTCGTTTGTTCGCTTTCTTTTCTAAAAGTTGACTGGCAGCCCCCGCGGCAGCCATCGTAATGATTGTACTAAGCACAATAATTAAAAATAAAATCGCTCCGTTGCTTGAAAGAAGCGAAGGATAATTCATCACTCCTGCCATAGCTGGTATGAATAATAAAGGTAAAAAAGATAACAAGAAGCTTGCTCCGTCTTCAATCACTTTGATGGGAACAACTTTGCACGTTAAGCAAATGAGCATTAAAATTAAGCCTATAATACTGCCTGGAATAGGCAGGTGAAGCATGTGGTGAACAGCTTCGCCAATCATAGAAAAAGCATAAAGAATCGCGATTTGTAAAATGATTCGTATCACTTTCATTATAGGTCGCTGTCCTATAGATAAAGAACAGCTGTCCTCCTCTCTTTATTTTGTCATGTTGTCTAACATTTAACTATATAAACATCCTTTACTTTACCTGCTTTTACTTGTACTATACAACTATATATACATTTGTATTATACAAGTATATATTTCTTTGTCAATGAATGATTTTGTAAGGAGAGATTATAATGCAAGAAAAAAATTCAATTGAATTGATTGAATATGAGCTTACTACCTTTATTAGACGAGCCGTCTATCTTGATAATTCTGAAAATAAAATAGGAAATCTAGAAAGATCAGCTTATTTATTATTGCGGCAATTAGATGAATTTGGACCAGCTCGTGTAAAAGAGCTGGCAGAAGCATTTAAACTCGACATTTCAACTCTGTCTAGACAAGCATCTGCTTTAGAAAATAAAAAGTTTATTTCCCGTTCCTCTGATCCTTCGGATGGACGCGTCAGCCTATTTGACATCACACCACGTGGAAAAGAAATGCTGCAAACTGATAAGCAAATGCGCCTTGAACGCTATCATAGTATGTTAAAGGAATGGTCAAATGAAGAAAAGGAGCTGTTTGGCAAACTATTAATGCGGATGAATGACGCATTTATCGATTAAATAGAAATTCATGAAAATTAGGCTGCTGCTGCAAGGTGTTTGTCCCTGTCTCTTTTCTCTTTTTTGCATTTAATGTAAAGAGACTATTGAAAAGGATGTATGATTATGTCTGTTCCGAACAAACGGAAAGCCGCGCCCTGCCTCTTCCCCGGCTATAAATGGTGTGGTCCCGGATGCAGTGGTCCCGGATGTCCGGTAAACGATGTAGACTGCTGCTGCAAATACCATGATTTATGTTATGAAGATTACGGATCATGCCGCTCATGTGATGAGCAATTTCTTGACTGTCTTTGCTCCAAAGCAAATCCGTACAGTTTAAAAGGAAGACAGGCATACGCCATGTATACCTATATGCGACTGAAGTTAGCTTTAAAACAATATGACTAAGCATAAAAGAGGAGAATTGAAAAATTCACCTCTTTCTTATGCCATTTTATCCGTGTGAATCCAAAAGCGTTGAACAACAGTTCCGTCCTCTTCTATATAATCCTCGTCTTGTACACCACCGTTTGCCAGAATAGTTCGACGAGAAGCGGTGTTCCAATCATCACACACAACTAATGCCCGTTGAACTCCCAGCTTTTTAATTTCTTGAAGAGATAACTTCAGTAGCAGCTTCGCATATCCTTTTTGTCTTTCGCTCGGCCGAATACCATAACCTATATGTCCTCCGCTGTTTCGCAGTATTTCACTTAGCTCATGGCGGATATTAACTACGCCTATTACTTTTTCGTGATGCATTAGCCAGTAGGTGGAATCGGGTACATATCCTTTTTTTAACCCGATCCCTTTTTCTGCATCTAACAACTCTTGAACCATTTTTTCAAAGTAAGCAGGTTCTTTATCAATTACCCACGGAATCATTTTTTCTCCGCTTGCTTTCCATTCATGATAAAAGTTCATATAAGCCTCTTTATAAGCTGCATCTGGTTTCATTAAAACGGGGGTTTCCACGTGCCTTCCTCCTTTTTGTTTATTATGTTTATACTACCTAGTTTTTCCAATAAATAAAAGAGGATAATTTACATTATGTGATAAGTTTGTTTATTCATTTATTTATAAGATATGTAACAAAAAGCACCCAACGAATATACCATTGAGTGCTTTTTGTTTTACTGCCAGTTGTTTAAATAAATTCCTTAAAAAACCTTGTCACTTTTGCAAGGGCGTATAGGAAGGTCCGCTTCATAACAGGTTCTTCTGTCTTTTGGATGTCAGGAGATTTAATCCATCGCTTATGGTTAGCAATAAGGACACTTTTATCCATTTTGTTTTCCATCGCCATCGTCAGCTTTTTTGCAAATTCTTGACTATCGATAATGACCATGGATTCATTATTCAAAAATGTAGAACGGGAATCTAAATTAAAAGAGCCTACGGCACTGAGTCTTTGATCATAAATCACAGACTTTGCATGAATCGAATAAGGTCCTTGGTATTCGTAAAGCTTTACACCTGTTTTCACAATCGTATCACGCATACTTATATACCCGGAAAAAGCCAACACATTGGGCGTAGATGTAACTGAATTTGTGAGTAGCGTCCATTGAACAGCTGGATTCTTTTTCATTGCTATATACTTTCTCATCGCATTGGTTGGCACCACATAAGGACTTTGAATAAGAACAGAGCGGTTAGCTGCTTCTGCCAGATTAATAAACGTTTTCCACATAAAAGGTCGTTTATTAAAGCGTTCAATTGGATTATGTATAAAAGAAACACGCTTTGTAGGAACGGTGGAAGCATTCCAATTAATCTTAGGCGTCGCAAACGTTTCTCCTACTTGCTTAGCTTTATCATATTGCTGCAGCAGCAAAGCTTTCATCCTCTTTCCCTGATCGACCTGGTACTGCGTGAGATGATAAAAAGCTTTTTTAGTGTAAGGATGAGCCCATAATTCATTTATATAATTTTGCATTTGAGTGATGACGCTATCTTGTTTATGTTTGCTGTTTGTAATAAAGACATCACGATCATAGACGAAATCTGGAGGAGGCTTTTTAGCCAAATACTTGTCCCCTATATTCCGTCCTCCTATTATACCTAGTCTACCGTCTACAATCATTATTTTGTCATGCATACGATTTTGCCACGCCCAAGGTTTAAACAATTGAAGCGGTTCGTAATACTTCACTTCAATATTGGGATGTGAAGCTAATGCATAGAGCACGCCTCTTCGATTTCCTCGTAAGCCGTTAGCTATCCCATCTAAGAGAACGCGAGTATGGACGCCTCGATCAGCTGCTTTAAAAAGAGCGGCCATAATTAAATCAGTTGACTCTCCTTTTCCTATTGAGTAATAAGCAATATCAATCGATTTCTCAGCTTCTTGAATCATTTGAATACGAACTCTTCCTGCCTCATAACCATCTTCAAGAAGTCTCACTCGGTCCGTAGACTCCCTGTGACCAAAAAAGCTAGTCGGTTTAATTGAGGTCGTTCCCTCTCCTGTTTTTAAAGGTACATAAAAGAGAACCACCGCCGCTATAACCACGTACAGAATATATAAAGATAAAATAATAAGTAATCCTTTGAATGCTATTTTTATCATCGCAACTCCAGCTTCTTGTCTTTTTCTGTTATCGTTCACAAATAAGGACCATTACATGCAAGAAACTGCTTCCTTGATTGCTTTGCGCTTTGTCTTTTTGACACATTTATTTTTTCTGATTCACTATTTGTATAGTATGCTAGTACATATCATAGAAAAAAGGATGATGGTGATGGAGGAATATTCTTTTCGTTTTCATATCACAGATTCTTACCCTTTGCAAAATGAAAACGATAAAATAGAAGCTGTGGTACGCACCAAAATCAAGCATGCGGAGGGAGGATGCTTGTATGAGGGTTATCTTCGTGTTCATATCACTAATATTGGGGTCTTTCCTGTAGCAAAAGATATTGCTGAAGCGATTAGCGTTCGTTCGCTTCGTCAGCAGTTAGCGGCCGAATTAAAAAGATACGTACGGCCGCACCGCAATTTTTTATAACTTTATCCAAACATTTGTCCAAGTGGACTTTCATCTTCAATAATATCTTGAATAGCGTAGATAGAAATTGGAAAGTAAGGAATTCCATATGCGTAAGGGGCCAGGTCATACAGCTGATAAAAGAGCACAAGTGATTTATCGGCGATATAAAAATCTTGATCTGGTTTAATTCCTTTATACTCTCCAAGAACCATAATATCGCGCTCTTTTATTTGCTCTCCTACTATTTTAGAAAGAATGCTCACGTAATTACTGTCTTTTTTAAATAGATCTTTGAGTTGATACGTTTTTCCAGTCAGCACATTAAACGTTAACGGAACGACCACGGTCAAACCATGCGCTCCCCCGGAATAAGCAAAATTGACAAGTGTTAAGCTGAGTACATTTCGCTCGTTCGTTTTCAACTCATAATAACCCGTTTCTTCTGTATCCGGATTTTCTCCATATCCCTGCTGACGAATTAATTCATTCGTGCGCTGCAAAATTTTACTGTTCATGCTGTGCTGAACAGCTTGATTAGTCAAATGTACAACTGGATAATAAACGTTTAACTTTTTCTTCACCATTTGTTGAGAATATACGGTTGCAGGTAACGTAACCATCGCTTCCTCCTCTTTGTATACAGGTTGTTACATTCTATTCTTTTAGCCTCCATTCCATTACTGAAGCAAAGAAAGATTCAGACATAGCGAAATCAATCCAACCTAAAGACAAACAAACTGGATAAATGCTCTAGTATGGATTGCTTGTAACACCACCGCTATTGATTTCCGCGGAAGTCTTCGCCTTGCCCTCCAATCACCAGCTAGAAGCACACTCATACATGAAACCTATGTTAACTTTATCAATGAAAAAATCCGAACGAGTTTGATTCTCAATCAAGAATCAAACTCGTTCGGATCTTCCTTCAACGAAAATACCTTTGTCTCAGCCTCTTTTTTACTTCTTGTTATTTTACGTTGTTAATTGTTTTAGCAGCGTCTACCGTATTTTTTAATAACATTGTGATGGTCATCGGGCCAACTCCGCCTGGTACTGGTGTGATATAACCTGCAACTTCTAAAGCCGCTTCGTAATCAACATCACCAACGAGTTTACCATTTTCCATTGTGTTACCTACATCAATTACAATCGCACCCGGCTTAATATCATCTGCTTTAATAAGTCTAGGTTGTCCTACAGCTGACACAAGAATATCAGCTTGTTTTGTTAAAGCAGATAAATCTTTTGTGCGAGAGTGAGCAATTGTTACCGTTGCACTTTCTTGAAGTAACAGCATGGATACTGGTTTACCAACAATATTGCTTCGTCCAATTACTACCGCATGTTTACCTGAAATTTCTTCACCTGAACGTTTAATTAACTCAACGATGCCGTGTGGTGTACATGGTAAATAGCACTCATCGCCAATAACCATATTCCCTACGCTTACTGGGTGGAAGCCATCTACATCTTTTTTAGGAGATACAGCATTTAATACTGCTTTTTCATCAATATGTTTTGGTAATGGAAGTTGAATAAGAATACCATGAACAGATGGATTTCCATTCAAGTGATGGATTTCGTTTAAAAGCTCTTCTTCAGTAATCGTTACGTCACGTTTGATAATTTCAGATGCAACACCGATTTCTTCACAAGCCTTTGCTTTTGCTTTTACATATGATTGCGAAGCAGGATTTTCTCCTACTAAAATCACGGTTAAACCAGGAACGATACCTTTTGTTTTTAATTGAGCTACCTCTTCTTTTAATGCGGCGCGCAGTTCTTGCGCTACTTCTTTTCCTTTAATTACTTTCGCTGTCATGATGTTTTTTGCTCCTTTCAACTGTAGCCATTTAATAAATGTACGAATTATAGTTATTAATCTAACACAAAAGTTCGGTTTTGTTCAATGTTTTTATTATTTTTATTTTAAATAGATGAAAATAAATAACAAATAACGTATATTCCATTCTTATCGTACTATAATATTTTGTATTCACCAAAGGTGTTTTTATTCAAACATTGCTTTTCCAAATTAAAAACCGCACCTTCGGCACGGTTTTGAACGATTTATTTTTCTGTTGATATGCTTTTCTTTGTAGTCAACGGCAGCACGTCTTCCTCTGTTTTTAGATCTTTTACATGCATTTCCTTGAGAGGCGCACTTATTTTCTTATTTTTCGGAGGTTCTTCAAAATTCTCCACCCAATCACATAGCAGTTCAAATCCTTGATACACATAAGGCAGGAGAGGCTGAAGCTTTCGATCTGGGTCAATTTGATGATTCCATACTAAGCTATCAATGTGGTTGCCATTTTCAATTACATAGTGACGATGAAGGTGCTGCTTACCAGAATCTTTTACCAGTTGTTCATAAGGATAAGCATGAATATCCGGAAAAATAAGAGCATCTAACGACCCTGTAATGCTTATCAACGGAACGGAAATATCACCTGTATTTTCAATTTCACGAACTCTTTGCTTTACATCTTGCGGTCTTTCTTGATAATCATACTTTTCAAAAATAGAATCTAACGAACGGTCTCTAACTCCGTTTTCAAAAAGAGTCAAGTATTTTTGCCATGGAATGCTTCCAGGTGCTTGACTGTCAAACTCATCTCTATATATATTAAGCGTTAAAAACCAATAATACTGGTCATGATATGGCCATAAAAACTCAGATCCTTTTGGCAACCCTGCTTGATACAAACGGTGCAAAGCTTCTTTTTGCGATTCACCTACGGTGCACAGTGCTTCTTCGGCATGATTTACAACAGGTGTTAAGGAAGTAATCAAGTTATCGTGATCAGCTCGCCACATAACCCCTTCCCATTCAACGCCTCCATTAAAAAGCTGAGGCTCTCCATGTTTCCCGTCGTTTTCTAAAGCATAGCGAACAACATAACCCCCGTTAGAAATACCTAACGCATACGTTTTTATATCAAAATATTCTGTCACTTCTTTTTGAAGTTTGTGACGATAATTTTCAAATAAAAATCTCTGCGCGATTTTTGTCACTTCTCGGTATTGAATATGCCATTTTCTAATGGAGTCTTCTTCTTTGACTAGAGCGTTCTTTGCTTTAGCAAATGGATCATCTCTCACTTCTTCTCCCTGAGTTCCTTTATCAGAAGCAGCAAACGCAAACCCTTTTGCCAACACATAGTCGCTGAATAGTAAATCCGTTGATTTCTCATCTCGGGTAGCTGGGACTCCTGACATAACTAACTTTCCATTCCAATCATCGGGAATTCGAATGAGAAATTTACCACCATCAACTTCACCTTCTACTTGAACGCCCGTTATTTCTTCAGGCTGATACATGTAATACCATCCATTTTTTTCTTCTTTTGTTCCCCAATAGATAGGAGCCAGCCCAATGTTCCCATAGGCAGTCGCTGCTTGAAATTGAAGAGGGTTTTTAGTCGTTAACCAGTTTCCATACTTACCGTCAAACGTTGTGATATTCAAGTGATAACCTCCATTCACATTTGCTTTTGAAGACAATCTTCGGGGACTGTACACGCATAATTTTAGTTAAATATTACCATTCATTTCTCGAAAAGTACATCAAAACGCCTTTGTTGCAGAAAGAAAGTAGACATTTATCACATCTGAGCCCATAGCGCCGTATAATATTGAAATTTATTCAAAAAAAGGAGTGTCAATGACTATGAGTTCGTTTAATTCTTCAAAACTCTCTACGACTCTCATTCCCCCTGCTACTTCCTCCTATCCGGTTTCTGGAAGAAAATATACTCTTACTCATTCTGATACAACCGGTCAGCTTTTTTTAAGCATCGGATGCTCATATAACAACAAGGCGATAGATAAAAATATGCGTGATGAAGTACTAGCTGCTCTTCACGTAACAGACCGACAAGCAGTTATTCAAGGCGAAGTTTTTGTTAGCGGAGGTGAGTTCAGCCGCGAGCAAGCACAGCTTCGTTATCACATTTTCCGCCGGGAGCTTCCGCTTGCTTTAGAAGCAATATTTTACGGAGACCAAGCGTTTTTTCAACATTATCCAGACTTGCTAAATACACCGATTTACATTTATTTCGTATCGACTTATCAAGAATTTAGAGGGTGGTCCTATTATCAAACCCCTAAATTTTATTTAAAACAAACATGCAGCAGCTAGCACGCTAGTGCATAAACTAATGGGAAATGAACGAGGAAGGTGTGAATATCTCATGTACAGTCAATGGGTTTACCCCTATATGCCGCGCTACTACCATCCAGTGGTTCCTACTACGAATGAAAATTATTTAGAACCTTATAGATACAATGAAGACTTATTTTCTTATATCCTGCATGAAGAAGAGGAAGTTAGATCTACACGCGATGTAGACAGAGTGATGAAAATTTTAAAACGCCAGTATCAGTCCATCTACAGAGATGCTCAACGAGGCGGGATGGATAGCAAACTAACAGAATACTTATTTCGTTCCATTGTAAGATTTGTTGATGATAACTATAACAATTACAGCGGATCTATTAACGAACGCGTCGAAAAAGCCGCGCGACAGCTGAAAAAACGTGATCCCTGGATATTTGAACTTTTTAACTTATACAGCGTTTCCCCTGTTTCACAAGTTCGAATTACTAACACGATTTTAACCGTTTCATTTGAAAATTTACGTAGAGGAAATGAAGTGCCAAATCCTAGATAAACAAAAAACCGCCACAATTGTGACGGTTTTTTGTTATGGTAATACAGTTGCTCCCATTAGATGGCTATCAACTTGTTTAGCTACTTCACGACCTTCATGAATAGCCCATACGATTAAACTTTGCCCACGACGAGCATCACCAGCAGCAAAAACACCTTCAACATTTGTTTTGTAATTTCCATACGCTGCATCTACGCGACGATTTTTCGTTTCAACACCAAACGCTGATAGAACCGGATGCTCTGGACCTTCAAACCCAATCGCAATAAAGACAAGCTGAGCTGGCCATACTTTTTCTGTTCCTGGAATTTCGGTAAAGATGTACTGTCCATTTTCACCTTTTACTTTTTCCATTTGAACCGTATGAAGTTCTTTCAGATTGCCTTGCTCATCTGCCACGATTTTTTTCGTTTGAATTGAATATTCACGTGGATCGTCCCCAAATTTCGCCTGTGCTTCTTCATAAGCATATTCAAGATTAAATACATGTGGATATTCAGGCCACATATTATCTGCCGTACGCTCAGCAGGAAGCTGAGGATGTTTACCAAACTGAACAACGCTGCGGCATTTTTGACGAAGAGCAGTAGCTACACAGTCAGCTCCCGTGTCTCCGCCTCCAATAACAATAACGTCTTTTCCTTCAGCATCAATAAATTGACCATCTTTGAAGTTAGAATCTAAAAGGCTTTTTGTTGAAGTTGTTAAGTAGTCCATTGCAAAGTGAACTCCTTTTGCTTCACGACCTTCTAATACTAGATCTCTTTGTTTCTGAGCTCCTGTACACAAAATGACAGCATCATATTGTTCTTTTAACTCTTCAGCAGTAATGTCTTTTCCAACTTCCGTATTCGTTACAAAATCAATACCTTCTTGTGTCAATAAGCGAACACGTCTTTCCACTACTTCTTTATCTAGCTTCATATTTGGAATTCCATATGTTAATAAACCACCGGCACGATCTGCTCTTTCATATACCGTTACTGAATGACCCGCTTGATTCAGCTGATCTGCGCTCGCTAAGCCTGCTGGTCCAGAGCCAATAACAGCAATTTTTTTGCCTGTTCTTTTCTCCGGAATACGCGGAGTAATCCACCCATTCTCAAAGCCTTTATCAATAATAGCGCGTTCGATATTCTTGATCGAAACCGCTGGATCTGAAATAGCAAGCGTACAGGAACCTTCACACGGAGCAGGACAAACGCGCCCTGTAAACTCCGGGAAGTTGTTCGTTTTCATTAAACGCTCTAAAGCTTCTTTCCAGCGTCCTTTATAAACTAAATCATTCCACTCTGGAATTAAGTTATAGATTGGACATCCAGAAGTAAAAGCATTAATATCCATTCCCATGTGGCAAAAAGGTGTGCCACAATCCATACATCGTGCTCCTTGACGGCTTAGCGCTTCATCAGATAAAGGAGCAGCATACTCTTTCCAATCACCTAAACGTTTTAACGGGTCACGTTCCTTCCCTTTTTCACGTTTGATTTCCATAAATCCTGTTGGTTTTCCCATCGTACTCTCCCCTTTCTTACTGAGCTACCGCTTCTTGTTGTTTTGCCGATGCTTTCTTTTCTTGTTTTGCATTTTCCTCAAACGCACTCATAGCTGCTTCTTCTTCCGTTAACCCAGCTGCTTTTTGCTCTTCAATGCGATTCATCATGCGTTTATAATCATTCGGAATCACTTTTACAAATTTCGAAAGCGATTCTTCCCAATTTTCTAATACAAATGCTGCTTTATGACTGTCAGTATATTTTAGGTGATTTGCAATCATCTCTTTTACTTCTTCTGCTTCTTCTCCTTTTAAGCTCTCAAACCCAATCATGTCTTTATTACAAAGGTTTTTGAATGCTTCTTGATCATCAGCAAATACGTAAGCAATACCGCCAGACATTCCCGCACCGAAGTTTTTACCTACATCACCTAATACGACAACGCGTCCGCCAGTCATATATTCACAGCCATGATCGCCAATTCCTTCAACCACTACGTTCACACCGCTGTTACGAACCGCAAAACGTTCTCCTGCTAGCCCGCTAACATAAGCTTCACCGCTTGTTGCACCGTAAAATGCCACGTTCCCGACGATAACATTTTCACCTGACACAGCTGTTGTTTCCTTAGGTGGAGCAACGATGATTTTACCTCCTGATAACCCTTTTCCGATATAATCATTTGCATCTCCAGTTAGATACATAGACATTCCTTTTGGAACAAATGCACCAAAACTTTGTCCTGCAGAGCCAGTGAATCGAAGAGTAATCGTATCTTCTGGCAGACCTTTCTCACCGTAACGTTTTGTAACTTCACTTCCTACAATTGTTCCAGCTACACGGTTAATATTAGAAATTGGCAGTTCTAACTCGACTTGATACTTATGCTCGATTGCTTGCTGTACCGCTGGCAAGATTTTTTGCATATCAAGAGATTCGTCAATTTTATGGTTTTGAGGTGTTTTAAAAGTACGTACACCTTCAGCTTGATATAAAAGAGTTGTTAAGTCTAAGTGCTGCGCCTTCCAGTGATTTTTTGCACGTTCGCTAACGCTTAATACGTCTGTACGTCCAACCATTTCATCTACTGTTTTAAATCCAAGTTCAGCCATAATTTCGCGTACTTCTTGTGCAACAAATTTCATATAGTTAACGATGTGATCCGCTTCTCCTAGGAACTTTTTACGAAGCTCTGGGTTTTGCGTCGCCACTCCAACTGGACATGTATCTAAGTGACACGCACGCATCATGATACAGCCTAAAACAATTAAAGGCGCCGTAGCAAAACCAAACTCTTCTGCTCCTAAAAGTGCTGCCATGACTACATCTTTACCCGTCATTAATTTACCGTCTGTTTCAAGCACTACCTTTTCGCGAAGACCGTTTAACATAAGCGTTTGATGAGCTTCCGCTAAGCCCAGTTCCCACGGTAGTCCCGTATGTTTAATACTTGTTTTTGGAGATGCTCCCGTACCTCCGTCGTAGCCGCTAATAACGATAACGTCCGCTACTCCTTTTGCTACTCCGGCAGCAATCGTTCCTACTCCTGCTTTTGAAACGAGTTTGACGCTGATTCGTGCATCACGGTTTATATTTTTTAAGTCATGAATAAGCTGTGCTAAATCTTCAATCGAGTAGATATCGTGGTGTGGAGGAGGTGAAATTAAGCCTACTCCTGGCGTTGATCCACGCACATCTGCTACCCATGGATATACTTTGTTTCCTGGAAGCTGACCGCCTTCTCCGGGTTTTGCACCTTGTGCCATTTTAATTTGAAGCTCATCCGCATTCACAAGGTAATGACTTTTCACTCCAAAACGGCCAGAAGCAATCTGTTTAATCGCACTGCGGCGATTATCTCCATTTTCATCCACAGTGTAGCGGCTAGGGTGCTCGCCACCTTCTCCACTGTTACTGCGTGCGCCTAAACGGTTCATCGCAATCGCTAATGTTTCATGAGCTTCTTGACTTAAAGATCCAAACGACATAGCACCTGATTTAAAACGTTTTACAATCGAATCAACTGATTCCACTTCATCAATGGAGATAGATGAACGCGTTCCATTAAACGAGAATAGGTTGCGCAAGAAACCGATGCGTTCTTCATTAGCCGATTCAGAGAATTTTTTAAATAAGCTGTAATCTCCCTTACGGCAAGCCCACTGCAGCGTGTGAATTGTTTTTGGATTAAACGCATGATGCTCGCCCGTGTGTCTCCACTGGAAGTCGCTTCCTGACTCTAACGTTTGCTCAATTGTTTCAACATAAGCATTGTCGTGACGCGTTTTCGCTTCTTTTGCAATAACATCTAAACCGATACCGCCAAGTTGCGAGGCAGTACCTGTAAAATATTGCTCGATAACCTCTGCACTGATTCCAACTGCTTCAAAAATTTGTGCGCCCCGATAACTTTGCACCGTTGAAATGCCCATTTTAGACATTACTTTTACAACACCTTCAGTAACGGCTTTTACATATTTCTCAACAGCATAGTCATACGATACGTTCAACGTACCTGCGTTAATTTCATTTTGATATGTTGCAAAAGTAAGATATGGATTAATTGCGTCTGCTCCGTAACCAATCAGTGCTGCAAAATGGTGCACTTCGCGCGCTTCTCCTGTTTCCACTACAATGCTCGCCTTTGTACGGTTTCCTTTTCGCACTAGGTGCTGGTGCAGTCCGCTAACCGCTAATAAAGCTGGAATAGCTACGGATTGAGCTCCCGCTTCACGGTCTGTCAGAACAAGAATGCTAGCACCTGCGTTAATCGCCGCTTCAGCTTCAGCAAATACGCGATCAAGATCTGCTTTTAAATCATTTGTAAATACAGCAGATATAACAGCACTTTTGAAATCTGGATGAATGGCAGACTTCAGCTGATCAGTTTGATCGTTTGTTAAAACCGGTGTCTCAAGCTGAATTCGATGAATATTTTCTTTGGTTGGATGCAGTAAATTCCCTTCTGCACCAAGCAATGTCATTGTTGATGTAACCAACTGTTCACGAATAGCATCAATCGGTGGATTGGTTACTTGAGCAAATAGCTGCTTAAAGTAATTGAACAGCGATTGAGGACGATCAGACAACACGGCTAATGGAGTATCATTACCCATTGAACCAAGCGGATCTTTTCCTTCTGTAATAACTGGAACTAAATATTTATGAATATCTTCATACGTGTAGCCAAATGACTTCTGGCGAATGACCAAATCATCGAAGTATTCAGATTTTTCTTCCTGCACTTCTGGCAACGTTACCAGCTGTTCATCTAACCACTCTTGATAAGGCTCAGCCTGTGCCATTTCAGATTTAATTTCTTCGTCTGAAATAATTCGGCCCTCCTCTAAATCGATTAGAAGCATTTTACCTGGGCTTAAACGATCTTTATATAATACATTTTCATCTTCAACATCAATGACGCCTACTTCTGATGAAAGGATGATGTAATCATCTTTTGTAACATAATAGCGAGCTGGACGTAAACCGTTACGGTCTAAAATAGCACCGATTTGCTTTCCATCCGTAAACGAAATAGCAGTCGGACCATCCCATGGCTCCATTAATGCGCTATGATACTCATAGAAAGCACGTTTTTCTTTTGACATGTGCGGATTCTCAGACCAAGGCTCCGGAATAAGCATCATCGCTGCATGCGCTGGCTTGCGGCCGGCCAATACAAAGAACTCTAGCGCATTATCTAACATGGATGAGTCGCTTCCTTCAGCATCTAAAATTGGAAGAACCTTCGGCAAATCCTTACCAAATGCGTCCGAAACAAACTGCTGTTCACGTGCTCTCATCCAGTTTTGATTACCGCGAAGCGTATTGATTTCACCGTTATGAATTAAATAACGGTTTGGATGTGCTCTTTCCCAGCTTGGGAACGTGTTTGTGCTAAAGCGAGAATGCACTAAAGCAAACGCTGAAGTGAAGTCTTCATCTTGTAGGTCAAGATAAAAAGCATCAACTTGCTCAGGCGTTAATAACCCTTTGTACACAATTGTTCTACTTGAAAGGCTCGTAAAATAAAAACGGTTTCGACGCGCCTGCGCCCAATTTTCCGCTTGCTTACGAATAACATATAGCTTGCGTTCAAACGCTAAGTCATCTTGAATACCGTCATTTGCCCCAATAAATACTTGTCGTACGTACGGACAGCTTTCTTTTGCAACTTTTCCGATTTTTCCGACATTTACAGGTACAGTTCTCCAACCTAGTAACGTTTGTCCCTCTTCTTCAATTAATTTATTAATATAAGCTTCGATTTCTCGACGCTCGTCTTCGTTATTTGAGAAAAAGATCATTCCAACTCCATAACGACCTTTTTCAGGCAAGTTCAATTCAACGCATGTCTTTTTAAAGAACGCGTGTGGAATTTGCACCATTAATCCAGCTCCATCTCCTGTTAGCGGATCGCTTCCCTGTCCGCCTCGATGGTCAAGCTGGCAAAGCATATTTAGTCCTTTTTTAACGATATCATGTGACGCTACGCCTTTCAATTGAGCGTATAGTCCGATTCCACATGCATCGTGCTCAAATTCAGGACGGTAGAGACCTTGAGCTTTTGGCATTTGATTGTATGTCATCTTCTTCTCCCCCGTTCGTTTTCTTTATCTTTTTAAGATCACCTGTTTACATTGTAAGTTTTCAAATCAATATAAACAATATATAATTTAGATAAAACTAATCTAATTTTGATATATATAGATGGAGGATGCCTATGGAACTGCGTCAATTACGCTATTTTATGGAAGTTGCAAAAAGAGAACACGTATCTGAGGCGGCAGAATATCTGCATGTAGCTCAATCAGCGATCAGCCGTCAAATCGCGAACCTGGAGTCTGAGCTAGGTGTTAGTTTATTCAAACGCGAAGGAAGAAATGTCAAGTTAACAGCAATAGGAAAAGTCTTTCTTGAGCATACGGAGACGGCTATGAAAGCTATTGACTATGCGAAAGAACAAATTGATGAATACCTGGATCCCGAAAGAGGAACGATTAAAATCGGATTTCCCACAAGCCTTGCCAGTCACCTTCTTCCTACTATTATATCAGCCTTTAAAGAAGAACACCCAAATGTTGCTTTTCATCTTAGACAAGGTTCGTATAAATTTTTAATTGAATCGGTTAAAAAAAGAGATATTAATATCGCTTTTTTAGGCCCTGTACCTGTAGAGGACCAGAGTATAGAAGGCCATATTCTATTCACTGAAAATCTTTTAGCCCTTGTTCCTTCTCATCATCCGCTCGCTGAACGGGATAGCATTCGGCTGCGGGATTTAAGAAATGAAGATTTTGTGCTATTTCCAAAAGGATTCATTTTACATAAAATGGCCTTTGACGCTTGCAAACAAGCAGGATTCATGCCCAATATTTCATCTGAAGGAGAAGATTTAGATGCGATTAAAGGTCTTGTATCCGCAGGAATCGGCGTCACGCTTCTTCCTGAAAGCACAGTGTCTGAAACGACTCCTCGTTTTACGACTAAACTCCCTATTCATACGCCGCAGCTTCAGCGTACAGTCGGGATGATTATTCCTCGAAATCGTGATTTAGCACCTTCTGATAAAATTTTTTATAAGTTTGTCAAAACCTTTTTTGAACGGTTGGAGCAGTATAAATAAGAGAGGCCCCCTGCCTCTCTTATTCTTTGCTTTATACACTATTCCTCAGCTGATCAATTGTATAAATAGATCTTCTTCCCCTAAAGCTAACAGGCATTGACGCTTACCGGACTCTTTCTTATACTGAAGTAACTGACTAAAAAGAAACAAGGTGACTGCTATGGATTTTAAAATTAATTTTTTATCATTTTACGTAATACAAGTAGAAGGAAAAGAAGAACAGGCTTCTAAACAATATAAGCATTTTCAAACGCTTGATACAGAAGAATATGACGAAAGTTCCATTAAAGATTTTTTAGACGGTGAATTTAAAAAAATTGTAAAACGCAAAGTAGAGCGACACCCCAAAGCAGAACAAGTGCCTACAAAGCTCGGGTATTTTATAGTTGAACCAGGCCACGCTCTCGACTCAAACCCTAATTATAATTTATTTCACCGCACTCGTTTTGCCACAACCAAAGAAGAATTTGAAGAAAATAGCGAACAGTTTATCAATGCATACCTTGATACTGCAGCCGTTCGAGGAGGAGCATTTTTAGTTGTATCTGCTGTTCCAAGAAAATATTTTGATCATGCTTTTGTGTTTATTTTAAAATGTGACTTCGAACCAAAAGTGGCTTCAATTTCAGATGAATCAACCCTTATTCGTCACGTAGAAATGGCGATTACTACTAAAAACATGAAATCTATTCAATACCCATACATGCCTGAAGAAGGCATGGTCGAAGAAAGTGAACTTGTCATCCACCAAGCGTCTCACGCTCGTTACTTTGAAGACTTCTTGAAATTTATTGACTACAACGAGCCGATGCCTGAGATTATGAAAACACAAGTAATGGATATGGTGCGTGAACACGTCAGCGAAACGTTTGAAGCAGAAAGCGTAGAACTCGAACAGTTTGAATCGGACATGGAACTGTGGGCAACAAGTGAAAAGCGTGAGCTTCAAGAACGTTTAGATACGCATCAAGTCATGGAAGCTGCTGCTCATATCGTCGAGCATACCCCTGATGCAGAGCTTAAAATGAAGCTTGGCGAAACAGAGATTAAAGGACTGTTAGCTGATTTCGGGGAAAATATTCACTTAGCAAAAGTGAACGGACGCTACGTGGCGTTAATTGAAGCAGAATCGATTCTGTTTGAAAAAGGCGCGTCTCCAATTGAGTTTCATAAGCCAGGTGATTTGCACGGAATTATTGAGAAAATCAGCAGTAAGAAGTGGGAAGAATAAATAAAAGCCAGAGAGTACAACATAGCTCTCTGGCTTTTATTTAACTGAAAAACTAGCTCTATTTATCCACCTTAATTCTCTACTAATTGGCTCACGGAAACATTTTGTTCATTTTCTGGCTGACCTAGCGGATAAATTCTTACCGTATCATTTTTTTCGCTTACATGTTGAATATAAACGGCCGTATCGTTATACGTAACGTTAGCCATAACGGGTGAATCAGCAATTTGTTTTGCTCGCTGCTTGTCCACGTTTCTTCCCCCCTCTATGCTGATATACATATAAGGTTTGTTTAAAGAATAGATGCTATTCGCCCCCTAGAGCAGTTCTACCGTTTTTTAGCGGTGCGGTAGCCAAGGTAAAATACGAAAGAAGTATAGGTAATGAATGCAGCTCCAGCCAGCAAGAGCATTTTGTGATGATGCCAAAGGGCCGCATATGTTTTGATGAAGATCCCCTTTGTAAGTAAAATATATTGATACACAATAAAAGCAACCACTAAAGCAAGAAACAGCACTCGAAACAAACGAATGAAATCAATGTTAGATAAAATGGAAGCAGCTTTTACCCAGGGCGATGTAGGAGGCTGCGCTTTTTTAGTGCTTCGGCTCTTCGACTTTTGTTTCTTTGCAGGCGGAGCTTTTGATTCTTCTATTTTAGGTGCTGGTTTTTGTTTTCCTTGAGCCATTAGTCACTTTCCCTCTTTCTTAAATAAAGTGTCTAAAAAAGAAGCTTTTCTATTTTGCATATTCAAGACAAGATCGGCTATCTCCTTTTGACTTTTAAAAATACTTTCCTTTTTTAAATACAGAATGTCTTTAGGTATGTGCCTATAGCATTTTTCTTATCTTCGCATACGTTATATCGTGTTTGATTTGAAATTACTATGTAAAAGGAGCGGTGCCCTAATGAACCCTTATTATTTCAACCCTGGATACATTCCTCAACAAGTTGATTACTCAGTTCAACAATACTATCCCCCTTACGTACCACAGCATGAAGAATACGATGAAAGACAGCAGCTTCAAAATCTTGGAGGATTTGAACGAAGAATTCGTGCCCTTGAGAGACAAAATGAGGAGCAAGTCAGAGAAATTACTCGTTTAAATCGCGTTGTGGAGCGACATACTGATCGTATAAACAGATTAAATCAGCGCTTACGCAATGTAGAAAGAAGACTTAACATTCCATTTACAGCAAGCCAGGACGGATTTTAAACTCAGCTTAAGCATTCCCGTTTCTTTTGAGCGAGAATGCTTTTTTACATGTCTTCCGTCGTTTTTGATAGCACAAAGGATATTTGATTAAACTTTACATAAAATAAAATTTGACTATGAAAAAGAAAAGGAGAAAATCACATGAAATCCCCTGTTGTTATTTGTCCTAACTGTCATTCTCAAAAAGAGCTTGCTACCGTTTTAACTGCTCAGTCCAATCAAAACGTTATCTATACATGCTCAGCTTGCGGCTATAAGCTGACAAACATTAAAACAAGCAAAGGGTAATCAGTATCTCTCACCTCACTTAGTACCTATACTCAATACGTTCTTCTGTCCATATACAAAAATTAACGTTTACGTAAATGTTATTAATTTTGTATACTGATAGTATTATGGGAAAGGGAGTTGAAGAAGTTGAAGTTTAAAATGAAGGAACGCGGGCAGCTGCATTTGAGCCCCGAAGGAAAACAATTAATTTTAGACTTGTACGAATCAAATATGATGGAATCTGTAAATGAAGCTTTGGATGCTGAGACAAGAAGCTTTCACAGTGGAAAAGCCGATGGGATACAGGCTATTTTACTTCTTTTAGGGGTACAGCTAGAAGAAAACACTTCACAATCGTAAATCAATGCCCTATAAAAACCGTAAAAGCAGACGCACTCTTCTGGTGAATGCGCCTGCTTTTTATGATTCTTCCTGCTCAAATTTTACAATTGCAGTCTTAGCACGATCTCTCAGTGACAGAAGGTCAGACTCTACTTTTAAGATGTTTTTCTTTTTCTGTTCAATCAGCTTGAGCTGCTCTTCTACCGTATGTAATACTTGCTCTAACTTTTCTTTTTGTTGACTTGTTCCTTTCACTTGCCTATAATCCATTTTTTGTATTTCAAGAGTATCACTTAAAGCAAGAAATTCCTGTAATTCTTGAAGTGAAAAACCCATGACTTCTTTGGCATTCGTAATTTTCTTTAAAAATTCTACATGTTCTTCGGTGTACAGACGAAATCCACCTTCACTTCTTGGAGGTGCTGGCATCAGTCCGATTTGTTCATAATAACGAATTGTACGTTTTGTTAAACCGCTTTGCTTCGCTACATCATCTATTTTTAGTTCACTCATTTTTAAATCCCCTTTAATCAATTCACAATGTCAACTTTTCATACTTGTTACTATTATACACTAACGTTAGATATCTCAAAACAAATCTGAACAGCTGGGCACTTATTTAAAAATAAATAAGCAATTTCTTTACCCTTTTTTAGAGTAAAAAAATTGCTTATACAGTATATGCTGGGTTCTTTTCTCTAAAACCTTATCATAAATGCCGTTTTTGTTAATTTACGATTTAGCATACAAATTAATAAATTTGTTTTTGAGAGTTCTTATTTCTATCCACTAAATGTTTATTAACTTGTATGTAGCCTTCTCTTTCTGTACTAGCCCCGCCTGCGCTGAGTACACCGATAGCCACGCATGCTATCCAACCTAATTTCATTATAACAGAAAGCGCTTACATAATAAAGTGTTATGCTTTAATTTCTAAAAAGTTATAAATAAAATCAGCAGGTATTTTTCCACCTCCTGCTGATTTGTTCAATAGAACCGTCAAGATACAGCTTTATCAAACAGTAAATAGTTCGTCTTAATAAGCTACTTTATAAATCAAAAACCGTTCATATGGGTTTTTACGATCCAACTCTGGCAGCATTACCTCTTCTTTTAAAATGAAAGAAGGGTGTTTTTCGAGGTGATGAAGATAATCCTCCGAACTATAATATAAAATCAAATCAATCTCGCGTTTATTCTCTTCCCACGAAAGCAAAATATTGTTCACTACTTGGATAAAAATTTGAACTGAAAAAGGATTAAAAAAATAAAAGCAGTTGTCTAGCGGATGAATCTTATATTCCTGGGCTAAACAACACTGAAAATGAATAGGATGTTTGCGACCCTTGGCTTTTTTTAAATAGAGCCTCTGATTATCTATGGCCTGCTCATAAAAGTGCTCGTTCATTTCTACCCCTACAGCGGTGGCATTGCACAGGTAGTTCACATAAAAATTCAGCCTTCCTTTTCCACACCCGAAGTCGACAATTCTATCGCTGCTTGTTAGCTCATACTGAGTGAAAAGTGTTTCTAATGCACTATAAGGCGTAGGTTCATAACGATGGTAATGAAATGAATCATTGAATCCCTTTTGTTCTCCCGTTGTTTTTATATTTAATAAAGCGTCATAATATTGCTCATTCATGGCCAATCTCCTGTTTATAGTTGTTGAAAAAGAGAAGGACAGATGTCCTTCTCTTTTTTCTCACTCTACTTTCACACGCATTTCTGATATTTTAAGACCAATCTCTTCGATTAACTGCACAGCTTCCGCTCGTTTTTGATCATCTAATGTGCTGATTCCCCGTACGTCTACGCTTTTTAAATATTGATAAGAGGCTTTAAGACGTTCTAGGGTATCTTCTTGGTCAAATGTTTTCATGATTATCTCCTCCAGTATATGTAGTTACTATATGTATACCACAAACATGTCCGTAATAAATCTAACCTGTTTAATAAATACTAAACGTATCTGTTTTATCTAAGAGGAAATGCGCTTCTAATAGCTGATATATACTCAAAAAATTCCTGGGTTTTCGAATTTTTACGTTCATTTCTCGTGTTAGTTGCAAAAAAAGCTTCTCTTTGCGCTTTACTTATCTCAATTTGCACACCCATCCTCCTAGCTGTTTTATTGGTTATATTTCTAGGGCTTGTACCGGAAAAAGGGTCTTGATCTGATAAAATTTCTGTGCTAAAACCTTTGGAAACAAGCGCCTCATACACTTTGGATCTTAATGCTTTGTCAGCACCGCCGATTTTAGTGTGTTTTTCACTTTTATCATTGTATCCATGAAAAGATACGGCATAGTCTTCTTTCGATATAATAGTTAACGCATGAGGTTCATCAAAATGAGTGGATGTGATATGAAGATCGGCATTTC
The DNA here is from genome assembly GCF_042787605.1 of Priestia sp. YIM B13491. NCBI lineage: Bacteria > Bacillati > Bacillota > Bacilli > Caryophanales > Bacillaceae > Priestia > Priestia sp. YIM B13491. The sequence continues at coordinate 232,402 of NZ_JBHZOR010000004.1, read as the reverse complement.
CTGATTTCTTTAACCCTTCAAATATATAGTACGAGTATTCGTTTCCTGCTAGCCCAACAGCAAGTTCGGATGTTCCAGTTTCGATACCACCGCCGTGTATCGCAAGCATAATAATGTTAGAAGGTCTGATTTCGAATTGAATTTTGTAGTCTTGGTTGTATACTTCATGAGAGGCAAGTTCAGAGAAGCTAGCATATTTATCTGGCATCATATATCCTCCTTGTGAATAAGACATAGTAAATAAACTTATTAGTTCTTTCTTTAATGTACCACATCTTTTCTTTCATCACATACTATGTGATTGCAATTACCAATAAATATGGTACGATTAAGTTCGAGTTTCTTGCTCGTTAAAAGTTCACCAGATAGTCAAAATTTTCATTTTTAAGCATTCCATTTTTATCTTATAATAAAGGATGTACTTATTTTTAATTGGTAATTCGACATTATTCTTTGTTTTTTTAAAAAGTTCAAGGAATGTTAACAAATTTTACGAGCAACCTTGATGTAATTACGATATTTTTTTGTTAAAATAGTTTAGTTGATTAATAAAGATTAGGTTTATTCATGTAGGAATAAGCTCAAAAAGGAGAATTGCTGTGAAAAATACCGAAGTTATCACAAAGGAATCACTTCCTATCAATCAGTATTTTTCCCGGGAAGTAATCAGTGCTATTATAAAAACTGGGATTATTAAATCGAACTCACTAGGAATGGTTGCTGGGCTTTGTCTCGCAATTGCTGTTAATGACTTAAGCTTTGTGACACAAATTCCTATCATTATTTTGGCTTTAATTGGGACATCCTTTGTCGTAGGAGGAGCTGGGGCAGTTAATAACTTTTATGACCGTGATATTGATGCGATCATGAAACGTACGAAAGACAGACCGACGGTAACAGGAGCGGTCAACCCTAAATTTGCTCTATGGCTAGGACTGGCTTTATTTGTTATCGGTGTAGGCATTTTATTTTTAGTTTCTAACATGGCCGCCATTATGGGTATTTTAGGATTTTTCTTTTATGTAGTTCCTTATACTATGCTTACAAAACGTACAACTATTTATAATACCGAAGTCGGAAGTATTTCTGGAGCTATGCCTCCAATCATTGGCTGGGCCGCTATTTCACCAGACTTATTTCATCCGGTAGCCATTGGATTGTTTGTATTTATGTTTTTATGGCAGCCTCCTCACTTCTACGCTATTGCGATTAGAAGACTTGAGGAATATAAAGCCGCAGGTGTACCAATGCTTCCTGTAGTAAAAGGGATTCGTCGTTCCAAAATCCAAACGCTTGTATACCTAGTTATTTTGCTAGCGGCATCTTTCTTATTTTTATCGTTTAGTAAAATTATCGCATTTACAATGTTTGGTTTAACACTAGTGTGGATGCTTCTTGGGATTGTTGGATTTAAAAAATTAGAAGATACAAAATGGGCTACTTTAATGTTTGTGTTCTCATTGAACCATCTTACGATTATTTTTGCCCTTATGATTATACTGTCATTTTTTAAATAATAAACGTTCAAAAGCAGGTAGCTATCAGCTACCTGCTTTTATACTAGATACATCTTTTGCTTTAAGCGAAATCATTCCTCCGTACCTTGCCGAAACTGCTCCACCTAACGCGTTAGCAAACATTGTGTACTGCTTCTGTGACTCCTCACTTTCAGGTAATCCTTTTTCGTGAACACACCATAAAATTCCTGCCATAAATGCATCACCCGCTCCCATCGTGTCTATCACCTGCACTTCTTTTGCACTCACATGAAGCGTTTGATTTGCAGTAACGGCTACTGCGCCATTTTCTCCCTGAGTGACCCATACGTACGGAATATGATACGCTCTCAGTTTTTCTAGGCTTTCTGTCAGGTCTGCTGAATTCATCAAAAGTAGGAGCTCATCTTGAGAGATTTTCAAAATGTCTGTTTCGGACAAAAACGGTGTCACGATATTTCTACATGCTGCTTCACTTTCCCATCTTTTCATTCGAATATTTGGATCAAACGCTACAAGCATACGATGTTTTTTTGCGAGCTTCACAGCTTCTTTTGTAGTTTCCTGGGAAATTGGATGAAACAACGTACCTGATCCAAAATAAAAAATCGCTGCCTGCTCAAATAAAGCTTCCTGCAGCTCATGTTTATACACTTGCTCATGAGGTGTAGAATCTATGTAGGAATGGAAGTAGCGATCTCCTTCTTTACTTTTATGTACATACACTTCACAAACTTTTTTAATCTCCGATATTACACAGCCGCTTTGATTCACTCCTTCAATTAAAAGATTCTTTCTTACAAAATCACTTGTTTCGTCACTGCCCAACTTGCAGATATAATATGCTTTTGTTCCTAACTTCTGAACTCCGACTGCTACATTAACCGTTGTACCTCCTAAAAAAGGGGTAAAGCTAGTGTTAAATTCGTTTTTAGCAATATAATCAATAAATGCCTCACCGTATGAAATAATTCCTTTTTTCAAGTTAATCCTCACCTTCTTTCTTCTGTCTCCCAACGCATTTGACACATACACACGCTTTTCCTCTGCTTTCTAAAGGAATTTGTTTAAACAGATCAGGGGGTAAAAACTTCCTGCATACACCAACACTTTTCTATTTCTCTATCTTGTACAGAAGCACAGTTATTTTTTTCTCCGCAGATAGGACATCTGCTATCATCGCCTGAAAATGCCATGAATTCCTCTCCTTTTTTCTATGCAGTTGTATAGATTATCTTTATTAGTATACAAGAGGTGGTTAAAATGCGCTTTCTGCTTTTTGATATTTTCGTTTTCAACTTCTTCTATTCCTGGTACTATACATATAAAGGAAATAACATATTGCGAAAGGAGCCTTTATGACGACAAATTTATTTCACCAAAAACCCCTTGCTACATGGATGCATGAATATCCTTTATTAACACCTTTAATCAATAAACGGGAAATACTTTGGATAAATCCTTATATAAAACCTGCTCAAGAAGCACTTTCTTCTCTTTCTTTACATACCAAAGATATAAAAGATGCAAAAGAACGACTTTCTCGCTTTTCTTCTTTTCTTCAAATCGCTTTTCCTGAGCTGAAAGCATCAAAAGGAATCATTGAATCACCTCTTCAAGAAGTTGCATACATGAAAGACTATTTAAATCAACAAATGAATAACATGCTGCAAGGAAAATTATTGATGAAATGCGATCACGATCTTCCCATATCAGGTTCTATTAAAGCAAGAGGCGGCATTTATGAAGTATTAAAATTTGCTGAAAGTCTTGCTATCAAAGAAGGACTGCTTACCGAGGAAGACAGCTACGCTCTTCTAGCTGAAGACCGATGTAAAAAGTTATTTTCTTCTTATTCTATTGCAGTAGGATCTACCGGTAATTTAGGTTTAAGCATTGGTATTATGAGCGCTACTCTCGGCTTTAACGTCACTGTCCATATGTCAGCGGACGCTAAAAAATGGAAAAAAGATCTACTTCGTTCTAAAGGTGTAACCGTTATTGAATATCAGTCTGACTACGGAAAAGCCGTGGAAGAAGGACGAAAGCAAGCCGAAGCAGACCCCGCCTGTCATTTTATTGACGATGAGCAGTCTAGAGATTTATTTCTTGGTTATTCCGTTGCGGCTTTACGTTTGAAAAAGCAGCTAGCCGAGCAGCAGATTCAAGTAGACGCCGAACACCCTTTATTTGTCTATTTACCTTGCGGAGTAGGCGGAGGTCCTGGCGGTATTACGTTTGGATTAAAAGCAATATACGGTGATCACGTTCACTGCTTTTTTGCTGAACCTACTCACTCTCCTTGCATGTTGCTTGGATTAATGACCGAGCTGCATGATGGCATTTCCGTTACGGATATTGGACTTGATAACGTAACAGCTGCCGATGGACTAGCTGTAGGAAGGCCATCTAGCTTTGTAGGCGAAACGGTAAAATCGCTTATTAGCGGAATTTATACCGTAGAAGATGATCAGCTTTTCCGATTTATTTATGAGCTAGCCAATCGTGAAAATATGTATATAGAACCTTCAGCAGCGGCTGGTTTACAAGGGACTCTTCACCTGATGAAAAGCGGGTCTTCCTATATACAAGCGCAAGGACTAGAAAACGATATGTCAAAAGCTACTCATCTTATATGGTCAACTGGAGGCAGTATGGTGCCAGTTGAGGTGATGAACAGCTATTACGAGCAAGGGAGAAATTTAATGAATAGATAACGTCAAAAGGCATGGAGAACAATGATGTTCTTCATGCCTTTTTAGCCGAAGTAGCTTGCAGAAAGATAGGATGCCAAATCTCAAATGGAAAATATCCGGACTTATAGCTGCCGCTTGTACCCATAGTTGCAATTTTTATTTTCCTGTATCCTTTTTTCCATAAAAAGGTTCCTGCAAACACCTCAATTTCTTCTATTTTCTTCCTTCTAATAATCGTTGTTTTTCGTGTTAAAAACTGCGATCGAATACTGACAAATACATCGTTCATCATCAAGCCACCTTGGCGATAGCCCAACCAGTGAATAAGTACGTATACAAGGCATAGCACAGCAATAATCCACACAAACATTGATTTCCAAAAGCTAATGCCAATCCCTGCTGCCGCAAATAACAAGACCGGTAATAGTAATGGATACCACGCATATTGAATCGCTGTATTTCTTGGACACCTTACATATTCATAGTGCGGCACATATACGTTCATTAACGCTGCAATCTTTTTTTGCTGGATAAACGGGTGTAAATAGACCTTTTCTTTTAAATCAGAGGTTACGACGTTTAACGAAACGGAAGACCATCCAAATAAGCGTCGAACCAACCCTTCCTCTATCGTAACAGCCTGTATTTTATGAAAAGGAATCGTAAGGGATTTCTTATTTAACAATCCGTATTTAATATGTAGATAATGATCGTAGCGCTCTACTGTAAAACCGCCAAACCGTATTACATATAAAACAATAGACAGCAAATAAGCAAGCACCACAATTACAGCCACTAATACAAATAAACCAAACATCGATTGATGAATCACTTCTTCGTAAGCTGTCTTCACCCAGCGGTTGATATACGTATCAATATACTGATAGAGAAAACCAAGAGCAGCAAATATATACCCAAAATTCCCGGAAAACGCAGCAGCTAACGCCAGCTGTTTCACCGACACTTTCATCGTACGTTCAGGACTTTTTTCCCTTATTTCCGGCTGACTCCCCGAAAGCTTTAACGTATCTTTAAGATGGTGCGCTTCTTTTAGTGAAATACCAGATAAATCAATTTCAGCATCCGTACCGCTGCTGGCCGTGTCAATACGAAGCCGGGCTAAGCGAAGAATTCTAAAAACAAACGGCTGATCTAACTGAATCGATTGAATGCGATTTCGTTGAATAAATCGTTTTTCTTTTTTAAAAATCCCTTTATACAGACGCACTTCCGTTTCCGTTACTTCATAACGAAATTCCTTCCAAGTAAAAAAAGCAAATAAAGCGACTACGCCTCCCGCTAATAGCGTTGCCCACCAATATGTAAACAATATGTGCCGATTGACGATAAATACAAACACAAAAGGCAGGATATTATTTTTTATATGTTCAATAAATGCTATTGCAATATATAGCGGATGCAGCCGCTTACTCATCTTCATCATCTACCTCTGCTAGTCTAGCAATATACTCTCGCAGTGCTTCAGCATCTCTTTGTACAAGTGCAGGAATTTCGACGCTTCCAGCTGCTGTAATGATTTTAACAGATGCCAAGTCAAATTTTCGAAAAATCGGCCCTGTCAATGTTTCAACGTGCTGCACTTTCACAAGCGGAATTTTCGTATGATACCAGATGAATAGCCCTCTTTGTACATCAATTTGAGTATCTGTGACTTCATATGAATATACATTCATATATACATTTGGAGCTATAATTGTATATATGATAAAGCTCACGACTAATAGTCCAGCTGATATCCATCCAATAATTGACCACCAATCAAAAAAATGAACGAGTAGAAAATAACCCGCTGTTGCAAGAAGCCATAGGCTATGCGTAAAAATGGATTGCCAACGCATCGCTTTTTTAGCCTCGAGGGGCAATTTGCCCTTTAAATGTTCAAACTCCATAAAAACTCCTTTCTCTACCTTTTTTACTATTTCTATTACTATATTACGTTAAAAAAGGAAAAAAGTTTCATAGTTTGCTATTTTCTTATTATTTTTTGATAAAAAACAAACAAGGCTGCCTATTTCGAGGCAGCCTTGTTTGTTATCGATAAACACCGTCTTTCTCTCCGTGTACAACAGCAGCTCTTTCAACTGCTTCAGATACTGCTTCATGTACAGCTAGATTAAGAGGATGAGGAACTAAATCGCCTGGACGCGTTGAATTTGCAATGGCTTCAGCTGCAGCTACAAGCATCGTATGCGTAATATCACGCACCCCCGCATTTAACACTCCTCTGAAAATACCTGGGAAGCCAAGTACATTATTCACTGACCTTCCGTCAGTAGCGTAAATAGCTCCTGCTTCAAGAGCATCTTCAGGTTCAATTTCTGGCTTTGGATTAGAAAGTGCTAGAATGATTTGCCCTTTTCGGATCCATTCTTTTTGTATTAAGCCAGGTACACCTGTTGTCGCAATAACAATGTCACAGTTCTCCATAAGCTCTTCTAATGAATCCGCTACTTTTCCACCGTAGCTGACTAAGCGCTCATTCGCTTCAGGAGACTTATCAGCTCCTATCACCTGTTTGACACCGTAAGCCATGAACATTCTGCAAGTAGCGATGCCGGCAGCTCCTAAGCCGATTTGTCCTACTTTTGCTTCTTTCAAATTCACACCTGTGCTGCGACAAGCTGAGATAGCTGCTGCTAGCGTCACAACTGCTGTTCCGTGCTGATCATCATGCATAACTGGAATATCGAGCTCTTCTTTTAAACGTTCTTCAATTTCAAAGCAGTGAGGCGACCCTATATCTTCTAGTAAAATGCCGCCAAATCCCGGTGAAATATTTTTAACCGTTTGAATGATTTCTTCCGGCTCATTTACATTCAACAAAATAGGGATAGCGTTTACATTGGCAAGTTGATCAAATAACGCAGCTTTTCCTTCCATAACAGGCATCCCTGCAACTGGACCAATATTTCCCAATCCTAGTATAGCGGTACCATCTGTTACAATCGCAACCGTGTTTCCAATGCTCGTATAAATTTTAGCTTTGTCGGGCTGTTCTTGAATAGCACGGCAAACGTTTGCTACACCTGGTGTATATACTCTTCTTAAGTCAGCGATCGACTCAATTTTCATTTTGCTTTTCATTTGAATTTTGCCGCCTTCATGCGCATGAAGAACTTCATCTGATACTGTATGTAAAGTAATGCCTTCTAAACTGCGAACCGCTTCAAGCAATTCCTCAAGCTGGTCTTCACTTTCTACTTGAACCGTAATGCTTCTCATGGTGTAGTTATGTCCTACTTTAACGGTTTCAACCTCGCCAATGTCTCCTCCAACATTTCCGATAGCTGTTGCTACTCTTCCTAAGTTTCCTGGTACGGTCGGTGTTTGTACCATTAATGTGCGTATTAAATTGTTCATCATATCCCCATATCCCCCTTGTCTTAATCCTGCAAGTGCGTATACTTACTAAATGAAGCGTTTAAAACGGTCAAATTTCCTATGAGTTCATGTTATCTACTTATCTTACAAGTAGATCCATACGTACTGTCTTTTCCATTAAAAGAAGAACAATAGATAACGCTTTCAAACAGACGTTTCGCTTTGATTATAAGCAAAGTTTTTAGAATAATCAAGCGATGACATTGTGAAAATTCATAAATTATTAAGAAGGAATTTGTTCTTCATAAACAGAAAAGACTTATATAGAAAAGAAACAAAGGAGTGAAGCAGTTGAAATCAATTTGTATATTTGCAGGATCAAGCGCTGGAATAAAAACCGAATATAAAGAGGCAGCCGTCTCGCTAGGACGCTACATGGCCCAAAAAAAATACCGGCTGATTTACGGAGGCTCACGAATGGGCCTGATGGGAGAAGTCGCAAATGAAATGCTTCAGCATGGAGGCGAAGTCATCGGCATTATGCCCCGCGGTTTGTTTAGCGGTGAAATTGTTCATACCGCGCTGACAGAACTCATCGAAGTAGAGAGCATGCATGAGCGAAAGGCAACTATGCACGAGTTAGCTGATGGTTATATTGCGCTTCCTGGAGGTTTCGGGACATTTGAAGAGTTGTTTGAGGCTCTCTGCTGGGCTCAAATTGGTATACATAAAAAACCAGTAGGGTTATTAAATGTGAACGGCTACTACAACCCGCTTATGCAAATGGTTCAGCATGCCGTAGATGAAGGATTTTCTACAGATTCTGCTATTCGTCTCATCAATATTTCTGATACTCCTGAACAGCTTATCTCTTCAATGGACACGTACACGTCCCCTTCAGAGGACCAAAAATGGAACACTGAACGCTAGCTAAAAAGCAAGCGCATAATTTGCGCTCGCTTTTTAAGCTTTATTAAAAGTGATCTCATATTTTTTTACGCCAAAAACAAAAGGGCTGCCTATTGGCTTTAAAGACTGATTCTCAACTTTTAAAAACTCGCCTTTCTCTAGTAACTTAGTAAAAGCAATTTTCCCTTCCATTCTTGCTAGCGGTGCTCCTAAGCAAAAATGGATGCCGAATCCAAAGCTCACGTGAGGATTTGTTTTACGATGCACGACAAAAGTGTCAGGCCGTTCAAACTTAGCTGAATCTCTATTTGCACTTGCTGCCCAGCTAATTACCTGCTGCCCTTTTTTAATCTTACACTCTCCAAGTTCTACATCTTCAGCAGCTATGCGTCCAATCGCTTGAATAGGAGGATAATAGCGAAGCGTTTCTTCTACCAGGTTCGGAACTAGCGATATGTCTCGGCGAACTTCATTCTGCACGTCTACGTCTTCTGTCATATACCGAACTCCGTTCGTAATTAAGTTTGTGGTTGTCTCATTGCCTGCTACTAGCAATAAAATACAAAACCCCAGCACTTCCTCTTCTGTTAAATGCTCGCCGTCGATTTCTGCTTCTAAAAGAAGCGAAATGAGATCTTCTTGTTTATTTTGCTGACGCTCCGCGATAATTTCTTTAAAATACCCTTGTAAAAAAATCACGCCTTCATTACGCTTTTGCATCATTTTTGCAAAAGCTTCGTCTGAATTATTTTCAGCACCGCTCACTAAGTCATCGGAGTATTTTTTAAACAGTTCTCGGTCTTGGATTGGTACTCCTAGCAGCTCTGCTATTACAATAATCGGGAGTGGTCCAGCAAAGTCTTCTACTATATCAAACTTTTTTTTGCTGCTTACTTGATCTAATAAATAATCGGCAATCTCTTCAATATGACCCTCCAAGTGCTGAATAGCTCTTGGTGTAAAAGCTTTGTTTACTAAGTTTCGTAACTTTGTATGTTTTGGAGGGTCCATCATTAAAATACTTTCTTGGCGTTCTTCCATTGCTCGTTTGGATGAAAAAAGCGACGGGTTTTTTAAAATATACTTTACTGTTTCATAATCAAATACATCCCAGCAGTTTCGGCTTTCATCATAACGAATAGGTGCCTCTTGACGCAGACTGTTATAAATATCAAATGGGTAAAGCTGCTGTTCAACGGATTGGATTTCTTGCATAGGAATCAAGTTAGCATAGCGATTTTCTCTTTTTACTGCTTTTGAATTCATCTCGTATTCCTTCTTTCGTTTAAAAGTGACCTTGTTAAGTTTTTTAATCTTCTACAGATCAAAGAATTTTTTTCCATCTTTGTATCTTTTGATCAGACTATCACAAGGTTTTTTCACTTTCAACGGACATAATCAGAAAATTTTGTCAATTATACAGAAGACTTATTTTATTTAAGGTCTAAATCAGTGATTATTTTCCATTTTTTAGTTCATTTATCGTGTTTCATAATAATCATAGAGATGGTTACACTACAAGTAAGTACGTAAGAAAGTAGGGATCTCATGTGATAGATGCCCTTATGTGGGGTGGTGTCTCAGGCTCAGCTGTATTAATTGGAGCTATTATAGCTATTTTTGTACCTTTAAAAAAACAGTTGACTGCTTATATTATGGCTTTTGGCACGGGCGTTTTGTTAGGAGCTGCTGCTTACGAGCTCATTCAAGATTCGGTAAAAGAAGCGGGAATCATTGCTTCTTCTTTAGGCTTTTTAACAGGCGCAGCACTTTTTACTCTTCTTGACATCTCCTTAGCTAAAAAAGGCGCTCACAAAAGAAAACGTTCGGACCACCTTGTCCCCGCTAGCTCGGGACTAGCCATTTTTATTGGTACCATTATGGATGCTATACCTGAGTCACTGATGATTGGCGCAAGTTTGATTGAACAGCACCACGTTAGCTGGCTGCTTGTTGTTTCTATTTTTATCAGCAATATACCCGAAGGAATCTCCGGGACAAGCGGACTGCTAAAAAGCCAATATAAGCAAAAGAAAATTTTTTCATTATGGCTTTCTGTCTTCTTTATATCGGCTCTTTGTTCTTGGATTGGATATCTATTTCTTCAAAATGCTACCCCAAACATGATGGGTTTTATTGCCTCATTCGCCGGTGGTGGAATTGTGGCAATGGTTGCTTCGACGATGTTGCCAGAAGCTTTTGAAGAAGGTGGTCCTGTTATTGGTTTTATTGCTTCATTAGGGTTATTAACTTCTATTATTTTGGATTATCTGTCTTTTTAGTGAATAAACTTATATTTTGTATGAAACAAAATATATAGGCCTTTCGTCTTTACAAGTAGATATAAACAAAAGGAGTTACCATTATGAAAAAAATATATGCTTCTCTTACACTTTGCACAGTACTCACTTGCCTATCAGGGTGTGCTTATGCACCTCATAATAATCTGTCTGCCGAAAGAGTCTCTGCTTCTTCTATTCAACATACTTCTTCTTCAAAACATGAGGCTTCAGTAGAGGAAATTACAAATAAGCTTCCGGGACACGTTTATTTAAAAGGTATAGCCTTTCAAGATACGCAAAAACCTTATTACTTAGCAATTAATTACGCTGCAATAAATAATAATCAGCATACGTTTGAAAAAAGCTGGACGTCTGTTAAAACCAAATGCATACTTTTACATAACGCAACCATCTTACTTTCTGCCGTACAAAATGCTGACAGCGTTCACTTTACTATTAATACGACTGTTCCTCAGACAATCACCATTACTCGAAAAGAGTTAACGGACTTCTACGGAAGAGATCTTTGGAATTATAATGACGTGAAACAAGTATGGAAAGAAAAATTCGAAGGACAGCAAGAAAAAATCGAGGAATTTTATGATGCACATCCAATTACAGAAATGCAGTAAAAGCGGCCCATGGCCGCTTTTTAAAGTTGTTTTCTCATAAACACCTGCTCAAGTTTGATTCCTTCATCTGTATATAAATCTTGAAAACCAAATGATTTTAACATTTTCACGAGTAAGCTATTTCTTTTTTCAGGTACATTATATGTATTGTAAGCAATTGGTCCATACATATTAAAAATGGTTGCTAATAAAAAGCTCAGAACGTCCTCTGAATTTGAGATATGTTCCTTAACGCTTCCTTGATAAAAAGTAACGGAATTCACGATGCCTATGGAAGAAAAATTCTTTTGAAATAACAGATAGCCAACTTCTTCGTTTTTTTCATTCAACGCAATAAACGATTCTCCATCACGAATACAGTCAAATTGATTTTTCCACGGAACGTCGTATGTATAAAAGGGTAGGTTTTGAATATCTTTTGCAAGTCTTCGCTTTAACGAATACGTAAGCTGATTCTTCTTTTTAAGTAGAGAAGCGTGAAAACTACCTCTATGCTTTAGAAATAAAAGCGTATCTACAATCTCATATCCGTATTTCTGATAAAGATGAATGGCTTTTTCATTCACTTTAAATGCTTCCAGACTGGCTTCCACTACTCCTTGCTGCTGGTATCTCTCAAGTGTAGCTTTTAGTAAGCCTTCTCCAATTCCCATTTTTCGGTAAGGTAGGGCTACGCTTGTACCTCCATTCCAAGCATGTTTTTTTCCCTTGACCTTTTTTATTCCATTTAACATAATTCCAGCTGGTGTATTATTATAAAAAGCCATAAAAGAATGGTCGACAGATAGCTGATCCAAACCAAATCTACAAGTGAATTGATCTAGTGACAGCTCAATCGGAAGATAATAATCTTCAAAACCCTTATTAAATGCTTCTAGCGCATCAGAAAAAGAACACTGACTTAGAGGCTTAATTATAATCACGGGACATTCCTTCCTTTTGTAAAAAGATAATAAGCTAGAAATTCATTATAAGAAAACATCATCAATAACCTTCTGAATTTTTGTGGTTTTTAAAAGAAAAGAAAGAGACATATCTTTTAAGCATCCTGTCTCTTCCTTTTCATTTAACACTCTATTCTATTGTCTTTTAACCTCTACATCCGACGCTTTCACAAACGCATAGCGGTGATTAAAATAAATTTGATAATATTCGTCTTTTCCAACAATCATTTTGTGATCGTTTGGGTTTGTTGTAAAAGTGGGTGCATAGTAATAGTCACTCCTTACTTTTTCTATCCCCACGTACACCTGCTCCGGAGAGATTGTATACTGAAGCGGGATCATGTCTTTAACCGGTATATTAGAAGGATAGGCTGAAGCTTCCGGGAAAGCTCCTCCGTACACTTGAATGCTTTCTTTTCCTGGTTTTGGCGTTAATAATATGCCTGTGCCTTTACTTGTATTTTTATTATGGGGATTATAAAACCACGCTTTTTGCCCTCCGTACCAAATCGCTGTCCATTCTCCTTTTGTCTCAGCTACTGCATACGTTTGGCCAGTTACAGCTTTGCTTCCCCAGTCTAACGTTTGTTTCGTTCCAGGCCCTGAAGCTGCAGGCTCATTCAGTAGCGGTGAATCATTGCTGGGAGCTTGATGCAAATACACAAAGTTGGCCGGCTGCTTTGGTGCATCTGATACTTCTGGCTGATTGTTTTGAAAGACTGGATTAATCGTAACGGCTAGTTTGTTTGTATGCTGGCGCTCGACTGGGCTTCCTACTAAATCCATGTAGTGCCCCCAATCCCAAAACGGCCCAGGATCTGAGTGCATACCTGATTGAGCTTTAGGAGACAAACCCGGCACCTCATCATGACCAATAATATGAGCTCGGTCTAACGGAATATTATATTCTTTGGCAAGGTGGCGTACGAGTCTTGCCGAAGAACGGTACATTTCTTCCGTAAACCACGTGGATCCTTCAAGCGCAAACCCTTCATGCTCGATTCCAATACTGTGTGTATTAAAATACCAGTTTCCTGCATGCCATGCTACGTCTTTGTTATTGATCATCTGTGCGATGTGACCATCACTTGAACGGATTACATAGTTTGCAGCGGCTCTATTAGGGTTAGCAAACAAATCAATCGTTCCATCATAACTTACTTCTGTATCATGAATAACAATATAGCGAACATCTGATTTTTGGCGATTTGCAATATCATAGTTTCCATAATCTGAAGGACTTTCGCTGAATTTCCCGTAAAAAGCAGGGATGTATTCACATTTTAAAGATGCCGGACAATCCGCTTTATTCGTATTGGTATTTTCAGCATGAGGAATTGACATATCTATATTTTGAGGGGAAATTTTAAGATGCTGTCCGTCTGACGTTGTATGCTCTGCTCCTTTTTCCAACGTTTCATATACATCATCGGCAAATACTTGAGCGTTTTCTTTATCCTGAGAAGAACTGTAAGCTGCGACTGCTTCGTACCATTTTTGATCAGTGGACGGTACATTTCCGTTTTTGTCTTTTGCAATAAAAGCCAGCACAGCAGCGCCACCGCGAATATTTTGCACAGGATCTTTTTTTAATCTTTCTTTATCGGACTTAAGCAGCTTAGCAGCTAAGGTGAGCGTTTGCTGTTTATCATATGCTGGTTTTGAAGGCGAAGCTCCGTTTCCTTTTCCATCTTCTAAAGAAGGGATGTCTGTTAAATGCATAAGACCGTATCCCCCGGCTGCACTGGGTTCTCCGTTATGATTTTCCCAGCGCGACTTGTTGTAGGAAATTGCTTTTAAAAGCGAAGCTGGCACACCAAATTCTTTAGATGCTTGTGCAAATGCTCGCTCCAAAGAATCTGACTGATTCTCTGCAGCCAAAGCGACTACAGGCTTTTGCAGCGTATGAAGGGGCATATAAGCTGTACATATGACACCAGCCGTAAGCATGGCTACCCCTATCTTATTTAGTTTTAATCTTATTTTTAGTTTCAAACGTATTCCTCCCCCGTAAAGTATGTAAATGAGGTCAATAAAGACATAATATGACTTTACCTCGTTCTCAACCATTTCGTCTTCTTTCTTTCTATTCCCTTGAGACAATAGTCTAGAAGATTCGACAGAGTTACTAGGAGGAAAGATGTGGTACGAGGAAAAAATCATAAAAATCATCCCTCTTCTTTAAAGCTGCGCTCTCAAAAATGGTTGAGTACAACAGCGGTCCATTCATCCCTTTTGCTGCCTTTTTAATAAAGCAGCAATATTGTAGATAATGACATTCCTTCTATAATTCAACTATTACTAAACCAAATTTCTTAATTTACCAGTTTTTTAACAGACTGTACGCTCGACATTTTAGTAACTTTTCACCATAGTTAACCATGGAAAAGGTTGCTATTATTAAAGACAAGAGAATGTTTACATATGATTGAACGCAGCAAGAACTGCTCTTGAAAGGAGATACCTTATGAGAGGACACAGCATTCCAGCAATTAAGTTGAATGAAGAAGAAAAAGAAAAATTAGAGGAACTTATTGAACACTATAATTTAAAACGAACGTCTCTCATTCGAAAATTTATTATGGATGGAAAAGTTAAGCCTCCTTTAATCGGCAAAGAAGCAGGTGTGGAACTATTGGTTAACCTGCGAAAAATTGAGTCTGAACTAAGCCGGCTAAGCAATAATATGCATCAAATTGCAAAGTACTTACATAAACCAAAAGATAAGCAAAACCATTCACAGAACCTTGAAGACATCCTATTAGAAATGATGAAAAAACAAAAACATGTACAAGAAGATGTAGAGACTATTTCAGAGCAGCTTAGCGATCATTTATACGTTAAATAGAGAAAAAACGCTCTTTTCATTTCAGAAAAGAGCGTTTTTTATAAAGAAGTAGGGATTTAAATGCTTTTTTTCATGCCGCACTTTGCGCATGTACGGATAAAAATAAAGTCTTTTACTAAGCTTTTAAATTTCACATGTCCACAGTTATCGCATCTGCCTGCAACTTTATCCGGAAACTCCTCATATACATATACTTTTGTTAAATCAATCGCTTCTTGTTGCTCTTCCATTTCCATCACACCTTTATGCATCTTTACGATTCAGCTCTTTATATTCTATCAAAAATAAGTAAAATTACTAGGGTGAAAGCTTCAAAAAACAAGAAGGTTTTTTCACTATTTTGTTATCCGTTCAGCTTTGTACCACCAATTTTCTCTATCTAAAAATGCTTTTACATTCAGTATTTTTTTATCGCGAAGGGTAATGATGGCTACCGCAGCTCCTTCTTTGGAAAAGGTTACAGCTGTTTCTAATTTCTCTTTTGTCACAAACACTTTTAATGTTTCCATATTCTCTTTTGTTAATTCCGCAGTTGTGATGGTTTCTCCTTCAATGATTGTATCTTTTTTTTCAATAAAATGTTGTCCATCCATCATCCAGGCTGCACGCGTTTCACCATAAACTTGAAAGAAGGTATTCTTTTTTAAATAACCTGTTCTCTCCGACATATTTGCATCCTTATACGTCTCCGTATCCTCGGTTGTTTTTATCCATAAAGGTTTATATAAAAAAGTAGGCTTTGGAAAACCTTCCTCGTCAGAATCTCCCACAGGATTTGTAGATTTAGACTCCAGGTTTAAAAACTGCGCAACCCCTTTTGCATATGCCACCCCCATATCTTTTAGAAATTGAGGATTTTTTAAGAGCTTTGCATCATGTTCTGTATCAATAAACCCGATTTCAGTTAGTAAAGACGGCATATAGGAACGTCTTAACACACTATGATTAGCCAATTTCCTGCCTCGGTTAAAGTGATTGTATTTAGTAAGAACAAATTTCACATGATCGTGAATATCGTTTCGTAACACAATGGTTTGGTTATTTATATTTTTGCTATAAATAAAATCTTCATATCCCGTTTCGCCGCCTGAATTTATATGAATAGATAAGTATACATCAGCACCCCACGCATTGGCTTTGTTGACCCGTTCATTTAATGACAAAAACACATCGGTTGTACGCGTTGTACAAAGAGAAAATCCTTGATAGTGAGTAGAAAGAAAAGAGATGATGTACTGTTGAACAGCTAACACTAAGTCTTTTTCATATAACCCGCTGGCGACAGCCCCTAGATCTGCCCCTCCGTGACCTGCATCTAAATAAATTTTTTTCATATAACCTGTCTCCTCCTTATCCGTAGCATATGCATGAATAAGCGAAGACGTTTGTTATACAAAACTACTTTTATGTATAAAGCTTTTTGCTATAGCTCATTTAGAAGTCTTTACAACTGATTTACCATAGCTAGTAACATCAAAATATGTATTTGATCCATCGTCTTCATTGATCACAACATCTAAGTCATGAAAATAACGATGAAGTTCTTTTAACAGTGCTTGATCTTTCGTCTGCTCTAGCTGTACAGCGAGCTTCTCCATATGCTGAAAGTCTTTCTTTAAAACAGAATCTTTTACTTCAATCGTGCCAATCGTATTGTTAATGGCTGTGGCTTCTTCTTGTACTGCAGACCAGTCTGGATGCTCAATGGCACTCCACCCCGTCAAATCATTTAGTACGTCATGATGTTCAGCAATAAAGTCTTTTGCCTGCTGATCGCTGCTTTCCAGTTTATCAACTTTTTGTTGATCCACTTTAATGGCGCTTGCCTGTATACTTTGCTGTGATAAAAAAGGAATTTTTCCGTTTTGGTACAATATCCACCCTGTCGCTCCTCCCCCGACTAAAAAAACGGATAAAGATATCGAAATGATCATACGCTTCTTCTTACTTTTATGTCTTTTTTCCATTTGACTCCTTTCCGGGTATTCAAAACCCTTTAGGCCTTATGAACTGAAACGAATAACCTACAAAAAGAATTTTACCATATTTTTAATATTAAAAATATTAAAAAAGAGACTCCTTCGAGTCTCTTTGAATCCACTTCAATTAACTTTCACCTGTGTGTAGCGATTTTTAGGAACATTCAACTGCAAGTTACTTCTTAACGTATTCCCTTCGTATTCTGTACGATACAAGCCTCTTTCTTGCAGTATCGGTACAACGTGTTCAACAAAGTCATCTAAGCCATGCGGAACGCTTGAATGAATAATAAAGCCGTCAGCTCCTTTTTCTTCAAACCACTGTTCCATCAAATTAGCGATATGCTCTGGCGTCCCAATAAATTGTGTTTTAGGTGTAGCAATTCGCAGCGCTGCTTCTCGCAGTGTCCACTTATATTTTTTGGCGTTTTCTTTAATTTTGTCAGTTGTACTGCGGAAACTATTACTTCCTATATCTCCTAAGTCAGGAAATGCATCATCTAATGGAAACTGTGAAAAATCAAAATGATCGAAAAAGCGTCCTAAGTAGTTTAGCGCATGTTCAATTGTCACCAATTGAGAAAGTTCTTCATATTTTCTTTCGGCTTCTTCGTTTGTAATACCAATTATAGGACCAATTCCCGGAAAAATTAGAAGTTCGTTTTCATTGCGTCCTTGCGCTGCGGCTCTCGATTTTACATCTTGGTAAAAAGCTTTTGCTTCTTCTAAATTGTCTTGTCCCGTAAACACTGCGTCAGCCGTTTTTGCTGCTAAATCTTTTCCGCTTTCAGAAGATCCTGCTTGAAACACTACGGGCTGCCCCTGAGCTGAGCGCCCAATGTTTAACGGACCTTCTACAGAGAAAAATTCGCCTTTATGATGTAATCGGTGTAGCTTTTTCTCCTCAAAAAATTGTCCGGTTTCTTTATTTCGAATAAATGCATCATCTTCCCAAGAATCCCATAATCCCTTTGTTACTTCTAGAAACTCTTCAGCTATTCTATAGCGTTTGTCATGAGTGGGGTGCTCTTTTCCATAGTTAAGCGCAGATCCTTCTAATGGAGACGTGACAACATTCCATCCCGCTCGGCCGCTGCTAATATGATCAAGTGAAGCGAGTTGTCTAGCCACCGTAAACGGCTCGCTATACGAAGTCGATAGAGTGCCGACTAAACCAATATGAGAAGTGACAGAAGCAAGTGCTGATAGAATAGTAAGAGGTTCAAAACGATTCAAAAAATGCGGAAGCGATTTTTCATTGATATATAACCCATCGGCAATGAATACTAAATCAAATTTTCCTTCTTCCGCTTTTTGAGCCTGCTGCTTGTAAAAACCGAAATTAACGCTGGCATCTGACAAAATTTCAGGGTGTCTCCACGCCCCCATATTTCCTCCAACTCCATGAATAATAGCCCCTAGCTTTAATTGTCTTTGATGTGTCATATTACCATTCTCCTTTTTCATACCCATTCATAAATTCTCGTAATTGATTGGTTAAACCACCTGCTCCAAAGCGAAGGACTCCTTCTTTTTCTGTCTTTCTTCCATTTCCTTCTTGTGCAA
This sequence comes from Priestia sp. YIM B13491, assembly GCF_042787605.1. Lineage (NCBI taxonomy): Bacteria > Bacillati > Bacillota > Bacilli > Caryophanales > Bacillaceae > Priestia > Priestia sp. YIM B13491. Next base: position 213,708 of record NZ_JBHZOR010000004.1, on the reverse strand, counting down.
ATTGCAAAAAAGCGATAACGTGAACTCTTCTAGGGTGAATATTTTCAATTCCTTCGTCATAAAACCATTGATCAATTGTATTGTAAATCCCTTTATTGACTCTGAATTGACTGTGGCACCAATTAAAAAACTGGAGATCAGGCAGATTTAAATACCGCGCTTGCCCTAGCTTGGAAGCTATATGTTCACTAGATACATAGCCCATATGTTGAAATCTTTGCTTTGCTTGTAGCGTATCAGCTTTAATTTGATGCTTTAAAAATTCAATAGAAGGAAATTTTTTCTCTCCTCGCACCCGAAAGATCACGTCGCATTGAACTGTCTCTCCATAAATAACGTCGTTAAAATCCAGAATATGCACCTCAAATGTTTTAGATAGTTCCGATCCAAATGTCGGCTTAACCCCTACATTCATAACTCCTATATGTTCAAGTCCCCGCAGATGAACGAGGACACCATACACGCCATTTTTTAATTCCTCATGCTGAGTATCTATATTAGCTGTTGGAAACCCTAAGTGTCTTCCTTGCTGCCTTCCAGGTACAACCTGCCCTTTTATAATAAGTTTTTTGCTTGTTTTAGCTTTTAATGCTCCTCTATTCACTACGTTCACCCTTCTTCCCTTAAGTCTAGTAAAAAATAAAAGGTTCTTTGCACAATGTCACACATTGTGCAAAGAACCTCTAGTGATCTAGTCGGTTTGTTTAATTTGATGATTTTATCATATACTTATTATTCCTATGAGTCAAGTTTGTTTTCAATTAAAATATTAGATTGTTTTTTCATAAATATAAGAGTAAGGAGAATGCGTTGGGTTAATACGCTTAAAAAATTGCTTTGTTCGATCTTCTTTTGGGTTTAAAAATATGTCTTCAGGATGACCTTGTTCGACAATCTTTCCTCCGTCCATAAATACCACGTGATTAGAAACTTCACGGGCAAAACTCATTTCGTGCGTAACAATGATCATTGTAATTCCTTCTTCAGCAATTTTACGGATAACAGACAGTACTTCACCCACCAGTTCAGGGTCCAAAGCAGACGTTGGCTCATCAAATAAAATGACTTCAGGGTTTAAAGCAAGCGCTCTAGCAATGCCCACTCGCTGCTGTTGACCTCCTGATAACTGACTTGGATAAGCATTTGCTTTTTCAGCAAGCCCAACTTTTTCAAGGACGTCTAAACTGCGTTGTTTCGCTTCTTCCTTTGGCAGCTTTTGAACAATAACTAGCCCCTCCATAATATTTTCAATAACGGTTTTGTGTTTGAACAAATTGTACTGCTGAAAAACCATCGTTGTTTTTTGTCGAAGAGTTAAAATGTCTTTGCGGTTTGGCTTTTGGCACTGAACCGTAAATTGATCAATCGAAACTTCTCCTTCATCTGCTTTTTCTAAGAAATTAATGCAGCGCAAAAACGTAGTCTTTCCAGAACCACTCGGTCCTAAAATGGTCACAACGTCGCCTTTTTTAACAATTAAATCAATACCGTCCAATACTGTATTATCACCAAATGTTTTTTTGATATTTGTTAATGCAATCATACAACCCCTCCTCGATTATAAACCGTTAATTTTCGTTCAAGCAGCGCTGTTATCCCTTCTATTAACATCGTCAGCATCCAATAAATAAGAGCAGCAGCAATATAGGCTTCTAAAAACTTGAGATTGTTCGAAGCTACGATATTAGCAGCACCGTTTAGCTCTTTTTGCGATACGATGAATGCGATAGAAGACGTATGCAAAAAGCCGATGAAGATATTACATAAATTCGGTAAAGACAAAGCAAACGCCTGTGGAAAAACAATTCGTTTCATTGATTGAAAACGATTCATCCCAATGGCATACGCAGCCTCAATTTGTCCTTTTTCTACAGCTAACAAACCAGAGCGAATAATCTCTGACATATAAGCTCCCGCTGTAAAAGACAAAGCGATTAATACAAATACGACAATAGGAATGCTGTTTGCATTGAAGCTCCATCCATAGTAACTCGATAGTTTATTAATAAATAGCGGGAACCCTAGGTAAATAACCATAATATGAAGAATAGCAGGCGTTCCTCGGAAAAATGATACGTATACGTTGGCAATTGGCGTTATTATTTTTACTGAATTGATTCTCACAGCCGCAACAGCAATGCCAATAAGCAACCCGCCTAGTAACGGACCGATGGTAATAAGGAGCGTTAAAGGTAATGCCTTTAAAATTTCTACAAATGCTGTCCATATAAACGGTACATCAATAATCATGTTTACACCTCTTTTAGTAAGCTCGTTTTATACATGAACAGGCTGATCATGTTTTTGCAGCTTCTGTTCTGATTTCACAAAAAATTTCTCTAATATAATCGCTACCAAATAATAAATAATGGCAAGTGCGATATATACCTCCACTGCATGAGCCGTTGCAGCGATAATGGTATCTCCTCTTCCCATCATATCCATCACACCAATGGTAAAGGCTAAAGACGTATCTTTTAAGGACCCAATCACAAGATTTCCAAAGTTAGGAAAGGCTACAACGAGAGCTTGCGGCAGCACAATTCGAGTGAACGTTTGTTTTCCCGTCATTCCTATACTATAAGCCGCTTCGGTTTGCCCTTTATCTACACTGTTAATGGCACCGCGCATCATTTCAGAAAAAGACGCCGCCGTGCTCAGTGAATACGTGATAATAACAAATACAAGCGGAGCCATTCTTGAAACGTCAATATGAATCAATTGTAAAAGGGCAGGTATTCCATAAAAAACTAAAAATAATTGAATTAAAATAGGGGTTCCCCTCATAAAAGAAATATAAACTGCTGCTATTTGGCTTAACACCGGCACTTTATAAATACGAGGCAGGGCAATAAACAATCCCAAGGTACTGCCAATCACAAGTGAAGCAATCAAAATCCAAATTGTAATATGCAAATAAGATAATAATTGAGGAATAGAGGTGAAAATCAGCTCTATATCAAATGCTTTTCCCATCTTTTTCTCTCCTTTGTTTCCCTCTGCAGGTAGCGAAAGGACCCAAGTTCAAGGCTTGGGTCACAGTAAGTGCTTTAGTTATTTCCAGCTGCTTTTGTATAATCTTCTCCCAGCCATTTTTTACTTAATTTTGTCAATGTTCCGTCTTCTTTTATTTCTTTTAACGCTTTATCAACGTCTTTTTGTAAACCTGTTTCATTTTTACGAAGCATAAAATATACTTTTGAATTTGAAATAGCAGGCCCTACAACTTTTTGCTCTGCGTCCGCTTGTTTATTGACAAAGTCAACTGCAAACGGCGTACTAATCGTGGCATCCGCACGCCCTGTTTTCAGCTGCGTTTTTGTGTCATCAGATCCTTGGCCTGAATAGACGATATTAATTTTATTTCCATGTTCTTTGTTATACTTATCGATTAAGTTAGCAGAATTACTCGTTGCTCCTACAATTACCTTTTTACCGCTCAAATCTTTAATTGATTTAATAGACGTATTTTTTTCGTTTACAACTACATGCAGCGGAAAGATATTATAAGGTTCTTTATTAAAAAGGAACTTTTGTTTTCTCTCTTCATTCACTTCCATCTGATGGGCTACTAAATCAATTTTGTTCGATTCTAAGCTCAAAAGTAAATTAGAAAAATCCATTGTCTTAAATTCGAACTTATAGTTTGGAAGACGTTTGTCTATTTCTTTAACAAGCTCTACGTCATACCCTGTTAGATTTCCTTTATTGTCAAGAAAGCAAATGTTCGGAAATTGCGTACCCGTTCCTACAATAATTTTTTGTACTTTGTCTTTGCTTGCGTTAGCCGCTGTTTCTTTATTTGGTGTTCCGCAAGCGGCTAGTAATAAAAGAAGTGATAAAAAGATAGCTGTCAGCTGTAGTTTTTTCATGTGTTTTGTCCCTCACTATGTCTCAAAATAATTTGTTGTTTTAATGAATGAATGAATAAAATAGATGTTCCAGCTATTTAACGATTGGTGAATAGTCTTCAATCAATTTTTCTATTTGTTCATAATCTTTTTCAATTACTCCTTTAAACTGCCCCTCGTCTCCAATTTCAACGACCGGTACATGGCGAATACCGTATTTAATTTCAAGTAAATCCCGCAAATAATCTCTTCCTTCTACATCGATACTTTCATATTGATATCCTTTCTCATGAAAATATGCTTTTAGTTCCTCGCAATGATGACAACCTTTTCGATTCCATAATAAAATTTTTACTGACATGGTTTTTCCTCTTTTCTTTTAAATGATTAATTAGCTTTTTGTAACTCCTTGTGTTTTTCTAACTCATATCTTTCGGGGTGTAAGATCTTCCTTAAGAATACGCCTTTTCCTTCTTCTCCTTGATCGACTTCAAAAAAGCGCTCATACCCTTTCCTTTCATACATAGGAATCAACCACGGATGTTGATCAGAAGTAGCCAATGTAACGGCAGGTTCCCCCAATTGATCCCGAATAATTGTTTCTTCAACCCATGTTAAGAGTTTAGAACCTACTCCTTTCTTTTTAACCAAAGGATCTACCGCAAACCACCATAAGAAAGGCCAGTTCGTTATTTCTTTATACGTTCTTGCTGTAATCGTAGCTACGATTTTTTTATCACTTTCCAGTACGTAGCAGCGGCTGTTTTGAATGTTTTCTTTGACAAGTTCAATCGTTGCCGTTGCGGCTGGAAACTTAATTCCTAGCTTTCGAATCGGCTCGTATGCTCGAAGCGTTAAATCCAACAGCTCTTCAGCATCTTCTACGGTTGCTAATCGAAATAATTCACTCATTTTCTTCACCTCATTTTATAAATGTTTGAAGAGATAGATCGGCTTTATAAATCAGCTCATCCACAGCTTCCTTTAAACGACTTTTGGCATTTGCATTGTTGATGCCTGTAAAAGAGACGTATTCATGCAGCAAAAAAAGACTGCTGACCCAATAAGGTCTACCTAAAAAAGACGCTAAAAGTTTTAAATCATACTTAGCTTTTAGTAACGAATTCACATTTTCACCAATAAGAATTGGCAGAAGTATTTTTTTATGCAATAAATCTTCTGGCAATATTTTTGTTAGCCGTTCAAAAGACTGTACGTATGTTTCATTTACTCCAGATAACAGAACGACAATACTTTTAGCTTGGTTCACTTTTGAAATAAATCCCTTTACTTCTTTCTGTGCTTCCTGCTTCAAAGCGTGTACATCATGATACAAAATAGTTTCTGCGTGCACTCCTCTTGAGGTTAAGCAAGCTTCTAGCTCATCTTTCACTGAGGCTATTTGTTGATAATTATGAGAGCTCCCGTTATATAAAATACATACATCGCTCACTTTCTTCCCCTCCTTTTTACAGCAAAAAGGCTCCTGGAGTTTCCTCAGGAGCCTTTGGTAGACCAATCAGCTTTAACTGTTTCTTTGATAAAACCGGAGAATGAAGTGAAGTGTCTTTGAAACATACTCACTTAATTCTTATTTATCCAAGTTGTTTTATCGGCTTTTCTGTTTGATGATTCAACTATATAGCCTCAAAATGGCAAAGTCAACTTATTTTTTAAAAAATATTTTTCTTTTAAAAAACTCTTTTCATCTGGAAAATCCTCTGCTAAAATTAATCCCAATTATTCTTACCTTTTTTATCAACTTTAAGGAGTGTTTTCAGTGAAATTAAGTATTTTAGATCAAAGCCCCCGTTATGAAGGTGAGCGTGCTGAAGATGCATTTCAGCATACTATACAATTAGCTCAGCTAGCAGAAGAACTTGGCTACCACCGCTTTTGGGTAGCGGAGCATCATGACTCTGAACATGTTGTAGGATCATCACCTGAAGTGTTAATTTCTCACCTGCTCGCTAAAACGCATCATATCCGTATCGGCTCAGGCGGTGTTATGCTTCAGCACTACAGCCCTTATAAAGTAGCAGAAAATTTTAATGTTTTAGCCTCATTATCTCCAAATCGCATCGATCTTGGAATCGGTAGAGCACCAGGAGGACTACCTCATTCTACTCAAGCCTTGCAACAAAACTCTCAGCCTACTAAGTCCTTAACAGATAAACTGATAGAACTTAAGCAATACCTAAACGATACGCTGCCGGAAGATCACCCTCTTTACGGTTTAAAAGCCTATCCAAGGCCGGAAAAATCAGCAGATATGTTTTTACTGGGAGCAAGTGCTTCAAGCGCAGAGCTTGCGGGTTCATTAAACCTTCCTTATGTATTTGCTCAATTTATTAATGGTGATCAAAAAGTGCTAGAAGAAGCGATTTCTGTCTATAATCAGCACGTTTCATCTCGCGCCCGCTCGCTTGTCATTGCCCTTTCCGTCATCTTAGCGGATACCGTAGAAGAAGCAAAAGCATTAGCATCCAGCACAAAAATATTTAAAGTATACTTACAAAATGGGAAGTCCGCTACATTAGGCTCCAAAGAAAAAGCTGAAGAATTTGGTCAGCAGTCCAAAGAAAGCTATCGAATTGAAGAAAAAGAAGCAAACGTTATACACGGTACAAAAGAAACCGTTCGTCAAAAGCTTCAAGCTTTGAAACAGGAATTTTCTATTGATGAATTTATTATTCTTACTGCCATTCAAGATTTTGAACTAAAAAAGCGATCTTACACGCTCTTAAAAGAAGCATTCAATGAAGGAGATGTGCAGAGAACTAATCACACTCTAACTGCTTACTAATCCAGAAGCTGAGACAAAAGTATTTTAGTAGAAGTAAAAAACGCACTAATAATCAAAATTACCGATTATTAGTGCGTTTTTTTTATTGATAAGAAGAACGTACCTTTCATGTGTTTAGTTGCTTCTGGCTGGTGATTGGAGGGCAAAGCGAAGCCTTGCACGGAAATCAACAGCGGTGTAACAAGTCATCCATACTGGATCTTCTATCCCATGTGTTCGTCTATAGATTCGAGTGATTTAGTTATGTCTCAATTTCTTTGTTTTATCTACTTACCAGCAGTTCAAACAAAGTATACGCATCCCTCTCATTTTTTCAAAAAATCATTAAATTGAATCAAACGTTTTTTTATAGTACCATATGAAGATATGAGTCTAGTAGAAGAAGGGAATTTAAAAATATGCCTTACAAAATGATTGTTTTAGATTTGGATGATACACTATTATGCGATGATCACACTATTTCTCCGCGCACAAAAGAAGCATTAATGAAGGCGCAAGAATCGGGAGTGAAAGTTGTACTTGCTTCTGGACGACCAACTTACGGAATGGTTCACATCGCCAAGGAACTGGAGTTAGAAAAGTACGGAAGCTTTATTTTATCGTTTAATGGGGCAAAAATCATTAATTGCCTAACAAATGAAGAGCTATTTAGCAGCACATTATCTCCGAGAACCGTTGCACGTCTCGACGATATTAGCCGCGAAGAAGGCGTTTTAATTCATACGTACGTTGGAGATGAAATTATAACTGAAGTAGAAAATAAATTTACGGATATCGAAAGTGACATTACAGGTCTGCCGATCCGTGTTGTTTCATCTTTTACTGATGCCGTTACAGAGCCTGTTGTAAAAGTACTCATGCTTGCAGAACCGGAAATGCTGGTTCATGTTGAAAAGAAACTTCAAAAGCAGCTTCAAGGAGAGCTAAGCGTAATGCGATCTAAACCATACTTCCTTGAATTTACAGAAGAAGGCGTCACAAAAGGGACAAGTCTTCACTTATTAATTCAACAGCTTGGCATTACACGCGATGAAGTGATTGCTATTGGCGATAGTTATAATGATCTTGCCATGATTGAATTTGCAGGACTTGGGGTAGCAATGGGAAATGCTCCTGAAGATATTAAAGAAAAAGCCAACCACGTAACAGATACAAACATGAACGACGGTGTGGCAAAAGTTGTGGAAGAATTTATCTTAAAACCTGTTAGCATTTCATAAGACAAAAAAGCAGCTCGTACGAACCGAGCTGCTTTTTTGTTTTGATTTTATACTCCTAACAGTTTCATAAGAAGCGTCGCTAAAATAACAGTGGAAGCGCCTCCAAGTCTTGTTGCTACTTGAGCAAATGGCATAAGTGACATACGGTTGGAAGCTGATAAAATCGCTACGTCTCCCGTACCTCCTAAACCGCTGTGACAGCCGGTTACAATAGCAGCATCTACAGGGTGCATTTTCATCATTTTACCTACAAAATAACCCGTTGCTACCATAGCAATAACAACTGCAGCACATACGACTACATAACCTGGTGTAACAATTTTCACTACATCTTCAAGAGGAATATACAAAATTCCTAGCCCTACCATTAACGGCCATGTTAAGCTCGTAGAAATGAATTTGTACATATGATAAGCACCTTGCTCCATTTTAGCAGGCATTACTTGTAAACATTTGACTAGCGTTGCCGCTACGATCATTAAAACTGGACCTGGAATTCCTAAAAACTTATGTGCTAAGCCTCCGAAAATAAAGAAACTACATGCAATTAAAAGACCTGCGCCCATTAACGAGAAATCTACTGGTTTCTTGATATTTGTATCTTCTGAGATGCCATCTCCGCCTTTTGTCTTCACAAGAACTCCATTACCTGTTAATTCTGGCTTTTTCTCTCCTAGACGTTTCATTAAGCCAGCACATACGATAGCAACGATGTTTCCGATAACAGCAGCTGGAATCATTTGCGACACAAAAGATTCTGCTGAACTACCTAAAATTTGAGAATAAGCAAGTGAAAGCGGTAAAATACCTTCACCAATCCCTCCTCCAATAATTGGTACAACAATATAGAAAAATGTATGTTTTGCTCCGTAGCCAAATAACATCCCAACAGCTACGCCTGCAGCTACAGCGGCTAACGTACCTAATACAAGCGGTACGAACATACGTGTAAAGCCTTGAATTAAAACTTTACGGTTCATACCAAGAATACTTCCGGCTACTAAACAAGAAATATAAAGGTATAAAAAGTTTGATGTTTTCATCAAAGTTGTTACCGCTTCCATAGATGCGGGATTTAAAACATTATAAAAAACTAATACGGAAGGTACAAGCAGTGATAAAATAGCTGGTCCGCCAATATCTTTTAAAATCGGAATTTTTAATCCTAAATCACCAAGGAGCATTCCCATTACCATAATAATTGCAAATCCGCCAATCATATCTGGAGGAAGCTCGTTGTAAACGGCTGCGCCATATACAATTAATGCAAGTAAAACGTATAGCGGCAGAGGAATAACTCCTACTTTAATATTGTTGATTCGGTTCCAAAAACCCTTATTTTCAGGCTGTGAATCTTGAGTAAACGTTTCCAATTTACGTGCTGTATTCATCTCATAACCCCCTGTGGTTCTAATATAGAGAATCATACACAAATTTCAAAAAACTATATACGTTATGTAACTTAAGAATTCTTTTTGTAACTAAAAAAAGCACAGCTTCTTTTTTCAGAAGCTGTGCTTTTTCTATCTAAAAATTAAGCATTTACTGTTTCTAAAGCTTTAATTTCTTTGTATGTTGGTTCCCACATTGCCGCTTTTACTGCCGCTTTAACATCTGTTGGAACTTCTTTTGCAACGCCATCTTTAATTGCTGCGTTAGCAACCGCTAAAGCAACGTTATATGATACTTCACGTAATTCTTCTACGCGTGGTAGTAATGAAGCACCCGGCTTGCTGCTGTCTACCATTTGAGCTACAGCATGTGCACATGCTGCAAACATGCTGTCTGTAATAACTTCTGCTTTTACCACGATTGATCCTAGACCAAGACCAGGGAAAACAAAAGCATTATTAGATTGACCAATTTCATATTCCACACCATCGTAGTTAACTGGTTCAAACGGACTTCCAGTCGCTACAAGCGCTTTTCCTTCTGTCCAATTTAATAGGTTTTCAGGAGTAGCTTCCGCAAGCGGAGTCGGATTTGACATCGGTAAAATAGCTGGGCGTTCTACATGCTTCGCCATTTCTTTTATGATTTCTTCTGAGAATGCGCCTGCTACACCAGACGTACCAATTAAGATTGTTGGCTTCACTTGTCTGACAACTTCTAAAAGAGAAATTTTGTCTTCTTCACGGTTCCAGTCCTTCACTTCTTCTGCTTTTCGTGCATAAGGCGTTTGGAAACCTAATAAGTCGTCCATATCATCTGTTAAAAGACCTCGGAAATCAACTGCCCAGAAGTTTTTGTATGCTTCTTCTTCTGTAATACCGTCTAATACCATTGCGTCACGAACTTGATCCGCAATACCGATACCTGCTGTACCCGGTCCAAAGATTAAAACGCGGTGGTCACGAAGTGGCATTTTAGACACTTGAACTGCTGAGAAAATAGCGGCAAGCGTTACAGCACCTGTTCCTTGGATATCATCATTAAACGTTAAAATTTCTTTTCCGTACTTGTTAATAATGTTACGAGCATTTACATTACCAAAATCTTCCCAGTGTAACAGTGCATTAGGGAATATTTCAAGAGATTTTGAAATGAATTGATCTACGAAATGATCATAGCGTTCACCGCGGATACGTTCATGACGGTTTCCGATATATAAAGGATCATTTAATAATTTTTCGTTGTTTGTTCCTACATCAAGAACAACTGGAAGCACTCTGCTTGGATCGATTCCTGCTGCAGCTGTATATACCGCTAATTTACCGATAGCAATATTAATACCGCCAACGCCCCAGTCGCCAATTCCTAAAATACTTTCTGAATCTGTAATAACCATTAAATCAATGTCTTCACTATTTGCATCGATATTTTTAAGAGCTTCTTCAATGCCCTCTACATTATCGATTGATAAGTATACGCCACCCGGACGGCGATATTCGTGGCTGTACTCTTGGATTGCTTGTCCAACTGTTGGTGTATAAACAACAGGAAGCATTTCTTTTAAGTGATCTTGCAATAAACGATAAAATAATACAGCATTACGGTTTTGTAAATCGTTTAAATATACATTCTTACCAAGGTTATCTGGCTGAGCTAAAAATTGCTCATATGCACGTTTTGCTTGCTCATCTAAAGTTAAAGTCATTGGAGGAAGTAAACCTTCTAATCCTAACGTTTTGCGCTCTTCTTTTGTAAAAGCTACCCCTTTGTTTAACATTGGAGCTCCTAAAATTTCTTTCCCGCGTAAAGTCGTTTCGATTGTTTCATTATCTGCAAAAAATACGTTGCGCATACGACTATCTTCCTTTCTGTAGACTTGTATGACAAGCATACAAGTTGGTTAGATTTAAGTAATTAACATCTTATATGGATATTACATATTATTCAAATGTCCGTTAACTTTTTATGAATAGCATGCTAATTCATTTGACAATAGTATATTTTATGCCTATCTATTTCTACTGTCAACTATTTTAGTAGAGCAATTTTTTAGTTATAAAGAGGTGGAAATTTCTGAATTTAATATCTTTTATTAATTTTCTTTTTATATAGGTATTAAGAACCTTATTTACAATGGTTATTTCTTTTTGAGAGTTAAAATGGTTCTTTAATATGGAAAAAATGTTTAATTATAAAAAATTTATTTTAAAATAATTTCAGTTTACCTTTAAAAGAATAATTTTTATTTTTTTGTCTATGCTGATTAGTAAATTACTATGAATATTCTTTCTCTTCTCTCTATACATATAAACTACATAGTTCTTTTTTATAATAATGGAGGTTATTATATGTTAAAACCAGATACAGCTATTATTTTTGGATTTCTTATCGAAGAGGCGTCCAGTCGATTAGACGATCAAGAAATTAAAGAAATTGCGGCTAAAGAGCTAGAAAATGGAGAATTGGTTTTTGAAGAAGCGAGTTATTTTTATAAACGCTTTTTTATTCCGGCTTCCTCTGAATTAAGACAAGCTCTTCGCCGAGAGGTCTTATCACTTCATTTAACATTAAATCAAATCAAAAATGCGCATGGCAACGGATCCATGTCTAAGATTGCTCATATGCATCAAATTATTGCAGAAACTGAAAAATCAACAAACGAACTAAACAGACTTTTAAATCTTGCATTTTACGAAGGTGAAGACGATCAGACATACGCCTCCTTCATGAATATTTTTTCAAATAAATCATAAAAAAACCGCCCTTGAGGACGGTTTTTTTTATTGAACACCTTTCATTAAACGCTGAATTTTTGGCGAAATCATTAGTACAATTACACCTAAAATGACCGACACTCCGCCCAATGCAGCAAAATAAACAACTTGAGAAATGTTTTCATAATATTGAACAAGCTGAGCATTGATTGCCTGCGCCGCTGCGCTTGTTAGGAACCATAAACTCATCGTCTGAGCAGAAAACGCTGCAGGTGCTAGTTTTGTTGTAGTTGATAGCCCTACTGGTGATAAACAAAGCTCTCCAACTACAACTAAGAAGAAGCTTAGCACTAGCCATAGCGGGCTCGCTAACGTTTCATTTCCATGAATGCTAGCCGGGATAACCATGACAAGGAAAGAAAGTCCTGCAAATAAAAGTCCTAATGAAAACTTCTTTGGTGTAGAAGGCTGTCTGTTTCCTAATTTTACCCAAATCGCTGCAAAAACTGGCGCAAATATAATAATGAATAGCGGATTTAACGATTGGAACCAGCCAACTGGAATTTTAAAACCACCATACGTTAGCTGCGTATGATCTTTTGCATACGTTGCTAAAATTGTTGACCCCTGCTCTTGAATCGCCCAGAACATTACTCCAGAGATAAAAAGAGGAATGTACGCTAATACGCGTGAACGCTCATCAGCTGTTGTCTTGGGGCTCTTATACATAACAACAAAGTAAATAATAGGAATAACTATCGCTAAAATACTTACAAATAAAATAACACCTTCAACAGTTAAAATACCCGCTAAAGAAGTCAGTACAATAAAGATTGCCAGTACAACTACAACAAGTGCAATGGTACCAAAAACTTTTTTGCGTTCTTCTGGTTTTAAAGGGTTTGGAACTTGTCTGCCTGCACGACCTAGGTTTTTGCCTCTTGTAGCCATAAATACGATTAGACCTAAAAGCATTCCTACTGCCGCGATTCCAAAACCTAAATGGTAGTTATACTTTTCACCTACTGTTGAAACAACTAGCGGCGCGATAAATGCTCCAGCATTCACACCCATATAGAAGATACTAAATCCAGCATCTCGACGGTTATCAGTCGGGCTATACATATCGCCCACAACGCTCGAAACGTTTGGTTTTAATAAACCTGTTCCGATGATAATCAAGAACATTGAAATAAACAGCGCTGTTACACCTGCCGGCAACGCAAGCACTAAATGCCCCAGCATAATAAATATACCACCGTAAAACACCGTATTAGACGTACCTAAAATGCGGTCTGCAATCCAACCGCCAATAATTCCAGACATATAAACAAGGGAACCATAAATAGAAAAGATCGCTAAAGCGGTTCCTTGTTCCATTCCTAATCCACCGTTTGCAATTGTATCGTACATGTACAATACAAGTAGCGCACGCATTCCATAGTATGAAAAACGTTCCCAGAATTCTGTAAAGAACAAGGTAAATAACCCTTTAGGATGTCCGAAGAATCCTTTTTGAGGAACTGTTTCATACACTTTTTCTCTCTCTACCGACATATTCCTTAACCTCTCTTTCAACCGTAAACCACCATAGACAAAACTATCAAAAAATTATGATGATATAAAAAAATAGAAACAAGAAAATTTTATTCTTATAAAATGATTCTGTCAATATCAGAATTTTACAATGAGTGCATAAAATACGATTTTCCATTATAAAATTGCACCTATAAAAAGCTTTAAATCAAGATTTCTTTTCTTAAAATATCTTTTTGAAATTTTTTTATACAAAACCCTTGATTACAAAGCATCTGATTATCTACTTTTCATACAACCAGATAATATTTTCCTTTTTGGAAATTTTTTCTTTGAATTTAAAAAGGAATTTTATTATTTTTTCATTATGCTTCCCTCAATCAAAAATATACTTTTTCAGAATAATAAAAACCTCTTTAAAAACATCTCTTTTGTTATAGTAGATACTCATTTTTCTCCTATGTATTACCTTTAATATAAGTCATCCTCATTTTTTTATGTAAAAAAAGAGATAAAAGGTTTATTTTTTACCTCTTTTTTCACTGTACCTACAATTTTACGTATTCACCGTTTACCATTTGTCCTTTGTGAAGAGGAACCACACCTTCTTCTTTAGTGTATACAATCGTTCCTCTATTAATGGTAGTTAAAATAACGCTATTAAATACTGTTCCTTCATATATACTGTGCTTATGTTTGAAAACCATTCCTTCTTTTGTCACTTTTTCAGTTTGATCCAGATCAACGATAACCAAATCCGCATCGGATCCCAGCAAGATGGTTCCTTTTTTAGGATATAAACCGAAACGTTTAGCTGGATTGGTTGATACAAGCTTTGAAATGCGAGAAAGAGAAATCCCTCTAGTGATGGCTCCCTCACTAATCATTGCTTGCAAAGAGTACTGGCCGCCTGATATTCCACCCCAAACTTTAAATAAATCATTCTGATGAGCGGTTTTTAACTCAATCGGGCAAGGAGAATGATCAGAAGAAATCATATCTATTTCCTCTGATTGGATACAAGCCCATAATTTTTCTTTTTGACTCCTGCTGCGAAGAGGAGGTGCACACTTAGCCGTTACGCCAATTTCTTCAAAGTCTTCCTCTGTAAAGAGTAAATAATGCGGACATGTTTCCAGCGTAACGTTCATTCCATTCTTCTTTGCTTCCGTAATAAGCTGCACTGCTTCAGAGCTGCTAATGTGTACAAAGTGAAGCGGACATCCCGTTTCTTCACCGTACTCAAGCGCTTGCTTTACTGCGTTTACTTCTGCTACGACCGGTCGCGTTTCTAAATAATCTTTAATAGCAGTTTGCTTTTGCTTCTGTTTAGCCTGTTCAAGCTTTTGTATTAAGTCATTTCTTTCAGCATGCAGGGCAAGCACTTTATTTAGTTTTGCAATCTCTTTCATTCCTTCGTATAATGTGAGGTCATCTGAGAAATCAAATTCAGAACCGGCTTCTGACATAAATGCTTTAAAACCTATTACACCCGAATGAGCCATTTTGGCTAATTCTTCTTTATTACCAGGAACCAACCCTCCCCATAGACCATAATCTACTACTGACTTTTGATCAGCCAGCTTTTTCTTTTCCCACAGCGCTGCTTCTGTTACGGTAGGAGGAACGCCGTTTAAAGGCATATCAAAATATGTAGTGCAGCCTCCCGCAGCCATAGACGCTGAACCGTAGTCAAACCCTTCCCAATGGTCTCGGCTCGGTTCATCAAAATGCACGTGAATATCAATCATTCCAGGCAGAACATATTTGCCTTTAGCATCTACGTATTTTTTTGCTGGTGTGCTAACACCTTGCGCTATTTCTGCAATCTTTCCTTTTTTAATCCCTATATCCGCTGTTACTATTTCGTCTTCTAATACGACCGAACCATCCCTAATAATTAAATCGTACATGTTATCAAACTCCCCTTTATTTAACTACTCCGTCTTCTTATTAAACGAAGCAGTCTGCTATTGTTCTATCATGCATTGTTTCCTTCAAAAAGTCTTTATCCTTGTAAAGAAACCTGACACATAGACTGGTTATTACGCTAGTAAATATAACTGAATTATCTGATTTTCACACTCGCTATTTTGTCTAAACTTTTCTTTTTTATTTGGTCACTTTCACTAACTAAAAAGAGATTGAGATATAAATAAATGAATGGACGAACAAATTGAATAAAGGGACCAGTATAGATCGCTTGTGACACTGCTGTTGATTTCCGTCCAAGCCTTTCGTTTCTGCCGGCTCTCACCTCCTGTTTCGCTTTTCCCGCAGGAGTCTTCGCCTTGCCTACCAATCAACAGCTAGAAGCAACTACATACGTAAAACCTACGTTCACCCTAACCATAAAAAAATCCGAATGAGTTTGATTCCCCATCAAGAATCAAACTCGTTCGGATCTTCCTTCAACTAATTTTGTCACAGCCTCTTTTAACTCTTTTTCACTTTTTGTGACATTGGCAACCTTACTGTAAATGTACTTCCTTTTTCTTGTTCACTTTCTACGTCAATTTTTCCTTTATGTGTTTCTACAATCCATTTAGCTATGGCTAGGCCTAGCCCGTGACCTCCCATTTGACGGGATCGGGATTTATCAGCACGATAAAAGCGGTCAAAGATCCGATCCTTTTCGTCAGGATGAATTCCAACTCCTGTATCACGTACTTTTAATATACATTCACTCCCATGCTGAACTACTTGAATGTTTACACTTCCATGAGGAGTCGTATATTTAATAGCATTGTCTAACAAAATGTAAATCAGCTGAGTTAGACGCTCTTGATCTCCAGTTACGACTAATTTTCCGGGCGTATCTAGCTGTAAATCAATAGGTTTGGAAATGGCCAGAGTTTCAACAGATTCCATTACCTTTTGCACCGCGTCTGTAATATCAAAGGGCATCATTGCTTTTTCTACTTTATTAGAATCTGAGCGTGCAAGCGTAAGTAAATCACTGACGAGACTCGTCATTCGCTTCACTTCAGCTTTCATATTATTAATTAATTTTTTAGAGAAAGGATCTTCTGTTACTTCCTCCTGCATTTCTAAAGCATTGATAGAAGAAAGCATAACGCTAAGCGGCGTTCTTAACTCATGGGACGCATCCGCCACAAACTCTTTTTGCTTTTGGAAAGCTGTTTCAATTGGGACCATCGCACGTTTTGACATTAAACGGCTGATATAAATGGCTACTCCTACAAACAGTACGGTAAGGCTCAGCATAATAATGAGGAGCCACTTTAACAGCTGATAAAGAAACGAAACGTCTTTTCCAATATAAAGCATCCCTAAAAATTGGCCTTTATAAAAAATAGGTTCACCCGCCATCATCAAATCAATATCTATTTTGCCTTCTCCGTTTTGCCCTTTTACTCCTTCAATGTGTTCAAAACTAGGACGTGGGGCTTTTATTCGTTCTTTCCTCACTTCATTTTCAATAGGGATCCATCCATCAATTAAATCTAACAAGTTAGAGCGAAGACGCTCACTCGCTTCGTTCCCCATAATAAGGTCCCCTTCAGGACTGATGACATAATAAAAAAATTGATCTTCACCGGCTACGACAATGTTTTTGTACTCTTCTTTCGACTGTTGATTCGAGCTGTTTACCGCTTGTTTAATTAAGATGCTTTGGACAATTCGAGACTCTTGTTTTAGCATGCTATTTAAGTTTTGCTGCTGACTGTTGGATACAACCACATATACCAATGCATAAACAATAAACACGAATAATAGCAGAAACAGCATTAGCAATGCGCTGTATCGGAATGTTAAACGATTTTGCGTCTGGCTGAATAAATCTTGCTTTACTTTTTGTTTTACTTTCTGTTTAGCCCTCGTAAGAAGTTTAGCTTTCAATTTTGTAGCCTACTCCGCGAATGCTTTGAATAAGATCTTGTTTGTTGAATTTCTCTAGTTTTTTCCGCAAAAGTTTAACCGTCGCATCAATCGTTTTAATCGAAACATCTGATTCATATCCCCATACCCGGTCTAAAATAATATCTCGAGAAAGAACTTGTCCTTTGTTTTTCACTAAAAAATCTAGCAGTTGAAATTCACGAGGACTTAATTGAATAAACTCCTCGTCAAACTGCACGGTTTGACTTGCTCTTTTTAATATCATGCTGGCAATCTCTACTTCTTCTTCTAAAATCGGTGCATAATTACGACGAGACAAAGCGCGAAGCCTTGCAAGCAGCTCGTCAATTTCAAATGGCTTAATAACGTAATCATCCGCTCCCGCATCTAAGCCTTGTATACGATCTTGAACCGCATCTTTTGCTGTTAACATAAGAATAGCTCCGGCGTATCCTTCTTTTCTTAGACGTTTACATACATCGATTCCGTCTCCATTGGGCATCATCCAGTCAAGAATTAACACATCATAATGCGCTTCAGATGCATAATCATATGCATCATTCCCTTCCGTCACCCATTCGACGTTATAGCCTCCTTTTTTCTTCAGCATATAACTAACTAATTCACCTAGCTGCAAATCATCTTCTGCTAGCAGTACGTTCATTCTGCGTAACTCCTTCCTTCATTTGATACATTTTCCTGCATCCTTTTGTTTACTTTATTATACAAAAAGAATCAGCAGAAACAAGCTGCCTCTACTGATCACTTTTCATTTTAATTTTCCCTATCTGTATTAAGAATGCCTAACGATTTGATTTGAATATGAAGGATTTGATCCATTAACAGTTTCTGTGACCTTTACAACACGCCGGCATATCTCAGCTCGTACACCTCTGTGCTTCAATTGCTCGACGATTTTTTCTAATTTGCTATAAGACGCTGTTTGTTTCATATCCATCCCCTCATTTCGTTAAGGTATTATTTATGAATCAAGTTTGTTTGTAATATCATACTTTTTCTTTAGCTTTTGTAACCACGTTGGATACTCTGTTTGGTATTTTTGATCAAGCAGCGTTTGCTTGATTTTTGCTTTGCTATTTTCATATGTTGCTTTTTGCGCTTCTTTTTTGCCTGTTACTTTAATAATGTGATAACCGTATTCTGTTTTAACAGGATCACTTACTTCATTTACCTTCATTGAAAATGCTTTGTTGGCAAAAGCTTCGACCATATCGCCTTTTTTGAAGTATCCAAGGTTTCCACCATCTGATTTAGAAGCTGTATCTGTTGAATATTCTTTTGCTAGCTTCGCAAAATCTTCTCCTTTATCAAGCTTAGCCTTTACTTCTTTCGCTGTCTTTTCGTCTGCTACTAAGATGTGGCTAGCTTTCACCTGTGCTTCTGTAGCTAGTGAATCTTTATTTTGATTAAAGTACGATTTCATTTCACTATCTTTAATATTAATAGTCGACTCGACCATTTTTTTTGCCTCAATATTCGTCTTTAAATCTTTTTTCAGCTCTGACAATTTTACACCGCTAGATGCTAATGCTTGATTTAATGCATCTTCTCCCCCGTACTGACTTTTAAGGTTTTCTAATTCAGCATTAATTTCTTTATCGGTTACTTTAATATTTTGTTTAGCTGCTTCTTTTGAAATGACTTTTTGTTCAATCAATGAATCAAGGACACTTGATCCTCCTTGAGCAAGAAGAGCATCGTACAGCTGATCTTTTGTGATTTTTTCATCACCAACGGTAGCAACCACCTTTGATTTATTCATTGCTACGGCACCGATAGCTACTGCAGCAATAACCACAACGGCTGCAATAATCATAATTATTTTGTTTTTAGACATCATTAAACTCCTTTTCCATTTCTCATTACTTACCTAAACTTAAACTTTTGCGCCTTGGTAACGGTTTAAGCTCAATTAAAGGTCTTGCAATAGTGGATACGTATTTACTCGACAACAACCACGCCAATACACAAGCTCCAATTAGAAGAATACTGTATCCTTGTACACTTTCTATCCAGTCTCCAAAAGAAGATAGGCGGATATATTTAATCAGAAACCCATGTAGCAGATATACATAAAAGGTTTGAGCACCTCGAGATGTAAAGGACATCGTTTGTGTAGGGATCAAAGCTAGAAAGGAAATCGTCATTGCTAAGCTGATGCTATAAAATAGCGTACGAATGGTCATTCCCTCTAATTGATTTACACCTAAAGAGGCATAAGATTTTGAACCAAATAACCACTCTTTCTCAAAATCCGGTGCTATATACTGGATCCATAGAGCAATAATCAGCAAAGTGCCTCCAGCTACTTTTTTGCAAGAAACCGACGTCAACTTTTTAAAATGTTCTTTTTTCATATAAAATCCTGCTAAGAAGAAGGGAAAGAACACAAAGGTTCTAGAAAGGCTCAACGTTGTTTCCAGCGGTTCACATAAGCCAATCATAATTCCTAAAACTGCCGCAACGGCTAAAGGATATTTGATTTTTGTAAAAATGAACAACATGGCGTTCCAACAAAATAAACTCAACAAAAACCATAGCGACCAAGCTGGCTGAAACACTGAAACTTCGAATGCGGATTCATCATACAGTTTATAGTCGTATACCGCATAGATAAGTTGAAAAATAATATAAGGAAGTAATACTTTCTTCGTCATCTTCCACATGTATCCCTTTTTTCGGTATCCCTTTGCAAAATAGCCGCTTATTAAAATAAACGCTGGCATATGAAAGGTGTAAATAAATATGTAGAGCGTTCGTAGCCACTGTTCATCATTGATAAAGGGAGTTAACAAATGGCCAAACACTACTAATACAATTAAGATAAACTTTACGTTATCAAAATACGCATCCCGCTTAGCCATTTGACCTCCTCCTTTCTTTCGCGTTCTACGGATCTGTACGACGTGCTGCTGCGAATATCTTTTCTTTACATTCCTTACTATACATAGTGAAAATGAAAAAACAGTGAAAACCTTGCTTACTTCTATTTTTAAATAAGGCGCGGCTAAATAAGTTTGACAAATGACTCCTCTTTCTCTACTATATAGATACGCACCCTATCCAATTCAATTTCGCTTGTTGCGGGACACTTAACCAGTACGGATGGATAGGGTGTTTTTGTATGCAAAAAAAGCAGAAGACCTAGGTCTTCTGCTTTTTATTTTGCTATAGGCTGACTTTCGTTTTTTCTATTTCCTTTTTTATTTTTCAAATAATAAAACAGATAACAAAAAAGGACAAATGGGATACCGCAGTATAATGCGATACGCTGACTCTCATCAAAAGCCAGTCCTACACAAGCAGCAAAGCATAAAACAAACGCTAAAATAGGTACAATAGGATATAAAGGAGCTTTGTAAACAAGCTTCGATACATCATTCCCTTCTTTAATATAGCGTCTTCTGAACATAAAGTGAGAAGCCGCAATAGCCATCCATACAGCTACAACCGCAAATCCAGAAATAGAAACTAATACTAAGTAAACAGTTGTTGGTGCAACTACGCTTGACAGCAAGGACAGACATGCCACTCCCATGCTGATAAGCAACGAATTAAATGGAACCCCTTTAGACGTTACTTTTCCTAACCAAGTGCTGACCATTTTTTGATCAGATAATGACCATAGCATTCTTGAACATGCGTATAATCCTGCATTAGCGTTTGATAATAAAGCTGTTAAAATAACCAAGTTCATGATATCTGCTGCGTAAGGAATACCTATTTGATCGAATACCGTTACAAATGGACTTTCTAACACTCCTGCTTGTTTCCATGAAATCAATCCAGATAGTACAAACATGGCGCCAATAAAAAAGAAGAACGTACGCCAAATGATATTTTTAATTGCGCGAGGTATGTTCTTTTCCGGATCCTCTGTTTCCCCAGCCGTAATACCAATTAATTCTGTTCCCGAAAAAGCAAAGCTAACAGAAACCATCGTAATTAATACAGGCATAAGTCCATTTGGAAATAAACCGCCCTCTCCTGTAAAGTGAGAAAGCATCGGCGCTTTTTCATGACCGCTAAGGGGAATGAATCCAAACATCGCTGCTGCGCCTAAAATAATAAATACAATAATGGTTAATACTTTAATACTTGAAAACCAAAATTCTGTTTCACCGAAAAAACGTACAGATGTTGCATTTAAACCAAATAATAAAAGGGCAAACAGCGCGCTCCATATCCAAACCGAAACGTCAGGAAACCATCTTTGCATAAGCAATCCAGACGCTGTAAACTCCGAACCGACAGACACCACCCAAGTCAGCCAGTAAAGCCAGCCAACCGCAAAACCAGTTCCCGGCCCGATAAACTTCGTAGCGTATACTTGAAATGATCCTGACACAGGCATTGCTACGCTTAGTTCCCCTAGACATATCATGACTAAATACATAATTAATCCACCGATTAAATAAGCAAGGAGTGTTCCCCCAGGACCTGCTGCATTAATTGTGTAGCCTGAATTAAGAAACAGCCCCGTACCGATAACACCGCCAAGAGAAATCATAAATAAATGACGGCTTTTCATTTTTCTTTGTAACTGATTCATAGATGTTGTATTCTCTCCCATTATGTACCTCCTTTTTATAGTAAACCCATCTAAAAACTTGGTTTATTTACATATTCTTTATAGTCTCTTCTCTGAAGGAGTAGGCTCTATTTCTTCGATATGTACAAATTTTGTATATTGTATACAATATACACTTCTTAAATCTTTTTTCGATTATATCATTTTTCAGATTTTTTACAACAATCAATAGTAAAAAATATTTCAATAATTCTATTTTTTATATTCTAACTAAGATTAGACGAAGTGATATGATATGATTATTTTTACACCTGTACGTTCTTTCACGCTATTTTTATACTCTTTCATCACCATGACATGATGAGAAAGAACGGCTGATGCGATATTTATTTTAGGGGGAAACAATGAACAAGGGGCCTATGATTTATCATTCATTAAAAGATCATGTATATAACTACATAGCAAGTCAAATTCAAGACGGTACACTGCTGCCTAACGACAAAATAAATGAAGCCAGCATTTGTTCTCAGCTGAATGTCAGCCGAACGCCTGTGAGAGAAGCGCTTATTAAACTGGCATCAGACAACCTATTAGAGTACAGACCGCGCAGAGGATTTACCGTAAAGGAAATTGATACACCAAAAAAACTAGAAGTATTTGAAATCGTCGGTGCTTTAGATGGTCTTGCAGCTTCCCTGTCGATTGATCACTTAACGGAAGACGATTTTACGAAGATGGATGAGCTTATTAAAAAAAT
Source organism: Priestia sp. YIM B13491 (assembly GCF_042787605.1). Classification (NCBI taxonomy): domain Bacteria; kingdom Bacillati; phylum Bacillota; class Bacilli; order Caryophanales; family Bacillaceae; genus Priestia; species Priestia sp. YIM B13491. The sequence goes on along the minus strand of NZ_JBHZOR010000004.1, from coordinate 191,016 downwards.
TGATGTTTCGATTGAATTAGAAAATTATCAGGATTATCAAAAATACCAAACGTATTTTCATCGAGTATATTTGAACCGATGCGGTAATGTGACCTTAAAAGAACAGCTTATATCTTTACAAGACGGATTCATCAGACAAACGTACTTTAGCGATGACAATAAAGAGCTATACGCCATTTTACATGTGATGAATGAACATCACCGCCATATTCTAAAACTTCTGAAGCAGAAAAATAAGGCGGATGTTCAGCTTTACCTTCAAAATGTCCACTGGAAAATCGAATATCCAGAAATGATTTGATCAAAAAGAGGTTAAGGCATAACTAAATCAATCCAGTCAACAGCTAGAAGCAACAAAATACATGAAACCTACGTTTATCATACCAATAAAAAAATCCGAACGAAGTTGATTCTCCATCAAGAATCTTAATTCATCGTTCGGATCTTCTTTCAACTAACATACTGTTGTCGCAGCCTCTTTTATTTTGCTATAGAAGAACGTTGTTTTTCTTCGGTTACATACCAAATGAATTTTCCTGTATATCCGTAAATAACCGCCAAAATAATAGAGACAAAGCTTAGCCACATAAACGGCAGATAAGCGAATGTAGAAATCCCAAGCGTTGTAGCTAAAAATACACCGTTGTCCGTCCACGGAACCATCCCTGAAGTTAAGGTTCCCCCTACTTCCGAGTTACGGGCAAGCACCAGACGCTGTATTCTTAACTTGTCATAACTTTTCTCCATAATTTTCGGCGTTAAAATTAATGAAACATACATTGCACAACCAAATATATTCCCTAATAGCCCAACGAAAATAGTAGAAGCCGTAACGTTTCCAGAATTGACAAGAATTTTTTCGAATTTAGATAGCAGGACTTCTAAGACACCGAGCTCATCTAATAACCCGCCAAAGCCTAGTCCAAAAATAATGACAATAATGGAACCGACCATGCTTAAAATTCCGCCACGATTTAACAGCTCACTTAAAAATGTGTTGTCGGTATTAATTTTAAATCCTTCATAAGCCGTATTAAATGCGCTCGCCACATCCATATGTTGAAAGACAACTGCCCATATAATTCCTAATAATGAGCCAATGGCAATTGATGGAAGAGAAGGTTTCTTTAATGCTAAAAGGACAATAACAGCCAAAGCCGGAATCAGCATCCACCCGCTGATATGGAATGTATCCAACAGCGAAGATTTTAATCCGTCTACCCGTCCAGCATCAAAATCTTTTCCTCCATACATAAACCCTGTTACCGTAAATAATACTGCCGTAATGACGTAAGCAGGAATATCCAACACTAACATTGCTTTTACATGATCAATAACGTTCACTCGAGCCATTGACGCAGATAAAATGGTACTGTCAGAAAGAGGAGAAAGCTTGTCTCCAAAATAAGCTCCTGAAATCACAGCTCCAGCTACTAAAGGAAGCGGCATACCTAAGCCTTGTCCGATTCCCATCATCGCGATTCCGGCTGTACCAACCGTTCCCCAAGATGTTCCTGTTGAAATCGAGGTAATAGAGCAAATGATAAGTGTAGCAAGTAAAAAGAATGTTGGATTAATAAACTCTAGTCCAAAGTAAATAAGAGAAGGAACAACTCCTCCGGCAATCCATGTTCCAATTAACGTACCGACGGCTAATAAAATTAAAATAGCTTCTAAACCGTTTGATATTCCTCTTGTAATGGCTCCTTGCAGCTGATTATACGTATACCCAAGTCGTACTCCTAGCGCCATAACAATAAACCATGAAATAAATAAAGCGAGCTGAATAGGTAAATCCAAAACAGTTGCAAATGAAATAACAACTGCTAAAAATAAAGCAAGCACAATCATTATTTCCCACATAGATGGTAAACGGGTTGTGTTCAAACTAGCTCCTCCTAAACTGGTATGTAGATTCTGGAATGTGGTATCGTTTAAGAGTAAAACGTCCTTATTTCATTCTTTAATTGTTCCTCTTACTGCTTGAACGTATGTACTTCTTTGAATGCTTAAACAACAAACTGCATCTTTTTAAGAACATAAAATAAGGTTACTCGTGTAAACAATAAGCCATTTTTTCTTTTATCCAGTGGTCATAATACCACAAGAGCGTGCTTTCTTACAAGACTAGTTATAAAGCGCTTTCTGTTTATTTATACATTTTAATACATAAATATATTTTATTTATTTCATTCAACGAAAAGAGGTAAGTAACGTGAAAGAATATGCAACATTTGCGGGAGGATGCTTTTGGTGCATGGTCGCTCCTTTTGATCAGCTTCCAGGAATCAGCAGTATTCGCTCGGGCTACGCTAAAGATGAACAAATCACTTCTGAAGCTAAACAGGAAAGCGAATACGTAGAAGCAGTACAAATTGTATGGGACCCCTCTCATATTACGTTTGAAGAACTGCTTAACCTGTATTGGCAGCAAATTGACCCTACGGATTCCGGCGGACAGTTTTCAGACCGCGGACCGTCCTATCGAGCCATTATTTTTTATCACAACGAAAAACAAAAAAAAGCGGCTTTCGATTCTAAAAAAAAGCTAGCCCAAAGCGGGCGCTTTAAGCGTCCCATCGTCACACCTATTTTACCTTTTTCTTCTTTTTGCGAAGCAGAAGAACAGCAGCAGGATTATTATCGAAAAAACGCATTTCACTATAAATTATACAAAGAAGGATCGGGGCGGACTGATTTTCTGACACAGCATTGGCCAAAGGACCGCTCCTATCTAAAAGAGGTCCTAACGCCCATGCAATATTTTGTTACGCAGGAAAATGGAACCGAACCTCCTTTTACAAATTTATATTGGAATAACAAAAAACAAGGAATTTACGTTGATCTTCTAACGGGAGAAGCACTGTTTAAAACGTCAGATCAACTCCCTTCCCATACAGGGTGGCCTGTTTTTAAACGCCCTATTTTATACGGAAATATAAAAAAAGTTCCGATGCAGCATGAAACAGCACTAAAAAGCAAAGAAGGAAATAACTATTTGGGTTTACTATTAACCGAAGAAAACAGCGAATACTATCAAGTAAATTCCGCGGCTTTGCGCTTCATTCCAAAAGAGAAGCTTAAAGAAGAAGGGTATGAAGACTTTTTAATTTTGTTTTGATACTTATACTTTTTTAAAAGGATAAAAATAAGCCGTGACTTGATTGGCATAGTGCACAATTAAATCGCGATTGTCTGCCGGACGCAAAAAAGGCTGAGTAATAGAATCATCTCTTATTTCACACTCTCCTTTTTGCAGCTCCCAAGGATCATGATAAAGGTCTCCTCTATAGACATTTCCTTGATGAGTGGTAAATAAGCAGTAGCGCTCTGTAAGCCAATGAGCTACTTCTCCTTTTCTACTGCGATAGGACGGAGAAGTACCTCTATATGTAAGCTTTACTCGCTCTTTTTTTGAGTCTCTGTGCGTGCGAACTGACTGAAAAGAAATATGGTTCTGAGTTTTGTTGAATGTCATAGCAGCGTGGTAATAAGGCAAATGAAAAAACTGACGAGCAATCCATACCCCTAGCGGATTGCTTGCGTCTAAACTAAAAAAATAAACGCCTTTTTCCCCTTTATATGTAACATATGTACGCACATTCAGCTCATATAGCCGTGAAAAGATGGGAACTGCGGGCGTTCCTTTAAATCGAATGTCTGTCATCGTAAAAGGCACCAGTGCAATCCATCCTTGACCATCATAGGTGTCAGGCTCTAACTGACTAGGCAATAAAGAAGCCAAAAATGCCGGATCTACAGGCCAATGAATAAACAGTAAATCTTTCCACGTTTGTTTCATTATCCAATTATTTTTCACTTCTTGGTCCCTCCTTTTTCTAGGTGTTCTTTCCCATTAATTCAGCGGCTGCCGATTTGCCTGACAAATATGCGCTCTCTAACCGTGAGTGATTCGTCTCGTCTTCCCTTCTTAAAAAAGCATCTCCTGCCACCAGTAGCGACGGCATAATTTTAGCAAAGGGCTGATGAAGAACTTGTTCAACCTCTGCATAGCGCCATTTCTTTAACTGAATGCTTTTAATATGATTCGCATCTATCCATTCTTTTATTTCATTTTTTATCGCCTGCAGCAACTCATGTTCATGCTCATCAAAATGTTTTTCTGACCAGTCTTTATTCGTATATATGCTAAGAACGGGCGTCTTTGATATTCCTTTTTGCTCATGATTAACGATTCTTTGGATTGTGCTAGATGGATTCATGATTTGACCATGATCACCATACAGCATCTCTGTGTAAAGCTCCACGATAGCAACCAAGCAGGGACTAAATTTCAGTGTTTTAAGAATAGATTGGTCCGCTTGCAGCTTACTATTATTAAGTACCTCAATAACCTGAGGAGACGGAGGTGTAAGAATGATATCAGTCGCTTCAAAAATCTCATTTTCTTCCGTATACAGCTGATACCTTCCGTTTTGAAAATCAATGGCTTGAACTTTTCGATTCACGTATACGCGTAGATCTTCAGCTAAATATTTAGCTAGCGCATTCATGCCATTCGGACTGTGATACCGAGGGTGATGGTCACCAAACCACTTCTTAACCTTTCTATCAGCTATCCATTTATTTACGTCTTGTTGAAATTCATCGGATCTCACTGTAAAAAATTGAGCTCCGTGATCTGCTTTTCCATCCCCTACTCTTCGGGTAGCCATTCGTCCCCCTACACTTTTACCCTTATCAAGAAGAAAGACCTCTATTCCCTCTTTTTGTAATTCAGCCGCTGCTGTAAGGCCCGTCATTCCAGCACCTACTATTCCTACTCGTCTCATTTTTTCCTCCTTATTTAACGCATTTACTTACAGTATAAAAAAAGCGGAATGATTGAGCTAATTTAAACTGTCTTTTTCATTTAACTGCGTTTCTGCTTGTCTCAAAAAAATAGTCTACGATTCCTTTCAGCTGAGTATACTTGTTATATACAAATATACATTTACCTGCTAGCACGTCTATAGATAGGAGGACTGTCATATGATGCTCTATGATATTAAGCACAAAGTATATTACGAAGTATTTAATACAGCTCGCCCTAAAATGAAGGACGCTCACCAAGGCCGAAGCTGGGGATATGTTTATAAAAATCTCAATGGACAACCTACAAAGTTTTGGATTGACTTTACGCATGGACGTTTTATGTACTTTCAAGTTGAAGACAAGTGGTATCGGGTGCAATATTTGCAGTCCAATGATAAGAAAAAAACAGCGGATGTCTTTAAAGGCGCTCTCATTGACTTGATTTTAGATGGAATGGACCTCAAGTTAGTACGAGGAAACTTTGAAAAGAGAAGACTCTTAGCTTTATAACACATAGAAAAACAGCCTTAAAAGCAGGACTGCTTTTAAGGCTGTTTAATTGTACGAGGAGTAATCAATATTTCAACCCTTCTATTTTTCGCTTGCCCCTCTGCTGTATTGTTAGATGTCACCGGTTTGAACTCTCCAAATCCTTTTGCACTGAACATGCTTGGATTAAGCTTATCATTTTTTAAGATAACTTTCATAAAGTTAACTGCTCTCATCACGCTTAACTCCCAGTTGGATTCAAAACCAGCGTTGCGAATGGGTACGTTATCAGTATGACCGCTAATAATGATATTACGAGGAGGATCAATCACCAAAAGTTCTGAAATATCATTGGCGATTTTTGTATCTTCACTTCGAACCTGCGCTCTTCCCGAATCAAACAATACATTATCTCGAATGGAAATTAAGAGACCTTCATCAGTTAGCGAAGTCTGTAATTGATTTGTTAGGTTTTTCTTTTGAATATACGCATTAATTTTAGATTGAATTTGCTGAAGCTCTTCTTGATCAGCTTCTCGAATGGTTTGCTCCTTTTGTTCGCTCGTTAACGATTGTGAAGAAGCAGGAGACTGATTAGGAGCTGTCTCCACTTCATTTGTTTTTTCCGTACTTTTAGCTGCAGGAGTATTTGAAGGCTGAACCGCTTCTTCAGATTCCTCCAGAGATTGAAATTCCATCACGCCCGTTCCTCCAACGAACGCCTCATTAAATGCGCGAGAAAGATTCTTAAATTTTTGCGCATCCACTGAGCTCATTGCAAACAATACAATGAATAAAGCAAGTAAAAGTGTAAGCAAATCTGAGTAAGGAAGCAGCCAGCTTTCGTCAACATGGTCCTCTTCATGCTTTCGTTTTCTGCGTCTACTCATTTATGCCCACTTCACTTTCTTGAAGAAGCTTTTTACGTTCCGCTGTTGGCAAATAAGAAGCCAGCTTTTGCTCAATTACTTTTGGTGTTTCTCCTTCTAGAAGTGAAAGCACTCCTTCGATCATCATATACTTTACCTTTACTTCATGTTTCGATTTACGCTTTAGTTTATTTGCAAACGGATGCCATAGTACATACCCAGTAAAAATACCAAGAAGCGTAGCAACAAACGCCGCGCTGATCGCATGTCCTAGCGTATCTGTATCTTCCATGTTCCCAAGCGCAGCAATTAACCCTATAACAGCTCCAAGTACACCGAGAGTTGGAGCATATGTACCTGCTAAAGCGAAAATACTTGCACCCGTTTGATGTCTTTCTTCCATCGCATCAATTTCTTCAGACAACACGTCTCGTATATAATCCGCACTTTGACCATCAATAGCTAAATTCAAACCATTTTTTAAGAAAGGGTCATCTACATCAATAATTTGGGCTTCAAGTGATAGTAACCCTTCTTTTCGAACAACTTGTCCCCATTCAGAAAACATGGATACTAAATCAACGGGCTGCAGCATTTTTTGTTCTTTAAACAGGACACCAAACAGTTTTGGGACTCTTTTGATTTCATTTGAAGGAAATGCAATCACTACTGCTCCGACGGTTCCGACAATAATAATTAAAATAGCAGCCGGATTTCCTAACACAGATGGATTAACCCCTTTGAAAAACATGCCTACAATAAGAGAGGCTATTCCTAAAATCAGTCCAATAAAAGATGTTTTATCCATATGTAATTCTCCTATCCTTAACTTCCTGTTCTTTCTTTTTGTATATTTTATCCTCATCTTTTATTTCGACTATTTCATAGAATTTTTAAGCTTTTTATGAATCATATTTACAATTACAGCTTTTCTCTATTATAAAAACACTTTTTTTAACTTTTCATACAGAATGTCTGAAGGTCCAGCTATAATCGCTACAATTTGATTTTCCACATAAATAGCAGCCGTCATCTTATTATCAATATCAGCTAAAATGGCAAATCCGACGTTAATGTTCAACTTTACTCACCTCTATCACGTTCTTGTTTATTCAACATATAAAAAGAACAGTCTTACCATTTATTTTTCCGTGTTTTATTGACATTTGTAAATTTTATATTAAGATTATGTAAATGAGTTGACAAAATGGAGGTGGTATTATGCTACTAGAAAAATACTGTAAAGACACTGATTTAATGATTATCCAGTTTACAATTGAACTAACAAAAGACATTCACGCTAAAATCTCCGCACGTACTTTATTTTATGAAGAACAGGTGATACGTTATGCTGAAAAAAGAATACGTTCTTTCTTACACCCTCTTTCCCTTAAACATACGCTAAAATTTGTCTATCAATCTGAAATACTACAAACCATTCTATTCAAATTAAAACCAACTTTTGAGCAGCAGCATGTATTGCGCTGTATTTCATCTTAAAAAGGAGTTTCCTTTAGCGGAAACTCCTTTTTGATTTGATTCTACGATATAGACGATATGCTTTTCTGATCACGTTTAACAACGGGTATGGCAAGCGGATATGGTACTTATCAATAAACGGATAAAAGGTGTAATAAGCTTTTACAAGGTCTGTCCATTTTTTATCAATACCTTCCTTATAAAAGTCAGAAATATCCACCACATACCCTCTTCCATCTTTCATCATGACATTTTTACCATGCACATCATACGGGTTTAAACCCTGGCTTCTTGCATAGTCCAAAGCTTTGTTCACATCTTTTATGACTTGTTCTGGAATCTTTATTCCCCGCTGGACGGCATCATACAGTGTAACGCCTGTAAGTCTTTTTAAAATCAAGTACGTCTTTCCCTCATGAAAAAGTTGAGAATAAGCTGGGTGAACGCCCAGCTTTCTATACACTTGCGCTTCTTTTTTTACACCATAAATTTCTCTTCCGTATACTTTCACGACAAATTCAGGATAATTTTCGTGCGTAAACACACCGGCATAGTTTCCTTTACCAATAAGTACCCACTCTTTTGTTTTGTTCGTAACTTCAACTGGATCATAGTCACTTTCACTTTGAATCGTAACTTGCGTTAGTAATGATGTTTCAACTAGCGACACCAACTGTTTAATTGTTTTATCCATAGTCCCCTCTAAAAATCCTTCAGTAATCTCTATCAAATATTACCCTATGATAAATCTCAATGCAGGATGTGTCAATAAATTGACAGTCTGATATAAAGAGGGAAAGTATTCCCGTTCATTCAAGACTGGGTGTGAACTTTGTGAACATTCACCTTCAGTTCTTCTTTCATATTCAGCATTACGCCCGCCATCGGAGAAATAGATTCGGGCTTAGTCAGCTGAAATAAAAAGCGCTTTGTCATTTCTGACAGAAAAATGGTTACTATTTCAGTGATATAGTCCGTGCCCCTTTCCGCTTGATGCTCAATCCCAAGCGGCATATACATATAGCTTGGGACATCAATGGACCCTCCTTTTTCAAAACGGTCAGGTAAAAATTCACTTGGCTCTAAAAAATAATCTTCATGGCGATGCATCATATAAGGGCTAATTAACATAATCTCCCCTTTTTTAATACTGTAGCCATCTATTTGTATATCTTCACGTGCTTGACGCCCAAATAGCCAAAGAGGCGGATATAACCTCATGCTTTCAGCAATTATTTTGCGCATATAGGTCAGATTTTTGGTTGAAAGCGATTCGCCGCTAGCATAGGCTTGAATTTCTTTATGCAGCTGAAGGTGCTCCCTAGTATTTTGAGACAGTAAATGAATAGACCAGCTGCATACGTGCGTAATCATTTCATACATCGAAAGGAATATAGAATTTAGCTGTTCGTATATTTCTCTTTCATCGCTGTCTTCTCCGCAAGAATTCAATATATACTGCAGTAAATCATTTCCTTCGGTTTTGTTTTGAACACGCATTTGAACGCGTTCAAAAAGGAGTTGTTCGAGCTGCTCATCTGAGTCAGGCTGGTGCAAAGGCAGACGAATATAAATTTTGCCTAACTTTTCTTTTTTTCTCATAAGCGCTTGAACGTAGTGAATTTTATCTTTATCCTCAATCGAAATGCCAAATACAAGTTGAAGGAGTACAGCTACGACTATCTGTCTTATGTCTTTTACTATCGTTCGAAGCTGCCCTTCTTCCCACGTTTCCGTATGCTTTTCAATTATTTTTGCTATTGCTTCCTTATTATAGGTTAGATGTTGTTTAAGTTGTGAGGGTTGAATGGGGCTCATGTATAATGCTTCATCTGTCCATAACATTTCTTCGCCTAGCAGCGTTTTAAACATGTGCGTTAGTTTAATTTTTTGAAACGCCTTGCTGTTTGTAATGACTACATCTTTAATAAGTTGAGGGTCTCTCGTTACATAAAAGCGTTTGTGCGCAACTCTAAATGTTGCAATTTCTCCATACTGAGTCAAGTTTTCCAAAAAACCCAGGGGGTTCTCTCTAAACTTTTGCAGGTGACCGGTAAGCTTATACGACGAGGGGCCCTGTATAACCGGCAATGTTATCACTCCTTTTCTAAAAATGCGGGACTTAAACAAATAAAAGAGTAGTCCACTAAAGACTACTCTTTTTCACACAAAGATATGCTATTGATTTTCACAAAAATTCTTACTAATTATTCCATATTGATCCATACGCTTTTCACTTCAGTGTAGTTATCAAGCGCATAGCTTCCCATTTCACGACCAATTCCCGACTGTTTATAGCCTCCAAACGGGCTTGCTGCATCAAATACGTTGTAACAGTTCACCCAAACTGTACCTGCTTTAATACCATGAGCAATATAGTGTGCTTTCTTTAAATCCTGTGTCCAGACGCCCGCTGCTAGACCATATGCTGTATCATTTGCTTTGGCAATCAAATCATCAAGATCGTCAAACGGCATAGCAGCTACAACCGGACCGAAGATTTCTTCACGAGCAATCGTCATTGAATGATCGACATCTGCAAAGATAGTCGGTTCTACGAAATAGCCTTGATCAAATGGAATGTTTCCTCCTGCGAGTACTTCTGCTCCTTCTTCTATTCCTTTATCAATATAGGTTTTCACTCGTTTTTGCTGCTGCGCAGATACAAGCGGCCCCATTGTTGTCTCATCTGCTAATCCATTTCCTTGTTTAATAGATTTCGTTTGAGAAACTAAATCAGCTACGACATTATCATATAAGCTTTTTTGGACATACAGACGACTTCCAGCACAACATACTTGTCCTTGATTAAACATAATACCTGAAAGTGCACCAGGAACCGCTTTTGTTAAGTCTGCATCCGGCAGGATAATGTTTGGTGATTTACCTCCAAGCTCTAACGTCACACGCTTTAAGGAGTCACTAGCTTGCTTCATAATTGCTTTTCCGACAGCAGTAGATCCCGTAAAAGCAATTTTATCGACAAGATCATGATGAACGAGCGGTTCACCTGCTGTTTTCCCGTAGCCTGGCACGATGTTTAGCACGCCTTTTGGGAACCCTGCTTCATCGGCTAGTCGAGCCAAGTAAAGTGCAGAAAGCGGCGTTTGCTCGGCTGGTTTGAGCACAATTGTACATCCAGTTGCCAAAGCGGCTCCGAGCTTCCAAGCGGCCATTAAAAGCGGGAAGTTCCACGGAATAATTTGGCCAACAACTCCTACTGGCTCATATCTTGTATAGTTAAAATACGCTCCTTGCACAGGAATAGTTTGTCCAACCATTTTAGTTGACCACCCAGCAAAGTAGCGGAAATGTTCGATTGCTAATGGAATGTCTGCATTTGATGTTTCACGAATTGGTTTTCCGTTATCAAGCGTTTCAAGCTGCGCAAGTTCCAATTGATGTGTTTCCATTAAATCAGCTAATTTATAAATAAGTCGACTTCTTTCAGCTGCTGACATCTTTGTCCAAGGTCCATGATCAAAGGCTTCTCTAGCCGCTCTGACGGCACGATCAATATCCTCTGGATTTGCTTCAGCTACATCTGCCAACTTTTCACCCGTTGCTGGATTTACTGTTTCAAACGTTTTTCCTGAAACAGAGTCTACCCACTCGCCGTTAATGTATAGCTGTTTAACTCCTTTTAAAAACTCCACTACTTTCGGACTCATTTCAACTTTTTTCGCTCCAAGATTTTGCATCAAATACATACCTCCCCACGAATTTTGAAAACGCTAACAATGAATATTTTACCATGTTATCTAGTAAAATCAACAATTTTACATACAATATTCTGAATTTTTCTACATGCATTCCAGCTATCTAAAACTTATCTTACTAGTACAAATGTCGAAAGAGGCGAAACGTTTACTGTATTTCCTTTCACCGTACGGAGCGTTTTTGTTCCTGCCTGCTCGCCGTCAACAAGTAATCTCCACGTTCTGTTAGAAGGCAGATGAACCGTTTGAGCTTGTTTATTTGCATTATGAATCACCATTATTTCGTTTGTTTTATCTTTATTAGCTTTAGCATTTAACGTATAACCTACTACGTTTGATGGTGCGTCAACAAAGCGTAAATTTTGATGAATAGCCTGTGCACTCGTCATTCTAAATGAGGAATATTGCTTTCGAAGCGCAATAAGTCCCTTCATATAATCTACTTCTTGGCTGAAAGCTGCTCGGCGCTTCCAATCTAGCTGATTGACAGAATCGGGTGACTGATAGCTATTATGATCTCCGCCTTTTGTTCTCATAAACTCTTGACCTGCATGTATAAAGTTCATTCCTTGAGATGTTAAAATAATAGAAGAAGCAAGCTTATGCATTTGCTTTTTCGTTTGCTCGGTGTCAGCAGGGTTCGTCAGCTGAAGCTTATCCCATAACGTATGGTTATCGTGGGCTTCTACATACGTCACAACTTGATCCGGGTCTTCATACGTGGCAGTTGAATGATCATAATCTATTCCAGCTGCTATACTTTGCTGTATGAGCTTTTCTTGACCCTGTTTTCCATTAACAAATCCGTTTTCACGATCAAAAAACACGCTGCCTTTAAGACCATCTCGCATACCATCATTGAAGTGAGCGATGCGCTTCATATCCTGAGCGTTTTTCTGATTAGCTTTTAGCTTAGCATCAAGCTCGGTTCCTAGATCCCAGCCCTCTCCTAAGACGATAATGGAAGGGTCAATTTCATCTAACTTCTTTCTCACTTCATTCATTGTCTTTGTATCGTGAATCCCCATTAAATCAAATCGAAACCCATCAATGTGGTACTCTTTTGCCCAATACGCAACAGAATCTACAATAAACTTCCGAACCATCTTCCGTTCAGACGCCGTGTCGTTTCCAACACCTGTTCCGTTGGATAAAGTTCCATCTTCTTTATAACGGAAGTAGTAGCCTGGAACTAGTTTATCAAAGCTATGCTCACTCACTGCATACACATGATTATAAACCACGTCCATTACCATACGAAGCTGCTTGTCATGAAGCGTTTGAATCATTTGTTTAAGCTCAATAATTCTCGTCTTAGGATTATATGGATTTGTTGAATAGGAACCTTCTGGGACGTTGTAATTTTTTGGATCATATCCCCAGTTAAACTGCGGCTCGTTTAATTTCGTTTCATCCACCGTACGATAATCGTAAATAGGCAGGAACTGAACGTGCGTCACACCTAAATCTTTAATATGACTGAGTCCTGTTTTTACTCCATTTGGTCCTTTCGTATTCCACTCCGCTACGCCTAGATATTTTCCTTTATTTTTGATACCGCTCTCTTTTTGAGACGATAAATCTCGTACGTGCAGTTCATAGATAATCGCATCTTCTGGATTTTTAAATTTCGGCTTATTTGCACTCCACTTTCTCGGATTTGTCTTAGCCAAATCTACGACAACTCCGCGATCTCCATTCACCGTTGTTGCTCGTACATATGGATCAACCGCTTCGTTCCAGCTGTTCCCAATTTTTACTTTGTACGTATAAATTAGTTCATCTTGATTTCCTTTTAACTCCGCTTTCCACGTTCCTTTTTCACTTTTAGTCATAGAAATTTCTTTTACAGCTTTGGAGTTCCATGACGAATAAATCACTAGCTTGGCTTCGCTTGCAGTTGGAGCCCATACGCGAAAATTTGTTTGTTTCTTAGAATACGTGTTTCCTAAATCGTTTCCGCTATATGCATACTTTTCGTCAAATTCTTTCGTGCGAACGACATTTCCATTGACTACATCAGCTGAGCCGTAGCCTTTTTGCTTAACTTTATACGTTTTTGTAACGTCCAAAGGCTGTTTTGTTATGATTTTAACTTTAGTAGTAGCAGCGTCTTCTCCCTCTTTATAAGGTATCACTTTCTCAATTTGAGCTCCGTCAATTTCAATGTCTCCTACACTCTTAGAAGAGTCAAACGGCACGTTTGTTTCTAAGGTGATTTGATTAAATGTATCCATAGTCGCTTTCGTGATTTTCCGAGTGATATCTACTCCTGCTCTATCATAATAAATTCGATTTTGTCCTTGAACAATCCATACTTCTACATTCCCATCTTTACCAACCTTGGTAATAAAGCGGTCTCCTCCGTCTTTATTTTCCCAATCGCTGTCACTAGTAGAATGGCGTACAATAAAACCAATTTTGTCAAATAAATTGCCACTTCCACTGTTAATGGCGTAAGTCGCTCTCTTCCCAAAATTCGTGTCTTCCGTAAATTCGATTTGCTTGCCTTCTTTTTCATCACCGGGCCATGTCCAAATGTTCCACCCGCTGTAATCTCCGTCGTACCGATGATAATTTAAGGTAACGTTTACTTTATCAAACTTCGGTAAATCTCGGTATTCACCGTCAGGAGGAGACGTATATGTATGTTCATCTCCACTTTTCACCCATACTTCTCCTTCACCGTTCTCCACCGAAACGAAGCGGTCTCCTCCATCTTTTTCCCACGACTCTGTTCGAACAATAAAACCTACTTTGTCATAAGTACCGGGTAATTCAACTTCCGCTACTTTTCCAAATTGATCTTCCCCTGTAAATGCGTAAGGCTTCCCTTCTCCTCCTTCAGGAAAAACCCATAATCCCCATTCCTTTGTATCATTTGGAGCAGGCTGATAGTGAATCGTGATTTTTGTTGCGTCTGCTGCAGATGCAAACGATTGCATAAATGGGCTAAAAAAAGAGCTTACTAGTAAGAGTAAAGCCGTCAGTACCATTGCATATTTAGTCCAACTACGTTTCAATGAAAACCCTCCCGTAAAATAAAGTACGTACACATTTTTCACTATAACCTTTTTTGAAAGCGTTATCATAAGTATTTTTTCCTATTTTATGTGGATAAAGAAAAAAAATCCATAGTTAACAATGTTAACTACGGATGACGTATCTCTTTTACACTTCTGCTGTTTCAGGTGAGATGGTTTGATCGTTGTATACGTTTGTATCTAGCTCTTTTGTTAAATTACTAGTGACGACTCCGGCTGTCATGCTTCCACTTACATTAAGCGCCGTACGCCCCATATCAATCAATGGCTCTACTGAAATTAATAAGCCTGCTAGCGCTACGGGCAAATTCATAGAAGATAATACAAGTAAAGCCGCAAATGTCGCTCCTCCGCCAACGCCTGCTACGCCAAACGAACTAATTGCTACAATGGCAATCAACGTGAAAATAAATGAAGGCGTTAAGGGGTCAATACCTACCGTTGGTGCAATCATAACGGCTAACATAGCTGGATATATTCCAGCGCATCCGTTTTGACCAATTGTAAGACCAAATGAACCTGCGAAATTCGCAATTCCTTCTGGAACCCCTAGCTGTCTTGTTTGTGTATTAACATTCAAAGGTAATGCTCCAGCACTTGTACGGGAAGTAAAGGCAAAAGCCAATACAGGAAATACTTTCTTAACATATGTGATCGGATTTACACCGATGATTGTTAGAATAACTAAGTGAACAATAAACATAGCTGCCAATGCGACATATGATGCTACAACAAATTTTCCAAGTTTAACAATTGCATCAATATCACTCGTTGCTACTGTTTTGGTCATAATTGCAAGTACCCCATAAGGAGTTAAACGAAGAATTAGCGTCACTACACGCATTACAATTGCATAAAGCGTATCAATAATTTTTGAAAATAACGCCGCTTCCTCAGCCTTTTTACGCTTCACGCCTAAATACGCAATTCCAACAAATGCCGCAAAGATGACAACGCCAATCGTGGAAGTTGAACGTGCGCCTGTTAAATCAAGAAACGGGTTAGCAGGCAATAATTCTACTACTTGCTGTGGGATTGTTTTTGCTTCTAAACTAGATAAATTGTTTTCTAAGTCCTCTCCGCGCTGAAGTTCCGCTTCCCCTTTTGTGATTTGGACAGATTCTAAATTAAAGCTCGTTGTTGTAAAAATACCAATTGCAGCTGCTATCGCTGTTGTGACAAGCAAAATCCCAATAATTAAACTACTAATCTTTCCAATATTGCTCGTCAATTTTAAGCGAGTGAATGCCGCTACAATCGATACAAATACAAGCGGCATAACAATCATCTGAAGAAACTTAACATATCCGCTTCCTACGATGCTAAACCAATCGGCGGTCGTCATCGTTACTTCATGAGTCGGACCATACACCCACTGAAGAGCAAAGCCAAAAATAATTCCTAGTCCAAGCGCTGTAAACACACGCTTTGAAAATGATACATGCTTTTTCTGCATCATAAACAGCCCCGCAAGCAATGCGAGCATAACGAGGACGTTTAGGATGACTAATAAGTTATTCATAGATGTTCCCCCTGTAATTTTTTCCATAAATTATGTCTCTATTACTTATAATATAACAATACCAATAAGTCAACTAGGTTTTATATTTTTTCCTGAAGACAGTTTTTTTGAATAATTTTGACAAAACAAAAAAAAAGCTAAGAATTTTCCTTAGCTTTCTATTTTACGCTTGTATGTACTTCAGTGGTCTTTTGCTCCGTTACCAGAGATGGCCTTTCTTTCATCAGACCGGATGTACTACAATTCATATATAGGATTACATTTCATATAATTCATTTAGCCATTTTACAAACAAATGTCTGGGCAATTCTAGTTCGTGAAGCTCGACATATTGAATATCAGACAGCGTCGTTCCTCTAGCCATATAAAAGTACCACTGCCAGCCAATATCTTTAGCAATGGCATAGGATTTAGCTAGATCTTGCCTACTATCTGTCTGCTGCATATCATTCATCCACTGCGTTTCATCCGCTTCATACTCATAATAATGGAGAGTATATTTATCACACCAATACGTAAGGTCCTGATGGGAAAACGGATTTTCTCCGTCACATACTTGAAGCAATAGCATTCTTAAATTTTCCGGTGTATACGGTAATATAATTTTTTGATCTGCACGTCTCATTTTGCTACCTTCCTGACATGTTCGTTTCTTTTATTACATCATGTACAGCTGCGTTTAGCAATAAGAAATGGATGACGTTTTCATTACTTTTCGTTTACAACATTTCATTTGCTTGCAAAAACCGCCGTATCTTCGACATACAGAGGGAGTCGGATTTTAACAATCGTCCCTTTGTTCTGCTCACTCTCAATCTGCAGGGTACCGTGATGATCATGAATAATTTTGGAGCTAATTGTTAATCCAAGCCCCATTCCTTTTTCTTTTAAAGTAAAAAACGGTTCTCCTATATGTTCTAGACGGTCTTTAGAAATTCCTACTCCTTCATCTCTAACTTCTATAAAAATATAGTTATCCTGCACTGTTTTGATTGTAATGTAAATATTTCCAGGCCTATTCATGGCTTCAATTGCGTTTTTAAAAACATTAAGTAATACTTGAATAAGGTGATTTTTATTTCCATACACACTAGCGTTATTTGTTTGTTCATCGTATAAGAAGTTAATGTTTTTCAATAAAGCTTCATGGGAAGTTAAACTCATTACATACTTAACCGCTTCTGTAAGAGAAAACACGCGAAAATGTTCACTTTCAGGTTTTGACAAAAGGAGCATTTCACTGACAATACCATTAATTCGTTCCAGCTCATCAAGCATGATGTTAGCATACCCTATTGCGGATCGGTCTGTTTCTTTCATGAGCTGAACAAACCCTTTAATACTCGTAAGCGGATTTCTAATTTCATGAGCAATTCCAGCAGCTAATTCGCCTACTACAGAAAGCTTTTCCTTTTTTATGAGAAGCGCTTCTGCAAGCTTTTGCTGAGTGATATCTCGTCCAATCGTGATAAGAGCTTTTCTTGAGCCATCATCAAAAAACACAGGTACTTTAATAACATCAAATGTTTTGACCTCGCCGTTTGGTATTTCAAATGCTTCTTCCGTGCGTACCTTTTCCTTTTTTCTCCATGCTTCTTCATCCGATGAAATACAGTGTAAGAAAGCGGCTTGAAAGAAAGGCACAAGTTCCCCAAGTTCTGCATCGGTTTTACCCCTGTAATCAATACCCTTTAAATGATAAAGTTCTCTTCCAAAATCATTCACCGCCACCCATTTGCCAGCTCCATCTTTAAAACAAATAAAATCTGGCATTGAATTTATTAATGTAGCAAGCTGATATTGTTCATCAGACACCTGGGTATGAATCGAACGCTTATGAAGTAAATAAAACGTGCCAGCCGTTACGCCCACTAGTAAACTATCTTTTATCAAACTGCTAAGAGCATATGCTCCTTTAAAAAATGCCATTGTTTGAAAGACGATGTACACCCCTACAAGCAGAAGACCCGCTACCGCCGCTGCTTTTCGTACACCCTCCCTATTTTTTATCAATATTTCCCACCAGCCTTTGTTTTTTACGTGAATACTCTCTATGTCTCATCAATTAAGTTCTGAATATTCTTCTTACTTTTAAACTAGTTTACCTTATTTTTTTATTCTTATCTAATACCTTTTTTTATTACTTTTGACACAGTTTCTTTTATCCTCTTTAGTTGTTTCCGCATTTTCATTTTATTTGAATTATTTTCTCTATCAAAATAGGAATTTAGATACGGAATAGTCTGGAACATTTAGGTAATAATACTCTTTTTTGTATTTTCTTAATATTGTAAATTCGAGTAGTACCAACTACATCGATAAATTTAGGGGGATTTTAATGAAAAAAACCGTGATTTCTTTGGCTGTAGCAACAAGTTTGACTTTATCTTTTACAAGTGTACAAGCTTCTACTTCTGCAAATGCTTCTCACCATCAAAGTTCTGAACAAAAAGTATTAAAAAAAATCAATGCTGAGAAAATTTATCAAGACATTGCGTATCTCTCAAAAAAACCTCGTGTGGCAGGAACTGAAGCTGAACGCGAAGCTGCTACATTTGTTCAAAAGCGTTTGTCTAAACTAGGCTATGAGAGCGCAGTAGAGCCTTTTACCTTTACCGGTTACACACCAGCAGCTAGTTTTTCACTAAGCGTAAACGGTACCAGCTACTCTCCGACAACTTTTACTTATAGCACCAATGGAAATGTCACTGCTGAAATTGTAGATGGAGGGCTGGGTACAAAAGATAATTTAGCAAACAAAGATGTGACAGGTAAAATTGTATTAGTTCAGCGAGGCACTATTACTTTTGGTGAAAAAGTATTAAATGCTGCTGAAAAAGGAGCTGCAGCCGTCATTATTTTTAATAATACAGACGGTGAGCTAAACGGAACGCTTGGCGGCGCTAATGATAACTACATTCCGTCTCTTGCTGTTACCAAAGAAGAAGGTGACAAGGTTCTTACTTCTATTCAAAAAGGCGAAAAGCCTTCAGGTACAGTAAAAATTGAAGGAGCTGTCGTAAGTGAGCGAACATCTTATAATGTAACCGCTACTAAACCTTCTACTTTTAAGAAAAAAGGAAAAAATGATATTATTGTAGTAGGTGCTCATCATGATTCTGTGGCCGGAGCGCCTGGGGCAAATGACGATGCTTCTGGAACAGCTATGGTGCTTGAATTAGCTCGCGTATTTAAAACTCTTCCTACTGATACAGAACTGCGATTTGTCACATTCGGAGCTGAAGAAGTAGGCTTACTAGGATCCGAGCATTATGTTAGTGAGCTATCTGAAGATGAGAAAAATCGTATTGTTGGAATGTTTAATTTAGACATGGTAGGAAGTCAAGATGCGGGAGATTTGGTGATAAATACAGCTGATGGAACACCAAATCTTGTCACAGAATTAGCTCAAGCTTCAAGTACAAGATTAAATGGAGCACCTACGCCATTCCAAGCTGGCGGCCGCAGTGATCACGTTCCGTTTGCAGAAGCAGGAATACCGGCTGCTCTATTTATTCACAGTCCGTCTGAACCTTGGTATCATACGCCTGAAGATAACCTTGATAAAATAAGCAAAGAAAAACTTCAAGATGTGGCTGAGATTGTTGGAACAGCTATTTACGATCGTTCCCGTCCCGACCAACAAGGTTCTTCAGTTAAAAAGAAAGCAACATTTAAAGCTCCTCATCTTTATCACGAGCAAGATGTTAAGTAAGAATCTATCCCTGTTATTCATACATGGTCAAAAAAAGAGATGTTTATGCATCTCTTTTTTTGATAAGCAGATTTCTCAAGGTTTTAAATCCATTATGCTACAATTATTATAGAGGAACCTCATTTATTACTTACATAAAAATTTTGAACAAACGAGGTGTATTTTTTGGATTTTACGGTAGACCATTCAATTCTTTTACTATCTATTCTCCTTGTCATAGGGGTACTTACTGCAAAGTTCTCTACTCGCCTTGGAGTCCCTTCGCTTGTACTCTTTATTATTGTAGGAATGGTTGTTAGCCACTACATCTACTTTGACAATGCTCTTTTAACACAAGGATTCGGAATATTAGCGCTTATCATTATTCTTTTTGATGGGGGCGTGCAGACCAAATGGAAAGATGTTAAACGCGTTGTTCGCCCTTCCGTTTCATTAGCTACTTTCGGAGTCCTTATTACGACAGTTTTAACGGGTGTACTTGCCAAATATATTTTAGGTGTTACTTGGCTTGAAGGCTTTTTATTTGGGGCAATCGTTGGCTCTACAGATGCTGCAGCCGTGTTCTCTGTACTAGGAACACAGAATATCCGCCAAAAATTAAACTCCACGCTAGAAGCAGAATCTGGTTCCAATGATCCGATGGCCATCTTCTTAACCGTTTCTATTATTGAATTAATTCAACATCCAGACTCTCCTATCCTCTCGTTAATCCTTAATTTCTTTTGGCAAATGGGAATCGGGCTGATACTTGGTTTAGTACTCGGAAAAGCAGCCGTGTGGATTATTAATCGAATTAATTTGGATTCTTCAGGTCTTTACCCTGTGCTTACATTGTCATTAGCCGCCTTAACCTATGGAATTTCCACATTTGTAGAAGCAAGCGGTCTACTTGCTGTATATGTAATGGCAGTGGTAGTAGGGAATGCAGATCTAACTTATCGTCACACAATTGTCCGCTTTAACGAAGGTTTTGCATGGATGATGCAAATTTTAATGTTTATTTTACTCGGCCTTCTTGTCTTTCCTAATCAACTGCTAGATATCATTTGGCAGGGTATACTGTTATCTCTTTTACTTATGTTTGTCGCTCGTCCACTCGGCGTATTTCTTTCGATGATGTTTGCTAAATACTCATCCAAAGAAAAACTGTTTATTTCTTGGGCCGGTTTAAAAGGAGCTGTTCCAATTGTATTGGCTACTTATCCTATGATGGCAGGTTTGGAGAACAGCACGCTCATTTTTAACGTCGTTTTCTTTGTTGTTTTAACTTCCGCTCTTCTTCAAGGAGCAACAATCGCTCCTTTAGCCAAATTTCTAAACCTTTCTCAAGGTGAAAAAGAGACGGTTCCTCACAGTCTCGAGCTTGTTTCGATGGGCAAAACAAAAAATGAAATGATTGAGTTGAAGCTCGTGGAACATGCAGATATATCAGGAAAATCGCTTGAAGAACTTCACCTCCCTGAAGACATTTTAGTGACTGCTGTTATTCGAGATGATAAACTACTTACCCCTAGAGGAAATACACAAATTTTTGCAGGTGATACATTATATATTCTTATTTCGAAGAAAAAACGGGATAAAGTAAAAGCATTTTTCCAAAAAAATACGTCTGATGGGGACGAAAGAGAAGGAAAAACCAGTTAAAAAATTGGTTAAAGTCTTTACGAGAAAAACAGCACTCGATTATTGAACGGAGTGCTGTTTTTGCTGTTGCATCAAATAAAGAGATTTATAATTGGGGTGATGTTTTAAAAGTTCTGAGACCGTTACAAATTTATACCCCTCTTCCTTTAACTTCGGCAAAATTTGTTTTAATGCTTCAATGGTTTGGGTTCGATCTCCTCCCGTATCATGAAACAATACAATATCTCCTGACCTGGCATGGTTAAGCACTTGACTTACAATTTTACCTACGCCTGGATTTCTCCAATCAAATGTATCTTGATGCCAAGACCAAAGAATAATGGTATACTGCTGATTTTTAGCAGCTTTTACTACCCGATCGTCATAATAGCCAGTAGGTGGACGAAACAGGTAAGGTTTTATTCCTGTAATAGCTTGTATACGTTCATCCGCTTTTTCAATTTCTTGTTCAATTCTCTCTACTTCCTGGCCCCTTACTTTCAAATGGCTATATGTATGATTAGCAAGTTCATGCCCTTCACGAACTTCTCTTTGAGCAAGCTTGGGAAACGATGTTACTCGATCGCCGACTACAAAAAAAGTTGCTTTGGCACCGTACTCTTGCAATAAATTCAAAATGGTAGGCGTATATTTAGGATCTGGTCCATCATCAAATGTAAGCGCAATTAACTTCTCGTCTTTCATGGGAACTTCCCATACGATATCTCCTTTTTTTTCATAATAAAATCTGCTCTTCTTTGCAGCATCCGCCTGAATACCATAGAAATTAATGGAAACAATAATGATAATTGACAAGCACCATTTCACTCAATGACCTCCTTTTTTGTCTAGGTGTGATTCATGCGTATTGTCAATAAACGCTTTGATACCAACTGCAAATAATCGTTCATCACCCAAACACACGCGCTGTTGACGGCGATTAGCTGCAGAAGTTGATTTACGGTTTTTCATAGTCTTCTCTCCATTACTAATTGATTGTGTTTTTAGCTTTACCAAAAAGTCAAAAATAAACCTACGGGTTCTAACATGGCGAAAACATTTTTTTATAGTAATTACACGCTGTCTAGCGTTTTGAATAGGAGATATATACATGCGAAAATTTTATTTAGCGCTTCTGTTAATGATAAGCATAACCATGGTTATACTGCCTTCTGTTAAAGCAGTCAGTGAAAGCAATAAGGAACATCAGCAGCTCACCGTAAGCGAACAAGGATATTCTCTTTCATTGCCCAATGAATATACGCTTCAAAAAGAAGAGGATGGAAAAGATATTCTTTTTTCAACCAAGACTCCCTATACGTGGATGCGAATTGAAGTCCTTTCCGGGAAAGAAAGTACAAGCAAATCATATCTAGATCGTTCAAAAAAATTGTTTGATGACCAGTTTGGAAAATCGTTAAAAATTTCTTCTGCATCCCCATTTCTTCAACCCGTTGTGTTTGCATCTACATCAGGGAGTAAAAAAGAAACGGCAAAGCTGTATGTACTGAGAGAAACAAAGGGGCACCCTGCTTTAAAAATCACGATGGTTACAGCTAAAAATTCTGATGATGAAAAAAAGTTAATTTCAATTGTGAACTCAGTAAAAACGCATGAATGAAAATAGATAAGGAAGCCAGCTATGAAAAAAAAGATATTTCTTGTTTGCTTTATATGTTTGATGAGTGGCTGCTCAACTGCTTTTCGTGAAGAGCTTATTAACACACAAGAAGAAATTCCAAAAGAACGCTTGCCACAGCAAAAGTTCACCTATCCTTACAAAGGAAGCAGCAGAACAGATGCGGGTTATCTTAAAAGAAGCACCAATCAAAACTATACGCTTTACGTACTAGAAGGATACGAGTTTACAGAAGAAGAGCCACGAAAAGATGTCATTTACAACAAAAAAAATGATGCTTTGTGGATGCGGATTGAAGTGTTTCCCTCAAATAAAAGTGTAAAGGAGCTCAATAAAGAAACAAAAGAAATTTTAAGAGCTGGCTTTTCAGAAGTGGCTTCCCTTGATACGCACCTCATTCACCATAACTTAGAGATAGAAGCTGCGTACAAAGCATCAGATGATAAAAGTAACGCATACGGTTTTCTCGTTCGAAAGCAAAATCATCACCCTACTTTCCGGTTAACGATCTTTGCTCCTAAATCCGAAAGGGATTTAACGCCGTTTTTAGAAATGGCGAGAACGCTTCAAAATGCATAAAACAGAGAAAAAGTCGGTTTACAAAGTGTATAAACCGACTTTTTCTTTATTTCATATCTAACAGTTTAGTTTTTAAATCTTTTTCCATTTGATACAGCTCTGATTCCGCCTCGGTACGCTTCGTACGTCCTTCTTCTTGTATCTTTAGCACTTCTTCTAACGTGGTAATCAAATCGGACTGTGTTTTTTTCAATGTTTCGATATCGACAATCCCCGCCTCGTTTTCACGAGCTACTTCAATCGTGTTCTGCTTGAGCAGCTCTGAATTTTTAGTAAGCAAGTCGTTTGTTGTCTTAGATACTTGCTTTTGGGCTTCCATTGCTTTCTTTTGGCGTAATAAAGTGGTTGCGATTACTACTTGATTTTTCCAAAGGGGAATAGCTGTTAAAATAGAGCTTTGAATTTTTTCAACAAGGGTCTGATTGACTTCTTGAATTAATCGAATCTGCGGTGCACTTTGAATGGCAATTTGACGGCTCAGTTTTAAATCATGCACTCGTTTTTCTAGCCTATTGATAAATTGATTTAAATCATTGACCTCCTGAGCCATCAAGTAGTCATTTTTTTGAGATGCTGTTTGCTGAAGCTGGGGCAGCGTTTCATTCTGCAGCGCCACTAACTTGTATTCTGCCGCTGCAATGTAGACGTTAAGCGCCTCGTAAAACTGTTTATTTTTATCATATAAGCTATCTAGCATTGTAATGTCTCGATACAGCATTTGTTTTGAGCGCTCTAACTTATCTGCAATTTTATCAATTTCAACATTAATGCTTTGATATTTTGTTAATAAATTTTGAATAGGCCTAGAGACTCCTGAAAACAATCGACCGATAACTCCTTTTTTCTTTGCAGAAAAATCATCGGGATTCACTTGGCGAATCTTACTCATTAAATCTCCTATAACGTCTCCTACTGGTCCCGTATCTTTCGTTTGCACATGCTGTAGCACAGATTGAGAAAACTGAGATAGTTCTGACTGAGCTGCTACCCCGTACTGTAAGATAGCCTGCTGATTTTTATAATCAATTTGATTTGCGATTTTCTGTGCTTTTTCCTGATATTCCGGTGTCAAATCATCGTATGTGTTTCTTTTTGCAGCGCGAGAGTCCGATTGTACCTGCGGGGTAGGCGACGCAAAAGGATCATCAAGCAGCGCATCTAACGATTGATTTTGATTATATTCTTTCATCATAAAATCCCATCCTTTGCATTTACGTTACTTTGTGCGATTAGTAGCTGTCGGTATATACGGCTGCTCTTCTTCAAATGCTTGTTTTAGCACTTTAAGCTCTACATCTAATGTCAGCTTATCTTGTGAAAGAGCATTTGTTAATAAATGCTCATACTTCCCTGATAACCCGCGCAGCATGTCTTCCGCTTCATGAAGACTTTCTTTGACTTCTATGCTTTTCGTTGGTTTTGATAATAAAAACATATACCTTTCAATGACGGTAACCGTTGATTGTAAGTAGTTCGTAAAAAAGGGCTGAACATCTTTATAACGTGCGGGCTCTTTTTCTACCATTTCAATGATGCTTTTACCTACTTTGTATAGTTTAGAAAGTTCTGTCCACATATGAACAGACCGAATTTTAAAACGATAGCTTCCAATGGTTCTTAATTGCTTTCTTGCCTCTTTTACTTGATGACGAACGTATGCAATTTCTTCTCTATACGGATTTTGATAATGACGTCGAGCACTGCTTATAATAAAGAACAGGCTCATCACGACCATTACTCCTATACTAATGCCAAAGGATTGAATCATCGTGGTACTAAATCCAAAATAGCTGACCGGAACGGCTACTGCTCCTGTTACCCAAATGGCAAGAATCTTTTTTATGATTCGAACGACTTTCATCGCTTTCACTCCTATCTCAAATGTGACCGAACTTTTAAACGTATACATATTATACCATTGTCTTCCCGTCTCTTAAAACGATTACTGTTATAATTTATATACGGATAAAACCTTTAAAGGTTTCACAAAACAAAAAAACAGGCAGCTATTAAAAGCTGCCTGTTTTTTATTGATCTTCGCGCTTGTTGTAATCATACTTCGAGCGTTCAATTGGTTTGAACCCTTCTGGTGTATGAAAGCGGAGTAAATCTCCGTAAACAAGTTTATCTGATAGTTCTAGCTTTTTCTTAACTAGTTCATCATACTTATCGTACTGTTTCGCTTCCTTATCTGAAAGCTGCTTGCCCGTTGCATTGTCATACACTTTCTGGTCAACTTTTGTTACCTTAGGTGTAACAAAGTCACCGTTACGGAAAGGCACAACTTGCTGATGTTCTTTTGATAATAAGTCTGTACCAAAGTCAATATAGTCTTTTGTATCAAGACCTAATAAATGCATCACTGTTGGACGAACATCTACGTCTCCACCATACGTATGATTTACGCCGCCTTTAAGGCCTGGTGAAGTAATAAATAATGGTACGCGCTGCAGCTGAGCTTGTTCAAAATCATTGATGTTTTTACCCATTACTTTGCCCATTGCACGCTTATGGTTTTCAGAAATACCGTAGTGGTCACCGTACATCACGACCATCGTATTGTCTGCTAAGCCAGAGGCCTGTAAATCCTCAAAGAATTGCTTGATTGATTCATCTAAATAACGAGCCGTTTGGAAGTATTGGTCAACTGACTTATCTCCCGTATTGTGAGGTCCAATCGTTTGGTCTTCCTTATCTAGCGGATAAGGGAAGTGGTTTGATAACGTAATGAACTTCGCGCTAAATGGCTGCTTTAAGCCTTTTAGGTACGGCATTGATTCTTTAAAGAATGGTTTATCTTTTAAACCATAGTTCAGCGTATCTTCGTCTGACATATTGTAATAAGCTGAATCAAAGAATTTTTCTACACCCATTGATTTATACATTTCGTCACGGTTCCAGAACGATTTTCCATTTCCGTGGAACACAGATGTTGTATAGCCTTGCTGATCTAGAATACCAGACAGCGACTGATAGGTGTTATTTGCTTTTGTTGTAAATACAGAACCTTGAGGTAAGCCGAATAATGAGTTCTCCATCATGAATTCAGCATCTGATGTTTTACCTTGCCCTGTTTGATGGAAGAAGTTATCGAAATACATTGTGTTCTGATCTTTTAATAGTGAATTTAAGAATGGCGTTACTTCTTCACCATTTAACTTATAACCAATCATAAATGACTGAAGTGACTCTAATGAAATATAGATGACGTTTTTGCCTTTTGCTTGACCGAAATATTCTTTGTTCGGCTCAGCATATGTTGCTTTTGCATAGTTCTCTACCTCAGCCACATCACTGCTATCTGCTAGCGCGCGCTGTGCTGAAGATTTCGAGCTCTGGATGATGTCATAGATCGTATAGTTATACGTTCCTAAATATTTTACTAAATAGTTGCGGTCAAATGTTCTTGTTAATAGTTGCGGACGATCCATTTCCGCTAGTGCGATGTTGGCACTTAAGAATAAAATCCCTGATAAAAATACACCTGTCACAGTACGTCGACTAATCGTTGCTGGTAAGTCAACTTTTTTCCATAGTACTAAAACTAAAAGAATAAAGAAATCTGTGAAGTATAAAATATCAGTTGGGCTAATTAAAGCCATGGCACTGCCGCCTAATTGACCAAAGTTGTTTGACTGAGTCAATACAGGAACAGTAATAAAATCATTAAAGAAGCGATAGTACACTACATTTGCGTACAGGATGAATGAAAGTAAAAAATTCATTCCAAGCAGTGCTCGTACTTTTCCGCGCCCTTTAAATAGTAGTGCAATGGCAAAAAAGAAAATTGCCGAACCAATTGGGTTTATGAAAAGTAAGAACTTTTGCATAAAATTATCTAGCCCTAAGTTAAATTCGATACGATAAACGGTATACGTTTTAATCCAAAACAACAAAACTGCAATTAGAAATAACGGCAGCTGTTTCGAAAAAATATTTTTACCGTTTGTCATGAGCTGTTTCATATTCCCACCTCTGTCTCTATTGAAATTTAAGCTCACTTTTATTTTTATAGTAAATGTAAAAAGAAATCTCTCTTACAAAAAATGTAAGAGAGCTAATCTGTTCTTTCACATTTTAACTCTTTTAAAAAAATTGTCAACACCGCTACGTATAATTTTCACCAAACGTGAGAAAATAACTACTTTCTTATTCCCAGCTATATCGGCTTTCAAACACAAATGTTTCCTATGCTTTTTTCTTCTCACTATTTAATACGGACAGCTTCTCTTTAAGTTTCACTATTTTATATTTATTTTTTATTTTGTCCACTATACATATAAATTTAACACTTGCCTTAGTTTTCCTTCTCCTTTACAAGAGAATGCATAAAAGCACTTGTGAATATTTGTTATATCAATACCTCTTATTTTCTTTTCTTTCTACAGTAAACCACATATTTTGAGTTATTTCTTTCTTTAAATTTGAAAAAAATGTGTCAGTTTGCATCGAAAATTTTTATTTTTTTACCTTTTTGTTTATAATATAAATTATAAATATTATTTGAAATTTCAGATCTCTTTAACGTCTGATCTAGAAAGTGCATTTTTTATATAAAGTTGGAATGAGTATGGGCTATGCATGCTTGTATACCTAGAAGTTTAAACGTCTTACATTTTTATAAAGGAGAAAAAATGAAAGAATGTATTGTTTTCATTACAAATATTATTAATGTATTGCACGACGGATTAATTTATATTTTTTATTTACTAGGATTTTCTCTTTCAGATAAAGAACTTCACTTCTGGATTATTGGTATTATTGGACTTCTCACGTTTTTAAGCGTTTATATGATCTTTAAATTATTGTCAAAGTGGAAATTTAGTATTACAGCTATTTCTTTTATCTATACCCTTACCGTTATGCTTGTCTTAGTTTTTGCCATTGAAATTCAGCAAGGAATTACCACTCGGGGCAATATGGAATTTGATGATGCCATAGCAGGTTTATGGGGGTTTTTAGTCTTTTTTAGTATTTATATCGCCTTTGCTTCTTTTTTTCTTTTATCCAAGAAGTTATTGTCTTCGAATAAGGAGAAAAAGATAAAAAACGAGGCCCCTACTCGGAGCCAAAGGCACGTGAATTAATTTCATTTGAGTTTCAAAACAACTTGATGAATTCGTATTCGATTATATCGTTGAACCAAGATAAACGGTACGTTTGCGACAATCGCATAAATAACCATCCAAACACCTATAGAAGGAGAGTTCCATATAAAAAAAAGAATAGAAGGAAGTATGCTGATCCAGTGAGTTAACTCTGCTCGATTTGTTTCAATTAAAAAAAGCTGTGCATATTCCTTCGTTCTACTCTCCCATTTCTTTTTATAAAATCCTCGCTTAAATAGCTTTCCTGCATCAGGAAGCCACGTTTTCCATCGGTGCACCCCGAATTTTTTATATATCCCAACTGTTTCCCACCTTTGAACCTTAAACAGCGCAAGGTCCTTCTTTAAATAAAAGGCAGAAATTTTTGTGCATCTGTAGGCGATGAACATGTGAATCACAAACCATGCCATGATATTAATTAAGAGCTGAGCACCTGTCATTTTATCACTTTCTTCTTTTTTTCTTCTTCTATAGATATGCTGCGTTCTTTCCATTTAACTTGCTTTCTCACCGCCGTTTGGACGAAAGACCATACGAATAGACCCAGAAAAAACAGTATATGAATAGGAAATAAGCACAAAGAAAAAAAGGTAAACGAACCTATTTTTCTTAAGCTATTAAATAAGAGGCTTACATAGCAAACATAGCTGCTAATTGCCAAGCCTGCATGTTGATTCCATAGAGTCGGTAAAAAAAGGATATAATTAATCATGCTAGTAAGCCACAAGCTTACTAGAAATAAATAAATGGCTTCCGTTTTCCCCGCACCTGAAGCAAAACTTTTACTCCACCCTCTTATAAGGCTTTTCATACCATTTGGATACATGCGCATGGAAAGAGCTCCCTGTCCACTCATACACGTAATAAATTCACCTTGTTTGTTCATTTTCTCAACCAGCGCCATATTTTCAACCACTTCTTTTTTTATCCCTTCGTGGCCTCCGCTTTGAAAGTAGGAGGCTGCGCTGCAAAGCAAGCACTGCCCGAAACCGACAGAAGGACTTTTCCAATTTTTAAAGGGGTGAAACGCGCCAATCGATGCAAACGTAACATAGTGAAATAAAGCAGAAAGCATTTCATAAGGCCTCTTAACAAGGTGATAAGGATGAACCGACAGCACACCCCCTTGCTGTTGATAATAGAAAAATACTTTTTCAATTCCGTCTTTCTCTACTGTAATATCAGCATCTAAAAACAAAAGCACCGAGCCTTTTGCTTCTCGTGCTCCATTCCAGCATGCCCATGACTTTCCTAGCCACCCAGCTGGAAGTGCGCCCGGTTGCACTACTTTTACGCCAAATGCTTTGGCTACCCTCTCAGTATTATCTGTTGAGTTGTCATCTACAACAATCACTTCAAAGTCAGCGTTCCGTAACTGGAGTGACTGCAATAAAAAGGTAAGGTTTCTTTCTTCATTTCTAGCTGGAATAATAATGGACAAACATGACATATTGTTTCTTACTATTTTTACACGTTTAAATGTAGGGATAGTGATGACAAGCGTAGCTGTCAAGACAAGAGCAACCAGTAAAAAAGACATCCTTTTCTCCTTTCCTTCACGTATGAAAATTAGCGAACTGGACAAAATAAAAAGTTGTAGACCTATTTTTATTTTGCGTGAAGTCATTTTATACACATTGTTGACAACTCGCTTTTGTTTTATAAGGAGGAAAAAGATGAAAAAGAAAGTAATTGTTGTAGGCGCAGGTTTAGGTGGTCTGTCAGCTGCTATTCGTCTGTCAGCTGATGGATATGATGTAACAGTCGTTGAAAAAAGCGAGCGAATTGGCGGTAAGTTAAATATTCGCAGCGGCAAAGGATTTTCTTTCGATACAGGACCTTCTATTTTAACGATGCCGTGGGTGCTAGAGCAGCTGTTTGACAGTGCAGGCCGCAATATCCACGACTACTTAACAATAGAACGAATTGAGCCTCAGTGGAGAACTTTTTTCCAAGATGGAACACAAATTGATTTGACCAGTGACCTTCCTCGCATGCTTCAGCAGCTTCAAGAACTTGCTCCAGAAGACATTGAAGGTTTTTTTGACTATTTATCTTATGCAAATAAAATGTATGAATCGAACTTAAAAAGTTTTTATAAAAAAAGTTTATCTGGACTGCATGATTTACGAACGATGCACACGGTAAAAGAACTGCTTCAAATGGATCCAATGAGATCTATGGATGCTACTACACGCAAATATTTTTCAAACAAACATTTGCGTCAATTGTTTAATTTTTTAATTATGTACATCGGTTCTTCTCCTTATCATGCACCGGCTGTATTAACACAGCTTGCTCATGTTCAACTAGGATTAGGTATTTATTACGTAAAAGGCGGAATGTACAAAATCGCTGAAGCGATGGATAAGCTTCTTCAAGAGCTTGGCGTCACTGTGCATCTAAATACGCCGGTAAAAGAAATCACAACAAGCGGAGCAAAGGCAACTGGGATTACACTAGAAAATGGCGAGAATCTATCAGCAGATATTGTGGTATCTAATCTAGAAGCAATTCCAACTTACCGCTATTTATTAAAAAATCATGCGCAGGCAGCTAAGCAAACTCAGCAGCTTGCTAAATTCGAGCCTACTGTTTCTGGCCTTGTTCTTTTATTAGGGGTTAACAAACAGTACAAGCAGCTTCAACATCATAATTTCTTCTTCTCAAAGGATCAGAAAGAAGAGTTTGATACAATCTTTAACAAAGGTCAAGTAGCCATGGATCCGACAATTTACATTGGCGTATCGTCTAAATCAGACCCTACGCAAGCTCCTGAAGGAAAAGAAAATCTGTTCGTTCTTACCCATGTACCTCCTTTAAAAGAAGGCGACGACTGGGCTGCATTAAAAGACCGCTACCGGGAAGTCATATTGAAAAAGCTTGAGGCAATGGGATTAGAAGACTTACGTTCAAGCATTGAGTTTGAATATACGTTTACTCCTAACGATATCCAAGAGCTTTACGGTGCTAACGGTGGGTCCATTTATGGGGTAGCAACTGACCGTAAGAAAAATGGAGGTTTTAAAATTCCGGCAAGAAGTCAGCTTCTTTCTAACCTTTATTTTGTGGGCGGCTCTACACACCCTGGAGGCGGCGTGCCAATGGTGACATTATCAGGTCAGCTTACAGCGGACGCAATTAATGAAGATTTTCAGATTCCTCGTATGCAAAAAGATATTGGATAATGAAAAAGTGCAGGAAATTCCTGCACTTTTTTTAAAAGTTCATTTTTGACTGTCCACCGTCTACGTTTAACGTAGCACCCACTATCCATGAAGCTTGAGAAGATGCTAAAAAAACAACGGCGTTTGCCACTTCTTCCGGCTCCCCAAAGCGCCCTGCTGGTATTTCGTTTTCAACAAACTGCTTAATTTTCTCCGGATTTTCATCCATTCTTTTTTTCCAATTACCCGTTTCATGCAAAATGCTTCCCGGCGCTACTCCATTTACACGAATTCCTTTAGAAATCATTTCATCTGCAAACGACTTTGTAAAGCTGATAAGCGCTGCTTTTGCGTTATTGTACGTGACTTTCCCTCCACTTTCTCTCCCGAAAATAGACGTCACATTAACGATTGCCGCATCTTTTGTCATACGAGCTGCTGCTAGCTTGCTCAAATGAACAGCTGAAAAATAGTTAAGCTCCATCGCTTCTTTGAAAAGGGATAAATCTGTTTCCATTGCCTTGCTTCCATTACTTCCTCCAGCGTTATTAATTAAAATATCAATGCTTCCGAAGTCTTTAATGAATTTCTCGATTAATGCAACTCTGTCTGATTCGTTTGTTAGGTCTGCTGTATATGTACGTACGTTTTCTAATTTTGACTGTGCATCCTGTAGCGCTTCCTCTCCTCTTGCCGCAATTCCAACGTTTGCTCCTTCTTGAATAAACGAGGCAGCAATAGCTTTCCCAATTCCTTTTGACCCGCCGGTAATAAGTACATTTTTATTTTGCAACTGTAAATCCACACGTATCCCTCCACGTTAAATGATAATTACTATACTTTCTATCATAGCTCACTGCCTGTCAAAATTAAAATCATATACTGTTTTACCTTTTTACTCCTTTTAAACCGGTGCGTTTTATGGATACGTTCTTTGAATTTATTGTCAGAACTCTTAGCAAAAACAAGCCACGGCGTGATATAATGCTTTTTGGTGTAAATGTTTTCAAATTGGGGGTTTTTTAATGCAACAAATGTTTTCAACGTCTCAAAAAGTTAAGCAGTTCATTTTTATTTTATTTCCGATATTGGTCACCCAGTTTGGAATGTTTTCAATGACTTTTTTTGATACGATGATGTCAGGAAGGGTAAGTGCAGACGACTTGGCAGGGGTAGCGATTGGTTCAAGCTTATGGGTGCCTATTTTTACAGGGCTAAGCGGAATTTTAATGTCTATTACGCCAATTGTTGCACAGCTTGTCGGAGCTAATCAAAAGAAAAAAGTTCCGTTCTCCGTCATTCAAGGGCTTTATGTCTCCATTTTAATGGCCGTTGTTATTATTTTAATCGGCTTTTTTGTTGTTGATCCTATTTTAAAAGGGATGAATTTAGAAGCAAACGTAATGCGCATTGCCAAACAGTATTTAATTGCTTTATCTTTTGGTATTATTCCGCTTTTTATTTATACGGTTTTACGAAACTTTATTGATGCTTTAGGGCAAACTCGTACGTCTATGCTTATCACCATTTTAGGGCTTCCGGTTAATGTAGCTTTAAACTATGTATTAATCTTCGGTAAGCTGGGCTTCCCACACTTGGGTGGAGTAGGCTCCGGTTATGCAACTGCCGTTACGTATTGGTGCATACTCATTGTATCCATTGTAATTATTCATAAAAAAGAACCTTTTTCTAACTTCAGTTTATTTAAGAGATTTCACCGTATCTCTTTTTCTACTTGGAAAGAAATATTAAAAATTGGTTTACCTATCGGTTTTTCGGTCTTTTTCGAAACAAGTATTTTTTCAGCCGTCACGCTGTTTATGAGCTCGTATAATACCATTACAATCGCTTCTCACCAAGCAGCTATTAATTTTGCCTCATTTCTCTATATGATTCCGCTGAGTATTTCTATGGCTTTAACGATTGTTGTTGGATTTGAAGCGGGTGCTAAGCGTCATCAAGATGCACGAAGCTATAGCAGGATCGGTGTAACTATCGCTGTGGGCATGGCTTTTGTTTGCGCAGGTCTTTTATTTACTCTTCGAGAATCAGTAGCATCTTTATATACAAAAGATGCAGAGGTACTCGCATTAACTTCTCATTTTTTGATTTATGCAATTTTCTTTCAGCTTTCTGATGCTCTTCAAGCTCCTATTCAAGGCGCTCTGCGAGGATATAAGGATGTAAATGTTACCTTTTTAATGTCCTTGGTATCTTATTGGGTAATTGGTCTACCTTTAGGCATTGTTTTAGCAAAATACACCGATTTGCAGGCGTTTGGCTATTGGATTGGACTAATTGCGGGGCTTGCTGCAGGAGCAACAGGACTTGCGTATCGTTTGATAAAAATACAAAAAAAGCAGCTGCTAGAGGAGAATAAATCTTCTCGAACGGCTTAAACAAAAAAAGAACGTTCTCAAAAGAACGTTCTTTTTTTGTTTAAAAATGGATTGATACTCTTCCTTATACTAAGGCCTAAAACTTCTTATTTGTTTAAGGTACGCTCTAACTCTTGTAAAAGCTGTTCCGCACCTTTTTTACTTAACACAACGTTTCCATTCCCAAAGGTTAAGTTTTCGCGCGTAATTTCCCCAGTTACTAAGCAAGCACCATACGGGCTATACTTTTGTAAAATAATAATATCTTCATCAACATATATTTCTACTGGATCACCTGTGTTGATATTTAAAATGCGGCGCAATTCAATAGGAATTACTACGCGACCCAATTCATCTACTTTTCTTACAATTCCTGTAGACTTCATAAAATCCATTCCTTTCATAGTAAACAAATAATATCTTCTCGATACAAATCTAGTCAAATTCGTCAGAGTTGCTAAAACCAAAATGCTTCAATGATGGTCTGATAACGGTTTATAAGTTCTTAAAATATGGCAAATAACGCATTAAATAGATTTATATACACTTTGTATCATATCAATTCGTACACTATTTATGAATAGTACATAATCTTTAAAATCGAATTCATCCATATATGTTAAAAGTGTGTATTTTATCCATAATATAACTATATATCCATCTTTTACACTACTTTGTACCCATTTTATAACTTTTATTCCGACATAAGACGACAAAATCAGCTATAGAAAAAACGTGTCTTTTCTAACTAAAGACACGTTCATTTGGACCCGAAGTTGTCACGAATAGCTTTTTGAATCATAGCTTCACACCGCTCCAACTCTACTTTTAATTGTTTTTTATATAGTTTAGCTTTCTCTTCTCCCTCATTTGTAAATGTATAATAAACCACTTCTTGAAGCTTCATTCCTTCTTTTTTACGCTTCACCTGTTTGAGGACACCGTCTTCAATCAAGTCATGAAGGGCTTTGTATACTTCAGAATGATTAGGTTTGAACCCAAAAGGGCGAAATTCATCTCTCAACACATCTAATAACCGAAGGCCATACAGACGCTCTTGTTCTGTCATCGTAATCATATATAATTTTAAGAAAGCACGTTGTTTTAATAGAAAACCACTGGATGTACGCTTTTCTCTCATCTCAACTTCCTCCTTCACATACTTGCTTTCATTCAGGAAAATAGAAAGCTCTATACGTAATTATACTTTTTTTATTCTACATAATCCTTCTTTTTCACTCAAAATCTCTTTTTTTTCTCACATTTTTTCACTTATTTACGCGTTTTTCTCATTCTTTGTAAGCAGGCATTGAATTTTCTTTTTTTCATATATATAGAAGGAATTTACGTGAATATAAGGAGGGGTTCCTTTGAGTAAAAAATATGAAGAGATTGATTGGGGTTCGATTCAGCATAAGGTAGAAGATATGCTTGGAAATCACTTTTGGAGCGATTTAAATCACATCTTACCAAAGCGATTTCCAAACGTCGACTTATATGAAACCGATAAAGAAGGCATTATCGTCGTTGAGGTTCCTGGACTGCATTCAACTAACGACATTCAAATCAAGTTGGACGCAAATATATTAACAGTTGAAGGGAACGTTCCTTATGCTTATGAAGCTTCTAAACAAAAGTTAAAGCTCAACGAACGCCATACAGGCGTATTTTCTCGCACGGTCAAACTTCCTTTTCACTACACAGACGAACCAGTTCGCGCTAAGTACAAAAATGGATTATTGGAAATTCGACTGAATAAGATAGAAAATGACCAAACCATTGCCATACAATTTGAAGATGATTAACTGCACGTAACAAAAACCCTTCTGTTAGCAGAAGGGTTTTTGTTAGAGCGCTGAACTTAACACAATGTTTCCTTTTGGCGTCTTATTATTCGCGTTCGGTTCTAAAGTAATCGCCATAACATCCCACTTTTCAGTCTGTTCTTTTTGGCTCATCGTATAGACCACTGTCCCGTTTCCATTTTTATCTGTTACAAAAGCACCTGCCGGATGAGGCTTATCACCTTTTATGAGCCACACCTGATAGACTTCATTCCCCTTTACGTTTTTCAAGTTATTCGCTTGAATAACCACATTTAAATTTCCACCTTTTTTCGTAAGAGATGCTGTTGCTTCGCCAGAAACGTTCGGCTCTGCCTGCAGCTTCATTGTTTTCTCAGATGTAAGAGGTTCGTTTTGAGGAGCAACCGAAACATTTGGCTCTTGTTTGCCTTTGTCTCCATCTTTCAACAGAAAGTAGCTGTTTCCTGCAAGGGATAAAAGAAGTGCCGCAGCTAATCCAATAATGATGGACTTTTTATTTGATTTCTTAGACGCAGCATGTTGTTTTTCACTTTTTAAAGCGATTGGTTCTCTCTTTGTCTCATCTTGATCTTCTTCAAATACGTTCGCAAGTATTCGCTGTTTCATTTCTGGCGGAGGAGATTGTTCTGGTGTCAAATACGTTAGATCTCCAAGAACTTCCTCCAGCTCTCTTAGTTCTTCTTGACAGCTTTGACAGTTTTTCAAGTGCATTTCAAACTCTTTTTTCTCATGGGAAGTCAACTGATCATTATAGTAATCAATTAGTTTATTGCACATACTCATGAATCAGCTCTCCCTTCTGTATCAGTACCTAAATATGTTTTTAATTTCCGCAACGCTAATCGCACCCTACCCTTTACTGTTCCTAATGGGATTTGCTGCTCTTCTGCTACTTTTTGCTGCGTTAATCCCTTAAAATAAACGGATTGAATAATCTTTTTTTGGTCTTCAGACAATTTTGATACGGCGTGCCGTACTCTCTGCTGTTCTTCTTTCCACTGAAGCTGCTCGTCAATCTGAGGATGATCATCTTCAATAAAATCAAAAATTTCTTCTGAGAAAATAGGATCGTTTTTTCTTTTTCTTACAATATCAATCGCGGTGTTTCTTGTAATCGTAAACAGCCATGATGAAAACTTCCCTTTTTCATCGCTGTAAACTCCTTTTCCTCTCCACAGCTTAATAAATACTTCTTGAACAGCTTCTTCAGCAATATCAGAGCTATTTGTTAACCGGTATATAAACGAATAAAGAATTCGCTCATACTTGTCATACAGCAGTTCAAGGGCTTTTTTGTCTCGTTCTTTTATTCTATTGTATAAGACAACGTCGTTTTGCTCTTTCATACCCTTCTCCTTTAACTCTTATGAGTCCTTATTATATAATCGAATTACCTTTGAATTTGGATCACTTTCACATCTTTTAAACGTACCTTTATTTTTCAAAAATAACAAGTAATTATACTTTTTTTATGGAATAGGAGCGAAATCGTCCAATGAAACATTTAATTCTTTTTGATGGTATATGTAATTTATGTAATAGCAGTGTTCAATATATTATTAAACATGATGAACAAGCTTTGTTTTCTTTCGCTTCTCTTCAATCAGATTTCGGAAAGCAGCAGCTAGCCTCTCACGGCTTACTTCCTGAGCAATTAGACAGCATTGTATATATTCATGGAAAACAAAGATATGTAAAATCAACGGCTGCTTTAAAAATCGCTAAGCGCTTAGATGGACCCGTTAAATTTTTATATGCTTTCATTATCATTCCTGCACCTATTCGAGATATAGTATACAACTGGATCGCTCGCAACCGATATAAGTGGTTTGGCAAACAGCAGCACTGCATGCTCCCAACTTCTGATATGAAAAAGCGGTTTGTTGATGACTAAAAAAGTTTGGGATATAGAGAAAAAACAGTTCCAAAGAGGAATGTATGTTAAGGAAGTTTATTCATTAAAAAATCCGAACTGATTCAACATTCTAATGAAAGAATGCTGAACTATAGTTCGGATTTTTCAGCTAACATATGGTTGTACGAGTTTTTTAACTTCCACCCATTGCTTTTTTATTCGTTGCTTCAATTGCCTGTTTCATTATTAAAGAGAAGTCCTGTTCTTTCATCACTTTTAACCCTTCGGCAGTAGCGCCGCCTGGAGTTGTTACTTGCTCTCTTAAAGACGCAGGATCTTTGGTTTCATGCAGCATTTGTACAGAGCCATACATCATTTGAATAACTAAATCTTTGGCTGTTTTTTCGTCTACACCGTAAGCAGTAGTTGCATCAATTAACGATTCTGCAAAATAATATAAAAACGCAGGTGCACTGCCAGTTACAGCCGTTAGCTCATGTACTTCTTTCTCTGAACACTCATGCGCTTCACCAATTCCTTTTAAAATCATGTGAAGCACTTCTTTATGCTCTTTTGTGGCAAAAGTTCCAAGTGTATACAGTGACATCGATTGTCCAATCATAGCAGCTGTATTTGGCATAATCCAAGCGACAGGCGTATCCTGCGGAAGATGATTTTCTAAGTAACTCGGACCAATCCCTGCCGCTAACGTTACGACAAATTGTTGATTTAAATGAGTCGAAAGTTCCTTGAGCACGGAGGGATGGGCCTCAGGAGGCATCGCTAAAATAATAACATCCGAATTGTCAACTTCTTGGCGCCAATTTTGCGTCGTTTGTACGCCGTACGTTTTTTCAACACGCTGTAACCGCTCAATGTCTCCGTTGTTTGACATCACCACTGCCTCAATACTGTCAGCGCTGCTCGTAACCAAACCAGCCGCTACAGCTTCAGCCATTCGTCCTGCTCCAATAAATAAAATTCGCTGTTTTTTCATCTGTTACTCCCAGTTATATGTCCAGAATTCTTCTCTAGTTAATAAACGTTCCATTTGCGGATAGTCAGATAAGCGGTCGAAGTCAATTGCGTTCATCATTCCTTCTGTTTGAGAACGATGGGCTTTTAACGCTTCAATTTTTTTATCTTTCATCGCTGTTACATCAAAAATAACATCTGGTTCTCCAATATGTTCAATACGATCTTTCGAAAACGCATGACACCAAACAACCGGACGCTTTTCTTTTGGCATACGTTTTACCGCTTGAATCGTAGCTGCTCCTGTAGCATTATGATCAGGGTGTACCGCAAAGCCAGGGTAATGCGTTAAAATGTGAGTCGGCTTTACATCGTTAATGATTTCTTCAATTTTATCTGCAAAAACATCAATATCAAGAAATTCCAGCATTTTATCACGAAGCCCTAGCATACGCAAGTCTTGAATATCTAAAACGTTCGCTAAATCTAAAAGTTCTTTTTTTCGGATTTGGGGTAAAGTTTCACGGTTAGCAAACAGCGGTCTACCCATATTTCGTCCCATTTCACCTAGCGTAATACAGGCATATGTAACGGGCGTTCCTTTTTGTCTCGCTTGCGTGATCATTCCTGCTGCTCCATATGCTTCATCGTCAGGATGCGGAAATACAATTAATAATCTTTCTTCCATGTTCTATTCTCCTCTCTTTTCTGTTATGAAAACGGATGTTCACTTAATTGAAGGGCAACTGCTAAACGACCTTCAAAGTCATGCCCAGCTAGAAGAAGTCGACCTTCTTCATCAATTTCCCAATCTGTTAATCCCTCTGCATAAATCCATCCTAAGTCAATTTGAAGACCTACACGATAAGGACCTTCTCCAGTTATCTTTCCGTTTGAAATAGTGACTTTACCATTGCGAATAAAAGCCCCAACTGTCATTACTTTTTCATTTACGTGTGAAGCATATGCACCGTTTGTCGTTTCAAGGTGTACATATACGTCTTTATTTAAAAATGTTTGTATTTTTTTTTGGACTGTTTCTTTATGAATTGGTTGCACGCTTGTTACTCCTTTCTCATGTTCATAAATTGTATTGTACTAAAAATCATGAGCGAATCCTAATGTTTAGTTCTAGACTTTGAATTTCTTTATTCCATCGTTCATAATCATACATAAATGTTAATTCTTTCCAATCCAACATGCTGATTTCTTGAATGTCTATAATAATCTCAGCAAGTTCACGACTAAGCATACCTAGTTCTTTTCCTTCGACCAGCTTTTTTTTGTACCGATTAAAAGCTGGATCTAATTGTTCAATTTGTGCATAAATTTCATGGATAGAGCCATATTGTTGAATAAGAGGCAGTGCGGCTTTTTCTCCTACACCAGGAACGCCCGGAATATTGTCAGATTTGTCACCAAGCAATGCTTTTACGTCCACCCATTGACGAGGATGAATATTGTATTCTTCTTGAAAGTGCTTAAAGCCATAAACAAGATCTCCCACCTGCTTTTTAGCAATAATTTGTGAAATATGTTGATCTAGGAGCTGAAGCAAGTCTCGGTCGTTGCTGTAAATATATCCTGGGCTTTGCTTTTCTTTGCTCCACTTATTTGCCAGTGCGCCGATTAAATCATCTGCTTCATAAGAAGACAATGACATTTGATAAATCCCGACGGTGTCAAAAAACTGCTTTAACGTTTCGTACTGCTGAATCAGCGGCTCAGGCAGCTCTGCTCTTGTTTGCTTATATAGGGCGTATGTATCTTTACGTTTTGTATCCTCGCGCTTAACATCCCAAGCGACGAAAATATGGGTTGGCTCATATTGGTGAATCAATGCATGCATTTTTTGAATCGTTACTCTCAGGGCATTCGTAAATTGGCCCTTACTGTTTCTTGTCAACGCTGCTTCATCTCTGCCATAAGAAGTAGCAAAATAACAGCGGCTTAATAAATTAAATCCATCAATTACTAATAGTGTTTCGTTCACATGGTCACGTCCTTTGAAAACTTTGCTCCTTTCGCTTTTAGAGCAAACATACTATAGCACTTGTTCTTTGCACGCGTCAATGAAGGGCACAAAGCTCAAAACACGCCCATTTTTTTCTCTCAATGTAAATGTAGTATAAAGATGTTAAATTGTTGTTATGATTTATTCGTTTGACTTTTAGAACTTTTGACTATCCTATAAAATGAGGATGAAAGATCAATCCTACAAATGAAGGTGAAAAAAGTGAATAAAAACACGATGATTAAAACATTAAAAGTTATATCTGTTGTGTCGCTTCTCGCTTTGTTATTTATCATTGCTTATGATCGTTCCATGTCTACATCCATGATTATTTTGTTCAGTTCGCTCATTTTCTTTGTATTTGTACTTAGCGACTTTTTTTTCGATCGCAAGCCATGGGGATTAAAAGGCCTTCAATTATATATATCACTGATGTTATTCATCATTGCCATTTTTGAAATGCATCAAGTTGTCAGTTCACTTTGCGTTATTTCCATTATGGCTCTACCAAAAGTTATTGACGAATTAGCTTAAGTGTGAATGATAAATGATAAAATCCATGATCACAATGATCATGGATTTTATTACGTTTTGAGTAATTTTTCAGAGATGCGAAGAGCTTCTTCTATGCCAAATTTACGCACTAAACTGATGGCTTCCTTTATTTCTCGTTTTTTCAAATCATGGGTCGGATTTAAATTTAACAACACTTGAATAACAACTAAATCCCGCATCGTAAACATCATATTCTTTTTCATATCTCGCTGAAATGTATACTGCTCTTTTAAGAGCCGGTCACTTATTGCTAACACTTTCGACTCCGGAAGATGTAGCTGCGCTCCTGCTTCTTGACAAGACCACAATTTTTTCACTCGATCTTCAGCATTCATATTTGCGACTCGTGCATATGTAATATCGCTGTTTTCTTGACGAATCTCTATCTCTTTTAACGTTGGCTTTAGCACCGTTTTTCGCTTGGAGGCTTTGTTCTTATCAACTCCTGTATCCCTGGGGCTTCTGCCGTGAACGGTGTAAATGTCGTATTCATTTTCTCTTTTTACATCTTGTTTATTGTATTTTGGAAAATAACCATTTACAAGCATCGTTCTTAGCATATCCAATTCTTTTTTTAATCCATGAACTTCAATATATCCAACAGTATAAATCTCTTTGTGAAATTTTTTTGTGTTGCTAACGCCTTTTCCTGCAACGTGAGCTCTTATTCTTTCTAATAGAGAGCCTGTCGTTGTTCCGATATACAAAAGCCTGCCGGGTTTATCGAAGAAAAAATAAATGCCGGGAGCGGAAGGCAATTGTCCTATTTCTGCTGTACTTAGCAGCTTCTGCAGTACCTGTATGACTGCTAAATCAATTTTCGCTGTCATTATTTTTGATAACCTTTTAACATTTCTTCATACACTTTTAGATGCGTATACACAGTTTGAAGAAGGGGTACGTGTATAGACGATTTTTCAGCTAATGTCAGCAAATATCCTTGAAGGTGGTCTCCTTCAATTTGAGAACTTTTTTCCATATCACGCTGCATCGATGACTTCATGTCATACGTCATTTTGTCCATCGTATTCATATGCTGTTCAATAATCCCTTCAGCTAATGGTGCATCGTATGCCATCATAATATTTTCAACTTCTTTAAAAAGCTCTTGTACGAATTGACGTCCTCCTTTTGCCGCTAGCACTGGGCCAACAGGTGCGCGCATAAGAGTGGTCATGCCTGACATAACCGTAATAAATAAATACTTATGCCACATATCCTGTTCAATATATGAACTTTTTACAAACGAAGCTTTTGTACCACTGAACGCTTGCTCAATCAGTTGTAATCTTTCTGTTTCCTTCTGCTTAAATTCACCAAATACAAGTCTGTGAGCAGGA
The DNA here is from genome assembly GCF_042787605.1 of Priestia sp. YIM B13491. NCBI lineage: Bacteria > Bacillati > Bacillota > Bacilli > Caryophanales > Bacillaceae > Priestia > Priestia sp. YIM B13491. Next base: position 148,305 of record NZ_JBHZOR010000004.1, on the reverse strand, counting down.
CTCGTCTGGACGACATCTCCATCTTTGTTTAACGTCGTCTCAATAAAGCACAGTCCCCCAATGACTTTTTCTTCCCCAAAAGCTTCTTGTAAAGGACCCACGTGAGCCATACCGTTTAACAATGGTACGACAACTGTCTGATTCCCTATAAAAGGACGCACGTCCTCAATTGCTTGTTTAAGATGATAAGCCTTAGTTGTGAACAAAATAACATCATAAGGCTCTTTCATCTCAGATTTTGTAATAGCTTGTACAGGTGAAGTGAAGTCACCGTGTATGCTCTTGATAACAAGTCCATTTTGTTCCAGCTCTTTTTTTCGGCGATCTCTGACAAGGAAAGTCACATCCTCTCCTTTTTCCACAAGCCTGCCTCCAAAGTAACCTCCAACGCCGCCTGCGCCTAAAACTAATATTCGCATAACTTTTGCTCCCCTTTTTCTTTTTCTTTTATTGTAGCACAGCTAGTTTGAAATTTTATAATATTCTTATTTCATTGTGTATTTTGAGTTTTTTACAAAAGATAGCCATAGCGCTTTTAAAGTTGTTATAATGAATACAAAAAAGCATAAAAATTTACTCTTAGATATTTATCCCCTCTTGGATATACTATTTACCAATCGGTAATCGGAAAAGTTTCGATTTAAACAATGTTATTTACATAGGAGAGACTGAAATGAAAACAGAAATCTACATTTTATCTGGGTTTTTAGGCAGTGGAAAAACAACGTTACTTAAACAGCTGCTTCAGCAAGAAAAAGATCGTAATCGCAACATTGCTGTTGTGATGAATGAGCTTGGCCAAGTTTCGATTGACTCAAATGAAGTAGAAAAAGACACGCCGTTAAAAGAATTGCTAAACGGCTGCGTGTGCTGTACTATTCAAGGTCAATTTGAAACTCAGCTTCATTCACTTCTACAGGAGAACACATTGGATGCTATCTATATAGAAACAACCGGAGTTGCACATCCCATTGAAGTGTTGGATGCCTGTATGTCTCCTCTTTTTGCACATCAAGTCACGATTAAAAGTATTATCACTACACTCGATGCAACAAGGTGGAAAGAACGTGGGTCCTTAAGCATTCAACTTCAAAAACTTCTTCAAGAACAAGTAAAACATGGGGATGTAATTTTATTAAATAAAACGGACATGCTGTCTGAGGCGGAAAAGTCTTCCCTGCTTTTTGAGGTTCAATCAATTAACGCTCGTGCAATAACATTATTAACGACATTTTCCCGCGTGAAGCTTGACCTGATTCAAAAAGCTCAGCTGTCTCAAAAACAGCCGCACGAGAAGGCTCATGTTGAAGATCATCTTCATTTGAAAACATTTGTATATGAGTTTACAAAAAAAGTGGATCTTGAATTATTTGAAAATTGGCTGCGCCAAATGCCAGATACCATCTATCGTATTAAAGGCTATATGCGCTTTACTCATTCGGATGATACGTATTCGTTTCAATATTCATACGGCATGCCTCTATATATGAAAGAAATGATGAAGCTGCCCACCACTCTTGTCTTTATAGGGGAAAACCTCGACCACGCTCAGATGAAACAAGAATTATTTAATCTTGAACAGCAGTCCAATTAAAAATCCCGCCTAGAGCGGGATTTTTTTATTACTTATAAACAGGCATTTTGTACTCTGCGCAAAATTTCATATGCACGATTTCCGGCTAACTCTGTCAATTCTTCAAATTTTTCATCTCTTTTCAAATCAAGTTCAATAATTTCTTTTGCCAGCTCAATAATCTCTTCTTTTTTCAATTGTTGCACAGCCATTTAAAACGCCCTTCCCTTTTAGAATTTATGTATATTCTCACATTTATTTTCTATTCATCATTTTGAAAGCAAGTGATTAACCACAAGGCTTTATCCTGTATGGTTAACCACTTGGGATCGAGTTAATCATTAGTTTATAGGACTCTTTTCCCTATTTCATTATTTATGTCACTTTTTCTCACATAGTAATTCAAAAATATAACATATATATGTTAGAATGTATTACATGTTATAAATTTTTGTATTTTTTTCCTTTATAATAATAACATACTACTACGTACTCAGGGGTGAGGGAGATTGTCTACGAATGAAGCGTCATATCGAGATAAAAAAGTCATGTCTATTGGGATTGTAAAAGAATTAACCGGTTTATCAGAAAGGCAAATTCGCTACTACGAGAAAAGAAGCCTGCTCTTTCCGGACCGAACCAATACGGGTATCCGGAAATATTCGTTTTCAGACGTCGAACGATTAATGGATATTGCCGATCGCATAGAAGAAGGAGTTCAAACGAGTGAAATACGCACAGAACTGGCCAAAAAAGATGAAGCGAGAAAAATGAAAGAAGTAAAAAACCAAATGCTTCAAGGTCAGTTGAACGCTCATTTCAAGCGGAAGCTATAAAGTATACATACGGTGACTTTCCCGTCTCCGTTTTTATTTCTTTACGGCAGACAAAAAAGCGCATATCTAAAGATATCCGCTTTTTTGTCCGTTAAGCTGAGCGCCCTTTAAAGAATTTCGGCTGATGAGAACTCATGAACTTAGTTTTAGATAAAATGAACATAACCGATCCGCCCCAAATGAACAAAAAGGCAATCATCTCTACGCTAGAAAACGGTTCATGATAGACGAACACTCCTAATAAAAGCGTCATGGTAGGAGCGATGTACTGTAAAAAACCGACCATCGATAGCGGAATAAGCGGCGCTCCTTTAGCAAAATACAGTAGTGGCATAGCTGTAGCGACACCGCCGCCAATTAAAAGAGCGCTCAGATCAAGCGACTGAAGAGAAAAACTTGAAGATCCTTTCACTAAAAGAAAGATAAAATAAATAACAGCAATAGGTGCAACCATCATCGTTTCAATCGTTAATCCTACTTTTGCTTCTAATTGAATAGTCTTTTTTACAAGACCGTACAAACCAAAGCTAAACGCTAAGCTTAATGATACCCATGGGATATGCCCGTATGTAACTGTCATAACGATAACACCTATAGCAGCCAATCCAACAGAAGCACCCTGCCAAAAATTAAGCTTCTCTTTTAAAACGACTATACCAAGCAAAATACTAACGAGCGGGTTGATGTAGTAACCTAAACTTGTTTCAATAATATGATTATGGTTAACCGCCCAAATGTAAACGAACCAGTTGATGCTGATCAGCACTGAAGCCACAAATAAAATGACCGCTTGTTTCGTATTACGAAATAATAAACCAAGCGTCTTCTTTAAAGCACTCATTTGCTTTGTCACAAGCAAAAGTAAAAGCATAAAAACAAATGACCATATGACACGGTGAGCGAGTATTTCATTCGCATTCACTTCGCCAAGAAGCTTCCAGTAAAGCGGAAAAAGCCCCCACATAACGTAAGCGCTGGCTGTATAAACAATACCTGCTCGTTTAGAATCTTGATTCATTTCTCAACCTCTTTTCTTTATCTCTCTGTCTCTTATCATTATAGATGCATTTACCTCTTTTTTATAGCTTTATTTTGCCTATCGAAATAGCTCATAAAAAAAACGATCGCTTTTAGCTCGACCGTTTTTTATACCTTATTTTTTAGGCTGTTTAAATACTTTGGCACTGCGAATATACTCTACATCCTGTACATTTTCTCGCGCGTTAGCGATTCGAGCCGCAGCAAAGAAATAATCGGATAAACGATTTAAATACTGAAGCACCGCCGCATTAATTTTATACTCACGCTGCACGCCAACAACAAGCCGTTCTGCTCGGCGTGTAATCGTCCGGCAAATATGAAGCGTTGTCGCTGCAGGTGTGCCTCCAGGTAAAATAAAACGCTCAATGGCCGGCGCTTCTGACATATAGACATCAATGCGCTTTTCAAGTACTGATATCATGTCGTTTGTTACTTTGTACGGATGATCATCTTTTGCAAATGCTAAATCACTTCCACAGTCAAAAAGCTCATGTTGAATCGTAATTAGCTCTTCTTTTACATCTTTTAATGTTGCTTCATCCAGCTGATAAATCGCTTGACCTACAAAGCCATTTAGCTCATCAATCGTACCGTATGCTTCCACTCGAATATCATCTTTATTTACTCGTCCTCCAATTAAGCTTGTCTGCCCTTTGTCCCCTGTTTTTGTGTAAATGTTCATTGTATTTCCTCCTTCAATCGATTAGCAATTCCGTACCAAATGTGATCTACTTTCCGGGCATGTGCCGCTAAATGCTGATACGCATACCCGCACTCATCTCTCCACTGCCGCTCTGTTGGATCTAAAGGAACAATCCCTTTGCCGACTTCAGTTCCAATCACTATTAACTGTTCCCATACACCGCTGTCTCTCCACTTCTGTATTAACTTTTTAACAACAAGATGCGGAGACTCCAGCTCGCTATGTATTAATTCCTTAACATAGTGCTCAAATCCTTCTAGTACTATGTAACTTTCTTCAAACTCAAACGCTGGTAAAACGGGGTCTTCATACAAACAATGCCATTTTATCGACTCACTGGCATAATGCTGCTTCACCCATTTTCTTTTGCCGGTAAATGCACCGCCGAATACGAAATGCATGCTCTTCTCTCCTTTGCCTGTTTGTATGTACACGCTACTGAAAAACCTTCTCCGTAAGAAAAAGAAACATCCCAAAGCGACGCTGTCTGTTTAAAATGAGATGCAAGTAAACGCAGTGGTCCGCCGTGTGAAACAATAGCAATGTGATGCAATTGCTGACTGGCCGCCAAATCGACCGCTTCTTCCCACGCTGCCCAAACTCGTTTTGAAAAGCCTGGGAAGCTTTCACCATTCGGAGGCGTACGTTCTGTCCAGTGATCAATCCAATCTCTATACGCCCGTATGTTTTTTAAATCTTCATACGTCTTCTCTTCCCAATCTCCAAAATGCAGCTCACGCCAATTTTTACTTTTAACCACCTGAGATTTAGGAAAAACAACTGAACTTGTTTCTAGCGCTCTTTTTAAGTCACTGGAAATAACGAGCTGAGGTTCTAGAAAAAGCTCTTTTAATTCATTTTTCCCTTCTGTACTTAAAGGCGGATCACTCCACCCTATATATTTTTTCTGTTGATTTTCAAGCGTCATGCCGTGACGAATACATGTGATAACCAAAGAATTATCCATAAAAACGTTTCTCCTCCTTCAATGGTTGCCCCTATAACATCTCCTGTTACGCCACCAAACTGCGAACGATAAAACCGTATCCACAGCCATAAAAACCCGGCAAAGAAAAGAATAATGAATTTATTGTCCATAAAAACAGCGAAAATAGCAACTAAGAATAGGCTCATGATGATAAATCCATAAATAGACCGTTTGGTGACTCCTTTTTGAAAATAAGCAGCCAGACCCGTATCTTTAGCGGGCTTATCTCTCATCAACAAAAAGGCTGCTCCAATTCTTGGAAGTGTAAAGACTACTAAACATGCCCAAATTGATAAAGAAGAAAGAGACGCTAATTCATAGATCGCACTAAAACGCAGCAGAAGCAGAACCATAAGAGAAAGAATAGCAAAAGACCCAACGTGCGGATCACTTAAAATCTGCAGTTTTTTTTCCTTTGACTGATGAGAAAAATACGCATCGCTTACGTCCATCCAGCCGTCTAAATGAAGACCGCCCGTTAAGATAAGCGGTAAAAGCAAAACTAAAATACTACCAACAATCGTAGTGATAGGTGAAGACTGAAGCAGCTGTAAAAAGCTATAAAACATCAAGCCTAGTAACATACCAATCCACGGCAGCACAAAAAGTGAGCGTGCCGTTCTTTTTTCAGTCCATTGAACGGTTTTAGCCAGTGGTAAGATCGTAAAAAACTGGAGAGAAATTCGTAGTATGGCTATCCATTCTTTCATATATCTACACATTCCTTTCCTTTTTTAAAACGATAGATTCCCGCTTCTGCACAAATAGCCACATCTGCTTTTTCTACAATATACTGATGTAATTTCCCTAACATCTTCATATAACTATATGTGGGCTCTTCTAATACGCCCGCTTCAAATAGTTCATTAGATACTAGCACAACCGTCTGAGACTGCGCAAACAGCTTATCGAGCGTTTCTGTCATATGACGAAAAACCGCTTGTTTCCCTTCTTTTGTTTGCCACCTTTTTTCTGTTAAAAAAAGCTCATTGGCAAGCCAGTTCGTGACACAATCCAAAAGTATAGCATCATCACTTTGAAGATTCGGCAGAATTTTTTGTAAATCTACAGACTGTTCGATCGTTATCCAAGGCGTGTTCGCTACTTGGCGTTCTGTTTGATGAAGCTGGATGCGTTTTTGCATTTCCTTATCTGTTTGCCTGCTTGTGGCAATATAAACAGCGCGCTTTGTACAAAAAGTTTGAACCATATTCTCCGCTGCACGTGATTTTCCGCTTCGAACGCCTCCGCTAATAAAGATGATCATATTTCATCAAGTCCTTGTTTGATTACGTTAAGTAAATAGTCATTTTCTTCTTTCGTTTTCACAGCCAAACGGATATAGCGGCCATTTAAAAATGGGAAGTTTTCAGTATGACGAGCTACCACGCCATGGCTTGCTAAATAGACAAGCCATTCGCGCGTTTTAATAGAAGACGGAACACTGCAAAGATAATAGTTTGTCTGAGAAGGAGAAACCAAAAGCCCCCATTCTTTTAGTTGACTCAAGATCCGTTCCCGTTCTTGTTTAATATAATGTACGGTTTCTTTTACAAAATCTTTTTCATCCACACATATCATGCCTACTTGCTGCGACAATCCATTTACACTCCAAGGAGGCTGCTTTTTAGACATCTTGCTGATGATTTTTTCATTTGCCAAAATATAGCCAAGACGAAGCCCGGCAATATTAAACATCTTTGTCATGGAACGCACAACAATGATATGTTCATAATCCAGAATAAGAGAATCAAATGAAGGCTGATATTCGACAAAATCAATAAATGCCTCATCAATCATTAAGTATGTACCATGATGAGCAGCAGCTTTTACTACTTTCATCCATTCCTCATGACTATACATAACGCCCGTTGGATTATTTGGATGGCAAATCCACAGTACTTTTATGTCCGGAAGAATGCTCATAATCAACTCTATATCCCAGCTCCAGCCATTTTCTTCAGCTAAAGGAATGTATGTCACTTCACATCCATAAGCTTTACTTGCCTGTTCATATTCAACGAAAGTCGGCTGTACAATCCCTGCTTTCTCTCCTGAAAATAACGAAGCAATAAGGAAAAACGCTTCAGCGGCACCATTTGTAGGCAACACTTGAGCAGCTGAAACATGATGATGAGCTGCAAGTTTATTTTTCAGCTTCGTTACTTGAGGATCAGGATAACTAAACGCTGCATCCTTGAATTCGTTCCACTTTTCGTGAAGCACAAGGGGAGCCCCTAAAGGATTTGTGTTCACGCTAAAGTCTTTTATATGCGACAAATTCTCGGCCCCTATTGCTTTTAAAAAGACAGTAGGATTAGCTCCATGTGTAGGTAATAGCACTAATAACTCCTCCTAACAAAAAATATAATAACCACGTAGCATAGACCGTCCTTTTCATAATGAAAACAGCTTGTTCAATATGACCGGCTTGCAGGGGAATGAGTGGTTCACCCATTTTTGCACGATTAGATTCTATGCCTTTATATGTATTAAGTCCGCCGAGTTGAATACCTAACAGAGCCGCCACTGCGCTTTCCCCGTATCCGCTATTTGGACTTGGATGCTTCTTAGCATCACGCTTAATCAAACTCGTTACATGCCCAAGAGAATACTGGCTTTTTGCTACATTAACAGCCGTCATCACCACTGCAGTTAACCGACTTGGAATATAGTTTAATACGTCATCGGTTTTTGCACTAAAGTAGCCGAACAGAAAGTAGCGGTCATTTTTGTACCCAACCATCGAATCACATGTGTTAATAGCCCGGTAAAAAAATGCTAGGGCTCCTCCTCCTATAAATGCATAAAAAAGCGGAGCTGTAATACCATCACTTGTATTTTCAGCCACGGTCTCTACCGTCGCTCTGGCAATTTCTCCTTCTGACAAACGATCTGTATCTCGTCCCACAATCATGCTTACTTCATATCTAGCTTTCTCCATATCTCCTAGCTGAAGCGGCTTTTGTACCTTATAGGCAGCTTCGCTTAAAGAACGAGTGGATATAGTAGTCGCAATCATTACGCCCTCTACTAAAACACCTGCTATAAAATGAACTCCGTACAAAGCATGGAGGAACAAAAAGGGAACAACTCCTGCGAGCACAGCCATACTTATCACAAGAAGCAATCCTTTGAATCGTTTTCCTGCACCTGTATTTAATCTGGAATCCATCCAATAAATCCATTTGCCAAACCAGCGAACGGGATGCGGCCAATTTTCGGGGTCACCTATAATTCGGTCAATTAGTAAAGCAATCGTCATGGCCGTCATGTGTGCAATTATCGCTTGTGTAATACTCATTTCTTCACCTCTTTCCCTTAAGTCCCTGCTCTAAGCTTATTTTCACCAGCTTGGCTACCGCTTGCCCTAAAGCGGTCATAGAGCCTGCATATTCATATAATGCTCCTTGCTGAGACGCTGCAACTGAGATGCTGTCCGTAGATGTTCCCGTAGCAATCGTCTTTGTAGCCGGATCTATGACACCCAGCTGTGACAGCGTTTTTGTTTTGGCTTCTGTGGCCGCGATAAAAAGCTGTAAAAACGCAGCATCCGTAAGCGTACCTTCCACGAAAAAAAACATATTAATTGTACCGGGAGAGGAATAGAACGGGACAGCTTCATCAGCTGTAATATCTACTGCATTTCCTACTCCAGCCGTTATCACGGAAGCTACTCTTACTCCGTAGCCTTCATAACAGTAAACCGCTCTTTCTTTTAACCAAACGGCTGTCATCAACCCTACGATTTGCTCATGGCGCACATTTTCTTTCATCAAATATTGCTCATACTCCAAAGAAGGAGTATCTGAATAATAGTCTTTGTGAACAAATCGATTGTAAAAGGTGTCCGTTTCCGTAATGCCTGTTCCTAAAACCCCTGAGCTGTATGTTTTATAAGAAGTCTCGGTTTTCATGATTAAAAGCTCAGGCCGTTCTTCAATTTTAAGATGTGAAAAGGGACCAATCCCCTTTTCAATTCGAACTGGAATATGGTCCCTCTTCTTATTTATTGTACACCTCAGGGTATACTGCTTTTGCTAAGTCCTCTAAGCCATCTACAATACGAGGTCCTAAGCGATTGATTTTGTTTTGATCAACCTTCTCGATGTTACCCTCTTTTACAGCAGTCATGCTGCTCCAAGCGGGACGCTTCATAATCTCATTTTTGTCTGCATCATACGTTGCGATAATAACGTCAGGGTTTAACTTAACAACTTGCTCTTCAGAAAACTTAACCCAACCCTTTTCACTAGCTGCTACGTTATCCGCACCGATCATAGTAAGCATTTCGTTCATGAACGTACCTTTTCCTGTTGTATAAATCTCAGGAGCTCCTGATACCTCTATCCATACTTTTTTACGATCTTCTTTTGAAATCGTTTTTGCTTTTTTCTCAATTGAAGCTACTTTTTCTTTCATGTCTTTAATTGTTTGATTAGCTTCTTTTGTTTTACCTGTTAATTTACCGATTTGCGTAATAGAATCATAAACCGTATCAAACGTTGTTGAATCTTTTACAACAAATACCGGAATACCCGCACTTTCAATTTGTTTAAATACTTCATCCGAAACGCCCATACTTGAAGCGTGTGCCAGCACTAAATCAGGATTTAAAGCAATAACTTTTTCCGCATTAACGTTCATATCTCCTACCTGCGCTTTTTTCTTTACGCTTTTAGGATAATCATCGTTGCTTGTAACACCGACTAATTCTTTTTCAAGGCCAAGGGCATATACAATCTCCGTATTACTTGGCATTAAGGAAACAATTTTCTTAGGCTGTTTTTTCAACGTGATTTCTTTATCACGCGCGTCTTTTACCTTCACTGGAAATGCAGCTTGTGACGTTTGTTCCGTATCTTGCTTCGTTTTTTTATCACTGTTGCTTTGGTTGCCTGCACCGCATGCAGCAAGTACGATGACTAACAGTGCAATAATGGAATACGAAAGCCATTTTTTCATCTAAATACTCCCCCTATATATTGTTCATTGTGAATACGAAACCTCCACGTTAAAGAAAAAGCAAATGATCATGCAAAAAGCAGCGCTATCCCGTTTTTCCGCTTTGACTATGTATACTGCTCGCAGGTAGCTTCAAAATAAAAAAGCTTTACTTTCAATTGAAAGCAAAGCAGGTAACGTCAAGATAAGCAGGAAAAGAATCCGTTCACTATACTTGATATGTATGTTCATTACCCTGCTTCACCCTTCCTCGAAGGTTTCACAGCTAACAATAAGGCAGGTCTCCTGACTTACGCACAGAGCGCTTACAGTGGCGGGACCGCGCTGGTTTTTCACCAGACTTCCCTTTTCACTCAATCTTTAAATTGAGACCTTATTGCTTTACGATTATTCACTTGTCCTAGTATACCCCACTCATGGAAAAATGGAAATAGCCATTCTCACAAAAAAAGCTGCGAGAATGCTCTCGCAGCTTAAGGAATTAAAGAGTTGCTAAAAATTCACGGACCGCTTCAGGCGTTTTAGCATTTGCACTGTGCAAGTGTGCAATTTTTTCACCGTTTTTATATACAAGAAGAGAAGGAATACCCATTACATTGTTTTCAGCAGAAAGTTCTTCAAACTCATCCTTATCAATTTTAAACCATGCTTTATCTGTATTTTCGTCAACGATTTCATCAATGAACATATCCAAACGTTTGCAATCAGGACACCACGTTGTCGTAAAAATCCCAACGCTTAGTGTTTCGTTCTTAATTTGTTCGCGAAATTGTTTTTCTTCCGTAAATTGTTTCATTATGTTACCTCCAACATCTATTCGTTCCTTCTCCCTATTCTATGGTAAGAAGTCTGACTTCATTATAAACGATTTTTTTATCATTGTGCTAATGTTTCAGCTTATTTAGACCATAACGGTTTTAGACGTAAAAAAATGCTAGCTTAAAAAAGCTAACATTTCGAAATCGCAGAATGTTGTGTCTATTATCAGCTAAACCATTTAGGCGGCATGTTTCGGTTCCAATAAATTTTCCCTAAATCATAATGCTTCTGAAAATTATCTGCAGCCGCATGATAGTGAAAATTAAACCAGTATCCATCTTTTGGAGGATTTTCACGCCGTACATGAAATCGTATTAAGTCCTGACCGGTTTCCCGGTCATATACATGGAAAATCTTTTCACCGTAGCCAGCAGCAGGGTGCTCGCTTATCTCGAGATTCTGAATCGACTGTTCACGTTCAGTGCCAATGTCGGTCAGCACTTCTTCAATTTTAGGTAACACTGCTAGACGAAATTCATCTTCAATGACAGGTCCAATTTTTGTTCCGAATTTTTCCACTGACTGTTTTTCAGCTGATTCCATTGCATACGTAACAAATGATGAAACGTCTTCATATTTTGGTTCTTCATATGGCAAATGAATATCTTCTATAACAGCTGTGACAGGAGTTGTTTCTCTTACATACCCTGCTTTATGTTGCTTGTCCGCTTTTGCATCATCAACGTATAAATATTCTGGTGGAGTGACAAGCCCAAATGTAAATACTGTAATAAATACAATTAGCATTCTTTTTATCCATCTAGGCATTCGTATCTTTCCTTTCTCATCTTTTCCCATATGGTCTTTTCATATCGTAAAATTCATTGTTATAACTCACTAGGTATTGTAACATACTTATTAATTTTTTACCTATATTTGCTTATTCATTTATGCTGCCTACGGGCATTCGAAGACTTTTTAGTTAGCACCTTCCTTCTTCTATTTGAGGTTGTCACACCGAGCGGAAACCTATACAAGATATTCCTTTTTTGCTGGATGCTTAAACACAAAAGTATTTTTATGTTCAAAAATATATCATACTTTTATGAACTTTAGATGAAATTCATAAAAAAAACTTCCAAAACTTTTTAATTCCTAAAAGGTTTTGGAAGTCTTTTCAATGATCGGGATTCATTTTACTTTTTTGTTTATTATTGTATATCAATTGTCCCGTAATGAAATTTTGATGTTTTTCGTTTTTGTACGGTAAATCCATGTTCTTCAAAACGACTGCTTTTCCAATGATCTTTTAGCACGATCTTTTGTTTGGCTACTCTTTTTGCTTCTTGTATAGCCATTGGCGTCAGCGTAGTATACAGTGCTATTGCTTTAATACCGTTAATTCCATTCGATTCATCAATTTGCTCTTGAAACATAGGATCAAAGTAGACAACATCAAAAGAATTATCTTCACAACACGCCAAAAACGATTCAAAATTTTGATGAACCACGTTTATACGCTTCATTGCATCGTTCAACTCTTGTACGTCACTTTCCCAATTTAAAAGTCCTTGTTTGACTAAATAAGCTACATAGCGGTTGCCTTCTAGTCCGACAACTTTCCCGCTTTTCCCTACCGCTGCGCTCGCCATCATACTATCCGATGCAAGACCAAGTGTACAGTCAAGCACGCTCATTCCTTTTTCTAAACCAGCAGCTTTAATAAACGGATCACGTTCTCCTCGCAGCCATCTCTTTACTCTAAACATAGCGGAATTTGGATGAAAAAAAATAGGTTCCTCTTCATTTTGGACATGCAATTCTACTCTATTCTTACCGACAACCAGCACGTCTGCAGCTTGAAGATTTTGAAGATCTGCAACGGATTTCTTCTCTCTTACTACAAAAGGTATACTTAAATCAGCGGCTACTTGTTTGGCTTTTACAGTCATCTGTTCATTTGTTCGACCAGCAGTCGTAACAATCACTTTCATAACTCCCCCTACACTGTTTGGCTATTTACATAAAGAAAAAGGATGCCGATAGACATCCTTTTTCTTATAAAGTATATGCGATTTTTCTCTAAAAATCTATATACTAGATGTGACAAAAGCAGGACATTTTATGAACAGTGCTGCTTAAAGCCATTTAAAATATTTTCAAAAATAACTTCTAACGGCTGACCTTCAATTTCATGTCGAGGAATAAAATGAACGACTTCTTTTCCTTTTAAAAGCGCCATAGACGGTGATGAAGGCTCAATGTCCCCAAAATATTCACGCATTTTAGCTGTTGCTTCCTTATCTTGGCCAGCAAAAACAGTTACCACTTGATCTGGTTTTTGCTCAGACTGTAAGTACGCTTGCGTTGCTGCAGGACGTGCTAAACCAGCAGCGCATCCACAAACTGAATTAACGACAACAAAAGTTGTTCCTTCTACGTTTTCCATAAAATCAACTACGGCTTCCTCTGTTGTTAATTCTTCATAACCAGCTTGAGTTAATTCTTGACGCATTGGTTTAACTAACTGACGCATATATTCTTCATATGCCATTGACATATTAACATTCCTCCTAACAATCATTCACGCTAAAAGCATACTATAAAAACCAGGAAAAATCTAGCTACTCACTCTTCAAATCCTTATCGTTGTCCCGTTCTCCTTTTCCATTTGACAAAAAAAGATTAAAACCGGGTCATATCATCTAATTTTTTTCCATAAAAATGTCGATTTTTACTATTAATATTCCATTTTTTGTACTATAGTAGTAAATAGTAGTTTAGTAGAAAGGATTTTCAAATTGAACCAGCGATTTAAACCGAACAAACGATTTAAGCCAAACAAACGATTTTATGCATTTTTGTCTTTAGTGTTAGTGATCGTCGCTTCTTTGTTTTTTATTACAGAAGCCAAAGGAAGTGAATCCGCTGCATCTCAGCAAGTATTAGCATCTACTGCGTTGCCGCTGAAAGAAGCTGCATCTTCAGCACAGCCTGAGAAGCTGCTTAATACACTTCATCATAATATGTATGTAGGAAATACGGTAAACGATCAAAATCAAGCTCTTACACAGCCTGTTTACCTTACGTTTGACGATGGTCCAACACCTGATACTCTTCATATTTTAGATGCTTTGCGTCAATATAACGTAAAAGCAACTTTCTTTATGTTAAAGCATCAAATTGACGTTCACCCTGAAATTGCTAAAAAAGTAGCACAGGAAGGACATGCCATCGGCTGTCACGGCGTCTCTCATGATATTCATGTCATGTATAGTGAAGACGGCGCCGCGTTAAAAGAAATGCAGGAGTGTCAAGCGACCGTTAAGAAAGTAACCGGTGTCGACAGTAAGTTAATCCGCGTTCCTTACGGCAGCGTTCCCTATTTAAAAGAGCCTCACCGTACAGAGTTACTAAGCCACTTTAAATTATGGGACTGGAATGTAGACAGCGAAGACTGGGCACTTCGTTCTGCACCTAGAATTATTCAGGGGCTTGAACCTCATATTCAAGGGGTTAACTCCAATGGAAGAACACCAGTCATTTTATTTCATGATAAATCCTTTACGGCACAATCCCTTCCTGCTATTTTGACTTACTTAAAGCAGTCGGGCTATCAGCCTATTAAAATTGATAACACCATGCAGCCTATGCAGTTTCCAACTCCCGCTGCAAAACAGTCGTAAAAAAAGATCATTCAGATGAATGATCTTTTTTTATGCTTTTCTGCTTTCCGTCATTTGTTTCCAAACAGAACCTTTTGCTTCTTCTCCGCCTTCGATACGTTCAATTGCTAGCTTGATTTGTAAATCTACCTCAAATTCTTTATCATTCTCTGCTGCTTTTAATGCAGGAAGAGCCGTCTCGTCTCCTACCTCGTATAAATACATAGCTGCACGCCAGCGAACAAGCTTGTTTTTATCACCAAGAGCTTCACACATTGCCGGAATACCTTCTTCAAAACCTAAATCTGACATGCAGTCTCCAGCAGTACGGCGCACAGTGACTGATTTATCTTTTAATGCTTTGTATAAGTAAGGCAGTACCGCTTTTGATTCAATCATTCCTAAGTAGACCGTAGCTAAGCGGCGAATAGATGCTTTTTCATCATCAAGCACTTTATTTAAAACGTCTAAATCAGCTTCTGTTGGATCCATTTGTTCTAAATGGGCATAGCGCACTGACCAATCGTTGTCTTCTAGCATTTCTTCTGTAACTTTATAGGTTTTACGCGGCTGTACAGCTTTTCCGCCTTCTTTTTCTTCTTGTGCATTAGCCACAAGGCGAGTTAATCTTTCTTGCGGATATGCTGCTGCTAACTCTTCTACTACTTCGTCTCCGATAGCAGCTAACTCTCCGTAACGAACGCCTTGTTCTTTCCATTTCCGTTCTAATACCACATTATCTGAAAAACGTTGAAGTTCTGCTACCGCTTTTGCGAATCGCTCGGGCAGACCAAATCGCTTTTCTTCATTTCCGTCCGTTAGCTTGACTTGCATCGGTACATTTTTGAACATTTGAATTGACACATTGACCTCACCAAAATGCTCATTCATTTTGTGCTGTTCACTGCTGCTTTGCAAATCTTCACCAAACGCTGCACGAACTTGCGGCAAAATTTGCTTCCAGTCATATTTGGCATTTCGCTCTACTGCCAAGAAGTCCGCTACGTGGTAGACTCCTTTTACCCCTTCTACTTTCAAGATGTCTTGAACAACTTCAGGAGCTGCTTCAGCATTTTTTTCCGTATAGTTATTGCTTTTTCCGCCTGATAACACTTCGTCTAAATTAATTTTCATTGTATTCGGACTTGGCGTTGGCTCAATTGATTTAATGTTCATATCGTATCGTACTCCTCTCATTAAAATTGTAGCATGTGCTTTATACTCAGTCTAACGACTTGTTTACGCGTTTTCAATTTCTTCAATCAGCTCTGAAAGCTCTGCCCAGCGATCAAGCAGTGCACTTAATTCTTCATTTGCTTTTTCTTGTTCTAACGATAGGTTATGCGCTTTTGTATAATCGCTGCCCACCTGTTCAATTTCACTTGTTAAGCGGTCAATTTCTTCTTCTTTTGCTGCAATATTATCTTCGATTTCTTCCCATTCTTTTTGTTCTTTATACGTTAAGCGACGCTTTTTTGTTTTCTCCGGCTGTTTTGGCTTTTCTTCTTTCACTTTAGCCTGCTGAACCATTGCCTGCTTCTTCTTCATCGCTTCTTCCAATTGATCTGTATAAGCGCCAAAATAAATCGAAATGTTTCCTTCTCCTTCAAAAACTAGTAAGTAATCTGCTACTTTATCCAAGAAATAGCGATCATGCGATACAGTGATAACAACACCTGGAAATTCTTCGAGGTAGTCTTCAAGCACCGTTAGCGTTTGAGTATCCAAATCATTAGTCGGCTCATCTAGAAGCAAAACATTTGGCGATGTCATTAATAATTTCAATAAGTATAAACGACGGCGCTCTCCCCCGGACAATTTTTGAATCGGTGTTCCGTGCGTATGTGAAGGAAATAGAAATCTCTCAAGCATTTGCGACGCAGAGATCATCTTCCCATCCGTCGTATGCACAACTTCTGCCGATTCTTTAATATAATCAAGCATGCGTTGATTCAAGTCCATATCATCGCTTTCTTGGGTATAGTAAGCAACTTTAACCGTTTGTCCTCTGTCAATTTCACCGCTGTCCGGCTCAATGCGTCCTGCAATCATATTCAACAGGGTAGACTTTCCGCTTCCATTTTTCCCGACAATTCCAATTCGATCTTGTTTTTTTACGATGTGCGTAAAATCTGAAAGAATAATTTTATTTTCATACGTCTTAGACACATCTTTTAATTCAAACACTTTTTTCCCAAGGCGACTGCCTGCTAAACTTAAATCCAGTGATTCTTTTTCAGAGGAATCGATTTTCCCTTCTAATTCATCAAATCGCTGAATACGCGCTTTTTGCTTAGTCGTACGCGCTTTTGCTCCTCTGCGAATCCAAGCCAATTCATTGCGGTATAAGTTGCTTAATTTTGCTTGAGTTGCTTTTTCCTGCTCTTCTCGAATCGCTTTTCCTTCTAGAAAAGCAGCATAGTTTCCTTTATAGCTATATAAATTTCCACCGTCTAATTCAAAAATCCGGTTTGTAACAGCATCCAAGAAATAGCGATCATGAGTAACAAGCAGCACGGCTCCTTGATATTTGGATAAATATTCTTCGAGCCATTTAACGGTCTCATAATCTAAGTGGTTAGTCGGCTCATCTAAGATCAGTAAATCAGGTGTTTGAATTAGGCTTTGCGCAATGGAGACGCGCTTTTTCTGTCCACCTGAAAGCTCACCAATTTTTGCACTCATATTTGAAATTCCAAGCTTCGTCAAAATTGACTGTGCGTTAGAATTGGCTTCCCACGCGTTCATCGCATCCATTTTCTGCTGTAAATCATACAATGTTTGCTGATTTTTTTCGTTTGCAGAGTCTTGCTCTAACGCATACAGAGCTAGCTCATAGTTTTTTAATAAGTTAAGAAGAGGCGTATCTCCGCTAAAAACTTGCTCCAGAACCGTTAAGTCTTCATCAAAATCCGGATGCTGCGGTAAATATGTCACGCTGTAGTCTTTAGCATGAACAATATCTCCTTCGTCTCCGAGCTCTAAACCTGCGATAATTTTAAGAAGCGTTGATTTCCCTGTTCCGTTTACACCGATTAAGCCGATTCGCTCATTTTCCGTAATGGTAAATGTTAGTTGATGAAACAGCTCTTTTTCTCCATACGTTTTTGTTAAGTTTTCAACAGTCAGCATTTTCATAATGATAATTCCACTCTTTCTTAAATTGAACTAAAAATTCTTTCATATATGTATGTCGCTCTTGCGCTAGAGACCGTGCTGTTTGAGTATTCATTAACGCAGTGAGCTTTAATAACTTTTCATAAAAATGTGCAATAGCCGTTGATTTCCCCTGTCTGTATTCTTCTTCCGTCATCTCACTTCGTACAGCAATGTTTTCATCATACAAAGCCGTGCCTTTAGCACCTGCATACATAAACGTACGTGCGATACCAATTGCACCGATCGCATCTAAACGATCTGCATCTTGAACAATTTGACCTTCAAGCGTAGCCATAGCCGGACGGTTTCCGCCTTTAAATGACATCGTTTGTAAAATGTGAACGATATGCTTGCAGTTCTCTTCTTTTACCTGATGACTCTTCAGCCACTCCCACACTTCTTCGTACGCCTTTTCAACATCTTCGACTAGCTTATCATCTACAACATCGTGTAAAAGTGCGGCTAGTTCGATAACTTCCCGATTGCCGCCTTCTTTTTTATATAAAAGCACTGCATTCCGACGCACGCGATCGATATGCTGCCAGTCATGACCCGTTGTGTCATGCGCAAGCTTTGCTTGAACCCACTTTTCCGTTTCCACTATTTTATTCATTTGCTCACCTCAATTATATCCACCATTATTTTAGCACAAAGTGAAGCGCTCGTCTCACTGACAGCGGATCACCGTTTGAAAACCCTTGCTTAAAAATAAAAAACAGATGGAGATCCACCTGCTTTTACAGCAATTCTTTTATATCTTTTTGAATATCTTTTGGTGCAGTTTGAGGTGCGTATCTCTTCACGACTTCACCTTGACGATTCACTAAAAACTTTGTGAAATTCCACTTTATCCCTTTGGAACCTAGTAGGCCCGGTGCTTGTTCTGTTAAGTATGTAAATAACGGGTGTGCATGCTCCCCTTTTACATCTACTTTTGCAAACATCGGAAACGAAACGCCATAGTTTAACTCGCAAAATTGTTCAATATCATTTGAACTTCCTGGCTCTTGACCACCGAACTGATTGCAAGGAAAACCTAGAACCGTTAGACCGTTTTCTTTTTCTTCTTCATACAGCGCCTGCAAATCTTTATATTGAGGGGTGAAGCCGCACTTGCTAGCTGTATTCACAATCAACAGCACGTCACCTTGATAGTTAGATAGCGATACGTCTTCGTCTTTAATTGTTTTTGCCGAGTATTCATACACGCTCATCAAAACGCCTCCTTTTCCCTATTGTAATTCACTTTATTTCGGAAGTACAACTGAAACGCTCTTATGATTTGTCGTAAAGAACCTTTAGCTGGTCAGTCGTTTGCAGCATGTAATCAATCATCTCGATTAAATCTCCTACTTGGTCTTCGTAAATAAATCGGTTAAAGGTTACCTCAATATTGTTTTCGTATTCGCTTCCTCCGATTTCATGAGTAATACGCTGCTTCACAACTCTTGTTGTTCCCCAGATCCGCTCACACATTTCCTGTATGTTTTGAAACTCAGCTTCTTCAAACGGTTTTTGTTTTTTTAGCTGAAAATGAATATAAACTGTACACCCTGGTTTTTCTACACGGGAAGGCGTTAATTCGGCATGAATGTTGTCTAAGTCGGTTGATAAAGTTAGCGACGCGGTACAGCAAAAATGCTGTTGAAAAGAAATACGGTACGTTCGAGTAAACTGAGCTAAGTCTACAAAATCTTCGCGATTCGTAACAGATACTTGCCCAGATAAGTCAAGATCATAGATCTCTCCTTCTACAACAACTTTTAAATTATCAAATACAATCGGATCAAACATTTCAACTACTTCCTTTTTTATAAAATACGAACAGTCAGCTCTTCTTCTTTCTTGCCAAATTAATTCATAACATACCTGTTATTTTGTTTTATATTGCAAGAAAGAGATTGAGACACAACTAAGTCCACCCAATTTACATCTAGAAGCCACTACACCCATGAAACTTCTTTTTACCATAGCTATGAAAAAATCCGAACGAGTTTGATTCTTCATCAAGAATCTTGCTTCATCGTTCGGATTTTCCTTCAACTAAAATACTCTTACCCCAGCCTCTTCTCTTAAAAAATCCCTAGTGCATGTCCATTCTCGTCAATATCCATATTGAGCGCAGCAGGTTTTTTTGGAAGGCCAGGCATTGTCATAATTGAACCTGTTAGCGCCACGAGAAACCCAGCTCCGAGTGAAGGACGGAATTCCCTTACCGTAATCTTAAAATCAGTTGGTCGCCCAAGCTTCGTCTGATCATCACTTAACGAATACTGCGTTTTGGCCATACAGATCGGCAGATGATCCCAACCGTTTGCTTCAAATTGCTGTATTTGCTTTAACGCTTTTGGAGCAAAATCTACGGCTTGTGCTCCGTATACAGTTCTAGCAATAGCTTCTACTTTTTCTGGAATCGAAGCCGACACATCGTAAAGAGGAGAAAACTGACTTTCTGTCTCGTTCATGACTTCAAGAATTTTTTCAGCAAGCATGACGCCGCCTTCTCCGCCTTTTTCCCATACTTCTGTTAAAGCAACGGGAACATTCTTTGAAGCACACCAATTCATAAGCGCTTCTACTTCACCTTTTGAGTCCGTCACAAAACGGTTCACGGCTACAACGTAAGGAACGCCGAATGCCTGAATCGTTTCAATATGCTTTTCCAGATTTTCAATTCCCGCTTCTAAAGCCTCAATGTTTTCTTCATTTAAACGCTCTTTAGGAACGCCCCCATGCATTTTCAAAGCGCGAATTGTTGCAACGATTACCACCGTTTCTGGTTTAATATCTGCCATACGAGCTTTGATATTGAGGAATTTTTCCGCCCCCAAATCTGCCCCGAATCCCGCTTCTGTTACTACATAGTCGCCTAGTTTTGCAGCCATTTTTGTGGCAATGACGCTATTGCAGCCGTGGGCAATATTAGCAAAAGGACCTCCGTGAATGAGGGCTGGAGTATGTTCCAACGTCTGTACAAGGTTTGGTTTAATCGCATCTTTTAAAAGAAGAGTAAGCGCTCCTTGTGCACCTAAGTCTGCAACCGTTACAGGCTCATTGTCCATATTATAAGCTACCACAATAGACGCTAAGCGACGCTTCAAGTCTTGTAAATCTGACGCTAAGCAGAAAATAGCCATAATTTCTGATGCCACCGTAATATCAAATCCATCTTCTCGAGGAACACCCTGCATCGGACCACCTAATCCAATGACGACCTGACGCAGCGCGCGGTCGTTCAAATCAACCACTCGTTTCCACGTGATTTTACGTGTATCAATACGCAATTCATTGCCTTGATGTATATGGTTATCTAAAATAGCCGCCAGCGCGTTGTTAGCTGTTGTGATGGCATGCAGGTCTCCAGTAAAGTGTAAGTTAATATCCTCCATTGGAAGCACTTGAGCATAACCGCCGCCAGCGGCACCTCCTTTAATTCCCATTACCGGACCAAGAGATGGTTCACGCATGGCGACAATCGCTTTTTTACCTAATCTATGTAATGCCTGAGCTAAGCCGACTGTCACTGTCGACTTCCCTTCTCCTGCTGGAGTTGGATTAATAGCTGTAACTAAAATCACTTTTCCATCTTGTTTTGTGTGTAAACGTTCCATAACGGACAAAGAAAGCTTGGCTTTATAATGTCCGTACGGCTCTAGCTCGGCCTCTAAAATATCCAGCTGCTCGGCAATCTCTTTAATCGGTTTAATGGTTGCCTCTTGTGCAATTTGCAAATCACTTTTTATTTGCTTCTTAGTTGTCATATAAAAACCCCTTTTCTGCTGAGAATTCTTTTCAAACACTTCATCAAAAAAGGATAAAATCCATTTTCTGGGGGAGATATGAAGTTTAATGAATACAGGAACGACTGCGCTGTAAATTTTACTGAGTTTCAGTCAAGCAAAAAAAAGCATAGCGACGCTCCAGTTTAACCTTATTGTACCATTTCATTTTAGCCATTACGCATATTAATGCTCTTTTTTTTCAAAATTCAATTGCTTAATATTCTGTATATTCCTATAATAGTATATTGTACATAAATGTTGAACCTCATTTTCACGTGAGAAAGAACATTTATACGCGTCATTACTTCGAAATCGAATAGGAGGAATTTTATTGCCTATTAATATTCCACGTGATCTTCCGGCAAAAGAAATTTTAGAAAAAGAGAGAATTTTCATTATGGACGACGTACGCGCGGTTAACCAAGAAATTCGCCCGCTTAATATTGTTATCCTAAACTTAATGCCGGAAAAAGAAAAAGCTGAAACGCAATTATTACGTTTACTCGGGAACTCGCCGCTGCAAGTGCATATTACACTTCTTTACACAGCAAGTCATAAAGCCAAAACAACGAGTAAAAATCACCTAGATCAGTTTTATAAAACGTTTGAACAAATTAAAGAACGAAAATATGACGGAATGATTATTACAGGAGCACCTGTAGAACATATACCATTTGAAGAAGTAAACTACTGGAAAGAACTTCAAGAAATTATGGATTGGTGTAAAACAAATGTGACTTCTACCCTTCATATCTGTTGGGGAGCTCAAGCTGGACTTTATCATCACTTTGGCATTGACAAGCGACCTCTTTCTGATAAATGCACGGGTGTATTTACGCATGTTGTATCGAGTGAAGAACCGATTAAGCTGCTGCGAGGATTTGATGATGTCTTTTATTCTCCTCATTCTCGTCACACCGACGTCGACATGAATGAAGTAAAAAACCATCCTGACCTTGAGCTTCTTTCCTACTCTGAAGAAGCTGGTGTTTATATGGCGATGTCTAAAGATGAAAAGTTTGTTTTCATTACAGGACACCCAGAATACGACGTTCAAACACTGCAAGAAGAATTTCTTCGAGATACAGAAAAAGGGCTAGAACCAAAGCTTCCGGAACACTATTTCCCAAACAATGATCCTGACAAAAATCCTTTAAAAACATGGCGTTCTCATGCCAACCTGCTGTTTATGAATTGGTTGAACTATTATGTTTACCAAGAGACTCCTTATCTGTGGGAATGAAAGAACCGATCTGTCCCAGTATTCAATTAAATTACGCATGCTCTTTTTTGTGTTAAAACTGCAGCAAATGAGAAATAAAATAGAAAACCTGCTGCTCGTTTAGGGCAGCAGGTTTTCTATTACTAATTCTTCTTCATTCCGCAATTAAAGCTTTCTTTCAGAAATTCAGCATCAACAACACGGCTTTTGAGATCCAACACTCACATACTATTGCTCATTCTCCCTTTTCATCTTCATTTAGTTTTGTTTCATCCATTTCCTTCGTTTGTTCTTCTACCATTGTGTCCAGCCACTGGGGTGGCTTACCGTCTTGGCTTTCATTGTATACTTCTGATATATCTTTTTCTTCCAAAGAGGATAAGATGTCATGAATGTCATTTTGATTGCCTAAAATATTGCCAAATCCTTGACTCACTTTTTTATGACTTCTGAAGTTTGTCGGAAAGTTATTACCAAAATTCACAGCTGAAGCATCTTCAATTGTGCCAATGTGGATGTCACCTATGCTAAAAGTTGATTCTAGAGCTTGATCAGGCTCCCTCATTTCTTTCATATGGGTTAGTGTATAAGGGACACTTCTTTCATTAATTTTAACTGATATTTCAGAAGGACCCTTTTCTTTATTTTTTGCTTTATTATTCTGACTACCCGATTTTCGATTGACATCAGAGTCATTTGTTATTTTTTTACCTTTCTTTCCTGGCGCTTGATATTGATTCGTTTGCGAAGGAAAAGTATTACCAATATTCAAAGTTCCACTAAGTTCTTTTACATCAATGTGCTCTAAATAATAAGACAGTTCGTCCAAGTTTAGTGTTTGAACGTTCTTTATATCTAAATGAAAAGAATGGACCGTTTTTTTTGAAAGTTCATTCATGTTTTTTTCTAAATCTGTAAGCCTTTTTTCAATGTTTTGGAGTATATTCAGCACCTTTTCATCCATAGAGTTTGACCCCTTATTTGATTTAACACTTTTAGCCCATCTACAACATATAATAGTGTATTAGATGACTTCTATTAATGTCTCATATGTATCGGGAGGAATTATGAAAATACATCTTCGTTCTCCTCAGATCGTTTTTGATGATCTCACCGTAAATACAGTTAAAAACAACGCAGGAGTTTTTATAGGGAAGAATGTGCAACAAAATTGGGAAACTACGATCAGCAGCAGTAATTCAGGTTTTGGAACAATTTTGGGAGATGATAATCAGCTATCCTATAACACACATCTTGTTCTTGGTGAAGATGATATAAATGATTCTTTTGAACAGGTCAGAAAGGAGGGGTGACTCTACGTTTTTATTCATCATTCTTTTTAGGGATTTTTGCAATTGTAGTATTATTTAAAATTTTATTAGAATCACCAACTACTTTTCCGAAACCATCAGAAATTCGACTTTTATGATTCCACTTATATTGAATATTAACGCCGTAAAATAGGCCTGAACTATTTTGAATTTTATTTACTTTAATCGAATGATAGTGAATATTAGCCATAGACAACACCTCACAGACAGAAGTTTGCTTCATCACATTCAATATAAAACTGAAAATACATTATCTTATATCTAAACTCTTATCTGTTTACCTCAAATTGAACGTCTCTTTAATCATTTGAGCTTTTACGTCTTTTCTATGATACTTACTCCATTTACGATAAAAGTATTCCTGTCATTACCTTTTAGTCTATGTTAATAGCTGCGATTACATCCTAAAATAAGCTAGCAAAAAACCATCTGTATAAAAGATGGTTTAACTCTATTACTAATCTATTCTCGCCACTCTGACAGAATAATTAATAGAGTGCTTAAACGGGTATTTGCAGAACCCGTTTTTCCTCATTTAACTTTGTGTAACAGGGGCGTTGTTGACATCTATATTTTCAGAAAAATAGGAATCAACGACGTCATTATCGTTAATGATATTTACAATTTGAGAGGCAAAGTTATTATAGCCGATTATTTCACCAAACCCTGTATTACTTTTCCAATTTACTTGCCAATCTGATTGAGTATTTTCCCCTGTGAAAATACCAGAATTAGTAGAAATATACGTAACATTAAGATTAGTAAATTTTATAATCAACTTTTTCAACTTCTTTCATCTTCTTTTTCCCTAGAATTGAGAAACTGGCTGAGGATTAATATTTTCCGGCTGGGTAATTGGAATGTCACAAACATCTTGATCATTAATGATATTCGTACTGCCCAGTATAGCTGAATTTACAGAAAATCCGTTTCCTAAGTTAAATTTACCTTGGGAATTCCAATCTGGCTGGCTATTTTGACCCGAAGCAATTACTGAATTGGAAACCATACTTACCACATTTATTTGGTTGAAAATGACGGAAACAGGCATTAGTCAATTCCTACGTTTTCTAAAATTTTAATGTAGTATATGCTTCCTTCTAAAGTATGGTTCAATCGATTTTCTGCAATCAAAAATGTTAGTTAGGTCTTACAATTATTCATTATACTTACTCTTCTTACAAATCGTTTTACACTGCCCTTAATCAGCAAGCCTGAAGGGAGGAATTTATTGATTATCCTTAAGAAAAAAAGTATTTAGTTATCTTTGTGCACAGCTATGTTTTTCTTTTTAATTTGCATTTAGAACATAGTTTTATCAAATAAATAAAGGGATTTAGACATAACAAAATCGATCTACAAACAAACGAGATAAATGGTCTAGTATGGATCGCTTGTTTCACCACTGTTGATTTCCGTACAAGACGTTGCTTTCCGCGGGCGGCCGATGAGCCTCCTCGCCGCTGCTGCTCCTGCAGGGTCTCACCTCTTCCGCTTTTCCCCCAGAAGTCTTCACCCTACCCTTCAATCAACAGCTAGAAGCACCTACATACAGCCTACGTTCACCCTACCAATGAAAAAATCCGAACGCGTTTGATTCTCCATCAAGAATCAAACGCGTTCGGATTTTTTTGTCCCAGCTTTTTTAAAGTTCTTTAATATATTCAATCACCGAATCTGGAAATTCGTTTCGAATTCCGCAATTCCCACAATAAAATCCGCTATATTCGTCTGTCGCAACGTACTGTCTTAGAAGAAACAATGTTAACCTGTTTGGGAGACCGCATTCTGTGCAAAACGCCAAGTATTTGCTGCGCTGTCTGTTTGCTGACATACGTTTCATCCTTTCGATTAACTATAGAAAGCGTTTTCTTATTTATATGGAGCTTTCTTATTAGTTTATGACAGCAATTACGGTCTACCTCCAATTATTGTCGCGACGAGAAGGGCGGAATAAACGCAGAATTAAATTAATTATAAGCACAATAGCTAAAATGTTAATTAACAACCCAAAAATCCCGCCCAGTGCACCCATATGACCAAGCAAACCGCCAAATAACATCCCTGCCAGACCGCCATAAAGCAGTCCACGAGCGAACCCTCCTCGTTTTGAACGGGTAACCCCTCGATTTACAGTTCCATTTCTGCGGTTTGAAAAATTAGACCTCGGCTCATTTTGTCTAACGCTTGGCTGTCTATTAAACGACCGCTTCCCTGACCGGTACGACCTTGCACTCACGTTATAGTCATCGTGATAGGAAATATATTCAGCTAAGGGAGATAAACTTAGCGAAAAAATCAATGCTACGGCAATCATTATTTTTTTCATCTGCTTTTTCCTTTCTTCACCTAATAGTAACTGTTTATTATAGTGCGCTGTTTCATGCATATCATACGTTTTGACACAAAAGGGAAATTCAGCTTCATACAAAATTTTTAATCGGGTATCATAACGTTATACTTTGCCCTAGAAAGGAGCGTGCATGTACATGATACGAAGAATTAGCATACTGCTTTTCACACTGTGCTTCTTATTTAATGGACCCCTTCCTGCACTATGTAAAGCGGAACAAGTAAAAAATGTAGAATTGCGTGACCGTTTGCTTTATCAAGGTAATAACCAACTAAAGCAAACCGCCCTAACATTTGATGATGGACCGGATCCTCGCTTTACTCCACATGTATTGGATCAGTTGAAAAAGCATGGTATTAAAGCAACCTTTTTTCTTATCGGGGCAAAAGCTCACGAACATCCTGAGCTGGTGAAAAGAATGGTAGCTGAAGGTCATGCCATTGGGATTCATACCTATTGGCACCCCAATTTACTAAAAGAATCTACTGAAAAGTTTCACTGGGAAATTGCCAAAACTCAGGCTATTATTAAAAACATTACCGGTTTTGAAACGCAGCTGTTTCGTCCTCCGTATGGAAATTTAACACAAGAAATGATCAACGAGCTGCCAAATGAAAATGTCTATGCGATTAACTGGTCTTCTGACTCATTGGACTGGAAGCAAATCCCGGAAACGGAAATTACCAATAATGTATTTAAGAACATGCACGCCGGAACAATTGTTTTGATGCACGACGGCGGCCATTGGACCATGGACCTTTCCAACACCGCAAAGTCACTGGATACCATCATTCCTAGACTTAAGCAAGAAGGATATCATTTTGTGACCGTCCCAGAACTTTTGCACATCCCCTATCCAAAAAATTAAGCGCCAAAGAGTTTCTGATTTAGAAACTCTTTGGCGCTTTACGATTTCCATTGATAGAAAGTAAATATGCCTCTCCTACAAAAAGAGCGTGTCAAAAGATCTAATTCAAATCCATCTTAAAACTCAAAAATATGTCTTATTTCTTCAAAACGTTATCATACTAAAGATACAAAAAGAGGCATTCTTTTTTTGTTCCATCGCTCTACAATAGAGGGAATTTACGGATAACCTCTAAAATAGGTTTTAAGTTGCATGATTAGGAGTAAATATTACTATAACTACTCTCATATTTTTAGACAAGCTGCATATAGATAAAATGAGAGAGTCGAACGTATTCCACATATCCCTAAATTTCTTCTTCACACAAAAAAAATGACGAACTTTTTTTGTCAACAGGTGCGTATAGATATGATAGAATTCCTATATAATGACCTGGATTCATTTCTAAACAAGGAGTTTTGACTATGATTAATGAACAAGAGACGTTGTTATTTATTAAAGAACTTGGCCGCTTGTTGAAAGACTATCAAAACTGTTCAAACGCCTCTGTAAAAAGTGAAATATATAAAGATATCGTGTTGTTGAGCAATGTTATCCAGTTAGATCACGTGAACGTTTCTTACGCTTAGAAAATCTTTTTTATTTCTTTATAAATTTCAGTTTTTCTACTATAACTACAGAAAAGGAAGAAAGGAGACGATTTCCATCCATCTCTTTTCTTCCTTTTCTCGTTATCGGTTTTTTATGGTTATTTAGAACATAGTTTTATTAAAATTATTGTAGAGTTTTTCGAGTGTCTTCGATCCAACTATTCCATCTACCTGCAAATAAAGTGCTTGTTGAAAATCTTTTACCGCTTTGAAAGTGGAAGACCCGAATATACCGTCTGCGCCTCCAAAAAGAGAATAACCTAAGTGAATAAGCATACGCTGAATTAACTGTACGTGATTTCCTCGATCTCCGTATTTAATTAACATGCTTGAAGCCTTTGGCGTCTGTGTTTTAGGTACTTTTCCACTTCGAAGCTCCGACAAAGATAAACCGAATGTATATTGAAAATGAGGGTAATCTTTTAAGCTTGTCCAATCTCCTCCCCATTCCAACCCAATTCTTTTTCCTATCTCTCCCGCTTTGTTCCATCTTCGATCAATGGTCCAGTCAACTTTTCCGTCGTTATCAAGCAGCGCAATGTCAAAAGCTAGTCCATAGTTATGATAAGAATAGCCGCCTTTGGCATTAGTCACAATACTTCCTGGTGTTGTTCGGCCTTGTGAATATAGTCTGTGCTGATGCTCTATCGATCTAAATCCTTCAGTGATACTAACAAATATGCTTTCTTTATATGCTTGCCCAATGAGATCGTACGCTTTTTCTTGCACTATTTCATGTACATCTTGCAACTTATTTTCTGCTTTTTGTAACAGCTTGTCTAATGATAAATCACTCATACTCCCCACTCCTTAACTAGATGGCTTCTCCTTATATATACGTATAAGACGAACTCTAAGGGAGGCATCCAGTATCAGTTTATGCGGGAAGCAGTTAAGTTAAGTGGTGCAACATGTAGAGCTGCTGTTATTTCAGCACCCAGTGGCTGATAGCCTTCGCTACTCCGTTATTGACATTTGTATCTGTCACCCAGTCCGCTGCTTCTTTTACAGCTTCCTGAGCATTTCCCATGGCAATTCCACATCCTGCCGCTTCAATCATAGCCATATCGTTTAAGCTGTCTCCCATAGCAATGACTTCATCCATTGAAATGCCCAAACGTTCACATACGGTCATAATCCCTTTTGCTTTATTGATACCAAGTGCATTAATTTCTAGATTCGTTAAACTAGAGTTGCTAATTTCAAAATCTGAAATGCCTGCTATTTGTTTCAGCACTTCTTCTCGTAAAGCATCATCTGGAATATCGTAGCCAAACTTCAGCCATTCCTGTGAGGCAATATCTTCTGGAAATTCGTCTCTCCACACTTTATCCGTAGTCACAGCCCAAAAGTTAAGCTTATGCTCTTGTGTTAAATTCCACATCTTCTCGATGGAAGAAGCATCAATTAACTTTCGTTCTACAAGCTCTCCAGATTCATCCCAAATTTCACTTCCGTTCACTGTAATAAGGTAAGAAGATAGCTGTAGAGACTGCGCATATTCACGGCATGTTAAAAGAGATCGCCCCGTGCTGAGCACCACATGAACACCTTGTTCTTGGGCTTTAGCAATGGCCTGACGATTTTCTGTAGAAATTTCTTGCTGATTGTTCAGCAGCGTTCCATCCATATCTAGTGCGATCAGTTTAAATTCTTTTTTTTCATTTGTTTGCATCTTTCTCTCTCCTTCTCATCAATAGTAGGTATGACATTACGCTGAGCATTTGACTTACACTATGTAACTCTTATTATAACTGTAGCACAGGAGCATTTCGCTCTGCATCAGATAAGCGTTAAAATGGTCAATTATTCTATGGGGAATAATTGAAGGAAAACAAAATGGCTTTGCCGTAATTTACATATAACGCTTTTCATTTTTAGTTATTTCAACTAGAATTTTGGTAAAAGGATGTGAATGTTATGAATACTATTATTTCACCAGCTGACTTACATACTGCATTACAGCAACCCCAACACTCCATTGTGTTGCTTGACTGCCGATTTACCCTTGGGAATTCTGAGGCAGGCGCAAGCGCTTATCAAAATGAGCACCTCCCGGATGCTCATTATTTGGATTTAGAAAAAGATCTGTCTTCTGTGGCTACTTTGCACGGAGGAAGACACCCGCTGCCTGACGTTCAAAAGCTAGCTCAGAAGCTGGGCAATTTAGGAATTAATGCTGATTCAAAAGTCGTCGTTTATGATGAACAAAACGGAATGATGGCTTCAAGAGCATGGTGGCTACTGCGATATATAGGAATTGAAGACGTACAAATTTTAAATGGAGGTTTTAATAACTGGAAGCAATCGGGATATGAAACAACGAAGAACGTACCAGAAGGTTCTCCTCAAACGTTTGTACCTTTCGTGCAACAAGATTGGGGACTTGCAGGAGTTGAATACGTAAAAGAGAATCTTCATAACCCTAATGTTGTTCTTATCGACTCTCGTGAAAAAAAGAGATATCTCGGCTTAGAGGAACCCATTGATCCTGTAGCAGGACATATCCCAGGCGCCATTCATTCTTTCTGGCAAGATGTGTTAACTTCAGAAGGTTTATGGAAAACAGATAAAGAGTGGAAGGAAATGTTTTCAGCTATTGATTCTCACGCTGAAATCATTGTATACTGCGGATCGGGTGTATCTGCTTGCCCTAACGTTTTAGCTTTAAAATCAGCAGGTTTTCCAAATGTAAAATTATATGCCGGCAGCTGGAGCGATTGGATTAGCTATCGTGACAATCCAATCGAGAAAAACAGATAGACAAAGAAGGCTCAGTCTCACCAAAAGTATAGAGGCTGAACCTTCTCTTTTTGTATTCTTCTTATTAGGCGCATGTTATTTACTAAGCCTTAACATAAAATCATGAAGCCGCTCTAAGGTAAGCAAATTTTGATTACATGCTTCGCTATCTTGACAAATATAATTTCCTCGTTGTGTAAATGTCCCTTGAACAGTTCCTTTGATTTCAGCAGTGAACATACCGACTTCCTCGTAGCTGTGGCAAAGCGTGCATATTCCCTTCTGATTGATAGGTTTAAACGTTCCTTGAATACCTTTTAACTTCTGGGTATCCGGATCCTGCGCTACGATAAACTTTCTGTTTGAGCCTTTATCGATCCAGCTGACATAGGAAATGCTCGTTAGATCAATGCTGTCAGCAGACGGAACTTTTAACTTTTTCACTTTTGGAAATAGCTTTTTCACGCCAGCTTCCGTAAAAGATTTAAATGGAATCACGTAAGGCTTTATCGTTTCTAAAAACACCTCTGCTTGCTCTTTATTTCTAACTTCAGCAACTGACAGCAGCACTTCTTCTTGTTCCTCGCTAAGCACATCAAACACATTTAATACTTTTTCTTTTGCAAGAGCTTTTAAAGCCTGCAGCACATCGGAATTGTTTACTGTTCCATGCCCATTGATAAGGATTTGCGTTTGGCTTTTGATAAAATTATATTGATCATTTCTTATAAACGCTTCCACGTTCTTCACTCCTTCTTCATTTAATCAGCTACTTTTTACTTTACAGTACGGATTCCTTTTACGAAATGTAAAAAATAAATCAGAAATAAACTATACCTAAAAAAGCGCGGGCATTCAGTTGCCAGCGCTTGATTTCTACCGTTGCTTTTTATATACAATTTTTTTGATGGTTTCGGTTGATAAAAAGTATTCACGGGCTAGTTCCTCAATTGAAGTTCCTTTTTCAAACAAATTCCTAATCCGTTCGTTTCGCTCGTCAATCAACTTTCTTCCACCAGAGCAAGTTCCCCATTTTCTTTTTGCCTTCTGCGGCTTTGGAATATAAATGGTTTCTCCTTGAATGTATTTTTGAATTTCACTAATCAGCTCTTCAGGTAAAATATTTGTTGCTTTTACATACGTCATTTCTGCCAGCTCCTTATGTGGTTTTGCTTATACAATAAGGGGCAAAGCCGTATATATTAGAAATGAGATATGCGCGGTTAGGCGATGTTCTATTACTAAACCGTCCACCCCATGCAAAGTATCGCCTTTCTAATATCAGGCTTTGCATGAGACGCTGCAGTATCCGGTAAACATCTTTTATTTACCATTTATTACACCTCCACTTTACATCGACTGTAAACCAAGCTTGTAGAAAATTACAATTATTGGCTCAAATTTTATTATAAGCTATCTATATTCTTGCACACAACACCTTCTTATTTATAAAGCTGACACCAAAAATAAAACGAACTTGCAGAGAGCTCGTTGTTCTCCCTGCAAGTTCGTTTTATTTTTGTTATGAACGCTTCTGCTTTTTGTTAGCTGAACTGCTTTGAACACCTTGTTCAGAAGTGGTCGTCCCTTGTCCTTCTACATTTGGTGAACCCAGCTCTGATTTTGAGCGGTCTTTTTTAATTTTACTCATGTCACTCACCTCCAGTTTGTAGTGTACCCTTTGTACAGCTACATATAAGGAGAGGTGTGCTGATTTTATTGTTTCTTAAGCATAAATAGCCATAGAAACGTTAAGGCTTGCTTTAATTCATTTGGGAGCTGTCCAATCAGCTTATCTGGAACATTTCGCTTATATACACCTTCGCCATCGATTACTTCCCATCCATTTTCTTTTGCAAGCTGTTCAAACTCCCACGGCATCATCGTATTGCAAATAACGTCTTCACCATATAGTCTTTGAAAACTATTGGTACGAGGCTGAGCAGTTGGTCCAAGAATACCTACACATGCATATCCTCCTGTTTTTACAACTCGGTGCAATTCCTTCAAAGCTAATCGCGGGTGCTCCGTCCATTCTAGGGCGTTGATTACCATAACCCCTTCTACTGATTCAGAAGACAGCGGAAGCTGCATAATATCAGCTTGAGCGAACGACAAATTTTCACTTTTATGCAGCTGGGATGCTTTTTGAATCATTTCTTCCGATAAATCAA
This sequence comes from Priestia sp. YIM B13491, assembly GCF_042787605.1. Classification (NCBI taxonomy): domain Bacteria; kingdom Bacillati; phylum Bacillota; class Bacilli; order Caryophanales; family Bacillaceae; genus Priestia; species Priestia sp. YIM B13491. The sequence goes on along the minus strand of NZ_JBHZOR010000004.1, from coordinate 115,494 downwards.
GACCGACTGCTTTATATCCAGAAGCAGCTAGAAGAGACGTTCCAAACCCATCACCGCAGCCCACGTCTGCCACTATACCACCTGATTTAAGATGTTTTTGAATAAATGGAATCACTGTTTTCCGACTTCCGTTTTTCCACATCTCTTCACTTCGGCTATTCCAAAATGAGACTTTTTGATTCCATTCGTCTTGAGCTTGATCATGCCAATTAAATGTTGTCATTTTTTATCCCCTTTGCACTCTTTTCTTTACCTTATCACTTTTTATAATGAATAAAAACGACTATTTCAGCAACCATATAGATGTAAAGGAAGGTGTTTATTTGTATGAAAGAACGTTTCGTTGCAGTACGTAAAAATGCAGACGGCGACCTCTTAGAATTCCAAACGGCTTCAGGAGACGTTTTAACCTATGAAGAAGCGTTAAAGAAAGTAGAAGCCGGGGACGTTGAGCATGTGAGTACCTTTGTAGGGAAAGACGGCGGTACGTATATTCGCAGCATTCCTGACCATGACAAAACAAATAATCTCGATGCATTGCCATCGTTTTAAAGGAGAATGAAGATGACTAAAAAGAATAACAAAGGAAGCGCTAATCAAAGTAACCCAAAAACGCAGCACCATCTTGTTGAAATGGGTGAAGAAATTTCAAGCGGGGATAATTCAAAAGGAAACAAACGCAACAAAGATCAGTCAAGTAAAACACAATAAGAAAAAGCCGTGCTAAGAAGCACGGCTTTTTCTTATTAATGTTGGCTAGGAAGACCTAATGTTGAAAAATCTCCTGTTGCTACGCTTGTTCCAACTGAAGCAACACCTGCTACTAATGTAAATGCTAATGCCATACCGACTAATACTTTTTTCATAATTATTTCCTCCTCTTTCTTTGATTTGACTCTAGTGTATCACAGGATAAAAGTAGATGAATTCCTTTCTATCAGCATTTATCGCCTTAAAACCATGGATTTTCTCCATTTTGATAGAAATTTCTCAAAAATTATAATGATAGGAATATTTTAAACAAATAGAGCTTCAAGTTCTTTTTCTACTAGCTTGACGAATCGCTCATTTCGTTGCAGGGTGAAAATGGTCATAGACTTTTCCATATATTCTTTACCTTGTTCAATTTTACCTAATTTAATTAAGCTCTCTCCTGCTTGGTAATGAAGTTCTCCAAATAAATACATTGATTCGTTACTAATGCACAAATCGATTCCTCGATTGCTATATATTAATGATTCATCATAGTTACTCATATCTCCAAGCGTTTTGGCAAGTGCATTTAAAATTCTAATTTTTATATTTTCGTCTTTTGTTTGGGGCAGCTCATTTAAGCTTTTGAGTGCTGTTTGATATGTATCTAGAGCCTGTTCATACTCTTTCTCTTCATAAAGAATAATCCCAATGCTATTTAAAATTTCAATTTCTCTTTCTTTATAAAACGTTGCCGATTGCTTAGTAAGCTCGATCGCTTGGTACATTTTAGACAGCGCATCTTCTTTGTTGTGATGAATATAATACACGCAAATCCCTTCGTGCCACATTAAAAATTGCTTGTTCAGCGGGTTTTGAAACAGAGGACTTTCTTTTTCTTTTACAATGATATTATGAATAGCATCATAATCTCTCTGACGAATATATTGACGAATTAACGATTGAACCGCATCTACGTAATCAAGTCGAGGTGATTCTACACTATCAAAAAAGTAGTTAACATCTACGCCAAGGCGCTTAGAAATTTTATAGAGGGTAATGCTTGATGGATATTCTTCACCGTTTTCAATTTTGCTGATTTGCGCTTGTGTACAAATGTCTCTTGATAATTCTTGTTGTGTCAACCCTGCCATTTTGCGAAGGTCTCTCATAACACTCCCAATTCTATACTCTCTCATCTCTTTTCTCACCCTTACTTTCACATAATATATTCTCTCTATAAACATATAGTGCTTTTATTTAGATAGTCAACTGTAAACACGTTAAAAATTTATACGATGTTTCGAAATTGACCATTCCCTATAATAGCAAATTAATCTATAAGAGTAAAATAGTGTATGATTCCTCTTCTCTAAAAAATCCCATAAAAAAAACGTGATTGAGACATAACTACATCAATCCAATCTAAAGACGAACAAATAGGATAAATAATCTGGACTACTTGTCACACCGCCGTTGATTTTCGTGCAAGACTTCGCTTCGCCCTCCAATCAACCGCTAAAAGCATCTGCATCCATGAAACCTCTGTTCACCATAACAGCAAAAAATCCGAACGATAAATCGTTCGGATCTTCCTTCAACTAACATATTTTTGTTCCATTCTCATTCACATTTTTATTTATAAACAGGATATCCAACAAATTTAAAGTCTTTGCCGATTGACGTCACAGAAAGACGCTCCACGTCCACTGCGTCCCACATTTTCTCTACGCCTTTTCCTTCTAGGAAAGTAGGAGCTTCTTTTCCTCCTGAAAGCTTTGGAGCCATATACAGCACCAATTTATCAATTAAACGATTTTCCACGAATGCGGCATTCACTTCGCCCCCTCCTTCAATTAAAAGAGACGACACAAATTTCTCACCTAGTATAGAAAGCATGTCTTCAAGATTTACTTTGTCCTCACCGCTTGTAACAAATACTTCGACGCCTTGCTTTTCGAGCTGTTCTTTTTTTTCTTTTGAATAGCCCTGACTTGCAAATACCCACGTTGGAGCTAAAGAATCCGTTGCTAGCTTAGATTCAAGCGGCATGCGCAGCTTTGAATCCATCACAATACGAATTGGACTGCGGCCGCCTTCAATGCGAGTTGTCAGCTCTGGGTTGTCCTTAATGACCGTATTCACCCCTACTAAGATACCCGCTGTTTCATGACGCAGCTGATGTACATCCAAACGAGCTTCCTCAGACGTAATCCACTTGCTGTGAGAAGAAGCAGTTGCTATTTTACCGTCTAACGTAATCGCTGACTTTAATGAAACAAACGGCTTCTTCGTTACAATATACTTATTGAAGACCTCATTCATTTGACGTGACTCTTCTTCACATACACCTGTTATGACCTCAATGCCTGCGTTTTCTAAAATTTTAACTCCATTACCTGCTACTAAAGGATTGGGGTCTAAAGTTGCTATGATCACTTTTTTTACACCGGCTTCAACTAGCGCTTCAGCACAAGGACCTGTACGTCCGTGGTGTGAACAAGGCTCTAGCGTTACGTAAGCAGTTGCCCCTTTTGCTTGTTCGCCAGCCATTCGCAGCGCGTGAATTTCAGCGTGCGGTTCGCCAGCTTTTAAATGCGTCCCAATTCCAACGATTCGATTATCGTTTACAATGACCGATCCTACAAGCGGATTTGGCTCTGTTTGTCCTTTTGTTGCTTTTGCGTTTTGTAAAGCTATATTCATATAAAATTCGTGATTGATCAAAGAAGAACCTCCTCTTTTAAGTGTCCTGAACGTTTAACTTTAGTATCTAAATACTTTTCATTAAACTGAGATACATCTCCCCAAAGTGGAACGCGCCCTGATAAAAGTGCGCCGTTTTTCTCAAGCGCGATTAGCTTTTTCGGATTATTGGTAATCAGCGTAACCGGTTTTTGGCGCAGCACTTTTAACACGCTGATGGCATCACTATAGCTGCGAGTATCATCTTCAAATCCTAACCCTTCATTCGCTTCTACCGTATCAAATCCGTTTTCTTGAAGAACGTATGCCATTGCTTTGCTGAATAGGCCAATACCGCGTCCTTCATGATTTGCTAAATAAAATAGCGCTCCGCTTCCATTTTCGACGATCATTTTCATCGATTGTTTTAATTGAAAACCGCAGTCGCAGCGTTTGCTTCCGAATATATCTCCCGTATGGCAGATACTGTGCATACGAATGAGTGCCTCATGCGATTCTTGAAAATCTCCGTACACAAGAACACTCGATTGCTGCATGTCAGCTAAATTAGCTCCTTGCATTTTTTCAATAAGCTCTTCCGTACTTAAAGATCCTTCTTTTACATTATCAGAACGCAGCCATGAATACCAACTAAATACTTGTGTCTCACCATCTAGATTCACAGGAAGCGTGATAGGTCCTACTATATAAATAAAATGATCATCATTTTTTACTACGTTAATTTTATCTTTTAAAATTGAAACAACTTTTTCGTTAATCACAGTCATTTCCTCCTCTGATGTGTCTTTCACTTATCTACTATTTTCACATTTTGCTCAATCTCTCACATGAACAACTATTTTTTCTAGCACTTCACTACATTTATCTTTTTTAATTGATGTATCAGCTTACTAAAAGTAAGTAACTTTACTTGCTTAAAGTATTATATGACGATAAATTTATCTTGTAAAGCTTTTATGCTCTATTTGTTACTTTTAGTAATTAACTTCCTTAATTATATAAATTATATAATCAAAACGTAAAAACGTAAAGTAATTTATATTCTTTAAGTAATTAAATTACACAACACTAGATAAAATGCTGACTTTGTTTTATAATATAGGAAGAGAATGGAGGTAATAACATGGACGGTTTAGCACTCTGCCCGCGTTTTGAAAAGGCTGTTACTATACTAACGAAACGTTGGACGAGTTTGATCATTTTTCAGCTGCTTTCCGGATCACAGCGGTTTTCTCAAATGCAAGAAGCACTTCCAGTAAGCGGAAGGCTCTTATCCGAGCGCTTAAAAGAACTAGAGCATGAAGGAATCGTCATTCGTACGGTTATTCCGGAAACTCCAGTTCGAATCGAGTATTCATTATCCAACAAAGGATTAGCACTAGCGCCGGTAATTCAGGAAATTCAGACATGGTCCAGTGAGTGGATTACAAAAGAAGAAGTGGAATAAAAGAAATCTCTAAAAAAATCAGGAGGGCTTCTATATCGATATGCTCACAGCCGTTTTCTTTAGAGCTCTATAAATAAAAAAGGCATGCTCCCCTTGAGCACGCCTTTTTTTATTTATGTTATTTTCCTAATGATTCATTTTGAGAAATAATGCGCTGTTTCTGGCTTTTTCGGCCGTGCAATACAAGGTATACTGCTATAGCTAAAAGAGCAACAACAGAACAGAATACATACATTCCTTTATACCCGGCTGCCGTGGATAAAATGCCTAATAAAAAGGACCCTAAACCCATTCCAGAGTCAAAAAACACAAAAAACGTAGCTGTGGCGACACCTCGGCGATGAGGAGAAGCTTTTTTTACAGCAATGGATTGAAAACTTGATGTAATCGTTCCAAAGCCTAATCCAATCAATGCTCCAGCTAATAAAAACACCCAGCTTGTCGTCGCTTGGCTAAGCAAAAAGATACCGATGGCTAAAGATAAAATGGACGGATATACCACGCTGTTTTCTCCGTATTGATCAAACCATTTTCCAGTAAAAGGTCTAGAAGCTAATAAGCACACCGCGTATACAACAAAGAAAAAGCTTGAAGCTTGCGTAAAGCCCATTTCTTTTGCATAAATAGACACAAACGAAATAACACTTGCATATGAAAAAGCTACCACAAGGCCAGCAACAGAAATAGGCAGCGAACGGTATTCAAAAAACGCCGCAAGACCTTTAGCTGGCTGTATTTCATTTGTTGCAGAAGAAGCTTGCACCTCAGGTACACGAAGTACTAGACTGCATAATACTGCTAAAACAGAAGATACAACCGCAACGGTAAAAACCGCTGTATGACTCAAAGTATTTGTTAACGTTAAGCCTACAAACGGACCTACTACCATCGCTAAGTTCATGAACGTCGCATAGTACCCCATCCCTTCGCCTTTTCTCTGTTCTGGGATTACATTTGCAACGATTGCTCCTGTAGCAGTTGTGCTCATTCCAAAACCAATACCATGAAGCACACGCAGCAGCAGCAGCGCAGATAATGAGTGAATATTCATATATAAAATAGAACCAATTAAAAAGATAAAGACACCTATCAATAGCACTTTCTTTTGTCCTAATGTTGTCATCCACTTACCGGCTAGCGGTCTGAACACAATACCGGACACTAAAAAAATTGTCACAATTAACCCTAGGCTTTGTTTACTTGCATGAAGTTCATCTGTTGCAAACAGCGGCAATGTGACAGTTAACATATAAAAAATGACAAAAACAAAAAAGCTGGTCAATGAGACCGCTAAAAAATCTTTTGTCCATAATTTCGATTTCTGCATGATTTTCCTCCTTTTATTTGTTTATTCGTATCTATTTATTAAAACAAACTAAATCATAGTCTAGAAATAATATGTATACGAATTATCTCAACTCAAACTATTATAGGGTTCATATATGTAAGTGTCAACATGTATTTATCGATTTTGATTTCCGGGCAAGACTTCAATTTCCCCGCAGGAGTCTTCGCCTTGCCCTCCAATCAACCGCTAGAAAGATCTACACACATGAAACCTACGTTTACCACAAAAAAACAAACCATGATTCAAACACTTTGATCAATGGTTCGTTTTTCACTTCGTCTAATATTCTTTTGTCCTAGCCTCTTTTAGAACCTTCACTTCTTTAAATGAGAAATAATTTGATCCGTTACTTCACTAGTAGTTGCGCTGCCTCCCACATCTGGTGTAATGATGCCCGATTCCGTCACTTGTTCAATAACCTCTAACAAATGACTGCCTAATTCTTGTTCACCGAAATGATCCAACATCATTTTAGCCGTCCAAATCTGTCCGATTGGGTTTGCAATGCCTTTTCCGACAATATCAGGAGCAGACCCGTGCACCGGTTCAAACATCGAAGGATATTTTCCGTTCACATTAATATTTGCAGCAGGAGCAACGCCAATACTTCCCATAATAGCAGCTCCGATATCTGTTAAAATATCTCCAAATAAATTACTTGCCACAATTACATCAAAACGACTTGGATTTGTAACGAAAAAAGCCGCCAGCGCATCGATGTGCTGTGAGTCTGTTTCAATATGAGGATAACTCTTTGCAACATCTTGAAACACTTCGTCCCAAAACGGCATGGAATGAACAATTCCATTTGACTTCGTTGCGCTTGTAACTTTCGCTTTTCTTTTAGAAGCTAATTCAAATGCGTAGCGCATCGCTCGTTCTGTTCCTTTTCGAGAAAAAACCGCATTTTGAATAGAAATTTGATCTTCTCCTTGATAAATCCGGCCTCCTACTTCACTGTATTCTCCTTCACTATTTTCACGAACAACAATTAAATCAAAATCTTTTGGGTTCATTAGTGGAGATGCAATGCCTTTTAACCTCTTGGCTGGACGAATATTAATTACCTGCTGAAATTCTCGACGAATCTTAATGAGCAGACCCCATAGCGAAACGTGATCTGGCACAAGATTTAAATTTCCTACGGCTCCTAAAAAAATTCCGTCAAAGTCTTGAAGCTGCTTTAGCCCATCTTCCGGCATCACATGTCCGTACTTCAAGTAATAATCACAGCTCCAAGGAAATTCTGTAAATTCAAATTTTAATCCCCCGTGAAGATCTGCAATCGTACGAAGGACTCTAACCGCCTCCGGCACAACTTCTTTTCCTACTCCATCTCCTGGTATGTTCGCTATTTTTAACGTTTTCATCAAAAATCCCCCTGCGTCTTTTTATATTAATCTCTACACAATACTTCATGCATCTACTCTTTTGATTATACGCAGGGAACATAAGAGCCTCAAGAAAATTCAGAATATACAAAGTATGAAAAAGACACCCCTGAAAGAGATGTCTTTATTAAATCGGTAAAAACACTCCAGGTGCTTCTCCATGTTCATCGTCATCGAGCCACCATCTAAAGCCTTCTTGTGCAACTAATTTTTGTGCTTCTTCAGGACCTTGTGAGCCGGATGGATATTCATAAAGAGGCAGCATGTCAGCTTCAAATGCATCTAATACAGGCTGCACCCATTGCCAAGACAGCTCTACTTCTTTCCAATGGGCAAAAAATGTGGAGTCCCCGATTAATGCGTCGTAAATAATTCGTTCATATGCTTCTGGCACACTTTCTTCTTCTCGTGAAAACGTAATACGAACCGGCTCAATAACACCATTTTTTAATGGATTTTTGCTGTTAAGCTGCAAAGCGACGTTTTCACTTGGACTAATTTCAATAATAAATAAGTTTGGTGCTACTTTGTCATAAGGAGTTTCATACAGACCTTTTAAAGAATCTTTAAACTCTACGACGATACGAGTTGATTTTTCTTTCATTCGTTTGCCCGTTCGAATATAAAAAGGAACGCCTTTCCAAAATGGATTATCGATCCATAAACGTGCTGCCACAAACGTATCATTTTTAGAGTCTGCTTCTACGCCAGGCTCTTCTTTGTATCCTCTAACAGATTTGTGATCGATTTCTCCGCTTCCGTATTGCCCTCGTACAACATCGCGAGCTACTTCTTCCGCTTGAATTTTCCTCAGTGACTGCATTACTTTTTGCTTTTCTTCTAAAATGTTTTCTGAGCAAATTCGTTTTGGAAGATGCATAGCTGTCATCATGAGAACCTGCAGCATGTGATTTTGAATCATGTCGCGTATGGCCCCCGTATGATCATAATACCCTGCACGATTTTCAACACCGACTGTTTCACTTGCCGTAATTTGTACGTTCGCAATGTGTTTGTTATTCCACAATGATTGCAGCACAGGGTTCGTAAATTCAAGCGCTTCTAAATTTTGCACCATCGGTTTACCTAAATAATGATCAATTCGATAAATTTCTTCTTCTTTAAACGTGCTGCTTAGCTTCTCATTAAGCTCTCTTGCTGAAACAAGATCATGTCCAAACGGCTTTTCAATCATTAGACGCTTCCAGCCTCCAGTTTGATCTAAGCCGCTTTTTTTTATATGCAAAGCAATTACATCGAAATATTCGGGTGCTACGGACAAATAAAACAAACGATTTCCTTTACTTCCATGAGTTGTTTCTTGCTCATTCACAACCTTTAATAGCTGTTTGTAATCTTCTATTTTGCTTGCATCTACTGCTTGATAATGAAACAGAGACAAAAAATCTTCCTCATTACTTTCCATTTTCCGTCTCGAAAAATCGTTTACAGATTGCTTTACGCGCTCTTTAAAATCCTCATGAGACATCTGCTCGTACCCCGATCCAATAATAGAAATAGCATCAGGGAGCTTTTTGTCTGTAAATAAATTATAAAGAGCAGGAAAGATTTTTCTTTTTGCTAAATCACCCGTTGCGCCAAATAAAACAAAAGTTAAGGACTCCACTTTTTTTCCTCCCGTCAGGTTGTATGTATGATGGATTTTCTCTTCTCCTAGCTTACCTCTGTTTATTTGGGAATATCCTTTTTTCATCAAAAAGGACGCTCACAAGTGCGAGCGTCCTCAGTTATTTACATTAAAATGTTTGTCATTCCCCACAGCAGCAAAAAGCTTAGCAAAATGGTCATATTTGACACGGTGCCGACAAATTTTTGATCGTATTTGAATTCTACTGCGTAAGGTAAAACTGACCCCGCTACCGGTAGAATGAAGCAAACTAAGATTGTATACCGGAACATATCTTCAAATGGAAGCAGGAAAAACAGCGCAATTCCTACGCCGAGTCCGATTACGTAGCGGATACTTAAAAACATAATAATTTTTTTCAAGTAGCTTTTTTGGAACGAGAAATTTAAATATACGCCTAAAAGCAAAAGAGAAAGCGGCATATTCGCTTTCGAGATAATGCCTGAAACGTCTAATACGTATGATGGTAAATGAATGCCTATAATCGCAAGAAGACAAATGATTACATAGGTAAGAAGCGGCATTGATTTTAATACTTTGTATAAAATCTTTTTAAATTCAATGTCAATATCATCTCCTGAATAGTAGCTGCCAATTACATAGCATAAAACAAAAATAACAAAAGCATTTCCGACATCAAACATACCAAAGTATTTAAGCCCTTCTTTTCCCCAAATGCCTTCTACTAACGGATAAGCAAACATTCCAATATTAAACCCTGGAATCATCATCGTCAGCATGCCTTTCACTTTTCGCTCATCTTTTCGAAAAACAAAAATTCCTACCGTAGCTAACAATAAGCCATAGACAATTCCAATAACTAATAGTAAGATAAGCGATCCATCAATTTTAATGCTGCTGAATGTGACAATAATCAAGCAAGGCATTGTAATATTAAAAATAATTCTGGCTAAAGCTTCCCCGTCTTTTTGCTGAAGGAGGTTTGTTCGTTTTAGTATGTATCCTAATAGAATGATTGTAACAGAATACAAAAACTGGCTGTTAAAGCTGCTCATAGACCTACTCCCTTGCCCTCTAAGATAAACGTTTTATAGAAACGTTCTTCATATCTTTTATACTTATTTAATCGATTGTTTTACCCTGTCTTTTTTAATCCTTGTTTCATTATAATATAAGCAGCCTAAAAAGAAACTAGAGAATTGGATGCACTTTACCTGTTTGTTAGACAAAAACAGCTTAGAAACAAATGAAAAAACTTTCCTCCAAACTAATTTTAAAACAGGACATTTTTCTTTTTTATGGAATTTACTTAAAAGGTATGAGTATTTTTATGAGGAGGAAGAAATGTGAAACGAAAAATGATAGCGCTTACTTTTTCTGCTGCTCTTTGTTTTTCAGCTTCAGGATCTCTTGCTGAAGCTTCTAACAACACAGATGTAATCCCAAATGCTGATCAGTCGGCAGAAACCTATTTTGACGGAGCGAACGGGAATTGGCTGACGACTAAAAACCCCGCTCAATATCAGCAGGCCACGCTCTATGGCAATATTGGGCTTACTCCTTATAACTGGGGAAAACCTGAAGATGGATCGGGCTGGTATCGAATCAATCAGCCAGCTGAGGTCAAAGGAACGCAAGTGAACGGAATTTTTGAAGACGCTCAGTTCGTCATCCGTGTTCCTGATAACTGGAACGGAAAACTTGTGGTAGCCGGCATTCCTGCCACGCGCAACGAAACGTCCACCGATTTATTATTCAGCGATTACGTTCTTAAAAAGGGCTATGCATTTGCAGCCACCGATAAAGGAACGCAAGGAGAAAGTGACCCTAACGATCCTTTTGCTAAAGTAAAAAATGCACTCGCTAACGATGACGACAGCGTAGCAGAATGGAATATGCGCTATCGTCAGCTGACAAAAGCTGCCCAGCAATACTTAACTACTCATTATTCGGATAAGCTAATCAACCCGTCCAATCGAAAAAACCCTGCAAGCGATTTGATTCGAAACAATCATAAAGTACCAACTTATGCAATTGGCATTTCAAACGGTGGATACGTTGTCAGATACGCACTTGAACACGATGATCCAAAACAAACAAAAGAGCCTCGTTTATTTGATGGAGGCGTCGATTGGGAAGGCGTATTATGGAGTTCAAAAGCGCCAAATTTAATTAGCTCACTAACACCTGTTGTCAACAACGCAGAAGAAGCGCTGTACGGAACGGGCAAAGAACAGAAAAAAGCCATGAAACAAATGTACAAAGCAGGTCTTCCGAAAGGATCAGAAAAATTGTGGAATTATCATGATCAAGTGTACTGGGCGGTCACATTAAACATTTACCGTGATCACTTTGATCCAACTGCTCCAGGAAGAACAAACTGGCACAACTATTTAAACTTTACTTTAGCAGGTCTACGTGATCGCTCATGGGATTATATCTTTGAAAATTATCGCTATCAAACCCGTCCAAAAAGTGTAAAAGAAAATGTAGCAAAAGTAGAAAATACGGGTGATATCGATGTACCTCTTATCAGTATGGCCGGCTCTCTCGATTCACTTATCTTCCCGTCTATTCACGCGGAAGGCTATGAAAAGCTCGTTAAAAAAGCTGGCAAGGCAAACCTTCATCGTCTTTATACCGTTAAAAACGGAAATCACGTTGACAGCTTAGTATGGAATAAACAAACGGATCCAAATCAAGAGCTTCAGCCTCTGCTTCCATATGCACATCAATCTTTTGATTTGTTAGTAGACTGGGTGGAAAATAAAAAAGCAGCGCCTGCAAGTAAAGATATTAAAGCACCTCAAAATAACCTTAAAGTAATCGACATAAAATCTGGGCAAGAAGTAGATCCTCGCTAAGGTTGAGACATAACTAAACGAATCCAACCTAAAGGCGAATAAATGAGGCATAAATGAGCTGGACTGCTAGAAGGAACGAACCACTAATCAAACATGTTGATTAGTGGTTCGTTTTTCACTTAGGGGAAAATGCTTTTGTCCCATCCTCAGTCTTCATAATAATCAAGATACAAATGACCTGCTGAGTCTGCTTGACCTAAAAATACCTTATCGACTGCAGCACCTTTCTTTTTGAGCTGTTCTTTAACCCATGCTACGCTATACCCTAGCTCATGAACGGCTTCTTTCATTATATTTCCGTCCATGATAATCGTTTGGGGTAATCGTGTCGCCTCTCCTTTTATTAATAGATCTTCTCTCGTAACGTTTTGCTTTTCTTTTTTTAACAGCACGCTTAATTCGCCGTTGGTTTCAAGCATCGCAAAAGCTACGTCTTTCACATAAAAGATGTCTTTTTTACGAAGCTGCTCCATGAGCTCATCTACTGTATATTTTTCTTTTTTTACATTTTCCTCAAGAATTTTTCCTTCTTTAATGAGGATTGTTGTCGTCCCTTCCACCGCTTTTCGAAAGCTTATGCTTTTTAACGATACGTTTGATACAAAAATAAGAAACGATGCCCACACTAAAATCGCGACTACCCCGTGACTTGCCTGTAAATCTACATCCATTGAAATTGTTCCTGCAATATCTCCAATTGTAATGCCAACGATATATTCAAAAAAAGAAAGTTTGGATAACTGTTTTTTGCCCAACAGCTTTGTAATAAAAAACAAACCAAGTAAAATCAGCACTGAACGAAGTACTACTTCCATCCAATGATTCACCATATGCACCTTCTTTACTAAAATTGATGTATTTTTTATTTTGTGCATATTTATATGGATCAAAGCAGATTTTCATCTTCCATTATTTACATACCTTTCAAGGCAGGTTAGAGTAGAAGTAGGAAACAAATGGGGGTTTTATGATGAATGATGAAGTGCTAACCGTATTTAACGACCAACAGCAGCGCATAGGAACAGCGTCTCGCAAAGAAGTTCATGAAAAGGGCTATTGGCACGAAGCGTTTCACTGCTGGTTTGTCAGCCATGAAAATGATACAGACTATATTTATTTTCAAATTCGCAGCGAACAAAAACAAGATTATCCTGGTGCGCTTGATATCACAGTTGCCGGACATTTGCTTCATACAGAAACCGTTCAAAATGGAGTAAGAGAAATTCAAGAAGAGCTCGGCGTCAACATTTCGTTTGATGAATTGCTTCCTTTAGATGTCTTTAAATACGAAGTAGCTCAGCCGCACTATATTGACAAAGAATTTGCACATGTATTTTTATACTACAGCTCTCACCCTCTTAGTGCGTTTACGTTGCAGCAAGAAGAAGTATCAGGATTTGTAAAAGCGCCTTTTTCTCACTTTTGCGAACTGTGGCTTGGAAATCAAACAGAACTGACCGTTGAAGGGATAACGAATAAAAAAGAGCCTATTCACCGTATAGCACACAAAAGTGAATTTGCTCCTCATCCCAAAGCTTACTATGAAACGATTATTTCATTCATTAGCCAGCAGCTGCATTCAGCAGAAAAAGCTTAGAATCCTAAGCTTTTTCTGCTGAAAAAATCATATATGTTGCACTGCCAAGCGCAACAAGCTTGCCGCTGCTGTCTTCAATTTTCACTTCTCCAACAGCCAGCGTTTTGCCGCGATGAGACAGTGTGGATTTAGCAACTAAATAATCACCTATACCCGGCCTTGTGTAATTTACTTTTAATTCAACTGTACTGGCACTTTCCTCTTCAGAAAGAGAAGACCGCACAGCTGAACCAACCGCCGCGTCGATAAGCGTAGCAATAACGCCTCCATGAACCGTTCCTCTTCCTTGCAGAAGCTGCGGCTGAATCGTGATTTTTAACTCCGCATATCCTTTATCAAGCAGCGCTTCTTCAATGCCAATATAATCCCAAAACGGAATCATCCCTTTACTCGTTCGTTTCATCAATCTCATCCTTTGCATAAATAAGCTATGTAAGAACTTCTAGAAAAGCTGGAGAAATCCTGTTTCTTTGCATGCAAAAAGCGCCTGCTCTTTAGCAAACGCTTTTTATCCCTCTATTTTTCAAATAAAAACTGCACTTTGTTTTCTTTCCATTCTAGCTTAGCGTTAAAGGTCTTATCGCCTTTTTTAAAACCTTCAATCAAATCTGTCTGTCCTTCGCTCAACAGTTTTTTTAAATTAGCCTGCGTAACTGTTTTACCTAAAATCTTTTTCGATACGGTAAACGTGCATTTTGTTTTTGTATAGTTTGAGCATCCGTAAAATGAGCCTTTATCCACTACTTTTCCATCGCAAAGCCTACACGAACCAAACGATTTAGAAGAAAAGCTTTTACCTTTGCCCTTGCCTTTTCGCTGAATGGATTCAGTGTCGTATCCGCTGAAGTTCCACTTACTTTCTGCTTCGACAGCGTCTTCGATAATTTTAGCTGACAGCTTTTTTGTTTGTTCCATAAAAGCAGCGGCCGATGCTGTTCCTTCTCCAATTTCAGCTAGACGCTGCTCCCACTTAGCCGTCATTTCTGGTGAAGCTAAAATTTTATCGCCAATCGCGTCAATCAATACCTTTCCTTTATCAGTCGCAAACACTTGGTTTTTTTTCACATCAATATATTTACGGTCTTTAAGCATTGTAATGATTCCCGCACGCGTAGCTTCAGTCCCTAACCCTTCTGATTTTGCTAAAATCTTCTCCAGCTCGTCATTATCCAAATGCTTGCCAGCTGTCTTCATCAGTGTAATCAACTGACCTTCTGTGTAGCGTTTTGGAGGCTGTGTTTTACCTTCTTTTACGTCTACTTTAATAACTTTTCCTTCTTCGCCTTCTTGAACATTCGGAAGAATAACGTCGTCGTCTTTCTCGTTTTGAAAAATTACTTTACGCCAGCCTTCTTGGATTTGCTGCTTTCCTTTTGAAATAAAAGCTGCCCGCTTTTCCACGAGTGTGGTAATCGTTGTATAGTCGAAAATCGCTTTTTCATAGTGTGCCGCAATTAGACGTCTTACGACTAAGTCGTAAATTTTCTGTTCGTCTCCTGACAGTTTGCTAGGGTCCTTCACTTGTTCCGTTGGAATAATCGCATAGTGATCGCTTACTTTTTTTGCATTTACATAGCGTTTATTTCCCAGGACTGAAGAGTAAGGAAGCGGAAATAAATGTTCGTATTCAGAAAAAACACTCAGCTTTTCTAAAATCTCAGGAAACGTTTCGGCTTCTCCTTCTGTTACGTAGTTTGAGTCTGATCTTGGATAAGAAACAATTCCTTTCTGATACAGCCCTTGCAGCACATCAAGCGTCTTTTTAGGAGAAAACTTAAACGCTTTATTCGCCGTTGCTTGAAGTGATGATAAGTTAAATAATAAAGGCGGCTGGAACTCTTTTCGCTCCGTTACGAGTTCATGAACTTCCGCGTCTTTTCCTTCGCAAAACTGAGCAATTTTATACGCCATTTCTTTTTCTTTAAGACGCGACTCTCCGTCTTGATGCCATTTGCCTTCATACTTCTTTCCTTCAATATCAAACTTAGCAAGCACTTCCCAAAAAGGCTCTGATTTAAAGTTATCAATTTCCTTTTCACGCTTTACGATCAAAGCAAGCGTTGGCGTCTGCACGCGCCCCGCTGAAAAAACATCTGACATGCCGTGCTTTTTTAACAAAATGCTATACACCCGTGAAGCATTCATCCCAACGACCCAATCCGCACATGCTCTTGTATATGCTTCATAATAAAGGTTACGCGTATCGCTTTCGTCTTTTAACTGTTGAAACCCATCATAAATGGCCTTTGGCGTTAAAGAAGAAATCCACAATCGCTTCATCGGCTTATGCACACCTGAGAGCTGAATGATATTACGAACAATCAATTCTCCTTCACGCCCCGCATCTCCCGCGTGAATAATTTCTGTGACCGTCGGCTTTTTAAGCAGTTTTTTTACCACTTGAAACTGCTTAGCTTTTGAGCGCGTCACTTCATATTGAAAGCGGTCTGGAATCATCGGCAGCGTGTCAATTGACCACTTTTTCCACTCCGGCTTATAATCTTCCGGACTTACAAGCTGACATAAATGCCCCACTGCCCACGTCACATACGCTCCGTCTGTAAATACTTCATTCGGTGGAATCTCTAAATAGCCGTCGTGACGCTTCGGCTTAAACTGTGAAGCTAGAGTCGATCCTTGATCCGGCTTTTCTGCAATAATTAACTTCATGTATTTAATCACCTTACATTTCAAATTTCCATGTGAAACTTAGTCAGTTTTATTATTTTATCATAGAAAGAGCTGTTGGAGTATGAATGAGGAGAAAAGTAGTTTAGATGAGAGATACCTACCTCATTTAAAAAACGTGTCGCTGTCCGTTATAGCTTTTCAATAAAAAAGCTGTAGATCATTTTCTACAGCTTTGATACATATCTGAATTTTTCTGGCAACAGCCATTATCATATCGACTAAAACAAATCTGGACGTGTTATGAAATAATCAATAACCAAACATACAAACCAACAAGCGTAATAAACAATGTCGGAATCGTTAAGATAATACCCGTTTTAAGATACGTTCCCCATGAAATTTTCACGCCTTTTGTTGAAAGAACATGAAGCCATAAAAGCGTCGCTAAAGAACCAATCGGGGTAATTTTCGGACCTAAATCCGATCCAATAACGTTTGCATAAATCAACGCTTCCTTGATTGTTCCAGCTGCGTGTGTTGCAGCGATTGCTAGTGCATCAATCATAACGGTTGGCATATTGTTCATAATCGATGAAAGAATAGCGGCAGTGAATCCCATACCAATTGTTGCTGCAAACAGTCCATGACTAGCCGTTGCTTGGATCACATCAGCCAGAATTTCTGTTAAACCAGCATTACGCAAGCCGTATACAACAACATACATGCCGATAGAGAAAAAGACAATCGCCCATGGAGCTCCCTGTAACACTTTTTTTGTATGAACCGCTCGGCTTTTTTTGGCCATCACCAAAAACAGAATAGCAATAATACCTGCAATAATCGAAACAGGGACGCTAAAGAATTCTCCAACTAAATAGCCTAGCACTAACAAAACTAAGACAATTCCGGATAACCTAAACATCTTTTCATCTTTGATGGCATCCACTGGCTTCTGCAAATCTGCTACATTGTATTTCTTAGGAATCCTTTTGCGGAAATACAGATATAAGACCATAATACTTGCAAACAGAGAAACCAAATCTGGAACAATCATGCGTGATGCAAATTCAGAAAAGCTAATACCAAAGAAGTCGGCTGATACGATATTTACTAAGTTACTAACAACAAGGGGCAGTGACGTTGTATCTGCAATAAATCCACTTGCGATAATAAACGGAAAAACCATTTTATCGTCGAACTTTAATGCCCGAACCATGGCTAGTACAATGGGTGTTAAAATCAACGCTGCTCCGTCATTAGCAAATAGCGCTGCTACAACGGCTCCAAGAAGAGACACGTAAACAAACATACGCACGCCATTCCCTCCTGCGGCTCTAGCCATATGAAGCGCTGCCCATTCAAAGAAACCAATTTCATCTAAAATTAAAGAAATAATAATAATAGCAATAAACGTAAGAGTCGCATTCCACACAATGCTGGTTACCTCAAGAACGTCTTGAAAATCAACAACGCCTGCCAGTAAAGCAAGCATAGCTCCCCCGCAAGCCGACCAGCCGATTGATAAATTTTTCGGCTGCCAAATAACAAAAATTAATGTTACTAAAAAAATCAATGATGCTAGTACAACTGATGCCACTTTTTAAACCTCCAATTATTCACAACAACTAATACGCAGTCCTTGTTTTTCCAGCTCTTTTAAACGTTCGTCCTGACTTGGTACAGATTCAAGTATGCCCAGAACAAACTCATAGTACTGACTTTCTTTATTAAGAGAATAAAAAACCCATTGCCCTTTTCTTCTTTCCTTCACAAGTTCAGCATCTCTTAATTTTCGTAAATGCTGACTAATTGAAGGTTGGCTAGCTTGATAGATATCTACGAACTCACACACACAGCATTCATTGTTCTCTATTAATTTCACCATCGAAAGCCTTGTTTTATCTCCCAATAATTTTAAGATTTGGGCTGCCTTTTCAATACTATCTATAGATTTTGTGCGCATTAATGAATACCTCCTACTCCCTTTCAGTTGATAGATAATAATGTGCTTATGTATTAATGCTCATTACTATAATTGATTTCTAAATGTTTTACAATTTTTTAGTAAACTAAAAGTGATTTAGTAGTTGTCTAAGGATTTAAAGAAGTTATTTTTTCCCCTACTAATCTAAACCAAATCTAGCACATAATACTATAGGTATATTTTCTCGTAAAAATGCTCCTAATGTCCTTGGACAAACATACATACTTATTTTGTCGATCTGCATAAAATATAGAGAAAAATAAGAAAGGGTGATTATGATAGAAAAACATTATTCCTATTATAACCCGCAAGATGGTAAATATTATGTAGACAAGCCTTACTCTCTTAGAGACAATAAAGTATCCCCCTCTGCTTCTCCTAAAATCCCTTTGAAAAATACAGCCGACAGAGCTTTTAAAATCCCTGTATTCCTCAGCCACCCTTCTATGCTTAATACTACTCAAACAAGATTTCTTAATCGTTTAATTGATGAAATTGAACGTGCTCTTCTTTTCCCTCGTACACTGCCTGATACAGAGCAATATCCTAATAAAACAATAACAAGCGTTCGCCGAATGATACTTTCTAGCTATGGGTTGATCGCGGTGAATATGCAGCAAGTCTTCGCCAATTATACCATGACGAATATTCCCGGCGGTACACCTCCGCCACCATCATGGGAAGGTGCTCCGTTTTTACAAATAGAGCCGAGCATGGGTTACCAACGAGGCCTGCCTTTACTTCTTATCAAAGAATCAGGTGTCAACAGTATAGGCGTTTGGAATCCAGCAGTAGTTCCTTTCTTTATTATTGAATGGGATTCTACAAAACCGCTTGATGAGTTTTTTAACCGTGTTGAATGGAGAGAAATATTTCAAAACTGGGTGGCTCAAGTGCGAAATGGCTACTTTATTCAAACACAGCCTTCCTATCGATACGGCCCGGATGATCTATAGAAAGAATTTCAACCGAAGAGCACTTTCGAAAGCTGTTTCTATAAAACAAGTTAGAATGCGAGGTGAATATAATTGACTTTAATTAATAGTGGGACATGCGTAGGAGTTCTATATCGAGCTAATGCCGGTGCATCATGCAGAAACGGGTACTGTGTTCATAATGGAAGATTAGTAGGCGGCGTCATAAGCTCAAATGCTGGTACCTTAACGGTTACAAGAAGCATCGATAACACAAAGTTACAGACTTATAATGGTATTCTTCTTAGCCACCGAGCCGTAAACCGAACGACAGGGCAAGTCACGCAGCAATATTTGTATTTTAGAAAAAATCAGTTAGAAAAAGTAGAAATTACGCCTTATACACAATATAGTGACCCTAGCTGTCAAAGAGAAAGTCATTACAACATCCCTGATATTATCTACCCCGGTGAATGTGTAGGAATCAGATATCTGGCAGGAGATGAATGGCATATAGGAAACGGGCGATATCTATATTGGACAGGCCAAGTGAATCACTGTATATTTGATGAACGTTCGCAAAGTACAAATAGACAATTTTTACGTCAGATTTGGTACGTACACTGGATACTTGACCCAAAAAATGAACGAAATATTATACCTCAAAAGACCTCTCGAGGACGTGGATCTCCAAGAGGTGAACGTAGAATTTATGTTTTTAAGAATCTGCTTCCAGCTAATGGTGAGACGGTCCTTGTAAAAGCTGCTTCTCCTGTAAATTCTGCTTCTTGGCCTTTTCGTATTATCTATCAGTAAGAAAAACAGATTGTAATCCTTAATGCTATTACAACTCCCATCCTCCACCTAGTTTCCTCTCAAAATCCCACAAATAGGCCGAGGTTAATTTGAACTGCCCCTCCAGTGGTTAACCATCGGAGGGGCAGTTTCTTATGACTTTCTGTTTTATTTGTCCATACGCTTCTCTACTTTATTTCCTTGTACTGCTTCCCTTTTTCTCTTTTTTGTAAGAAAATAGAAGCGCTAATCCAAGAAGTAATCGGAATAATAATGGCTACACCAATGCCTCCGCTTAAAATAGAAATGACTTCTGCACAAAAGGTTTTTGAATTGATAATGTCTCCAAACGAATACGACAATCTCTTAAACCAGATAATTAACGTCAAATACCCGCCTACAAAGGCAAAATACAGTGTATTGGTTGTGGTGCCCAAAATATCTCTTCCGATTTTCAAACCAGAATTGAAGAGATTTTTTTTAGTTACGGACGGATCATGAACAAATAACTCATTCATAGAAGACGAAATAGATAGCGAAATATCAATGATCGCTCCTATGGCACCCATAATAATTGTACAAATGGCTATTTTAGCAAAATCAATTCCAACATAAAGTGAAAAAGCGTTAATTTCTTCTTCCTGTTCTTCTCCAAATCCTTGAATCATTGCATGATGTTCAACAATAAAAATAAAGAACACTAAAACAGCTAAAGTAATAATCGTTGAAACAAACGCAGCAAGCGTTTTATGATTGAATTTATTAATATAAAATAAATTAATGCAGCTAATGATTGTACAAGCTATCAACGTAACAACAATCGTATTTTTTATAGACAGCATAAAAAGAATGGTTAGAAAAATAACGCCAAAATTCAAGAACAAAGCAAGGAAAGATCTAATTCCTTTTTTTCCGCCCACAATACTCATCAGAATAAATAAAATAAGAGCAAGCAATAGTAAAACGTTCACTTTCTGTTCCCCTTCCTAAAAATAAAAAGAATCGAAAGATAGAGTGTAATTGGAATCGTTAAAACAATGCCAATACTGCCAGTAAGAGCACGGATTAACTCCAAGGAGAAATTCATCGAAAACGTATATCCTAAAGGAGAGCCATTTTTTAAATAAAGAAGAACCATTGGGATTGTTCCGCTTATATACGAAAAAAATAAAATATTCGTCATAGCTCCCATAATGTCTCCGCCAATTTCCTTACCCGATTTCAGTAAATCTTTGTGCGCTATCTCTTTATTCTTTTCATATAGTTCATAGACAGAAGAAGTAATCGTAATCGCTACATCCATAACAGCTCCTAAAGATCCTATTAATACCTCACTCATAAATATTTTTTGAGGAGGAATCGTCACAAACTCCATTCCTTCATAATGAAGGCCATTAGAATCTGTCAGTTGCATGACACCATACGCGATTAAAAGAGAAACAAATGTACCTATTAAAGTTGAAATAATCGCTACATGCGTTTTTTCTTTATTACCGCTTACTAATAACAAAGAAATAACTGTAAAAAGAACGACAGCTACAATACATACAGCTAGCAAGCTCACATTCCCTAGTGCTAGATATACATTTAAGGCCCCGATTAAAAGTACAATATTAATAAATAAGCTAATGATTGAATAAAAACCTTGTTTTTTTCCAATCGCCAGCAAAATCAGTATAAATAAGCCCGCGACAGCGGTAACCTGCGTGTCCCGCTTCACTCCTTCAATCGTGCCGCTTAAAGCATGCTGTGAATTCTTTTCTAAGGAGACAAAAAGATCTGTTCCGACAGTGTACTTTTGATCATAAGCACCTGAGTATGAGTACGTATTCTCTAAATGGATAAGCTTCCCTTTATATTTTCCGTTCATGATTTTAGCAACAATTTTTTGAGAATATACGGTATCTTTGTTGTGATTTAAATCAGCAGATTTATTTTGTTCTACAACATTCGTCTTCACTACCTCCGCTATCGGTTTTTTATAAAGCGAATAATTGTGGTTTGTTACTATTAGCGCTATACACAAACAGCAAATTCCTAGTATATAGAGAAAGATTTGTTTACGCGATAATTTATTAAACTTTTGCTTCGAAAAAAGATTCCTTATATGCTGGGAATACAGAGGTGACATCACGTAATTCCTTTCTGGTTATTATTTGAACGCAGAGCTCTTGAACATGAAGAGACTACAAAGAGATCTAAGACCCTTTGCAGTCTTTTCATTCGTTTATTTATTATGGGCGCTATACAGCAAAACACACTATGATCATGCAAGACACTCCACCTGCTATTTTTCATTCCGTACTGTATCAGAGAAAAGTGAAATTATAGTGAAAACATAGAACGATTTATCTACTTCACTAGTTTTTTATGACTATCTTATATAATCATAGGAATATAAAAGCAAATAGAAAACTGTTTGCGCTATAATAAATTGACTTTATAGCTACTGATTAGTTATAAAACTCATGAAAAGCGACAAATAGTTGCTAAAAACAAGGAGGTTATTTCATGTTAACGAAAAAAACACTTGTCATGCTTTCTACTCTCACCCTTGTAACAACATGCGTAGCATTCAGCACTCCAACTACTGAAGCAGCTGCTAAAGATACCTACTCACAAAAAATTGAAACTAAAGCAGAAAAACGGCCTACGCTTCGTAAAGGTTCTCACGCTAGCTACGTAAAGGACTTACAGCAAAGCTTAAAAGATGTGAAGTATAACACATCAGTTGATGGAATTTTCGGTACGCAAACACAAAACGTAGTAAAAGAATTTCAAACCGATCACAGCTTGTCTCCAGATGGTATTGTTGGCCCCTTAACATGGTCAGCTTTAGATGAGAACAAGGTAGAAAGAAAGCAATTTCCTGTCAGCACAGCTATTACATTCGGTAAAAAAGAACTCGGTGACAACATTGTCTTCAGTACAGACGACCGCTTACAGAAAGATAACAACGATAAAGCTTACTACAGATTCGTAGCAAAAAACAAAGACTGGATGGATCAAGGCGGATCAGGCACCATAGGGTGGTATCATATTTACAAAAATGGAGATGTGATTGAAGCATCCAATTAAACCCATTTACAAATAACGGTTCGAAAAAAGCCTTCATAATCACTCTTTTGAGTGATTTACTTCTCGCCTTACAGAATGCTAAAATTTAAAGGAATCATTCCGTAGGTACTTTACTTTAACAAGAACAGCTTTTTCTCCCCGCAGCTGTTCTTGTTATTTTTTTAGGTAAAAATACAAAAAGCAGCATGTGAACATTCCACGCGCTGCTTTATGCAATTACATGACTACTCTGCGGGTCGAGGTCCTGCTTCTCGTCCTGAGCTTTCTACCGTTAGTATTGGCCGAACGGTGACATCTTCATTTACACGGATTTGGCAAGATAAGCGCAGGTGATCTTCAATTGAACTTTCTGAGTATGCATTTTTCTCCGCGTGTGTTAAATCACAATATTCACCTTCGAGCACTTCTACCCTGCAAGTCGTGCATTTGGCTTTCCCGCCGCACCGATGAAGAATATTTATACCGTTGTCTTCAAGTGCCAAGACAAGCTTTTTTCCTTTTGCCACTTCAAAACTTCCGTATCCTAAAACGGTTACTCTTGGCATATATCTCCCTCTTTCCCTCTACTACTGTGTACAAGCGATTTGAATTACACTATATGCAGTTTCTTTTTATTGCATGCCTAAATCCAATTAAGAAGACCATCATTTTGTAATACGGCAACTAAAACGACAATCCCAAGTATAATAACAGGTATCAGTGCTTTTAAAATTTGATACTTAGATAATTCTATACGTTGAGGCTCCTTTAACAAATGACTTTGATTTAACTCAGTATTGTTTTCACTTTCTTTATGATTCATGTTCCTCTGCCTTTCTATTTTTTATAGTGCGGTTCATATCTACTTCTGCTGAAATCACAAAAATAGACACAGAATTTCTTCATAAAAACCATCTTAACCTTTTTAAGAACATGCTATACCAACAATTAATTCTGTTTTAAAACAAGTCCCTATCATATGTTTCAAACAAACCAATTCATCTTGTTTCTCCTTTTAATAGCGTCAGATCAAAAAACTAGACTTTTTCATATCACTAAGTGCATGAGCAAGGTCTTTATTTATAATCAAAAGTAAACCCCATAACGAGTCATGGGGTTTTATTTCGTACTTTGTTTTTTTGGAATTTTAATTTGTTTAATATCTCCCAGCACATAAATATAAAAAATTAAGCCTAGCAACAATACAATTCCTGCTACAATAAAGCTTAGATCAAAAGAACCGGTTTTATCCAATAGATATCCCGTTAAAGCTGTAGCTATAATTCCACCAAACAAATTATTAGCTAAATTAACAATAGAACTGAGAAGAGAAATAGAGCCTGCAGGCGCAATTTCAGCAGAAATTGACCAGCCGATTGGTGCCGTTGCCGATATACCTGCCAGTCCAATCGAGATACAAATCATCGCTACTACAACACTATTGGTGAAAATAGAGCCTAAAAAAACAAACCCTAAGCATAATCCTACAACAATGATCGTGCGATATACTTTTTGACTGTTATATCCTTTTTTTATGAGGTAATCAACAAGCCAACCGCCAACTAAAATGCCAGCAAATGTAGCAATTAGCCAAGGTACTGCCGTAAGCAGACCCGATGACATGATATCCATACCGTATTTTTCTTTTAAAAAAGTTGGCAGCCACGTTAACAGTAAATTAAACGTATATCCATAGCCTGTAAACCCAATCATTAGCCCCCAAACTTTTCGATTCGTAAATAATACTTTTAAGGTATGTAAAAATTTTGATGTTTGTTCATCGTTCGCATTTAAATTATTTTCTTGAATATACTTCAACTCATCATCTGATATGCGTCTGTGCTTTTCTGGTTTTTCGTAATAAAACCAAAACAGCAGCGTAAACAGCACGTTTATAATTCCAATGGATAAAAATGCTGTGCGCCAATCAAATTTGGTGATGAGAAACGCTACAAGAGGCGCGCCAAGTACATTTGAAAATTTGGCCGCTGAATCAAACAAAGAATTTGGTAAGCTTCTTTCGTTTGGAGGAAACCATAGAGATGTAGCTTTTGATGCTGCTGGAAAAGCTGAAGCACTCATTATTCCTATTAAAAACCGGACGATATAGAGAAGAAGTTTTCCTTGCAAAAATGCCATCGACATCGTTAATAAACTCCAAATTACCATACCCACTCTTGTTACCCATGCTACTCCGAACCGATCAAGCAAGCTTCCCGCAGGTATTTGCATGATCGTATAAGAATACGTATAAATAGAAAAGACAATTCCGAGCTCTGTTCCCGTTAAGTGAAATGCATCTTGTATTGCAGGAGCGGCCACTGACACCGCTACACGATCAAAATAATTTAAAATAATCATACTGCTTAACAAAGATGAAATAAACCATCGTGTACGTCCTGTTCGCTTTACTGAATGTTCACTCATAGCTAGCTCCTTTCATCAGTAGTTTGTTCGTTTTATTACCGTAGCATTCTACTCAATACCACAACTTCTTTTGAAAGAAACATGCGTTTTCTTCATCCACCATGTAAGAAATTCCTCATGATAAAACATAAAACAAAAAGAGATTGAGTCATAACTAAATCAATCCAAACTACAGCTAGAAGCCACCACCTACATGAAACCTACGTTCACCATAACAACGAAAAAATCCGAACGAGTTGGATTCTCAATCAAGAATCTCGATTCATCGTTCGGACCTTTTTTTACCTAAAATACTTTTGTACCAGCCTCTTTTTTCGCTAATAGTCTATTTGGCTGAAAGTTCACTTTCGGTTACCCACTTGTGATTTTTTACTTTCTCTCCGCCTGTAGTCGGTGCGTAGTCTACCATGTATACCGTTGTTTTTTCGGCTGAATCAATCGTTGCTTTTGCCCCTTTCATACCTTTCATATGATCTGCTTCAAGCGTTACTTCGCTGCCTGCCTTTAACTGCTCGTTACCCGCATCTTTTATTTCTTCTTGAATAACCCACTTATGGTTTTTCACTTTTTTTCCGCCAGTCTTTGGGGTATACGAAACGGTATAGGCCGTAGTGTCGTAAGCACCAACAATCGTTGCTTCAGCCCCGTTCATGCCTTTCATATGATCTGCTTTTATAACGGTTTTATCTCCGACTTTATATGTTGGATTCTCTGCTTTTTTTAATCCTTTTGGAACCTCTCCTGAACTAGAGTGATTCATCTCTGAGTGATCGTGCATAGATTCGTTTTTGTCAGCTGAAGGCTTTTCATGACTAGAATCGTTTCCGCATCCGCTTAGTCCAATAATGACAGATGCACCAAGAATAAATAGCTGTTTTTTCATAACAGTCCCTCTTTTCCACATAATAAACTTTAAAATAAAAATCATTTAATCATTAGAAACAACTTACCTTTGCCTACTCTTCTTCTTTTCTTTATTGTAGCTAGAATTTGTGCAGATTTTGTGAAGATGAAGATAATTGGGCACGAATAATTCCTGTTCCTAAAAAAGGCCCTCGTATGAATCACTTACCACAAGGAAAAAGTATAAAAATAAAAGGAGGAAAGAAACATGCTAAAAATACGCTTTGCTCTGTCCTCACTCTTACTTGCGTTTAGCTTGGTGATGGGAGCCCCTTTTGCTTCCGCATACTCCACTCTCTCATCTAGCGTACAAAAAATAGAAGTAACGTCCATTAAAATGAAAACGCTCAAAACATTTATCGATGAACAAGATATGAATG
Source organism: Priestia sp. YIM B13491 (assembly GCF_042787605.1). NCBI lineage: Bacteria > Bacillati > Bacillota > Bacilli > Caryophanales > Bacillaceae > Priestia > Priestia sp. YIM B13491. The sequence continues at coordinate 88,748 of NZ_JBHZOR010000004.1, read as the reverse complement.
CATTCACCAACAGTATAAAAAAGGCTCAGCATATGAAACTTCTCTTAGATGAAGAATCTGCTGGGAGCATCGATTGCAAAATGACCATTACCTATGAAGATGGTTCTAGCCGTCATTATTTCATTTGGATTATGGATGATGGACGTGATGTGTTAATTGCTCAGCAAAAGCATCCAGAAGACCTTCATCTTAAAGGGTATGAATTGAATCAAAAAAATTCCTTGCACCTAACAAAGCTGCTAAAGAATATTCTTTAGCAGCTTTGTTTTTAGATCACTTTTACCGAGAATGACTCGTTGACTCTAATATTTTTTAGTTTATATTGCCCACATAGCATATACTGCTATGACTGCGAGCACGTACAAAATTGCTGAGACGATCCACTTTTTCATATATTATAGCCTCACTCTCTGCAATCGCAGTGCATTTAATACAACCGACACAGAACTAAAGGCCATCGCGGCTCCAGCGACCCAAGGGGCTAACAGCCCAACTGCTGCAATTGGAATACCAAGCGTGTTATAGCCCATTGCCCAGAATAAGTTTTGCTTAATATTAGAAATTGTTTTTCTACTCATTTCAATCGCATCTGCAATGCTCATCAAGTCTCCTCGCATCAGCGTAATATCAGCGGCTTCCATCGCTACATCCGTTCCTGTTCCGATGGCCATTCCAATATCAGCTAACGCAAGTGCAGGAGCATCATTAATACCGTCTCCTACCATGGCGACTTTTTTACCTTGCTGCTGAAGCTTTTTCACTTCTTCTGCTTTGCCTTCTGGCAACACTTCTGCTATAACGTGCTCAATACCCGCTTGCATCGCAATAGCCTGAGCTGTTTGACGATTATCACCTGTAATCATCATCACTTCTAAGCCCATTTCTTTTAACCTGGAAACTGCTTCTTTAGAAGTCGCTTTAATGGTATCTGCAACAGCAAGCATGCCGGCATATTTTCCGTCAAGAGCAACGAGCATAGCCGTTTTTCCTTCTCGTTCTAAATTTGTCATTTCTTCTAAGGCTGTATCAATATTTACTTTATGTTGGTTCATAAGCTTTCTTGTTCCCACTAACAGCTCTCGCTTTTGTACAGTTGCTTTTACTCCATACCCTGGAATAGCTTCAAAAGATAACGGATCTTGAATCTCTATACCTTTATTTTTTATACCTGCTACGAGTGCTTGAGCGAGAGGGTGCTCCGACAAACGCTCAGCCGATGCAACTAACTGTAATAGCTCATTTTCTTCATAGCCTTGTGCAATACGTACATCGGTTAACTCGGGGGTTCCATTTGTCACAGTTCCCGTTTTATCTAAAAGAATCGTATCGATTTTATGCGTTGCTTCTAAATGCTCTCCGCCTTTAAACAAAATACCATATTCTGCTGCGCGGCCTGACCCCGCCATAATGGAAGTTGGAGTAGCTAAGCCTAACGCGCATGGACATGCAATCACTAGTACGGCGATAAGCTTTTCTAAAGCCGGTGCAAATTCGCCAGGCGCAATCCAAATATACCAAACAAAGAAAGTAAGAAGTGCAATTCCGACTACAATTGGCACGAATATACCTGAGATATAATCAGCTAGTCGCTGAATAGGCGCTTTAGAACCCTGCGCTTCTTCTACTACTTTAATAATTTGCGCAAGCGCCGTCTCCCTGCCAACGTTTGTAGCTTTTATTTTCAAAAAACCGTTTTTATTGAGTGTGGCTCCAATTACTTTATCTCCAATGTTTTTATCTACCGGTACGCTTTCACCTGTCAGCATGGACTCATCTAAGGCCGATTGTCCTTCAATAATCTCTCCGTCTACAGGCACTTTTTCACCAGGCTTAATAAAAACAACTTCGCCTTTTTGGACTTCTTCCACTGGAATTTCAACTTCTGCTCCGTCTCTTATGACAACGGCCGTTTTAGCCTGTAAGCCCATCATCTTTTTAATTGCCTCTGAAGAACGGCCTTTGGCATTTGCTTCAAATAATTTCCCTAAAAGAATCAGCGTAATCAATATAGCACTCGTTTCATAGTAAAGCTGATTCGTATGAGCAGATGACCCAAGTGATTTAAGAGAAGAGTATAGACTATAGAAATAAGCTGCGCTTGTACCTAGTGCTACTAAAACATCCATGTTGGCGCTTTTGTTACGCAGAGCTTTAAATGCGCCTACATAAAATTGCTTCCCTACCACGAATTGAACAGGCGTAGCTAAAGCGAGCTGAACCCATGGATTCATTAGCATATGAGGTAAAGGAATAAACGACGTAAACGTAAAATGGCTAACCATTGCCCACAATAAAGGTACGCTTAAAATAAATGCAAACCAGAACTTTCCTTTTTGTTTACTCAGTTCTTTTTCTCTGTAGCTTTGCTCTTCTTCTTTTTCTTCCGACTTTAGCTTTGCTCCGTATCCAAGCTTTTCAACTCGCTGCGTTATATCTTGCGGAGCTATTTGAGAAGGGCTGTATTCAACAGAAGCCGTTTCTAAAGCAAGGTTAACACTTGCCTTTGTCACGCCTTCTAATTTGTTTAACCCTTTTTCAATACGAGTCGAACAAGCAGCGCACGTCATGCCCGTAATAGCAAATTCGGCTTTTTCACTTACAACTCCGTACCCAAGCTTTTCGATTTTTTCTTCAAAGGCCTGTTGACTTGTTTTAGACGGATCAAATATGATGGTAGATCTTTCTAAAGCCAAATTCACATTTGCTTCTTTTACACCTTCTATTTTTTTTAATCCTTTTTCAATTCGGTTAGAACACGCTGCACATGTCATACCTGTAATTTGCAAGGTGGCTTCTTTTTGTTTGTCACTCATCACGTTTCGCCTCCTGTTATATACCTATAAGGGGTATATATATTTCTTAAATCAAGCGTGCGAAGGTATTCGCACGCGATGATGTTTATGCTACGTCATAACCTTGGTCATCAATAGCCTCTTTAATATCTTCAACCGTTACTTGACTTGGATCAAATGCAACTGTTACTTTTGCATCTTCTAAGCTTACTTCTACGCTTTTAACGCCATTAAGTTCGCCTACGCCGCCTTCAACAGCTTTGACGCAATGACCGCAAGACATTCCTTGTACTGATAATGTTACGTTTTCCATTTCTAGCATCTCCTTTATTTCATTAATCGTTTAATGGTTGTTAATAATTCATCTACTACTTCTTCATCACCATCTTGCACACGTTCTACAATGCAATGCTTCAAGTGACCTTCAAGCAAAATTTTACTTACACTATTTAAAGCAGACTGCGCAGCTGCGATTTGAGTAATCACGTCGTCACAATACGTATCTTTTTCAATTAATCCTTTAATTCCTCGAATTTGTCCTTCAATTCGATTTAATCGGCTCGTTAGATTTTTTTTCACTTCTGGAGAATGGTGACTTTTTCTTTCACTATTTATCGTACAACATTTTTCTTCACTGTTCATGTGATTCGCTTCGACCATCTAACATCCTCCCTTCATGACTCCATCATACTATACCCCCCTACCCTATGTAAAGGGAAAAGGTCGCTTACTTTATCTTTCCACCAATTTCGATAGCTATGCTCATATCATTTTCAACTAACATCAACCCACTTATAGCCTATTCCCCATACGGTTTGCAAGTATTCGTCTACAGGAAAACCCGCTTTTCTAAGCTTATCCCGAACATTTCGCACATGGGAGTCAATAGTACGATCTCCAATCTCAGCCTCATATCCCCACACTAACACAAGCAAGTCGTCCCGGCTGAACACACGATTTAAATGCTGAAGAAGTAACCCCACTAATTCAAACTCTTTAGGCGTCACTTGAATGTGCTGCTTTTTATATTGTAATAGGTGGTCTTCCTTGCTCCATACTAACCCTTTATAGGTGATTTCATTCTTTTCTTTTGAGGAGCGTCTAAGAACCGCGCTGATACGTGCAACCAATTCTTCTTCACTAAACGGTTTAGTAATATAGTCGTCTGCACCTATATTTAATCCTTTTACTACATCTAACGTTTGGCTGCGGGCTGTGAGCATAATGACCGGTAGATCAGACATTTTTCTTACTTTTTGGCAAATCTCCCATCCATCTTCGCTTGGCATCATAATATCTAATAACATCAAATCTGCTTTGTTACCTTCATAAAGATAGCGCAGCGCTTCTGTGCCTTTTTCAAATTTTATACATGTAAATCCGTTTGGCAGCAGATAAAGTTCTAGTAAATCCAGCATCCTTGCTTCGTCATCTACTAATAAAATAGTGGCCATCCTATCCATCCTCTCTTAATACAATCTCTACAGCCGTTCCTTTTCCCATCTCGCTTATGATTGTTATTTCTCCTCCATGAGCTTCTACAATCTCCTTTACAATTGATAAGCCTAATCCGTATCCTCCGCTTTTTCTCGAGCGAGATTTTTCCACTCGATACAGCTTGTCAAATACATAAGGCAGATCTTTTTCTGGAATACCTATTCCTTGATCTTTAAGAGTTATTGTCAATGATTCAGCTGATTTTTTTACAATTAAATCAATTTTAGCCCCTTCTTTTGAATATTTCATTGCGTTATCAAGTAAATTGATAATCACTTGCTGAAATCTTTCAGGATCTAGTGAAACGTAAAGGTCTTGAAGGCAGCTTATGTCCAGCTCCATCTCTTTTTCTTTTAAAGCTAAATGAAAATGTGCGCATATGGTGTGCAAATACGTAGCCAGTTCTACTTTTTGTTTTTGAATAAAAAATGTGTGCTGATCCAGCTGCGCCAGCTGAAACAAATCTTTGACTAACTGTGAAATTCTTTCCGCTTCTTCTTCCACAATGGCAAGATATTTATCACGTTCTTGCGGTGTATTAGAAGGTCTTCTCGCTACGTCCGCATAGCCCTTTAAATACATCAAAGGAGTTTGAAGTTCATGTGAAATGCTGCTTAAAAATTCATTTCTCTCTTTTCGTAACCGCTGCAGCTCATTTGCTAGCGACTGAATGGACATTCCTAATTGTCCAAGTTCATCTCTTGAATGAGCACCAAGCTTTACAGACAAATCCCCTTGACTCAGCTTCTCTGTTGCTTTTTTCATCTTGATTAAAGGAGCGGTTATAAATTTAGACAGAGCAAAAATAGTCACAATCGAAAATAAAATGGAAACAGCTCCTGCTACGTAAAAATGATGCTGCAGTCTCGCAATCATTTCGTGAATATCATTTGTGTTTTTGAACATATAAACCGTCCCAAACTGCTGACGGCCTTTTTTAATAGGTGATGCTGTGGCGATATAAGGTTTGCTTTTCCAGTCGCCTTGCATAATTTCACCTTTGTATGTAAGAGACTTTCCTTTCCATTTCTCTACTGCTTTTCTTGCACCTTGAATTAAAGGCCTAGACGAACTGATAATTTTTCCTGTTTTATCTGTTATGACAACATCAGTTTCTGCTTCAGATTCCATCAGTGCAACATGGTTAAGCGTAGCCGAATCATGATGCTTCTCTAATACTTCCCGGTGACTGTTTCCTCTTAAACGCAAACTTTCTAATTCCTCCGAAATTCGTGTGTTGGCAAGACCGCTATATAAGTAAAAAAAGAGAGCCGCTTCAATTAGTAAAATGAACATTAAAAATAAGAGTCCGAGCTTAATAGAAATTCGATTCATTTATTCACATCCTTTTCTTTCATTATAAAAGTAATAATTGAAGAAACTATGCAGAATAAAGCATACATGATTAAATAACCATTATTCTCTGACAGTTTACCACAGGTATCTGACAGCTTAGCGTATAAAATACGTTTATCATAATGTAAATTTCGAACTCACTAAGCACGCAGCACTACATAATCCAAAAACAAAAAAAGATGGAGACATAACAAAATCCCTCCAATCCACAGCTAGAAGCACCTATATACAGGAAACCTGCGTTCACTATATCAATAAAATCAACAAAAAATCCGAACGAGTTGGATTCTCCATCAAGAATCTCGATTCATCGTTCGGATTTCCCTTCAACTAAAATACTTTTTCCCAGCCTCTTTTTATTTAACAATGATAACAGGACATTCTGCAGATTGAGCAACTTCGTGACTTACACTTCCTAAAAATGTCTCTTTCACAAAGCCCTTTCCTCGACTTCCTATTACAATGACGTCTTGTTGATTGTCATGTGCGTATTCGATAATTTTCTTTGAAGCAGTGCCCTCTAAACCGTATGCCTCATATGGAATACCTGATTGAGTTAAATGATTGTGAGCTTCAGATAAAATATCGCGGTTTTCTTCTTCTATCAGTGCGTCTAAGTCAACGCTAAAAACAGGCTGCTGCAAGTGAATTCTTTCCTTAATATGTACAATTGTCAGCTTATTAGCATTTACGCTTTTAGCTAGTTTACTTGCATGTTGAAGAGCACGAATAGAAGGTGCCGAACCGTCAAAGGCGACTAAGATTTTGTTATACATATAAAGAACCCTCTCTCTTTTTGTTCTTTCATGATGCGCTGCCATCTAGATGCTGTAGATGATAAAGCAAAAAATAATAAAGTAAGAGACTTCTTGATTTTTGCTTTATCATCCATACTATACTTTTACCGCTTTCAGAAAAAATAAAACATTTATCCGTTTTTTTCCATATAAAAAGCCTTTGCTTCTAGTGAGCAAAGGCTGATTGTTTATGTTAGTAGGTTATTTAACAAACTTCTTTTAACTCTTCAGTTAAACGTAAAAAAGTTTCTTTATCTCTTTTTTCTAAAGACTGATCAATTTGCAGTAAAAGCTGTGCTTTTTTAAAGTCACGAAGAGATTTGTTTAGCACTAGTTGAGCTGCTGTCGCGTCTGATACTTTTACTTCTTCTTGTGTCATTTTGCGGGACGTATAGTTTTCCATTACAAGTCAACTCCTCATCCTTTTCGCTATTATATAAGAAATCATATAATTATTCAAATATTTTTTCTTATTTTTCATTTTAAATGTGCCTCTCAAAATGAGGTTTGGACATACCCAAATCATTTTAATCCAAAGGCGAGCGAATTGGATTGAATTGATTTTTGTTCAAGGCTTCGCTTTCCGCGGGCGGCCGGTGAGTCTCCTCGTCGCTTATACTCCTGAGGGGTCTCACCTGTTCCGCTTTTCCCGCAGGAGTCTTCGCCTTGCCCTCCAATCAACAGCTAGAAGCAACAGAATATACAAAATCCACGTTCACCATCACCATGAAAAAATCCGAACGAGTTGGATTCTTTATCAAGAATCTCGATTCATCGTTCGGATTTTTTTTAACTAAAATACTTTTGTCTCAGCCCCTTGTTATCACAACCACTCTGGGCGTGAAGAACCTCGAGGAACCAGAACCGTTTTATATTCCCCTGGAGTTTCCGACATTTCGATTTGTTCCGTAAGCCCTTGGTACAATCCTAAAGGTGTTTGGGCTGTAAAGAGATCTGGTGCAATGTACTCGTGCTTCTCTGACGAACCAGCTGTTTGATAAGCGTACGCTTTGTCATAGATGCCCATTGATAAAATCCATAAAGATACGCGATCTAATGATACACGCACGCGGTAGCTGCCTCCTTCTTTTGCTCTTCTTTCCAGTGCCATTAAAGCACCGACTTCAAGCAGCCAAGAAACCGCATAATCATTGACCACTACAATAGGAGGCAGCTTAGGATTTTCTGGCGATCCTTCTAACGCCATGACTCCCGTTACGCTTCCCGCTGTTTGGTCAAATCCATTTCTTTTTGCCCACTCTCCTTCCGTTCCATGCAGGTTGACCGTGCAGTGGATGATTCCTGGTTTTAGTTCGGCACACTCTTCAGCTGTTAGACCGTATCTCTCTAGAAATCCGTATCGACGGTTCGCAAAAAAGATATCGGCTTCTTTTAGCAGTTCAACCATTTTTTCTTTTCCTTCTTTTTCACCAATATCTAGCGTTGAAGAGCGCATACCGACATTAGACGTAGCGTAAATCGTATCATGCTCCCAATCCGTTGGCTTCCAAATATTTAACACGTCCGCACCGTGTAAAGCGAGCGCTCTACCAAATCCTGCTCCTGCAATAACATGACCAAGGCCTAATGCTCGAACACCATCTAGCGGCGTTTTAGGATTCTTTGAAAAAGGAATCGGCTCACTTTCTCCAATCTTTTCAATTTCAATTAAAGGAAGTTGCGCTACTTCTTCATACACTGGTTCTTTCATAAACTCTTCAATTGTCCGCACAACAGGCATGATAACTCCTCGATCCGCTGCAGCTTTTTCTAATTCTTCTGCATTCCAACCGCGAATTGCTTTTGCCACTGCATCAGGGTCTTCTATACAATTTAACAGCTTTAGCGTTTCATGCTTAGAGCGTGGATATGGATTCAGCGGCATCACCCATTTGTCATCTTTTGTTTGATAAAAGCGAAAGCCTAATGGGTTATATGGATCATTTGCTTTATTTGGTGCGTACCCATTAAGCTTTTCCCATTTTTTATCGTAAAAAGGTGATAATCTTCGGATAGCTTTTCGTAAATCCATATGAATATCTTGACCTTTTCCTCCGCGTATTTTCCAAATTTTTGAGACAGCTACTGACTTAGCAACTAGTGCAATAGCTGCTGCTGAGGCAAGGCGCAGCGTACTAGGAACAATCGGATCTTCTCCGTAAAATGTAATGCTTCCTCCGCTGTCTTTTGCTGATAAGCCAACTCCTTGAAGCACATTTTCCAGCTCTTGATAGATATCAAAATCACTATTATCTGTTAAACGATTTTCATTTGCTTTCACAATAGATTTTGTTAGCTGATCTTTCGTAATGTTGCTCACGTATAGTCCCTTCTTTCCTCATATAATTACCTCATTATGTCCCTGCTTGCTGAAGTTATGCCCTCATCGAGTTAAATCAAAACACTCCAAGTGTAACCTTTACGTTAACGTTAATATTATCTTAAAACGAATGTATCATATATCACTTGGTGGAACAAATAATTTGTTTCATAGACAAAAAAAGCGCTTTATGTTTTTGTACATAAAGCGCTTTTTTCCTACTTCATATTTTCTTTTTCGAACTATTTTTCAATCGGTTTTTTTAATGCATGTAAATTTTCTTCTGCAGAAAGCATGACTTGGTTCATAATATCTTCTGCATCTTTAATTGCTTGGTTATAAAAGTGAGGACCGATATGTTCTTTAATAAACTCTAATACATTTTCTGCTGCAAATTCACTGATTTCTTCATCTCGTTCGTTATAAAAAAACGTTTGAATTTCATTCAGCATTTTATCTTTATCTTCTTTTGAAAAATTAATAAACATAAACAAAACTCCTCTTTACATTGATATCTGTCTACCTGACATCATAGCAAGAGGAGCTGAGAAAATGCAGTCTTTTTTTCTTGTTGTTTTTGTGTACAATGCTTATGCTAATTTTTAATTAGCTAGGCACCTTCATAGCCGATTTTTCTTTTGTGCGGCTCGAGCGCTTTTTCATATCCTGTAAAATTTCTAAATATCTCTTTTCCGTCAACTCATATTTTGCGAGTGGAACAAGTGATAACAAGCAAAGGATGCCCGGAATGATCGTAAAGATTAAAGCAATCCAAATGAGCGTGCTATGTGATTGAATTTGATTTGGCACATAACCTACTGCTGAAAGAATATACCCGCCTACTGCTCCACCCACTGCTGAAGCAACCTTTGTTTTGAAAATATTCGTAGAAAATACCATTCCTTCCGCTCGGTTCCCCGTTTTCCACTCGCCGTATTCTACACAGTCAGCGAGCATAGATGTTTGAGCAATGTTGCTAACTCCACCGCCGAAAGAAGCTAAAAAGCTTAAAATCATCACTGGCATAACGTGAAAACCGGTTGCAAACATTGTAAGAGTAGCTACAGCATTTAGGGCAATTCCTCCTATTGCTGCGCGTTTCTTTCCAAATTTATTTGAAATGAAAGGAGACGCGATCGCTCCTACAATTTGTGCTGTGAAAAATAAGGTTAAATAAAGAGACGCGATATTCTCTGCATTTAAATTGTATTTAAAATAGTAAATAGAAAACGTAGTTCGAATTGTTAAAATCGTTTCAACTAAAAGCATCGAGAAAATTAGATAACGCAACGGTTTATTTTGAATAAATAAGTTCCAAACTGCTTTTGGCGTCTGCTTTTCCTGTCTTTTTACGGTATAGTTTTCTTTTACTCCTGAAAATGTAATAATCATTGTAATCATTAAGATACACGCATAAATAAGACTCAGCATAAACCAGTTTCCAAAATAATGAGCTAGTGGAAGAGTTAATAAACTAGCAAATAAAGACCCTACTGCTGCAATGGTTCTAGGAAACGCCACTACTTTATTTCGTTCTTTTACATCTTGTGTAATCGTTGCTGAAAGCGACCAATAGGGAATATCCATAATAGCAAAGCTTGTTCCCCATGCGATATAGGTGATATAAGCGTAAATTAATTTTCCTGTATGAGAAAGATCAGGACTAATAAAACACGCGACTGTAGCCACAGCTGCAAAAAATCCGCCTATTAAAAGATAAGGCCTAAACTTACCAAATCTCGTTTCTGTATTATCAACAATCATTCCGATAATAATGTCTGCAATCCCATCCCATATCCTAGCAATAAGAAATAAAGTTCCTACAGCTGCGGCATTTAATCCTACGCTGTCCGTATAAAAAATCATTAAATATGTACTTGTTAATGCATAAATAATATTGTTTCCAAAGCTTCCCATTCCGTATGATAGTACGGTTTTCAGAGAAACTTTTGACTGTACCCCCATGCTCATATAACCTGACTCCCTTCTCCTCTAAAACGCTTTCATATCTATTATGAGTGACTAGAATCTCATTGCTTTATGAGATTCTAGTCTCCTGTTGCTACTACATGTTTTCTACAACTCGACTTTCGTAAGGCTGCAGAACAATATCTTTAAATACTTTTAGTTCTGGCGTATGGTTCATAAGGAAGTAATAACTTTTCTCTCCAAGCTTGCGAGGATATACTTCAATCCCCTCTTCACTTTCCGTATGCTCAATCTGCTGCTCTTTTACAATATCAAGCGCAATTTTTTCAAACGTTTGCCCTTCAATTCCACAGCCTACATAATAAACCGTCCCGCGACCAAACTGATTTTTTGTTACAGCGGCTTGATTATAGAATGGATCATCATACTCATACAGCACTTCAGCTGTTACAGGTGTGACAATGTCTCTCCAAACGGACGCACTTGACTGTTCTCCTTCATACGGTCCTACCCCTTTAATGCCTGCTTTTTGAGTAGAAGACAGTGCTTCCACTTCATGAATTTCGATGCCTGTTATTTCTTTTACATATCCAGGTAGCGTCTGTTTAAAGTGAATATTATTTTGTTTGTCTTTAATGCCGGTTCTAAACGTAAAAACGATGACGCCTCCGTTTTCAGTAAATTCAGTAAATCTCTTACCTAGTTCTTCATCAATTATTTGCAAAGCTGGAACAACCAGTACTTTATAGCTTGAAAAATCTCTCGCAGCAGGAATAACATCAATAGGTGTATTCAACTTATAAAACGGTGTATATCCTCTAAGAAGCTCTTGCGTAAAGTCAAATCCTTCACTTTGCTGCTGAAAGCGCCATGACCATATATTTTCATAGTCATACAAAACGGCAACGTCGGATTTAATATCAGACTCAAGTACATGTTCATAATGAACGATTTCACTAAATAACGACTGAACTTCTTTGTAGCGTCTTCCATAGTGATTATCGTGACCTACAACTCCATAGCAGTACTGCTCGGCTCCTCTTGTCATTCCGCGCCAACGGAAATACAGCATATTCGTACATCCATGAGCAAAAGCCTGATAAGACCACATCTTTGCCTGGTTAGGTCGCGGAAGATAACCGATGACATCATGACCTTGAGCGCCCATTAATTCCTCTACAATCCAGAAGTTTTTATGTAGCAAACCTCTATTAAAATCATGCCCTAGTGCAATATGAGCCGGGGTAATTGGCTCTGTTTGACCGCCCCATACCGGATAATTGTCATAAGATACAAAGTCCATTACTTCTAGATTTTCTTCATGATCAAACCATTTATCAAAGAAGCCTCCTGATACGTTCGTTGTCAACAGCTGGTGATCACCTTTATATTTCTTTACAATCGCTGTTTGTTCGTGAGCGTATCTGTTTAACGAAAAAGAGCGAAAGCGCGCCCAGTCAAGCTTTAACGAAGGGCTGTGGGTCGTAATTGTTTTTACAGGCATAGGCACTTCAGTAAACTCGTTATATGTTTGTCCCCAGAAAATAGTGCCATACTTCTCATTTAACTCATTGATGTCTTTGTATTTTCTTTCTAAAAACTGCTGAAACTCTTTATGACATTGTTCGCAGTAACACATGTCACTGCCTTCATGGCCAAATTCATTGTCAACTTGCCATGCTACGATTGCGTCTTCTGAGCTGTATTGTTTTACTAATTGTTCTGTAATCTGAGCGCTATACTTCCGGTAAAGAGGCGAATTAAAACAATATTGACGTCTTCCTCCAAAGGCTCTGACCGCCCCGTTCTCATCTTTTGATAAAATAGAAGGATGCTGTTTCGCAAGCCAAGCCGGAAAAGTGGCAGTAGGCGTACCAAACATAACATCAATATTTTGTTTTTTAAGCTTATTGATAACGCTATCAAAAAAGGAAAAGTCATATTCACCTTCTTTAGGCTCCATTAGATGCCAAGCAAACTCTCCTATTCTCACCATGTTTGATCCTAGCTCTTTAATGCCTTGGATATCTTCTTCTATCATATTCTCTGGCCAATGTTCAGGGTAATAATCGACACCGATGTACATTTTTCTCTACTCCTATCTATTTCTTTATTTCATTAAATGAACGATTTGCTGCTACTTATTAAGGTCTACTCGGAAACGGTGATCAAAAGCAAAAAAATCACATTTATTTTCTTCATAAATAAATCTCTATTCAACTTTCAAGATACATACTCCCTAATCTTTTAAAACGCTTACAAGTTTATTTTATGAACTTTATTCAAAATATTCAATGGTAAAAATTTAGAGAAAAACATCCTTTTTTTGCTCTTTATTAAAAGAAAGAATAAAACGCTTACAAAGACAAATGTTTTTATAATTCTTTTATATATCTTCCCTCACACTTCCCATATCCACATTTAGGTAATAAATTGCTTATAAAACAATCGTCAAAAGTAATTTCTTTCATACATGTTATCTATCAATTAGTAAGAGTCATTTGACTTATCTATAAAATAGTAAAAATTACAGAGCAGGTTTTTACCATTATTAACACATTAAACCCACGTTCATCATCACAACAAAAAAAGACCGCACAATTAATCAATACTCTCGATTAATTGTGCGGATACTTCTTGGGCTAAGATACTTTTGTTCCGCCTTTTACTTGCAGGTGATTATAAACACACCTTTTACCGGTTTGTGTTCATGCAGCTTCCATTTATACAAAGCTCTTCAAACACAGGATCCTTTACATTTTCCATCAATAATGGTGTTGCAACATGCTGGAAATTAGAATGACGAATCGTTAGGTTTGTGACGGGAGAACGTTCATAGGCTCGAATCCACAAGCCGTATTTGCCTCCGTTGCTTTGCAAGTTTTCTATGTTGATATTACGAACGACGGGGGTAAAATTCCCTGTGTCTCCTTCTTCATAGTACATGTCTATTTGAATCACTTCACTGCCTACGCTTTTGACCGTATTGTTGCTAAAGTCAATATCTTCAATCGTTCCGCCGCGAACTGAATTTGTTTTAATGCGCAGCGCCCGGTCTAGATTGGGACTGTCCATAACATTGTGCTGAGCAAATACGTTCCGGACACTTCCTGATATTTCACTGCCGATTACAACGCCCCCGTGGCCATCTTTCATTTCGTTTCCTTCAATAATAATGTTTTCACTTGGTACGTTGATTCTTCTTCCATCTGCATTACGCCCCGACTTAATCGCAATACAATCATCTCCATTGTCAAAATAAGAATCTTTAATAAGCACATTTTTACTTGATTCAGGGTCTACTCCATCATTATTAGGACCGTGACCTATAATTTTTACATCATCAATTAAAATGTTCTCGCTTAAGACGGGATTAATTTGCCACATTGGCGAATTTAAAATGGTTACACCTTTTATCATAACATTTTTACTGTGATAAGGCTGAATAAAACTAGCTCTCAAATAGTGCCCTTTACCAAATACGCGCTCTTTAACAGGAACGTTCTCTTCTGCCATTTTAAACAGCAAATCGCGATCTTGCTGTTGATTCGGCTCGCCTTCTTTCCATCCAAACTCCTTTTTTCCTTTCCAAGGCCACCAATGTTCGTTATCCCCCTGTCCATCTAACGTACCTTCTCCTGTAATCGCGATATTTTTTCCGTTATACGCATAGATAAGCGGTGAATAATTATATAGCTCCACGCCTTCCCATCTTGTTAAAACAGCAGGTAAGTATTTTTCAGGATTTTGACTAAACTTAATCGTAGCTTTTTTCATTATATGAAGATTTACATTGCTTTTTAAATAAATCGCACCGGTAACATAAGTTCCTGGTGGGACAACAACGCGCCCTCCTCCTGCTTTGTTAGCCGCTTCGATTGCTTTTTTAAAAGCAGCCGTTGAATCAGACTTTCCATTTCCTACTGCTCCGTACCGCTTAACATTAAACGTACGGTTTGGAAATGAAGGAGGCTGAATTTGTTCTTTAACTGCTGTTATTTTTTCACTTGCTGAAAGAGCTTCCCCTTGGGCAGAAAACGGTAAAGCAAGCATAAGAGTTATCACAAACAAAGAAAGCACATATTTTTTCACTAGCTTTTCTCCTTTCGTTTAACAATCTAGTAACCGACTTATTTATAAAGTAACGCCTGTTTTAAAAATGGCCATTTCTCTAAAATCATTTTTTTCGTTATTTACAAGCTCTCCGCTAGAAACTCCAATCATGCACTCAATAAAGCTTTCTAACGTAGCTTCTTCCGTTTCGCCTTCAACCAGCACTCCTCCATTAAAATCAATCCAGTGCGGCTTTTTGTTATAAAGAGCGGTGTTTGTGGAAATTTTCATAGTAGGTACAAACGTTCCAAACGGCGTTCCTCGTCCCGTTGTAAACAGGACAATATGACACCCTGAAGCCGCTAAAGCAGTTGAGGCAACTAGATCATTTCCAGGAGCACTTAGTAAATTTAAACCGTTAGTTTGTAAGCGATCTCCGTAATTTAACACGTCTACGACTGGGGCCGTGCCTGCTTTTTGAGTACAGCCAAGTGATTTATCTTCTAACGTTGTAATGCCGCCTGCTTTATTGCCGGGAGAAGGATTTTCATACACCGGCTGTTTATGATTGAGAAAATACGTTTTAAAGTCATTAACCAGATGAACAATTTTATTAAATGTTTGTTCATCAACAGCTCTTTCCATTAGCAGGGTTTCTGCACCAAACATTTCAGGTACTTCTGTTAAAACTGTTGTGCCTCCTTGAGCAATGAGCCAGTCGGAGAATTTGCCGAGCAGCGGATTTGCTGTAATACCAGATAATCCATCTGACCCACCGCATTTAAGACCTACTTTCAGCCTGGAAATATCAACGTCTTCTCTTTTATCATCTTTAGCAGCAGCATAAATTTCTTTTAACAAAGTGACTCCTGCCTCAACTTCATCCTCAACGTCTTGAGATTGTAAAAACTTCACTCTGCTTTCATCAATTGTACCTAATGCTTGTTTAAATTCTGTTAAGCTATTATTCTCACATCCAAGCCCTAATACTAATACGCCTCCAGCGTTTGGATGCTGTACCATTCTCGTAAGCATAGTTCTTGTATTACGGTGATCGTCACCGAGCTGAGAACATCCGTAATTGTGTTTTAGAACGGTTACATGCTCAAAAGGCGATATCTCCCCTATTTCTTTTTGAAACTGTTTAATCATTTGTTCGGCTATACCGTTGACGCACCCTACCGTTGGAACAATCCAAAGCTCATTTCTAATTCCGACATCTCCGTTTTTGCGGCGATATCCTTTAAACGTTAGCGATTGTTTTTTTTCTTTAGGAGCTGCTAACTTTTGATGAAATTCATATTCGTTAACATTATTTAAATTTGTTTTTGTGTTATGCGTATGCACCCATTCACCAGGTGAAATAGAGTACATCGCATGCCCGATTGGAAAACCATATTTTATAATGTTGCCGCCCGCTGAAATTGGCGTAAGAGCTATTTTGTGGCCCCGTTTCACTTCTTCTTTTAGAGAAATTTCTTTTCCATCAACCATAAGGTTCTCTTGTGCTAAAAAATCTCGTAAAGCTACTGCTACATTATCTTCCTCATGAATACGAATTACTTCTTTCATATGCTTCACCTCTTACTGTTTAGTTGCGGTTACATAGAGAATTTCTTTTATTGCCTGTTTCATTCCGAGAGTTTCAATGGCTAAGACTCCATTTGTTACGGCTTCTGTTAAGCTAGGAATCGTATTTAAATTCTCTCCCCAATGCTCTTTATATCCCAGCACTTCTTTTACAATGTAAGAAATGCTTTTTTCAGTACCGTCAAACGTATTCCAAAGAGATTCATACATTTCTAGAACTGCAGGGTCATCTGATAGTTCAATTTTTTCTCCTTCTCTTTTTCCTTTATAAAAAGAAATGAGGGCACTGAGAGAAAATGTAAGCAAGACAGGCAGCGTTCCTTGCTTTTGGACATACTCTTTAAGAGTTGGGATGTTTCGCGTTTTAAACTTTGTCATGCTGTTCAAAGAGATGCTCATTAATGCGTGGTGGATAAACGGATTTTGAAAGCGTTCTAATGCAGATTTAGCAAATGGCAAAGACTCTTCTTCCGAAACAGGTAAGCAAGGAATAATTTCTTCATATAAACATTTTCGAATAAACGTTCCGATTACTTCATCTTCGACTGCTTCTCTGACCGTATTTAGTTCCGCTAAATACGCAACAGGCATCATAGCAGTATGAATACCGTTTAAAATTCTGACTTTCTGCAGCGCATACGGTGCAATGTCGTTCACAAATTTTACATGTAAACCAGCTTCTTCCGCAGGAAACTCCGCTTTCACCCACTCTGGTCCTTCAATAACCCATAAGTAAAATGGCTCTGCGATAACAAAAAAATCATCTTCATAACTCACTTCAGCCAGTGTATTTTTATCGTTTGGATACCCTGGCACAATTCGATCAACAAGCGTGCAGCAAAAAGCGTTTGCTTCGTGTATCCACTCGGTAAATTTCTTTTCTAAGTTCCATTTGTCGGCATAGCGCAATACCATTTTCTTTAACAAGTCCCCGTTTCGCTCCACTAATTCACAAGGAAGGATAATAAGTCCCTTTGTGGGGTCTCCTTGAAAAGCTTTAAACCGCTTATATAGAAATGCTGTGACTTTCCCTGGAAAACTCTTTTGCGGTGCATGTTCCAAGCGGTCTTCTTCTAAAAATGCGATGCCTGCTTCTGTTGTATTAGAAATAAGAAATCTTAGCTCTTCTTTCTCCGCTAATTGCATATACGCCTCATAATCTTCATATGGATTTAGACCTCGGCTAATAGATTCAATTACTTCATGTTCTTTGACTGCTTTACCGTCTTGAATTCCTTGAAGAGAAACCGTAAACAAACCGTCTTGCTCATTCAATTTACCTGCATTTCCCGTAATTCTCGGATTGACAGCTACTATACTGCCTTTAAATGCAGTGTGTTTGTTCATTTGATGAATTTGCCAATCAGCAAACCCTCTTAGAAATACGCCTTCTCCAAACTGCAGTACTTTTTCTGGGTATATACGTGTGTTAGCTTGCATCTGACGGTTTAACTTCATGTTAGCATCTCCTTCTTTGCACACATTAACATTGTTATTTTTATAGCTTTTTATATTGTTTTATTACTTAAAAATGTTAACGTTAACATTTTTGGGCCGGTTATACTAAATAACCGGCTACATAGATGAGCGTGACTTTACAGACTGGCGAACCATTAATTCGGTATTAATTAAAACTTTATTTTGCAGCATCTTTTTGTCATCTTTGTCCATTAATGATAAAACTGCTTCTGCTCCGGTCATACTGATTTTCTCGATTGGTCTTTTAACGGTTGTGAGTGAAGGAGTGGTGTATTTGGCTAATTCAATATCATCAAATCCAATAATTGAGATATCATTGGGTACGTTTAGCCCAGACTCGAATGCGGCGTTCATAGCACCGATTGCCATATCATCATTTGAACAAAAAACAGCAGTAGGCGGCTGCTTTAACCTTAACAGTGCTTTCATTCCTTCATATCCGCTTTGCATATCGTAATTTCCTTGAATCATATACTCTTGGCGAATGGAAACATTGTGATCAATTAACGAGTTAAGAAATCCTTCCTTACGCTGCTGAGTTGATTTAAAACCTTCTATTCCTTCTATGATTGCAATATGTCTGTGACCTAATTCAATCAAATATTCGCCGGCTTTGTAGGCTCCTTCTTTGTCATTTGACAAAATATTAATAATCGATGAATCGTCAACTTGGCGGTTGAGCACAATCAACGGGATGCCTTTTTCTACTACGTTATATATAAAAGTGTTATCACGGTCGCTTTGACTCATTAAAATAATCGCATCAAAGCGTTTATTGTTGATGTACGTATAATCATCATAATCGTCAATGCCTCTTACAAATAAATTATACTGAACATCAATTACTTTACTTACCCCTCTAATACTATCCACTAAAAAACTTGGCGACGTACCGTTTGCCATGCTCGTAAAAAACAATCCAATTGTATGAGATTTTTGAAGCACTAAATTTTTCGCATGATAATCAGGAATATAGTTAAGCGTATTTGCAATCTCTAAAATTTTCTTTTTTGTTTTTTCTTTAATAAGCGGACTATTGTTTAATGCACGCGAAACCGTTGTATGTGATACGTTTGCTAGTTTTGCAATATCCTTAATTGTAACACCCATTTCATTTACCTTCCTTTAATGAATCAGTATCGATTTTTATTATAAGGATATCACAAGTTAGTAGGAATAATAAGCAAATGGTGAATGTTATGACAGTTTTGACTAAGACCTAGCATGAATATCTTGGACAATCTCCGCGTGTTTCTTATCCGTTAGCTTATACATAAAACCAATAATCACTGCAGCAATGGATAAAGCAATAGCAGGATATAGTAACAGCAAACTTTTAATTCCCACTAATGTACCTGCCTTTTGTGCCACATTTGGGATATACCCAACTAACCCTAAACCAATACCTGATAAGAAGCCGGATAGCGACTGAGCAAGCTTTCGAGAAAAGTTGAACAATGAATACGTTGTGCCTTCTTTTCTTTCGCCTGTTTTCCATTCACCATAATCAATAATATCTGATACAAATGCCCATGTAATCCCGTTAGGAATGCTGATACCTATAAAAGCAATACTTGCTAAAATCGTAAAAATTACGACGTTAGAAGGCATAAAGAAATTTACTGTGTCCGCTGCAATACTGATTCCTAAGCCAATCATTGCAGCTTGCTTTTTTCCAAATCGGCTAACAAGCTTTGGCAGCATAATGACTCCTAGAAAGGATGAACCAATAATAATAAAGTTCATGTAAGCCATCAATTTAACATTTCCTAAATTATACTGTGCGAAGTAAATAAGCATAGCCGATTTAATATTGTAAGCTGAAATGGTAAATACCGTCATAAACACTAAAATTAAAAGAGGTTTGTTACTTACAAACGTTTTAAAAATAGACTTGACTGATAGTTTTTCTTTTGGACTCTCTTTTACGACAATGCGTTCTTTGCAATTGCGATAGCATACATAAAAAGCGATGATGCCAATGACCGACATAATTCCCATGACAACGGGATAACCGATTTTTTCATTTGGAAATAACAGAATGAGCGGTACAACAGCAATGCTGGTTACAAACAGTGCACCTAATGATCCTGTTTGACGAAAAGCAGCAAGAGACGTACGATCGGAAGTATTTTGAGTCATGGATGCGCCTAGCGATCCGTACGGAATATTGACAAATGAATAGCCAATTCCCCAAATCATATAAGAAGCGTACGCATAAATTAATTTACCCGCCGGTGAAAGGTTTGGAGAAATAAACGTGAGTACGGTTAAAATGGCCAACACCATACTTCCGAATAGTAAATACGGTCGGAATTTCCCTTTAGCTCCTATGTTTTGTCGGTAATCAATGGACGAACCAACAATGGGGTCGCAAACTGCTGCAAATAATTTACTTACTAGAAAAATTCCTCCCGCAGCCGCGGCAGGGATGCCTGCCACATCTGTAAAGAACTTCAACAAATACAACTGCCCCAAATCAAACATGAAACCGTTACCAAAATCACCCATACCATAAGATATTTTTTCTTTTACACTAAGATTTTTCTCTTCTACTTTTATTTCAACCTTTCTTTCAGTTGCCACAACACTCATGGTAATCCCCCTTCTCCCCTTGCAATTCTTTAAACTATTTTGCGTGTTTATTTTTGCAGAATATAGGCTGGAAAGCTAAAGTAGTCTTTAGCATTTTCATAACATATTCCTTTTACAATTTGCTCAAGCAGCTGCTGGTCATTAGGCACTTCCCCTTCTTCTACCCACGTACCGATTAAGCTGCATACTAATCTTCTGAAATATTCATGTCTTGTATATGAAAGAAAACTTCGGGAATCTGTCAACATACCGATAAACCGACTAAACAATCCAACGTTTGATAACGCTTTCATTTGTTCTAACATACCTTCTCTTTGATCATTAAACCACCAAGCCGTGCCAAGCTGCAGTTTGCCAGGGATGCCGTCTCCTTGAAAGCTTCCAATTATACTTGCTAATACATAATTATCTTTTGGATTTAACGAATATAAAATCGTCTTTGGCAAACTATTTTGTACGTCCATTTGATCTAAAAGCTGTACGAGAGGCTCTGCCACTTGTCCATCATACATCGAGTCATACCCTGTATCCGGCCCTAACTGGTGAAACATTTTTGTGTTATTGTTTCTAAGAGCATGAAGGTGAAATTGCATTGCCCAACCTAGCTCATTATAAAGATTCCCTAAAAAGATTAACGTATATGATTTGTATTTACTTTCTTCTTCAGTACTTACGCCTTCACCTTTTAAGGCTTTTAAGAAAATCTCCGAAACTTCTTCTTTCGAAGTCTTCGTATATACCATTTTGTTTAGTGCGTGATCAGATAAACGCCCTCCCATAGAATGGAAAAAACGAGCTCGACTTTCAAGAGCTTTTAACAAATCATCATAGGTGTGAATGAAATGATGTGAACAATCTTGCAGCTTTGCAATCCAGTTCTTAAACCCTTCTTGATTGATTTCAAGCCCTTTATCCGGACGAAAGCTTGGAAGTACTTGGGTCTCAAACTCTTGCAAATCTCTTAGTTTCATATGATACTCTAATGAATCTGTTGGGTCATCCGTTGTACAAATAACTTTTACGTTAGAACGTGTAATAAGATCTCTTGCACCAAACTTACCGCTGCGTAATTTCTCGTTTGCTTTTTCCCAAATAAACGGTGCCGTATGTTCATTTAATATTTCATCAATATCAAAGAAACGCTTTAACTCTAGATGCGTCCAATGATATAGCGGATTCCCAATTGTCATCGGAACTGTTTTAGCCCACGCGAGAAATTTCTCATAGTCACTTGCTGATCCTGTTATCTGTTCTTCTTCAATTCCGTTGGCTCTCATCAGTCTCCATTTATAGTGATCTCCATCTAGCCAAACGTTAGTTAACGTTTTAAACTGTTTATTCTCATAAATTTCCTGTGGGTTTAAGTGGCAGTGATAATCAATAATCGGCATATCTTTTGCGTAAGTATTATACAAGTGTGCTGCTGTTTCATTTGTTAATAAAAAATTGTCATCCATAAACTTTTTCATTCCCCTTCACTCCTTCACTTTTTTGTTAACGTTAACAAAATTATATAAATTGATGAATACTCTTATTTATAGATAGCTATATTAATAAGATATAATCTTCAGTACCAAAAATGTTAACGTTAACATTTTATTTAATTCTATTACTTATTTCTAAATTTTACAACAATTTATCTTTATATTTTTTCGTTTTTTTTCTTTCCTTGTTTTCATATACTGATTCTTTAATTTTAAAAACACGATTTCTGACATGATTCCATAAGAATTAAAGCAAATTTTTTTACATAGAGCTTATAAGGTTACTAAGACGAATAGCTATCTTTAATGCTATAATTAGCGTCGGATGCGAAAGAAAAAAGTATCACTACAAGCATTTAAATCATACATAGCCGCTCCACCTTGTTTTCGTATCATTTAAAATAAAGGAATTTTAAAGAGAAAAGTGAATAGTATAAACATGCACTTTATTTACTATCTCTTTTTAATTTTCATATATTCATTGCTTTTAAAGGAGAGGATATCATGCCAGGAGCCACAAGCATGGTCGTAATCGGGATTACTGCCTTAATTGTATTTGGACCAAGTAAATTGCCGGACATAGGACGAGCATTTGGACATTCCCTGCGAGAATTTAAAAATGCAGCAGAAGGAATTATACAGGATGACGACAAAAAAACTCCAGAGGATACTACTGAAGATAAAGAGGAAAAAGCCTAATTTTTATTTAAATGAAAGTTATACAGACTAAAAAGCCCACTTTTAACGTGCAGTGGGTTTCTTTTTTGATGTATGATAGTAAAAAATAGTAAAGAAAGAGGGTAACTTTTTGTTTAAATCGAAACTGCATTTTTGGACATTAGAACTATTAATGATTGCTTTACTGATTTACATTTGTAAACATATTTCGTTTGTTTTTCTACCAATCGGTGTGTTTATCTCCACTTTGTTTTTCCCTATTCTTGTAGCTGGTTTTCTTTTCTTTTTATTCGAACCAATTGTGTCATTTCTCACAAGAAAAAAAGTGCCAAAAACACTGGCCATTTTACTATTATACGTTGTTTTTATCGGCGTAATTGCTTCTATTGTGGGCGGTGTGGGACCTACCTTATCTAAACAATTAACTGATTTGGCTAAGAATATTCCGTCTTACATTGTAGAAACGAGAGAGTACATAAATGATTTATCTAACTCAAGATGGTTTAACTGGCTGGTTGAACAAAAATATGTGTCGCTCGATCATATTGAAGAGTCACTTTTAAACTACGCGTCTACTTTACCTACGAATCTCACAAACAGTATTTCATCTGTTTTAAGCGTCGTAACCAATATTACACTTACGGTTGTAACCGTTCCTTTCATTCTTTTTTATATGCTCAAAGACAGCCATAAACTTCGTAAAAATACGCTGCGTATGGTTCCTGCTTCTTATCGAAAAGAAACGTTACGTACAATGAAAGAAACAACAAATACGCTAGCTACTTATATTCAAGGCCAAATGCTCGTTTGTTTGTTTGTCGGTATTAGTACATTCATTGGTTACCTCATCATCGGGTTGCCTTATGCATTAATACTCGCACTAATAGGAGCCCTTACTAATATTATCCCGTACGTCGGCCCTTTTATTGGCGTAGCACCCGCTTTAATCGTAGGCTTATTATACTCTCCTACAAAAGCGATATTAGTAATTATTGTCGTCGTAATCGTTCAACAGCTAGATGGGAACATTATTTCTCCGCTGGTAATTGGAAAGAAATTAAACACTCATCCTTTAACGATTATTATTTTATTGCTTGTTGCGGGTAATATTGCAGGAATACTCGGAATGATCTTAGCGATTCCGGCTTATGCTGTAACAAAAACAATTGTGATAAATATTGTAAGAATGATTCAATTCAGAAACAAATCTGTCAAGCTATAAAACGCAAAAGCAACCCAATAAAGAGGCTGGTATAAAGTTATTTTAGTTGAAGTTAAATCCGAACTATTAATCAGATTAGATTAATAGCTCGGATTTTTTGTTGTCATATTGAACGTAAGTTTCGTGCAGCTACTTCTGGCTGTTGATTGGAGAGCAAGGCGAAGACTTCTTCGTGAAAAGCGGAAGGATTGAGGAGGATCATCGCCTGCCAGCGAAAAGCGAACTCTTGCACGGAACTCAACAGCGGTGTCACAAGCGGTTCAACTCCTTTATCCCATTTGTTTGTCTTTAGATTGAGGTAATTTCGTTATGTCTTAATGTCTTTTATCTTCCCATGAGTTCAGCACTGACACACCATCAGATGATTTCCATCCGGATCTTTAAATGTAAACCAATGATTGTGTTGAATTCCTGTCGTTAGCTCTACTTTTTTCTGTTTCATATATTCATAAGCTTCTTTGATATCGTTTGTATTCAAATGAAATGCTGGCGTTTTAAAAAGCGTATTTTTTGAATAAGTTTTGCTATCTAATACAATTCCGGTTCCATTCATAGGTATCACATATAAATGATCATATAAAATGTCTCCATCTGCTATTAAACCTAGTATGTCACAATACCAATCTCGTGCTTTTTTTATGTCCTTTACAGGAATAAAAACCGTGCCTACTTCATTTAATATAGGGTTCATTTATGACCTCCGGTATGGATTTAGTAGTTTTACAAAGTATTCTCTTTTAGTCGCTGATAACCTTTTATTTTGAGATACTTTCTATCAGTCCATTAAACTCGGTAGCAGAATTAGCAGTCTTGCGGACACGGCTATTCTCCGTACATAAGCTACACGACAAATATAGATACTTCATGACAAAATGCAGATGACTAAAAAAGAAAATGAGAAAATCTCCCCCTTCTCCTGCTTTGCACGTGTATAATGAAAAATAGACTATAGATAGTAGCCGTCTTTTGTTTGTAGCATCGAACTTTCGTGCATTACAATAGATTTAAAACCACTATCCAACTAAGAATTAAAATGACTAACTTAAGGTTAAGGAGGTTAGATGTGTATGGATTATTCATCTTTACTCATACGCGAAGTCATTGATAGAGTATCTAAATTACGCCTCTTATCTGTTTATAATGAAAGTATAAAAAGTGATTTAGAAAGCACCATCCTCCCTCTTTATCAGCAGCACTTTGAAAATAAAGATGTAAACGAGGCGTTGAGGATTTTAAAAAAAGACTTTCTCAATCGTACGAAACGCAGATGGTTAGATGCTGCTATACGCGATTATGAGCAAAAAAAGCCTAAGAAGAATAAAGAGCTGATTGGAGAATACAAAGCGCTAACAGCTTATTATAAAACGAACGGAAAAGAACTCTTTTGCAAACAGTTTGAAAACGTATCATCTCCGGAAGAAGTCATTGATAAACGAATTGGAATTCTACGTGAATGGAGTCAAGAAGATAGCTTCTTCTTAACGGATTATCCTTATATTCATCAAAAAACCAAGACCCAGCGAGAAAAAGCAATCCATACGGATATATCTATTATTATTGGGCTGACTATACTGGACCCAAGCTTCCAAAACGGAAATCATAGTATTATTGAAAGCCCTTTTTCAACTGTAGAGAACCCTTTTTTCTCTAACTCAAGAGCAAAGCTTCTCGTCGAGCAACCCCTATTAGAGAAAGAAGGAAAAGAATATTTCTTAAGTACTTATAACTCTGAAGACGGGACAGATTACGAATTGTTAATAGAAAAAGAATACGCTGAAGAAAATGGAAACAAGATTAGTGATTTAGATCGGTTTGATTATAAAGTGTTTCTAGAAATCATGAGCCAGCGCGACGAGTTGTTCGCTACACAGAAAATCATTAACGTAAAAATTGGTGACCTTGTGAAAGCACTTTATAAAACAGACAGTAAGCGCAACTATCAAATGATAGAAGAAAGAATTACAAAAATGAAGCACTACAGCATGACAAAAGTACAGCATAATAAGAAAATTGCCTACGGTATTTTTGACTTTGTGGATATTACTACGATGCCGAACGGAACGCGAATTGCTGAAATTCACGTCAACGAAGTGATATATAGAGACTATATTCAACGCCAAACGGTGCGTATTTATAAAAATAAAGTAGAAAAATTAAGTTTAGACGCCGCTTATCATTTGCTATTCGTTATGCAAAAAGAGCGTCTCATTTGCTATGAAACAAAATCTTCATACAATGTCACAAGAGATTATTTATATTTTTCGACAAGAGTCCGCTTTCGAAAAAGACGAAAAAAAGAAAACCTTGTCGAAATTGAAACGGCCTTAGATGAGCTAGTCGAACAAAAACTAGCTGTCCAATCCTATAAAAGAGTAGGCCAAGTGTTTCAGATTACCTTTATTCCTGTGGGAGAAAGTGAAGTAAAAGACTTACTAGCCGGTGATTACGAATATGCTCCCCTTTCTATTTATCAAAACGTAACAAGTTCTATAGGCTAAAAAAGAATGCCCTTATAATCTTTATAAGGGCATTCTTTTTATCTATCTACTATTAGTTACTGCACTTTTTGCTCCACATTTCCGTGCAAAAGTGTTTTTTTGCTCCAATTCTCCATGTAAACATATTATTTCCCCTGCTAATATGGCAGTTAAACTTCACCTTCCTCGTCACTTTGTGAACTTTTTGTGTCTAAAAAAATCGTTATAATTGTTTTTTGCTCCAGATTTCCGTGCAAATGTGTCGTTTTTCTTTCTATACTGCATTTACTATAAGTTTGGCTCCAATCTTCCGTGCAAATATGCCACTTTTACATAAATTTTCTTGTGACAGCGACTTTCCCTCTTCATTTTCTCCAATTTTTGCTCCACATCTCCGTGCAAAAGTGTTTTTTGCTCCAGATTTCCGTGCAAACATGTCATTTTCTTAAAAAAACGCTATTTTCTCTGCAAATGTTTGTTTATCCCCTCTGAAAATGTGAACTTTTTGTGTCTCAAAAAGGGTATTTTTCTTTTTTTTGTCCCTATTTTCCGTGCAAATGTGTCACTTTCTTACCTGAATCTTTACTTTTATTATTTTTGCTCCTATTCTCCGTGCAAATATGTCATTTTTACATCAAAATTTTTTTGAATTTGTCGCATTTTGTGTATTTCATCCGTCACAATACGACATTTAGCTTAAGAATGCTGTTTTATCAACGTTTATAAAATATAAAACTATTTTTGCTCCACATCTCCGTGCAAATATGTCACCTTGTAAATAGATGTTTCATCCCTTGGTATCACTAGTATTCTAAAAAAATGCACCATTTTCCCGTGCAAATATGTCATTTTACAGCCTATATGACTGTGTCTATACTGTAAAAGACGACGTATATAGTTTTGGAAAGGAGGTAACTACATGAGTGTACAAAAGCTGTCACTAAAACGGCACACCCTTATAGCAAATAAGCTGCTGATTGTCATGAGCGGCTTAAATAGAAACACGAAACGAGACAATAGCTATTACTATGAAAAACATTCATTTGGTCTTGCAAAAAACTTTGTAGATATAAAGTGGACAGGTTCTCTGATGAAGCAAATTTTAGCTTACGTAGCCAAATGTAACAGCCAGGGTCATATTTCAATTATTTCTGAGCAAGAACTGGCTAATACAATCCAATGTTCCGTTCGGACCGTTCAAAATAATAATAAGCTTTTAGAAGACTATGACATCATTCGCTGGGATCGTTTATGGGGAGACTATATTCAAGTTTCTTTAAACAACTATTTAGAGGATTTTTTAGATTTACATATAAAAGAAGCTGCTGATGTTCAAAACATATCATATAATCCTGAAATGCTTGATGAAGATCACAATACATATACTTCAAAAGGTGGTTATACTTCTGTTTCGATGGAAGTGATTTATCAATTGCTGGCTATTAAAAATATCAACATGCTGCGTCTGGCTTTACGTGCGTTGTACGTATACGAATCTGATGTAAACGTAAAGAAAGATTCAGAAGCACTTTTATCTTACACTGAGGTAAAACACATTCTTCCAAAATACATTGGCTATAAAGCTGCTATTAAAGAAATGGCTAGTAAATTGAGTACAATTTTCCGTATCGATATACTAGAAAAAGATGATTGTGTCAAAACATTATTAGAACAAAAGCAGCCAAGAAAATCAATTATTGAAAAAATCAAGGATGGTTTTATTTTAAGCTTTAATTTAACTGGTGCTCATGATAGTAAAAAGCAAAAAGAAATCGAAAAAATCCGTGGAGAGCATGCATTTGCTCAGTTTAAGAATTTCTTTAAATCTTTTGGTCATTATTCAATTAAAAAGGAAGATATTCATTCCATTGTACATGAGTTTGGTTTAGATATAATCGAAAAATCATTAACGTCCGTTCAGCGTTACCTACAACAAACTTACATAGAAGAAGGTATGGATGCATTTCGCCCTCTTGTGCATGAAATGGAGTCAAATTTCTTTACGTATATCCGCAAAATTGCCAACGGGTATTATCAGGCAAAAATTAACACTCTATAATACTCTTTTTTATTATGCCTTTTTTTACTCATTTCTACTCTATTTTCCTTCCATTCTTTCTTTCTCTTTCACTTACTAAAACATAAATGTCTCTCAGCTATAATAAATACCTTTAAATGATAATGATTTTCGTTTTCATGAAAAAAATCAACTAAATGAACAAAAAATACAATAAATAAACGTTATTTTCCGAACTACTGCGTAGAAAATATAGCTGTTATAAAAAAATCCTATATTTTTTCGTGGAAATTCTTGTAGTAAGCGACAGTTTTTTTGATGGCTTCATTCCTTATAACCTTAGTCAGCAGAAGGCTTTTATCTATATAAGTTTTAGCAATGTTTATAATTTCTTTAATTTCTTTTTAATCTCTTATAAATGTATAGTAATTTCTATAAAATAATGAGCAGCAAATAAATAACATTTTTTTATACATGGAGACATTAAGCTCCTATACAAATTGTAATCATAAATTGGTTTAGTTTAATGAACAGCAAATATAAAAACAGAATTAACTTCTTTTCCTCTCTTCAAATAAAAAACACACAAAACAGATGTCCAGATTTTGTGTGTTTTTTATTCATTAGAGCTATATAGGTTAAGAACTTTTACATATTTTAAAGCAAGTTATTTAATTAGTTGGAGTTTAAATGATTTCTATCTACCGCTGCCGGTGGTGTTTCCATCCAGCCGTTTTCCATCATAATATCCGCTGCATCTTTTACAAACCTCGAGATATTTGTCATTGATTTTCCATATAACAGCGCCAAATCATGTCTTCCATTGACGGCTACTGAATTTCCAAAAGCCCTCATTTTCATTGAGAACATATCCATTTTATGAAACAGCATCAATTTATCCGAAAACGGTGAAAAAGTCGAAGTAGTAATTAAATGATCAAGAAAGGATGGCGCTGGTAAATTATCTCGATGAAGTTTTTCAATATAGCGTTCTACCGCTTTATTGGTCAGATCTTCACCTTTTACAAATAGCGCACGGATTTTTTCACTTTTAACAACTTGACTAAATGCCAAAATTAAGGCTTTGCTTGTCACATTATTCTCGATGTTATCATATAGATGAGCAATTTCTAATGAATGCAAAGGTCGAACATCTCCTATAAACCCGCTTAGATAATGAGTAGTAGCGATGTTCACTTTTTCTGGTGCGGGAATAATTGGCGGCTTAATAATAAATCCTTTATCCATTAAGATTGCCTTTATTTGCTCCATCAGTTCCATTGTTGCTTTCATACAATATGTTAAAAATGTCTTTACATCTTCTCTATACATTAGGGGCAGTGCGATACTGTAAATGCTTAATCCCGCTTTAGCAGCATATTTTAAATAATGCACGTAAAATTCATCTTCAAACAGCTTTGGAGCACCTAGGTTCACATCTTCTTGCGTAAATCCATACGGAATTGGCACATTCTCTTTTGTGAAAATGTCTTTTACGTTACTTTGAAATTCTTCCGTTAAACCTTTTGCATGCTGTAACAGCTTTTTTATATCAGGATCTTCAACGTGTTCAAGAAAATAACTTAAAATATACGAAGACATACTGTTGCCCATATAGGTTGCCCAAAGTTTGCCCATTTCGGGGGCTGTTAATTTCTCTTTCGCGCTTTGTTTTTTTGAACCTATTTTAATTGGTTTGATTGTTTCCATCTATAATCTCCTAATTCGATTTGTTCTTAGGTTGATCTTTTCTATTTTATCTATTCTTCCACTGTTCATTTAACATTATTAGGTGAGGTGTGCAGGTTTTCAGTATTTTAATCTACAGTCGGACCTATTCGCTGTTTGTTTCCGTGCTTGACCTGTATGTTGACCTTCACGTTTATTGAGTCTTTTGTTAAAGGAATTGCCCCGTTGTTTTGAACAGCTTTCCATTTACGCAGTTCTTTTTTATAAAGAACATGAGAAAGCCTGTAAACATCACTGTTTATACTTAAACCTTGCGCATACGTTTCAATGATTTGTTTCTTAATTTTCTGTTCAGCTTCTTTTTTTATAGTCGATAGTTTTTCGTGCTGCGGCATAACTAAAATCGTTGCTTTTGCACGAACTTTTATATTAAATGTTAAATTACTGCCTTTTATAACAGGTTCAATTTTTACTTTTTTCTTATCTACCACAAGATCAATATCGGAATGATCAGGCAGCCTTACCCGTAAACCAGCTCGTACAAATTCATCCGTTATCCATCTAAGCCCTTTGATTTTATTCTCAGAAAAAACTCCTTTTAATTCAGACGATGTAATAGCCACTGCTCCGTTTACTTGAATAGCTGTTTCTCTTTTTTGATCCGTTGTTAAATGTTCTTTAGTCTGAACGAGAGGAATATTTACTTCGTGACTCGGTTCATTAAGATGGATAATGAGCTCTCTTAAATCGATGGGTGGAATAAACGAGTTTTGCTTAAAAATCACTTTAGGATCGCTCAAGCGAGAAAGAGCGTTCGATACTTCGAACATAGGCGTAGCTAACAACGTTTTTTTCAAAGGACTTTTCGTAGCATACATCCAGATGTTGTATCTCGTTTCCCGATAACGATCTAAAAAATCTACTGCCGATTTGATAGCGCCATGCTTTAACGCATCGTCCGTTAAAACAAGGAAAGCTAAGTGCCCAAAAAAGATTCTGCGCTGAGAAATTTGATAATATCTAAAAATAGCTTCATCGATGGTTTTCCCTGTTGCATAGCCAACTTCTACTTTGACTTGACCCGCGCCAGCACCGCTTGCCTCGGATTTTGCTAATAAACTTAAGTTGATGGTCTGCAGGTAAAGAACGTAACGGTTATCTTTAAAATCTACCCCCATTCCTTGTGCATATACCATTTGTTCCGGTTCATTCGTATCCCAGCACCCCGAAAGAAACAATAAAAAAGAGCTCATAACAAGTATAAGTAAATTCCTTATGTTCCTTTTCACTAACTTTCTCCTTTTTCGCGGGTGGAATCGCTTGGGTTAAGCATACTAGCTCTTGTTGCTTTTTTACTTTCGGGAAGGCGGAAGAGAGATTTTAAAATATTTTTTGCGTCTAACCGGGTTGCTAACTCGAAATATGGCACACCAAACGTTCGAATGTTTGTAATATAGATCATGACTAAAAAGATGGATATAAAAAATCCAAAAAAACCTAGGATGCTGACACAGATAATACAAAAAAAGCGGATTAGTGAAATTGTTCCTATAAGAGACTGATTCGCTAGCGTAAACGTAGCAATTGTAGAACCTGCAATAACAACAAGCATGGCGGGACTGGTTAAACCGGCTCTAATGGCTGCATCACCGATAATAAGCCCTCCGATTACACTGAGCGTCTGCCCGACAGAAGTCGGCAGTCTAAACCCTGCCTCTCGAAACAATTCAAATAAAAGAAGCATCAATATTGCCTCAAGAGAGGTAGGAAACGGGACACCTCTTCTTGCTTCCACAATCGTAGCTAACAGGCTGAGCGGAAGCTGATTTTGATGAAAAGCCGTCATTGCAACCCAGAAACCCGGTAAAAAAGCAGCGATAGAAAGCCCGAAGATTCGAAGAATACGCTCAAAGGAGCTGTATAAATATGTATTCTCTTTATCCTCAGATCCCTTTAACAAGTAAAAAAGGTTAATAGGTGTAACATACGCATATGAAGTTCCATCAATTAATATAATAAACCGGCCATTTAACAGAGATTGAACCGCAAAATCAGGTCTCCCTGTATAAGCGTGGCGAGGAAAAAAGCTATACGGATTTTTATTAATGAGCTCTTCTAGCTGTGTTCCGCTGAAAATACCGTCGATGTCGATATCCCCTAACTTTTCCATAATTTCGTCAAGTATCTTCTTGTCAGCTACATCTTCCATGTATAAAATGCTTACTTTTGTTTTTGTTCGTTTTCCAATCTCTAAAGAGTTTGTTAACAAGGAAACTGATTTAAGACGCTTGCGAATTAAAGCAATATTGACAGGTAAGTCTTCAATAAAATTATCTCTAGGACCCAATATGGTTACTTCATTTTTCGTTTCTTCTGGGCTTCTTTGAGGACGGTCCGAAATATCGATAGACACAACAGATTGTGGTGATCCAAAATCAATAAATAATTTCCCGGAAAAAATTTCTGAAACTGCCTGTTCTTCATCTTGAACGATAGAAACTGAGGGAAGATTTAATAATTTTATGATCTTGTCTCCTTCTACTTCACCCTCTAACTTAGCGCAGCATTCCTCTAATTTTTTAGGAATCATTTCATAGAGCATTTCCGTACTAACTAGACCGGTACAATAAATCATAAGCACTCGTTTGTTATAAAAATAAACGGTCTCAAAGTTAATATCGCTGCATTTTCCAAATAAATCTCTTAATGTACATTCATTGATTATCTGAGCACGAGAAGAACTTCCTTTTAAAAGATTTTCCGTCTCTTGTTTTTTAGAGCTGTCGCCTTCTTTCTTCTTAAAAAATTCCACTCTTACCCCTCCTTGTTTTATGAGAAAATAGAAAGACTATGACTACTAAGAAAAGAGAGAAAGCAACAAATAACCAGAAAGTAGCCGGTATGATTGTAAAAAATAAAAGATTTGAAAAAGCAAAGTCCGTTATAGGAGCCAGCGTACATACAGTGATAACCACTAAAACGAGTAAAAGAAACCTTTTTTGGCCTTTTTGAAACGGAACTAATTCTTTCATAATAAAAAGAAAGGTCGAAATGCGGATAAAGGTACCCGACAACCACTGATAAATAGATAGAAAGTCGATATGTTCTATAAACTTTCCAAGCGATGCAATTCCCCATTCTTCATAGGGAGGGAAACGTTGCTTAGAGGCTTCTACAGGGCCAAATTCAGTAATTGCTCCAATGAGAGGCCCAATCGTAAGGCCTGTTAAGAGAATTGCAGCCACTGCTAAATGCTTATAGCGTATAGGCTGCGGTACTTTGTGCTGTAAAAAGAGCAGCAGCAGCAGCTCTACCATCCCCGATCCTTGAAATACAATACTTTTAATAACAGGAAAATAGCCATTTTCTAAAACTGGCTGCAATAAAGAATAATCTTTAAATTGAAAGTTTGTAAAAGAAACAAAGAAACCTAATATTACAATAAAAAATAAAAGAAATACGTTTACAATGCTAATCGTTCTAATACTCGTAGCGGCAAGTAAGCAACAGGTAAAACCAAATAGTAAAACGAGGATAATTAAAGGTGTTCGCTGAAGAAAAATAATATTAATCCACGTAATTGTCTCTCGTAAAGTGACGACCTCCATAATGGTCAAATAAGCGATTGTAAGAAAAATAACGACATTGGTAAATGACTTATTCATATGTTTTTTCATCCATTGAAAAAGATGTTCGCCTTTTGTTTTTTTATTTACATATACGAGTAAAGGAACCCATATGAGCGTTAAAAGACAAGTAAGAAGAACGGTAATCCAAGCATCTCGTCCTGCCGTTTTAATTAATGGAGATATGAGCATCACATGAGTTTTTAAGCCAATAAACGTCATTGAAAGAAGGATCAATTGAAAAACAGAAATTGAGTCTGACTTATTCATGGTAATCACTCCTTCTCTTCAGAAAATTTACTACTGGTAGCTTATCCTAAATTTCTCATAATATAATGGAGAATCATTATTCCAAAAATAAAAAAGAGCTGTTTTATACGTCGTATTTCTCACGTATAAAACAGCTCCGTCTGTTATTCACTGCATTCAATTACTAGTTAGCTGGACTTCTTTCTTATCTTCATTTTCTTCTCTTCCCGCTTCTTTTATATTCACAAAAGGTTGATCAGCAACGGTCACAAGCTCGCCGCCGCAAACATGGCGAACAACGGTTACTAGCTCTGGAAAAGCGGGGAATTTGCCGTATAACGTTTTTAAAGGAAGTGCGCCTTTACATATCTTACTGTTATGTGGTTCATACCCTTTGAGCGTATCAAGTAATAATTGTTCTCCGCTTTCAGTCAATTTGATGTAGGTGTTTCTTTTATCATTTTCTCTTTTGGACAAATGCAGATATCCTTGATTTTCTAATTTTTTCGAAAAATTAAACGCTGTAGAGATATGCATAGCTCCTAAATTAGCTAACTCTGACATAGAGATTTCTCCTGTGTTACTAGCTAAACATAAAATATGATGCTCATTTACATTCAGACCATAAGGTTTCACCCATTGCTCCCAGTCATCTTCTGCAGCTCTCCAGATGGCTTTACTTACCTGCATTAATTTGAATCCAAACAATGATGCATCTTTTATTGTGTATTCACTTTCTTGTTCTTGTTTCGACATACTATCATTCCTTATTTGTAGGCTGTTGTAAGTTAGTTTATTTTTAAAACGCGTAAAAACATTTTTATTTCATCTAATTTATCAGTATACCTACAAAATCAGACGAAAAAATACACGTACAGTTTAATTTACCAGCTTTATTCCACAAAATTTCTACAATTCTGAAGAAGTGTCTACCAACTAAAAAGAAGTACTTACTTTATTTTTATTAAAAAAAGTAATAAGCGTCTTTTTAATTACTAATAGATGATGCGGATTCTAAGTGAGCAAATGCTTGTTCTAAGTCTGCAATTAAATCTTCCGTATCTTCAATTCCTACAGATATGCGAACCAGTCCTTCGGATATTCCAAGAGCTTTACGTTCTTCAAGCGTACATTCTACGTGACTAGTCGTTCTTGCCGGGCCGTAAATTGTTTCAACCGCTCCTAAATTGCCGGCTTTATTTGCATACGTTAACTTTGGCAGCAAAATTTTAATAGCTTCCATTTCTCCTTTTAAAACAAAGCTTAATATTCCGCCAAAGCCTTTCATTTGTTTTTTGGCAATATGATGATGAGGGTGTGTTTCCAATCCAGGATAATAGACGGCTTCAACCGCTTCTTTCTTTTGAAGAAATTTAGCAATTTCCAAAGCGCTTCGCTCTTGTTGACGTATACGTAATTTTAACGTTTTCATTCCTCTTAAAATAAGATACGCTGACATGGGATCCATGGTCGCGCCATTGATCTCACGGTAGTGATACACTTGCTGCATTAATTCTTTAGAGCCGCATACTGCCCCTCCTAAGGCATCCGCATGTCCGCTTAAAAATTTTGTTGCGCTGTGAATGACAAGATCTACCCCTAATTGAAGAGGGTTTTGATTAATAGGTGTCGCAAACGTATTATCAATAATGACGACTGCCCCTACTGCTTTTCCTGCTTTTGCTATTCTTTCAATATCAATAATTTTCATCGTAGGATTTGTAGGTGACTCTAAATATAGCACTTTACATCCTTTATTTACTTCCGCTTCAATTTCTTCATGATTTCCCGTATTGCATAAGGTTACATCAACTCCGATGTTAGGAAGGAACTCGGTGAAGATTTTATTTGTTCCTCCATATGTATCTTTTACCGATACGACGCGGTCTCCCGGTTTTAAAAACGTGTATAATGTGCTGCTAATAGCCGCCATGCCAGAGGAAAATGCGACCGCTTCTTCTGCTTCTTCAAGTATCCTAACTTTTTCTTCAAAAGCTTTAACCGTAGGATTACTCATGCGATTATACGTATAGCCTGGTTTGTTTCCTAACGCAACTTCTTGCCATTCGTCTACATCATCATAATTGTAAGCTACGCTGAAGACGACAGGAACTTGAGTGGCATTGTAAGCAAGCGATTCTTTTTCTCCTGCCCATACCGCTTTTGTTCCGTCTTGTACATTTCTAAACTGTTTGTCTGTCATTCACTCATCACCTCTGATTTTATTAATTAGATAATGATTAGATTATATATTGTATACAATATACTGTATATAGTACAGAATAATCTGATAATAAAATAACCATACTTACCTTATTCAATTTAAAGAGGTTGAGACATAACAAAATGAATCGAATCTAAAGACGAACAAATAGGATAGAGCTGAACCGCTTGTGACACGGCAGTTAATTTCCGTGCAAGAGTTCGCTTTCCGCAGGCGGCCGCTGTTCCCGCAGGAGTCTTCGTCTTGCCCTCCAATAAACGGC
This sequence comes from Priestia sp. YIM B13491, assembly GCF_042787605.1. Classification (NCBI taxonomy): domain Bacteria; kingdom Bacillati; phylum Bacillota; class Bacilli; order Caryophanales; family Bacillaceae; genus Priestia; species Priestia sp. YIM B13491. Next base: position 52,412 of record NZ_JBHZOR010000004.1, on the reverse strand, counting down.
TAGAAGAACTTAAACAAAACGAACCACTAATCAAAAATCTTGATCAATGGTTCATTTTTTACTTCGTCTAGAATACTTTTGTCCCAGCCTCTTTTTTTATTCGGCTTTCACTAAAATTTTCACCTGTTCTTTTTCTTTTAACAATGTCTCAAAACCTTCTTCAATCACATGTTCTAGTTTAATACGTTTTGTCACCAGTTTATCAGCCGAAAAATAACCTTTTGCCATTAAACTAATAACCGCTGGAAATACATCGCGGTAGCCAATAATACCTGTTACTGTACGCTCTTGTAAAACGATTGTTTGGGGATGAATGGAGGCTTCTTTTTCAAATATACTAACAATCATTGTCTCTCCGCCACTTTTAGTAGAGTTAATGGCTTGAGTTAAAACTAAGGGAACACTTGTCACTTCATAGGAAACATCTACACCTCCGCCTGTGCGCTTATGTACTTCTGCTACGGGGTCGTATTTTTGCGGGTTAATGGCAATCGCCCCAAGTTCTTCAGCTTTCTGTCTGCGCTGTTCCGATAGTTCAATCGCATAAATTTCAGATGCACCCGATGCTTTCAATGCTTCAATAACTAACAAACCGATTGGCCCCGTCCCAAATACAGCGGCTTTATCTCCTACCTTTAGTTTGCTTTGGCGCACAGCATGAAGAGCCACAGCTGAAGGCTCTACGAGAGCTCCTTGCTCGCAAGACACCACTTCTGGTATTTTATGAATCATTTCTACTGGTATGGAGGCATACTCAGAAAAACCTCCGCCCCCTCCTGCAAGACCATAAAATCCCATTTTATTACAAAGATTATACTTTCCTTGTTTACAGCCTTCACACTTTCCGCATGCATAGATAGGTTCTACCACTACTCTGTCTCCGACTTCTATATTCGTAATACCTTCTCCGATTTCTACAACTTGTCCAGAAAATTCATGCCCCAGCACAACCGGCGCTTTATCTTTGCTTAATGGATGAGGTTCTTCTGTAGGAATAAAAATGGGTCCTGCCGTGTACTCATGCAAATCACTTCCGCAAATTCCACACCATTCTACTTTAATTTTCACTTTCCCTTGAGAGACGGTAGGTTCTGCAATATGTTCTAACCTTACATCTTTAACGCCATGCCATCTTAATGCTTTCATTCTACTCAGCTCCTATTCTTATTCAAAAATTTAAAACAGCTAAAAACTCTAAGCTTACAAATTGAATTTTTTTAATCTGTTATAAAATGTACTTCTTGGTATATCTAACAGCTTAGCGGCAAGTGACACATTTCCCTGCGTTTTACGTAAAGCATCCATCATTAAGTCTTTTTGAACTTTTTCACGAAATGTTAGTGCGGGTAAGGACGTAAAATCATTTTCTTCTATTTCTTGTGAAGTATCAAAGTGAGAGATGCTCTTCTGACTACCAAGATTTAAAGAACTTAAATAATTCAATACCTTCTCTTTTTCTACTTCCGTGTTTAGTGAGATTTTCAAGCGTTCAAGTACATTAAATAATTCTCGAATATTGCCGGGCCACTGGTAATCTATTAATTTATCCACTAATTCTTTAGGGAAATTCATATTCCAATCATTCGTTTGACAAAAGTACCGCATAAGATGCGGAATATCTTCTTTTCTTTCCCGTAAAGGCGGAACATGCACGGGGTACACGTGAAGCCGGTAGTATAAATCTTCTCGAAACTTCCCTTCATTGACAAGCTGACGAAGATCTCGATGAGTAGCGGTAATAATCCGGATGTCTACCGGAATTTCCTGATTGCTTCCAACAGGCGTTATCTTGCGCTCTTGCAATACTCTTAACAAAGAAACTTGCATAGAATGAGGAAGCTCACCTATTTCATCAAGAAAAATCGTACCATGATTAGCCTGTTCAAACTTCCCTTGATATCCTTGACGCCGCGCTCCTGTAAAGGCTCCTTCCGCATAGCCAAATAATTCACTTTCCATAAGTTCCTTCGGAATGGCACCACAATTAAGAGCAATAAAAGGTCCGTTTTTACGCGAACTGTTTTCATGAATCGTTCTCGCCACTACTTCTTTTCCAGTGCCTGTTTCCCCTAAAATATAGACCGTTGTATCCGTAGGAGCCGCATGCTTTATTTCTTCTAGTGTCCGCTGAAAGGATTGGCTTATGCCTGCTTCTCCTTTAAAACAAAATGATTGAGCAGAGATCTGTTTAGTTGTTTGGGTATGAGTCGTTTCTTCTGATAAGTAAACAATCTTTCCAATAGAATGACCGTGTCTTTTTGAAATTACAGGCACTTCCATCACTATACGAAATCCCTGTTGTACAATCGTATTCAACTGTTGGCCTGACCATTTAGGTATACATTCCCGAACGGTTTTACTTGCTCCTGCAATCATTTCTTTGTAATTGCAAAGCAGCAAGAGCTGCTTGCTATCGACAAAATTCATAGAAGCATGAACCAACTCAATTTCGTCTTTGTGCATTCGAATGCTTAACTCCCGTTCGATTGTATACGCAATGGAAGTAACCATTCCAAGCATATAAGGGTGCGCTCTGTTTACAGGACAAGAAATATTAATAATCCCAATTAAATTTCCGTCGTCATTTCGAACAGGCGCCGCCGAACAGCTCCATTGATGCGAAGCAATTGAATAATGTTCTGTACCTGTTATCATAATGGGTTCTTCCGTTTGCAGAGCCGTACCGATTGCATTTGTTCCTACTTCTTTCTCTGTCCAACAGGCACCTTCCACAAAATTAATTTTTCTTGCTTCATTCAGTGTAAGTCTATTTCCTGTAATAGATAAAATATAGCCTTCTGGGTCAATTAATAGAGCAACCATTCCTAAATCTGCCGCTGATTGTCTTATTCTTTCTAAGTGCGGCAAAGCCGTTTCAAGAAATAAAGAGTTCATTTGTTTTCGAGAATAAAAATCTTCGTTTCTTAAAATCGATCTGCCTTTATCTAGGTAAGGATTAACATCTGCGCTTTTACAACGATGCCATGATTTTACAATAATGTCGTTTAACCTTGACGATTCAAGTGCCCCTTCGTTTACAAAACGTTTCCATGTGTTTAAAGAAAGTGTAGATTCCATTTCTTACCTCTCCCCTATAAACTTGATTGAATATAGTAAATCAAGGCTTGTTACTATTATTATAAATCACAAAGAAAACGTTATCATTATCAAAGATAGATTCTTAAGCTCACGTTATGTAAAAATTAATAGAAAAACTAGACGAGGATGCAGGAAAATCCCTATACCTCTCCCAAGATTCCTTCATCCTCTAGTTTACTTTTTAAATCATTCATTTTTACTTTTCATCCTTAAAGAGCTTAATAACTTGAGCACTTGTATAATTATGAGTGAATGGCCTGACCCGCTGACTGCAAAAGAGCTTCGTGAATGGCTTCAGATAATGTAGGATGGGCAGCGATAAAGTCTTCCATTATATCTGTAGTCAACTCTCCGTGCATCATAATGGTTCCTTGTCCAATTAATTCTGTAGCATGTGAACCTACAATGGAAAGCCCAATAATTTCGTTAAACTGCGGTTCTACGATTACTTTTACTTTTCCAACGGACTCATTGGCAATCATCGCTTTGCCGTTTGCCGTAAACGAGAATTCTCCGACGCGAATATCGCCGTATTCGCTTCGAGCCTGCTTTTCTGTCATACCGACACTTGCAATTTCAGGGTGAGTATAAATGCAGCGGGGTACAGCTCGATAATTTACGCTCTTATCTTTTCCGCATGCGTGCAAAGCAGCAACTGTGCCTTCATGAAAGGCGACATGAGCAAGCTGAATTCCGCCAACTACATCTCCACAAGCATAGATGTTAGGTATATTCGTTTGCATATGCTCATTAACATCAATTCCTTGTTTTGAAAAATGTACGCCAACCTGTTCTAAACCCAAACCTAGCACTCTAGGTTTTCTTCCAATTGAAATTAATGCATACTCAGCCTGCAGTTCATGCAGCTCTTCTTTATGTTTAAATAGAGCTGTTTTATCTTTTGGCTGCATTTCTGTTAGCGAAGCGGATGTATAAATCCTTACGCCTTTTTTCTCTAATTCTTCCTGTAACGTAAATGCGATGTCGGCATCTTCACCAGGAAGCAGCTGGTCTGCCGCTTCCACAATTGTTACTTTTGTTCCCATTTGGCTGTAAATGCTTGCAAATTCACATCCAATTACACCCCCTCCTACTATTAAAAGAGCTGAAGGGACAGCAGGCAGCGACATTGCTTGTTTACTGTGAATGATCCACTTTCCATCAAAAGAAGCAAATGGCAGGCTAGCAGGTTCTGAACCCGCAGCAATAATAAACTGTTCAGCCTCTACCTCTTCTACGTGATTTTCGTTTCGCACGGATAGACGATGATTTGTCAAAAAAGAAGCTTCTCCTTTTATGACTTTAATACTGTTCTTTTTCATCAAATAGCCAATTCCCCTGACCAAGTTTTTTACAATGGCTGTTTTATGATGCTGAACGCCATCCCAGTTAATTTTCACTTGTTCTAAAGGAAGAGTGATACCGAATTGCTCAGCTTTCTTAATTTTCTCATAGGCTTCCGCGCTTGCTAATAGCGACTTTGTTGGCATACAGCCCTCATTTAAACAGGTTCCACCTAAATCTTTTTGTTCGATTAACGTAACTTGTTTTCCTTGCCGGGCGGCAGTGATTGCCGCCACATATCCTGCTGGACCGCCGCCAATGACAACTAAAGGTTTCACGGAATGCACCCCTTTCTATAAGAGTAGTAAAATAGGCTGTTCTAAGTATTGTTTAATGGTTCCAAGGAAATTAGCTGCAGGTGCTCCGTCCAGTACGCGATGATCAAACGTCAGGCTTAAAGGCAGCAAGTTTCTTTTTTGTAATTCGTCTCCTTTATACATCGGTACATCTTCAGTAGCTCCAACACCAAGAATTCCTGTTTCAGGCGGGTTTAATACAGGTGTAAAATACTCTACTCCGTAAGCACCGAGATTAGTAATAGTGAATGTAGAACCTTGCATTCTATCAGTGCTCAGCTGACCTTGCCGAGCATCTGCTGCTCGGGTTTTGATCTCTGCAGCTAATTCCACTAACGGCATCTTTTCAGCATGCTGCATAACTGGAACAACTAACCCATTTTCTAAAGCTACGGCCATTCCAAGATGAACATGGTTATAGAGTTGAATTTCGTTATCAATATAGGCACTGTTCATTTGTTTGTGTTCTTGAAGTGAAAGAACAACAGCGCGAGCAATAAAATCAGTTAGAGAGATTTTCACCTTATGGCGTTGTTGGATTACATCTTTGATTTCTCTCTGAAGAGACAGCAAATCCGTCACGTCAGCTTTCATATTAATCGTTAATTGGGCACTGTTTAATAAACTATTATGCATTCGACTTGCAATGACTTTCCTTATGCCCGCTACGGGAAGCGTTTCTTTGTTTATAGCGGGGTTATCCCTTTCTACCGTTTGGGGACTCGCTTCTGAAGCTCTTTCCGCCAGCACTTTCTCTACATCTGCTTTAGTGATTCTTCCTTTTGGTCCTGTGCCTTGAATCGTTTCAACATTAAGGTTTTCAGATTCTGCTATTTTCCGTGCAATTGGGGAAATGCGCACAGTTTCTTTATTCTTTTTTGATGGAGCTGCGTTTGCTGGTGGCTCTTCTAAAGAGATAGCAGCCGCTACCTCGTTTTTAGGCGCTTGCAGCTCATTTGCTGAACGGTTCTGCTCAGTGACCTGCTCGTTTGGCTTTCCAACATAACAGATAATCGTTCCAGGAGGCACTCCTACATCTTCTTGTACAAGAATATCAAGAATCACACCGTCCTGCGGCGCTTCAATATCCATTTCGATTTTTTCAGAATTAATGCTTGCAATCATATCTCCTTTTGAAACGGAGTCTCCAACTTTTTTGTTCCACGTCGAAACGGTTCCTTCTTTCATTGCCATCCCTAGTTTTGGCATTACAACCTCTGCAGCCATTTGCTTCCTCCTCCTTTTCTTTAATTACACACTTAGAAGCGATTTATCTCCTAGTAACTCCGATACAACTTCAATCACTTTTTGTGGTGTTGGCAGATAAATATCTTCTAATGGAGGTGAAAATGGCACAGGTGTATGTGGTGCTGTAATTCGTTTAATAGGTGCATCAAGCATGTCAAATCCTTTATCAGCAACTAGCGCAGCAATATCTGTTGCGATGCTGCATCTTGGATTGGCTTCGTCAATGACAATTAATCGATTCGTTTTTTCTACAGAAGAAAGAATGGTCTCTTCATCAAAAGGTGATAGACTTCGCGGATCGACTACTTCTACATCAATTCCCTTGTGAGACAATTGATCTGCTGCTGTAAGTGCAGTATTTACTTGTTTTCCAATGGCTACAATGGTTAAATCTGTTCCTTCGCGTTTCACGTCAGCTTTCCCTAGCGGAATTGTATAGTAGCCTTCAGGAACCTCTCCTTTCATGTTGTACAATGTTTTGTCTTCAAAAAAGATAACGGGATCATTGTCTTCAATAGCTGCTAACAATAACCCTTTTGCATCGTAAGGGTTAGAAGGTACGACTACTTTAAGGCCAGGAATGCTAGTAAACAAGGCGTACAAGCTCTGAGAATGCTGAGCTGCAGCCCTAAATCCAGCTCCATGAGTCGTCCGAATCGTGACGGGCACTTCAGCTTTTCCTCCAAACATGTATCTAAATTTCGCCCCTTGATTCAGCACTTGATCTAAACAGCAGCCAATAAAGTCATTAAACATTAATTCTGCAACCGGTCTTAACCCTGTAGCTGCCGCTCCCATTGCCGCTCCTATATAAGCTGCTTCTGAAATAGGCGTATCCAGAATTCGTTCACGTCCAAATTCTTGTACAAGCCCCTTTGTCACTCCAAGGACCCCGCCCCAAGCCTCATCATCTTGCAGGTGGTCAATTTCCGCTCCGCCAGCTACATCTTCTCCCAAAAGAATCACATTCTCATCTTTTCGCATCGCTAGTTTCATAGCTTCATTAATAGCTTCAGACATGCTTAATTTTCTAGTCATTTTCTTTTCCCCCTTTAATTAATAAGATACATAAACATCCGTTAATAGTTCCGAAGCATCAGGATAATCGCTTGTTTCTGCTAACTCAACTGCGCGTTTTACTGCTTTTTCTACATCACCATCAATATCTCTAAGCTCTTTTTCTGTTACTACTTGTTCTGAAAGCAAGTAATTTTCAAAAAGAGCGATCGCATCTTTTTCCTGGAGATGTTCTTTCTTTTCATTTCCTGATTTATACGTTTGTGCGTCGCCTTCAAAATGTCCGTAATTTCGATACGTTACACATTCAATTAATGTCGGCCCTTCCCCTCTGCGGGCTCGTTGAATAGCTTCTGCAGCTGCTTCATAAACCGCCATCACGTCTTTTCCATCCACTCGTACTCCTGGAATGTTATAAGATGCGGCACGATCTGCAATCGCGCTGCAGCTCGAAGCATAAGAAAATGGAGTTGCCTCTCCGTAGCCATTATTTTCAGCAACAAAAACAACCGGCAGTTTCCAAATCGCTGCTAAGTTGATTCCTTCATGAAACGTCCCTTCATTACCCGCTCCGTCTCCAAAAAAGCAAACGCTTACATCTTTTGTCTTTTTATACTTAGCAGTTAAAGCAGAACCGCATGCAAGCGGAAAGCCTCCTCCTACAATTCCATTTGCCCCTAAAATTCCTTTATCTAAATCCGCGATATGCATGGATCCGCCTTTTCCTTTGCCTAACCCGGTTACCTTTCCAAAAAGCTCAGCCATCATTCCATCTAAATCGCCGCCTTTAGCAATACAATGACCGTGTCCGCGATGAGTGCTCGTAATACTGTCACTGTCATTAAGATGAGCGCACATTCCAACCGCTACCGCTTCTTCACCTGCATACAGATGAACAAAACCAGGCAGTACACCTTTTGCAAAAATTTGATGTACTTCATCTTCAAACTTTCGAATTTCTACCATTTTCTGATACATCCAGCTGGCTTTTTCTTTCGTAAGCTTTTCTGTTTTGTTTTGAGCAGTTTTCATTATGGTAAGCCTCCTCATTTGATTATCAAACTTCACTTAACTACTATTGCAAGTACCGTGCCAATAGTAAAATCGCTTTATACTAGCAATCTATTGTTGGATTTGGCCTCATAAAGTTAGACAAAGTTGGACACTGTTCCAACTTTGTCTAACTTTGTCCAATCTTAGGGAAACCAATTATGTAAACTGAATTTAAGGTGCATAATAAGTATGCAGGAGGAAAATTACATTGAATAATCAACAAGAAAGCTTTTATATAAATATGATATAATGCTGAAGGAATCGTCTTCATTTTGAAGAATACTAAAGCTCCTAAAGGAGGTTGGTTAAAGCAAAACGGGCTTTATAGAAGTTTTACCGTAAAGTTGGATGTAAATTAAACGATGAAAGATGAGGTGAAAACCTGGAAAACATCCAAAGTTTTTGTCATCTACACTTCGTGATGTCTAGATGACATATCGCCAGGTTACTGTTATGCACAATGCAATTCAACACATTACAAGTTTTCATGTATACGCAGCCATTATTATATTTATCATTACATATTTTTTGATTATGACCGAAAAGATCAATCGCGCTTCGGCAGCTCTTTTAGGCGCTATATTGATGATTTTGTTAGGTATTGTTGACTTTAATAAGGCCATTATGGAACACATTCAGTGGGAAACGATTGTCCTTCTTATGGGTATGATGATTTTAGTCGGCATTACAAACAAAACGGGCGTGTTTCAATACGCAGCCATCAAGTCTGCTAAAATCGCTAAAGGTGACCCTGTTCGAATTCTAGTTATTTTATCAATCTTAACAGGCGTCGGATCAGCATTTTTAGACAACGTAACAACCGTGTTATTAATTGTTCCCGTTACATTTTCCATCACTACTATTTTGAATATTAATCCTTTTCCATTTCTTATATCAGAAGTGCTGTTTTCAAATATTGGAGGAACGGCAACTTTAATAGGCGACCCGCCTAATATTATGATTGGGGCAGCGAATCCTCACCTTGATTTTAATGCTTTTTTATTAAACTTAGCTCCTGCAGTACTGATTATCGGTGTTGTTACGCTGGGGATTCTTGTTCTTATCTATCGCAAAAAGTTAAAAGTAGAAGATAGTAAAAAGCAAGAGCTAATGAGTTTAAACGAAAAAGATTATATTCAAGATTCCGTTTTAATGAAAAAATCGTTAACTGTATTAGTCTTAACGATTCTAGGTTTTACCCTGCATTCCGTTTTACATATCGATGCCGCTATGGTAGCTATTACAGGTGCAGCTGTATTATTGGTAATTGGATTACGAACTCATGATGAAGTAGAAAGCGCGTTTGATTCTGTTGAATGGACAACCATTATTTTCTTTGCTGGTTTGTTTATTCTTGTCGGGGGATTAATCGATGTAGGCATCATTAAAAAGCTCGCTGCAGGCGCGTTAAACGTTACAGACGGCAATATCGCACTATCAGCCTATCTCATTTTGTGGATTAGCGGAATTGCTTCAGCTGTTATTGATAACATTCCTTTCGTTGCTACAATGATTCCACTTATTCAAGATATGGCTCATGGAATGGGAATGAGCCCTGATTCTGCTCAAATCAGTGTACTATGGTGGTCACTGGCTCTAGGAGCATGTTTGGGAGGGAACGGTACGCTAATTGGAGCGTCTGCCAATGTAATTGTAGCTGGCATGGCTGTAAAAAAAGGACATAAATTTTCGTTTATGGATTTTTTAAAAATTGGAGCTCCAATCACGCTCGTATCTCTTTTAATTTCAACGTTATATATCTTCCTTCGCTATCTTTTATTTCTGTAAGAGAAGAAAAATTAAAATCTACGCGAACAGTAAAAAAGACTTCTCAGCTGAGAAGTCTTTTTTTACTGTAAATACATGCACTCAAGCAGCCCAGACGAAGTTGATAATAAAAGCGGCGCTAATGATATACATAATCCAGTGAATTTCCTTTGCCCTGCCGGCTAACAATTTAACGAATGTATAAGATAAAAACCCTAGCGCTAAGCCTTCGCCGATACTAAACGTTAACGGCATCAAAATAATGGTACAAAAAGCAGGCACAGCATCTGTTATCTCGTCTAAAGGAATGTTTTTAATTTCCGTTAACATGAGAGCTCCAACCATAATTAAAATAGGCGCTGTAGCAAAAGCAGGAATAATGCTAATTAATGGCGTAAATAAAATGCTCACTAAAAACAACATGGCAACGACCAGTGCTTTAAGGCCCGTTTTGCCTCCTTCTGCAATTCCCGCAGCATTTTCTACATACGCGTTCATTGCGGTAGATCCCATAGCAGCACTGGCTACAGTCGCAAGAGAATCTGCCATAAGCGCTTTATCTAACCCTTTAATTTCCCCTTTTTCATCCATTAATCCAGCTTTTTTAGATAATCCAATCATCGATCCTAAATTATCAAATAGCTCCACAAGTGTAAATGAAAAAATAATAGAGAAAAGACCGTAATGAAGAGCAGATTTAATATCCATTTGTAAAAAAGTTTCCGACATGCTCGGCATTGAAAACGACACCACGCTGCTGATGCTTTTAGGTGCTTCTACTATGCCCAGCACCATCCCGGCAATTGATACTAGCAAAATGCTAATCAGGGCAGCTCCTTTAATTTTTCGAGCAGTTAATACAGTTACCGCGATAAAACCTAATAAAGCAAGTAATGGGCCCGGTTTTGTAAGCTGACCAAGGGCTACTAAATTTTCTTTGTTGCTTACAATAATGCCTGCTTGCTTAAAACCGATAAAAGCAATAAATAGACCGATTCCAACAGAAATAGCACTTTTTAAAATAGCGGGTATCCCTTCAATAATCTTCTTGCGTAAGCCCGTTATGGTTAAAATAAAAAATACAACGCCTGAAATAAATACGGCTCCTAAACCTGTTTGCCACGTTAGCCCTTCACCCAATACCACTGTATACGTAAAAAAAGCGTTCAGCCCCATTCCTGGTGCTACTGCAATAGGCATGTTCGCCCATAATGCAAACAAAAGAGTAGCAAAGACAGTGGCAAAAATCGTCGCTGCAATTGCCGCTTCTTTTGGAATGCCTGCATCTGCTAAAATCGTCGGATTAACAAAGATAATATAGCTCATCGTCACAAAAGTAGTAATTCCAGCAAGAATTTCTGTTTTTACATCTGTTTTACGTTCGGTTAAATGAAACAGCTTATCCAACCATGAAGGGTTAGGTGCTGATTTTTTTATTAGTTCCATATGCTGAGCTTCAACTTTTTCATTCATCGCCACTTACTTTTCACTCCTTTAATTTTCGATTCATCTTCTTTTAACTCGCTTTTACAGCTCCTCTATAAAACAGTGTGTTTTTAAGCATTTCCCCTCTCTTTTTTATGAAAATATCTATAAAAAAAGCCGTGAAAACAGAAGGGAATCCTTCTATCTTCACGGCTCTTTGCTTCTGTAAACAGAAGATAAGCATCCGTTTTTTAAGTGTTTTGCACAACAAACGATTTTATCGAACGTTTTGCCATTTATATAGCGAAGTTATTTAAAGCAAATAACCGTACAAGAATTCTCTGTAACAGGATCATAGTCTCTAAATAAAGAAGTGACCTGGATATCAAATAAAAGCTCCACTTTTTGCTTTAGCATTTTTTTATATTTAGTCGACAAAGCGGCATCAAGAGACATCACTAATTCTCTATATTCTTCACTAAGTGCTTCTAATGCCGGCATTCTTTTTGATTGAGCTAGTATAAGAATTTTATTATCAATAATATCTATTTTTTGAGTATTCACGCCTACATTAAAAATTTCTTGGCTAATTTGAGTATACAAAGTAGCTATCTTCTTTTTAGAGATCTGCTCCATATGCTTCACCTTTTTCATTGTTAAAAATGTAGTTTTATTATATTGTTTTCACTTGATTAGCGTCCTTTGACCAGCTGCCGACAAATTCAGGCTCATCATAGTCAAAGAAATTGGTTAAATTCTCATGGCGGTTATCAATAAAAAGCTGATTGGCGACTTCTGAGACGAGCTTTGGTATCGCATATTTTAGCCCTGAAAGAGCGGATGCAGAAATTCCACAGCTAATTAAAGCGGAATAATTAAAAGCAAAAAGGCCATATACCATTTTTTGACCTTCCCTATTACGACTTAAAAAAGCAAAGCCGTTACTAAGGTAAGGATGGGCATCCAATACTGGGTTGGCGATTTCATGCGGTGCTTTGTAATGATCGTTCCAGCGGGCGATGTGTTTTTCAACAAGTTGCAATTCTGGACGCAGAGCCGGATCTGTTAGAAGTCCGGTGCTAATAATTAAATAGTCAAACGTAAACGTTCCCTGAGGAGTGGTTACAACTGCTTTGTCGTGTTTTTCCTCGACGTCGAGCCATGGGGCATGCACGTGCAAATGAAAACCTGGCCATGAGGAAGCGCGTCCAAATGTATCATTCGTAGGCGGCTGATTGTATTCGAAAAAATGAGCCATCACTTCATATTTTTCAGCATCTGACAGAGCATGGAAACGTTCAATCATTCCTGAAGCTTCCATTTGTCTGATTGGATTAATACGGGGAAGTTCTTTTCGTCGAACAAATACATGAGCTTCAGCAACCCCTTCGGAAAGCGCATAGTTGGCGTTATCAAACGCGGATGCTCCTCCTCCTAAAACAGCTACTTTTTTGTTCTTCAACGTAGTAAAATCAATGGTTTGTGAAGTGTGAGAATAAAGATGAGGCGGCAATTTTTCAGAAATCATAGGTGGAACATGCCATTCTCCTCCTCCTTGAATTCCTGTAGCTAGTATAACTTTACGTGCCATCAGTGTAGGACACACGGCTCCATTCCCTTCAATATGCAAGCGATGGATACCTGTTTCTGCAGGCTCAATTAACGTTAATTTTATTTCATTTGCCACAGGAAGGTTAAGAATATTCCGGTACCAGCGCAAATAATTCATCCAGTCTCCTCTTGGGATTTTGTCAAGAGCTTCCCAGCCTTCTGAGCCGAATTGTGCTTCCCACCACGCTTGAAACGTAAGTGAAGGCATGCCTAAATCGACAGACGTTAAGTTTTTGGGCGTTCTTAGCGTAATCATTCGCGCGTACGTTTCCCACGGACCTTCTAAGCCCAAACGATTTTCATCAATAACAAGAATATTCGATACGCGTTCTCGCAGCAAGCCAAAGGCCGTTCCTAAACCGCTTTGACCTCCTCCAATAATGATTACATCGTATACGTGTCCGCTCTTAGGGGTAATTGGCTGTGCTTCTGTTGGTTTCCTGAAGGAAAGGTAAGACAAATCGGTTTCTACTCTTTTATTTAAAGCTTCTAAGCTCATCGTTATCTCTCCTTTCAACAAAGTTTCTTTCCAATAAAAAAGTTTATTTTATATCTTACATAAAATGATAGGTTTTATAACATCATTTGATTTATATCTATATTATCACTTTTGGAATATGATTGTATCTCCATTCTCTCTAAAGTTTTTTTGGCAAATTGTATAAAATCACTAATATAATTTTTTTATATCTTATGTAGGGAACCATATTTACATCGTTTAAAAGGAAAAAACCATTACAAAGTTTAAGGAAGAAAGCTTTTCTGACATCAATTTTAAGGGAAACATGTGCGAGTTTGTGACAGTTATTTGTTAATTACGCTCTACTACTTGACTATCGTATTCATCAAATCTATAGTCATAATTAGTAACTCAACAAAGGGAGTCAACGTATGAGAAATTTATTTAAAATAACAGCTATATTTACAACGATTGTTATGTTTATTTTAATGATTGCCGGCAGTCTGGTCACAACCACAGGATCTGGATTAGGATGCGGAAACGAGTGGCCGCTGTGTAACGGGCAGTTAATACCCGAATACGCGGTAGCAACAATGATTGAATATACGCATCGTTTGATTACCGCATTTGCAGGTCTTCTTGTTTTAGCATTTTCTATTTGGGCTTGGATTCGTTATCGCAGAAACCGTGAAGTGAAAATTTTAGCGATTATGAGTATTGCATTTATCGTTATCGAGTCATTGCTCGGGGCTTCTGCCGTTATCTGGCCTCAGTCAGCTGAGGCGCTAGCCCTGCATTTCGGTCTTTCGCTTATTGCGTTTACCGGTGTATTTTTACTTTCAATATTTGTTATTCAAAAGGACCGTTCGGATCATTTTATTAAAGGAGCCGTTACAGGCAAATTTAAATGGCTCGCATGGTTTACGCTTATATTTACCTATTGCGATATTTATTTAGGTGCATATGTGCGTCACAAAGGTGCAAGCTTAGCGTGTACAAGCTTTCCTGCTTGTTATGGCAATACGCTTATTCCAAAGCTATCAGGAACAACAGGCATTCACTTTGCTCACCGATTTGCTGCTCTTGTGCTGTTTGTTCTTATCATTTGGATTATGGTATCTGCTATCAAACAGTATAAAGAAACCCGCCGTGATATTTACTATGCGTCCATCATTGCAGTTGCTTTAACCGTTGCTCAAATATTCAGCGGTATCTTTGTTGTCGTGTCTCGTTTAAATGTCTTTGCTACACTGTCTCACTCGGCGTTTATTACAGCGTTATTCGCTACGCTTAGCTACATTTGTGTACAGACGTTAAAAGGTAAAAGACGATAAAACAGAAATAACTCTACAAAAAAGCCACTTGCAGTTTGTAACTGCAAGTGGCTTTTTTAAGTTAAGCTAGTTCTATTCCGCCTGTAATCCCGTAAACTTGAGCCGTCACGTAGCTTGCATCCGTTGAAGCTAAAAATACGTATACATTTGCCAACTCTACTGGCTGACCAGCACGCTGCAACGGTGTATCTTGTCCAAAGCCTGGAATAGCGTCGCTTGGCTGCCCTCCAGAAATTTGCAGCGGCGTCCAGATAGGTCCTGGAGCAACGGAGTTGACGCGAATACCTTTTGGAGCTAATTGCTTGGCTAGTCCGCGAGTGAATCCGTTAATGGCAAACTTTGTAGCTGCATAGTCTAATAAATTAGGACTTGGGCTATAGCCTTGTACAGAACTTGTTGTAATAATAGAAGCACCTGCCGGTAAATAAGGCAGCGCTGCTTTTACGGTCCAATATAAAGAGAATACATTTACTTCAAAGGTTTTGCGCAGTTGGTCCGTTTCTAAATCAGCAATATCTTCTACTGCCTGCTGTTTGCCAGCTACGAGCGCTAGAACATCTAGACCATCTAATTCTTTATAAGCTTTTTCTACTAGCTCTTTGCAAAAAGATTCTTCGCCTACATCACCAGGTATGAGAACGGCTTTTCTTCCTTCTGCTTCAATAAGCTTTTGTACTTCTTCTGCATCTGCTTGCTCTTGTGGCAAGTAATTAAGCGCAACGTCTGCACCTTCTCTTGCGTAAGCGATCGCTGCTGCTCGGCCAATACCTGAATCTCCGCCCGTCACAAGAGCTTTTCTGCCTTTTAATTTACCTGCACCTATGTAACTGTTTTCCCCGCAGTCCGGGATGACGTTCATTTCTTTTTGGACACCAGGTGGTTCTTGATACTGTTTTGGATAGTCTTCATGAAAATATTGAGTTAATGGATTATTTAGCTTTGACATATTCGTCACTCCTTTATAAATGAACCTTTAACCAGCTAAGGAAAAGTTTTCTATGTACTTGTTCTTCCCGTCTTCTTCTTTAATAAACATGTTTGATGTGCTCCATTAGCGCCTCGCTTTTCTTTCATTGCCTTTCTCCTTCAATCAACAGCTAGAAACAGCTGCATACATGAAATCTACGTTCACCATCACAATAAAAAAATCCGAACGAGTCGAATTCTTTATTAAGAATCTCGATTCCTCGTTCGGATCTTCTTTCAACTAAAATACATTTATCCCCCCTCTTTAAGTAAATGGTGAGAGTTTTGTATTTTACTATGCACAATAAGCTTTATTTCTCGTCTGTGCCCGCTACTCTGTTAGTTCCACTTGTAAAGGCTTTGTTTCTTCTTCAGCCTCTTTAGGAGTGCGAACGATTAACACATCACATTTGGCATAGCGTAAAATATGCTGAGATACACTTCCGATTAAGATGCGCTCTACGGCGTTTAACCCGGTTGCCCCGCATACAATTAAATCAACGTGCTTGTCTGGTGCGATTTTTTTAGATATTTTTGTTTTAGGAGAGCCGTGTTCAATTAGTGTCTCAACTCTTGTTACTCCCGCTTTGATGGCTAGGTTACGATAATTGCTCAAAAGTTCTTCAGCAAATTTCTCTGCATCTTGAAAGCGTGTATCTGTATAGAATGCATAAGGTGATGGACTTAACGCCTGTATGTCGATAACGTGACAAACTATTAAATGAGCGTTATTTTTTTTCGCACTGTTAACTGCTTTTTTGAATGCCCACTCTGCTTCTACAGAACCGTCTACTGCTACGAGGATGTTACGATAAGCCATATTCATCATAATCTCTCCTTTGTCTTTCGTTTATAAAGAACTTTCCTTGCTACACTTTTATTTTACTTCTTGCGCAAACGAAAGTATGTGATTTTTATCACAATATATAGAAATTAATAAAAATAGAGCCGTGTGGAGTGCACGGCTCCATTTTTATTGAACTTGAGAGTTAAAAGTCATTATCCAAATCGATCCTGCTACAATCGTAATAACAAAGACGATTCCAAGTATTAAAGCCATCACATTATAACGAGGCTTCTCTCCGTCTTTAATATGCATGAAGAAAAACAGTTGAATGAAAAATTGAAGCACGGCCATTCCTAGAATGCTAGCTAGTAATATATTTTTAGCAAATACGTGGTTTAATACCAGCATCAGAGGAATAACGGTTAAAATAATAGAGAAAATAAATCCTATTGTATAAGCTTTTAACGATCCATGGTTCTCCATCTACATCACCCCCATTAAATACACAACCGTGTAAAGGAAGATCCAGACAGCATCAAGAAAATGCCAGTATAAGCTGATAATCGTCACTTTTCGCTTTGTTACAGAGGTAATTCCATATCGTTTTAATTGGATTGTAATTGAAATCATCCAAATGATGCCGACAGAAACGTGCAGCCCGTGCGTACTAACTAGCGTATAGAAAGCTGTAAAAAATGCGCTGGTGGAAATGGTTGCTCCTTCATGAACCATTGTTTGAAATTCATGAATTTCAAGGCCCACAAAGCACATACCTAAAAGCAGAGTTACGATTAGCCAGCCAATTAAAGGTTTTATTTTTCCCTTGTGCATGCTCAGCACAGCTAATCCGCTCGTAAAGCTGCTCGTTAATAAGATAAACGTTTCAGAAACAAATCCTGGAACTTCAAAAAATTCCTTTCCTGTAAGGCCTCCCGCAGTATGATTAACAAGAACGGCATACGTAGCAAATAATGCTCCAAATAGGATGCAGTCCGTTACGAGGAAAAGCCAAAAACCCATAACTTTGATTCCTTCATCATGTTCATCATGATGTTCTTCGTGGTGCGCTGTCGCATAAGCCATGTCAGCCAACCCTCCCTACTGAATCTTCTGTATGCCGAATTTCATCCACCGGAATATAATAGTCCGAGTTGTATTGAAAAGAACGAACTAGTAAACAAGCTCCGACTCCTGCCAAACCGAATATCGCCATCCACACCCAGTGGAACGTTAAGCCAAAACCAGCAATGAACCAGAAAACCGACATGATAAATGGAATACCTGAATTCTTAGGCATATGAATCGGAGAGAAAGCAGCTGTTTCCTTCGCTTTTTTCTTTTTTCTTTCTTCTTTTGTTGTCCACCACGCATCTTGCCCCGCTACTGTTGGAATCACTGCAAAATTGTAGTGCGGCGGCGGTGAAGGGATGGACCATTCTAATGTACGTCCATTCCAAGGATCCCCCGTTACATCTCGTTCTCCGTACTTAATGCCATGAAGAATCTGCCATGCTTGAAAGATAAACCCTATGCCCATAAAGAAAGCTCCGACTGTAGAGATAACGTTCAGCGGTCCCCATCCCATGTCAAAGTTGTACGTATAAATACGGCGCGTCATTCCCATAAACCCTAATGCGTATTGAGGCATGAAGCATACGTAAAAACCAATATTCCATGTCCAAAACGCCCATTTACCAAGACGGTCATTTAATTTAAAGCCAAACATTTTTGGCCACCAATAGTACAAACCTGCAAAAAAGCCGAATACAACGCCTCCAATTAACACTTGGTGAAAGTGTGCAACTAAAAAGTAGCTATTATGATACTGATAGTCTGCGGGAGCTGCTGAAAGCATAACACCCGTTGCTCCTCCCACAACAAAACACGGGATAAAAGCAATTGTCCATAGCATTGGCTGCGTCATTTGAATGCGGCCGCGGAACATCGTAAATAACCAGTTGAACACTTTAACACCCGTTGGAATTCCGATAGCCATCGTCGTAATAGCAAAAAACACATTCACATTAGCACCTGCACCCATCGTAAAGAAATGATGTACCCATGTGAAATACGATAGAACGCTAATAATCATCATTGAAAAAACCATAGACTTATAGCCAAATATCTTCTTTTGAGAAAACGTTGCAACGATTTCAGAAAAAATGCCGAATGCAGGAAGTACAACGATATACACTTCAGGATGTCCCCACATCCAAATTAAGTTAATGTACATCATTGGATTTCCTCCGCCGGTCATAGTAAATAAGTGTCCGTCAAAGAAGCGGTCAATAAACAATAAAGCAAGCGTTACGGTTAATACAGGAAACGCGAAAATGATAATAATACAGCTTGCTAGAACGGACCACGTGAATAGCGGCATATGCATAAGTTTCATGCCCGGTGCACGCATTTTTAAAATAGTCATAATAAAATTAATTCCAGAAGCCAAGCTGCCAATACCTGATATTTGAATACCCCAAATATAAAAATCTTGACCTGGTCCAGGACTGAACTGCATGCCAGAAAGCGGCGGATAACTCAACCATCCTGCATCTGGCGAGCCGCCGATGACAAACGACAAATTAAAAAGCATGGCGCCAAAGAAAAATAGCCAAAAGCTTACCGCGTTTAAAAAAGGATAGGCGACATCTCTTGCTCCAATTTGAAGCGGCACAACAATGTTAAAGAACGCAAACATAAGCGGCATTGCCATAAATAGAATCATAATAGTTCCGTGCGTAGTAAAAATTTCGTTGTAATGATTAGAATCTAGAAAATGCCACTGAGGGAATGCTAGTTGAATACGCATTAATAGTGCATCTACTCCGCCTCGAAACAGCATTAATAATGAAGAAAGCATATACATAATTCCAATTTTTTTATGATCGACCGTTGTAAGCCACTCACGCCATAGCCACTTCCACTTTTTAAGATACGTAAGAACAAAAATAATACCGGCTAGTGTTAACAAAATGGCAACATCTGCTCCATAAATCATCGGTTCTCCTGTCACAAAAAAATGAGATGAAAAATCTTTTAATTTGTCTAACAACTTAGTTTCCTCCTTCCTGGTGCTCGTGCTGTGCATGTACTTGTTCTTCAGAAGCCACATTCATAGTCTTCATGTCTTCATTTTTCATATGGTGATGCTGACTATAATATTGACCACCGTTTTTAATTACAGTTTCTTGAAATAAGCCTTTAGGAATGGTAGAATACGATTTTTCTAGAGAAAGACCTTGTTTGGCAAGACTGTTATAATCAGCTTTTGTTAAAGCTGGTGATGTTTCTTTCACTTGCTTTACCCACTGATTAAATTCTTTTGTCGATGTAGATTTAACTTTAAAATTCATATGAGCGAATCCTTCACCCGTAAAATTCGCACCCGAACCAAAATATTCTCCCTTGTGATCAGCTTGCAGCCAAAGCCCCATTGCCATTCCCGGCATGGTATATAATTGTCCTCCCAGCTCCGGTACCCAAAAAGAATTCATAGGTGCATCTGACGTTAGCACGAATTGAACGGGCACATCTTTTGGAATGTTGACATAGTTCACTGTCGCAATATCTTGATCCGGATATTGAAATAACCATTTCCAGTCAAGAGACGTTACTTCAATCGTTAGCGGCTTTACATCTTTTTGCGGCGGATCTACTAAGTCATACGTTGTTCTGGCCGTAGCGAAACCTAAAATACCAATAATAATAATGGGGATGCCCCACCAAATAAATTCAAGACGCTTGCTATCGTCCCAGTCTGGCCGATACGGAGCCTTGTTTCCAGGCTTATCACGGTAGCGTAAAACGATATACACAAGCAGACCTAAAACAGGAATAACAACAATTGTGCATAAAATTATCGAAAAAATAATTAACTGGTATTCTTTTTGAGCCACCGCCCCCTGCGGGTTTAAAATCAAATAACGACTATCACAGCCTGCTAAAAAAATTGTGATGAATACGGAGAGAATGATTAACTTGCTAATATGCATTGATTTTTGCTTTCTCACCTAAGTTCAGGCTCCCTTCCTCTAAATCTCTGTACATAATAATGGTATATAAACGTTCATATTAGAGAAGCATCTCAACAGATCAAAAGGCTAAAAACCTCCTAACATATTGAAGTTTGTCATGACATATTGCTTACTCCTAAAAAATTATCATGTTGCGTTGTTAAAGGGTGTGATATTTATCACACTTGAAGCGATTTTTATCTAGTTTAAATGGCTTTACCATAATTTCGTCACATATTTGGTTAAATGTGGTGTGAAAGAGGAGGGTCAGCATTGCCTTGTGACTAGCCTAATAAAAGCAAAAAACTCTTCCAGTTTTTATTAACTGGAAGAGTTTTTTCATAAGTATTAGATGAAGTATTGAGCTTTAACACTTACTGATTTGCTTGTTTGACCTGCTGAAACGTCCAATCAATCATTTTCTGATTTTGATAAGTGGGAACCCATGAAGCATGATCTACTTTAATTCTTTAGGATATTCCGTATATAGTGGATGCCCCCAGATTTTTTGTAAATTCATTGCACCGTTATTTATATTTACGATGAAACACTCCTCATAAAGAAAACTATATTTCTATTTTCAAAGAGACTTATCACTATAGCAACATTTTTTAAAAAAGCTATTCACTTTCTTCATAAAGATTACATATTAAAAACACCTAAAGATAGTTTAGGTGTTTTTGAAATTTTTATATTCATCTATTCTCTAAGTAAAAGCTCAATGGTTATATGGCCTTCTTACTCTTTGAAGCCCCTACTTTTTTTCTCCACATATTTTCCATTTGTTCGAGAGTTTTACCTTTTGTTTCAGGAACAAATTTCCAGACAAACAAAGCAGAAAGTATACTCATTAAACCGTAAAAACCATATGTTAATCCTCCGCTATATTCCATCATCACGGGATATGTAGAGGAAATAAAATAGTTAGCCGCCCACTGAGCAGCTACGGCAATAGCTACAGCACGACCTCTAATTTTATTAGGAAAAATCTCTGAAATGAGCACCCAACAAATTGGTCCCCATGACATCATAAAGGAAGCTGTATAAATAATGATAAATACAAGCGTCCCTATACCAATGATGTTTGCAAAAGCCATGCTTGCTACACCGAACATTCCAATGGCCATTCCGATAGATCCTGTTATTAATAAAGGTTTTCTTCCCAAACGATCAACCGTCAAAATTGCAATTACTGTAAAAATAACGTTTACTAATCCCATAATAATGGTTTGCAGCATAGAAGAACCTTTAGCTGCTCCCATGCTTTCAAAAATACGCGGAGCATAATATAGAGCTACATTGATTCCTACAAACTGTTGAAATACAGAAAGCAGTATACCTACAACGATAACTAATTTTCCATATGCCAATAATTTTCCAGACGAAACATTGGTAGAAATTGTTTGTTTAATATCTTCTAAAATTGATTTTGCTTCTGAAGATCCATTAATTTTAGTTAGTATGGCTAAAGCTTTTTGATCTTGATTCTGTATAGCTAAGTAGCGAGGCGTTTCAGGAACTAAAAACAAGAGTGATGCAAAGAGTAAAGCTGGAATAGCTCCTGAAGCAAACATGTATCTCCAACCTACATCATTAATCCATTCTAAGGTTTCCCCATTTGCAATACCCCAATTCACGAAGTAAACGACTAACATTCCAAAAATAATCATAAATTGATTGAATGATACCAATCTGCCGCGAATATCTGCCGGTGCAATTTCTCCTATATAGATGGGACAAATGGCTGATGCTAAGCCAACACCAATCCCACCTATAATGCGGTAGAAGTTAAAAGCTAGTAACAAAGAGAGTGTCGGTTCCCCTTTTGTGAAAAATAAAAACTCAGGGTAAGAAGCGCCCAACGCTGAGACTATAAAAAGAATAGCTGCTAGTATAAGTGATTGTTTGCGTCCTAGTTTCGTCGCAAAATAACCAGATACCAATCCTCCAATAATACATCCTATTAAAGCACTTGATACAGTAACACCGTGTGCTAAAGATCCTAACCCTAAGCTGTCAATAAGATACACCTTTAATGATTCTTCAGCTCCAGATATTACAGCTGTATCATATCCAAACAGTAACCCTCCGATAGCGGCAACTAAAGTAATAGAAAAAATATATAATGAGTTTCGATTTTGTTTCATGCGTTGTTAAAAGCAGTTAGTTAAGAGTAACAGTAGAAGTTCTATTTCTAACTGAGTTCGCATTTATTTGAATGCGTTTTCAAATTTTTGGAACACAAAAGAAATTTTCGTCGTCTATTCGACTAACTGCTCTTATCCTCCCCTCCAATGTACGTATTTTTCTAGTGAATCAAATCTTACTACAGCATTTTCTATACTTCCTTTTGTGTCAGGTATATCGATATACAACCATAATTAATTGATACAAGCTACTTTCATATGAAGCTCCTTTTTAAAGTAAGGTTGCATATTTTGCAACCTATTACTTCCTTTTAAATTCGCCTAGCTTTTTACTTAAGTCGTTTGTTTGAAGGTAGACTTCTTTATATAATTCATAAAGCTGTTTATAGACTTGTACATGTTCTACGTTAGGATAATATGTTTTCGAAGAGGTGATAAATACGTTTGCACACTCTTCCAATGAGTTATACCAGCCACAGCCATAAGCTGCTAGCATGGCTGCTCCTAACGCTGGGCCTTGTTCAGTAGACAACTTTACGATTTTTGCATTAAAAACGTCTGCTTGAATTTGAAGCCAATGATCATTTTTTGCTCCTCCCCCAATTGATACAATAGACGTAATTTCCTTTCCGCTTTCTCGAAAGATTTCAATTGATTCACTTAATGAAAACGTAATACCTTCAATAACTGCTCGCGTAAAGTCTCTCTTTTTATGAGAAGCGTCCATTCCTATAAAACTTCCCCGAATCGTAGCATCTGCATGCGGTGTACGTTCCCCAACTAAGTAAGGGGTAAATAAAAGGCCGTTTGATCCGATTGGTACATTTTTTAGGTCAGCCAACAATTCTTCAAACGTGTCGTTTTCTGCGAAATTTTCCTTAAACCAGCTTAAACTGTGACCCGCAGATAGCGTAACGCCCATCGTATAAAAGGCATTTTCTTTTCCATGATTAAAATAATGGACTTTTCCATTAAAGTCTCTATCGCTTCGTTCCTCATAAGAAAGAACAACACCCGATGTCCCAATGCTACATAGTGTTTCCCCTGGCGATAAAATGCCGGCGCCAATTGCTCCGCAAGCATTATCAGCTCCACCTGCAAATACTTTTGTTGAAGTAGCTAACCCCGTTTTTTGAGAGAATAATTCACTAATATTGCCTATGCATTCACTAGATTCGACTAGTGGCGGACACAGGTTAATATTGACTCCTACTAATTGGCAAAGCTCACTATCCCATTTTTTCTTGCTGATGTTTAATAATAATGTACCGGCAGCATCTGAATATTCACTATGAATAAAGCCAGTCATCTTAAAACGCAAATAGTCTTTGGGCAGCATAAATACAGCTGTTTTTTCAAATATATCCGTTTCATACTCTTTTACCCACAATAACTTAGGAAGAGTAAATCCTTCTAAAGCCTGGTTTTTTGTTATTTCTAAAAGACGTTTTTCTCCAATCACTTTATAGAGGTGATGACATTGTTCTGTTGTTCTTGTGTCATTCCACAAAATAGCGTTACGTAATAGGTTATAGTTTTCATCCAGCAGCACAAGGCCATGCATTTGTCCAGAATAACTAATTCCTTCTATATCTTCGGGTTTTATATTAGCGTTAGCAATTAATTCATTTAAAGCACTAGCCGTCTGCTGCACCCATTCTTCAGGATTCTGTTCGCTATACCCTGTTTTTTCATGAAGGAGGGGATAATTTTTAGAAACCACAGCGCAAATCTCGCCTTTTGTATCAACTAAAACCGTTTTTACCGCACTTGTTCCTAGATCAATTCCAATTACATATTTCATCTTGATACCTCCGCGTTTATAAACGAGAGTAGAATTGTTTCTACTCTCGTTTGTCCTTTAAACTTCCAAAATATATTGATTTAAAATGGCCTTTAATCGTTCTTGTCTTCCTGATTTATTCACAATATTCGGATTTTTAAACGCGTACTGCTCCAGTGTATGGAAGTTCGCTTTTCCTTCCACAATCTCAAGCCCAATTCCCTCTTTAAAGCTGCTGTAGCGCTCGTTGATAACGTTTTCGAAAACACGATCTTCTACTAATTTATGTGCTACTTTCAATCCTCGAGCAAACGCATCCATTCCTGCTACATGAGCATAGAGTAAATCGTCTTGTTCAAAAGAACCTCTGCGTACTTTGGCATCAAAGTTTAATCCTCCGCTTCCCAGCCCTCCATTTTGCAGGATTTCATACATTGCTAGCGTTGTAGAATATAAATCCGTTGGGAATTCATCTGTATCCCAGCCTAAAAGAGGGTCACCTTGGTTTGCATCCACCGATCCTAAGAAGCCTTGTACTCTAGCTACTCGTAATTCGTGTTCAAATGTATGCCCAGCTAACGTTGCGTGGTTAGCTTCTAGATTAAGTTTGAAGTATTTATCTAATCCGTATTGTCTTAAAAATGAAATAGTTGTTGCTGCATCGGTATCATACTGATGTGTCGTAGGCTCTTTAGGTTTAGGTTCAATTAAAAACTGCCCCGTATATCCAATTTCGGTTGCGTAATCTACAGCCATATGCATAAATCTAGCTAAGTTATCTAACTCTAACTGTAAATTCGTGTTAAGCAGTGTTTCATATCCCTCACGGCCGCCCCAGAATACATAATTTTCTGCGCCTAGTTCTTTTGCTGTTTCAAGCCCCTTTTTTACTTGAGCCGCCGCATAAGCAAATACATCTGCATTACAAGAAGTAGCTGCACCATGAACGAACCGGGGATTTGTAAACATATTCGCTGTGTTCCATAATAGCTTTACGTTACTTGTTTGCATATATTCTTTGATCATAGTGACGATAACATCAAGATTTTTATTTGTTTCTTGCAACGTACTGCCCTCAGGAGCAATGTCTCGATCATGAAATGCAAAGAATGGAACATTTAATGTTTCAAAAAGTTGAAAAGCTGCCTCAACTCTAGCTTTTGCTAAATCCATTCCATCATATCTATCCCAAGATCTTTGCATAGTAGCTGCGCCAAAAGGATCCGTACCATCTGCCGTAAACGTGTGCCAGTAAGCAATAGAAAAACGCAGCTGATCTTTCATTGTTTTACCGCCTACTACTTCTTCAGGATTATAGTATTTAAAAGCTAAAGGATTTTTAGAATCTTTACCTTCGTATAAAACTTTGTTTACGCTTTCAAAATAATTAATTTTATTAGTACTAGTTTGGACCATTTGTCATTTCCCCCTTTGATTTAAGTGAACAAGCTTATCCATCCACTATCTTAATTCGGTTAGTTTGTTTACCCAATAAACTAACTTTATTTCATCATATACAAAATAAATGTTTATTTCAATGTTTTTTTTAGAAAATTTAGTTATAATATTAGATATGATACTTTTAAATATCTAATTCAAGCTTCAAAAAACACCAACTTAGTTTGATAGATAAACAAAGGAGTGGTTATTATTCAAATTGCAGATCAAGCTTTAGTAAAAAAAATGAATCAAAAATTAATATTAGATGAAATTTTAAAGAACTCCCCTATCTCCAGGGCAACTCTCTCTGAGATTACAGGATTAAACAAGTCTACTGTCTCCTCTCAAGTAAATACACTGCTTGAAAAAGATTTTATTTTTGAAATTGGGGCAGGGCAATCCAGAGGCGGCAGAAGACCTGTAATGCTTGTTTTTAATAAGAATGCAGGCTACTCGATCGGTATCGATATAGGAGTCGACTATCTTAACGGAATTCTAACCGACTTAGAAGGAAATATTATTCTTGAGAAGACTTCTGACTTGTCTAGTTCTTCTGCTAGTGAAGTAAAAGAGATTTTATTTGCACTTATCCATGGTTTTGTAACCCATATGCCTGAGTCCCCTTATGGTCTAGTGGGAATAGGGATTTGTGTTCCAGGTCTTGTAGATCGTCATCAGCAAATTATTTTTATGCCTAACTTAAATTGGAATATCAAAGATTTGCAGTTTTTAATTGAGAGTGAGTTTAATGTTCCGGTTTTTGTTGAAAATGAAGCTAATGCAGGAGCATACGGTGAAAAAGTATTTGGTATGACAAAAAACTATGAAAACATCGTTTACATCAGTATTAATGTCGGAATTGGAACTGGACTTGTTATTAATAACGAATTGTATAAAGGTGTTCAGGGTTTTTCTGGGGAAATGGGTCATATGACGATAGATTTTAATGGCCCCAAATGTAGCTGTGGAAATCGGGGCTGTTGGGAATTATATGCTTCTGAAAAAGCGTTACTGGCTTCGCTCTCTAAAGAAGAAAAGAATATTTCTCGAAAAGAGATTGTGGAACGTGCAAATAAAAATGATGTAGAAATGTTAAATGCACTTCAAAACTTTGGCTTTTATATCGGAATTGGATTAACCAATATTCTTAATACATTTGATGTAGAAGCTGTTATCTTGAGAAATCATATAATTGAATCTCATCCCATTGTTTTAAATACGATTAAAAACGAAGTTTCTTCTAGAGTCCATTCTCATTTAGACAATAAATGTGAACTATTGCCTTCTTCGTTAGGAAAAAATGCACCTGCTTTAGGAGCGGTTTCTATCGTTATTGATTCTTTTTTAAGTGTTACCCCTATAAGTTAGTTAAGTGAACGCAAAGGTTAGCAAACTATATCACGTTTGATCTTAATAATGAAGCAGCTATTTTCGATTAATTGATTTTCTATAAAAGGGAAAGAATTACCCTCTTCTAATAAGAGTGTTATGTCTGTCTCCGCCACCTTTTCCATCCCATGCAGCCAGTCACCTATCATAACGGCAACTGGCTGTTTATATGTTATTGGCAACCTGCTCTTTTCTAAACTAAGGAGAGTCTTGCCTTTTGGGTTAATTTACCTGCTTTTCAAATTATGAAGCATGTCTTGTCAGAGTAGTTATGACTTCCTTATATTCCTCTAACTCTTTGGTCTGTGCGAGAGTCTTGATTTTCTGTAGCGATAAAAGAGAGCTCTGAATAATAAATGTGCGAGGCTCCGTATCATTTTGCAGTAATTCATCAGATATAAACGTCACAAATTCCAGACTCTTCTTTTGTTCCTCTTCATTTGTTAGTTTATTTTCAATCACCCGTTTTAACTTCGCGGTTACGCGCGTAAGCTCAGTCGAAAAATGACTTTCTGTTTTCTCATTAAATACCGCAGAGTAAACGGAAGGATTAAATAACTGTTCTTTTTGTTCTGCTACTTTGATTACGATTTCCTCTGTACGCTTCATACAATAAGTGACGATTTGTTCGATAGGCAATGGATAGTTTAGTGCTTTATTCATTTTAAATATATTGTTAAGCATTCCTTCTAGCAGCACGGCTCCATCAAATAAATAAGGAGAAGTCTTAGACGGGAAAATCTCCTGAAAGCGTTCATATATCCAGTTGAATGTTGCTGCTTTTAACTCCTCTATATATTGAAATGTTTTGACTTCATTTAAAACGAGTGTACTTTCAATCATTTCAGGAATTTTGTTTTGTTCTGCAAAGTTCAGCATAAAAATTATCTGTTCTTCAAATACCTTCTGATTATCTCCTTTATATTCAATGGCTACTTTTTCTCTTTGTAGAATAAGTGATTCTTGCAAAGACGAAAGTAATGAGAGAAGCAGTTCGCTTTTAGATGAAAAATATTTATAAAATGTTCCTTTTGAAATACCGCTTCTTTCTAATATATCTTGTACCGAAGTGTCTACGTATCCTTTTTCCATAAAAAGCTGGTGCGTATGCCCTAAAATATCGAGCTGTTTTTGATTCATTGCTGCTACTCCTCTGTTTACAATTTACTTTTTATTTAGTATAACTTATCTGCCTTTTCCTACGTGAATTTTATCCTTTTTCCTTGATAAACAACTAAAAATAATTATATACTATTAGTACATTTTTATACATGTAGTATAAAAATGTACTATGTGTATACATTAATTCAACAAAGTAATTATTTATATCTAGTAAGTAACAACTACTAAGCGCTGTGTAGCTAGTAGATTCCAAATTTATACCTATTCTGAAGGAGGAATAAGATCATATGAACAAAGAAGTCATTCCCGTTACAGAAATCCCAAAATTCCAATCACGTGCAGAAGAGTTTTTCCCTATCCAATGGTATAAAGAAATGCTGAACAACTACCCTGTTTATTTTCATGAAGAAACAAACACATGGAATGTATTCCAATACGACCATGTTAAACAAGTCTTGAGCAACTACGAATTTTTTTCAAGTGATGGGCAAAGAACCACTATTTTTGTTGGAGATAATAGTAAGAAAAAAAGCACATCTCCAATTACCAATCTTACAAACTTAGATCCTCCTGACCACCGGAAAGCGCGATCTTTGCTTGCTGCAGCCTTTACTCCTCGCAGTTTAAAGAACTGGGAACCGCGAATCAAACAAATTGCAGCAGACCTTGTAGAAGCGATACAAAAGAATTCAACTATTAATATTGTTGACGATTTATCTTCTCCTTTTCCTAGTTTAGTTATAGCAGATCTATTCGGCGTACCGGTAAAAGACCGATATCAGTTCAAAAAATGGGTAGATATTCTGTTTCAGCCTTATGACCAAGAAAGATTAGAAGAGATTGAACAAGAAAAGCAACGTGCAGGAGCTGAATATTTTCAATACCTCTACCCGATTGTCACTGAAAAGCGCTCCAACCTTTCTGATGATATTATCTCAGACTTAATTCAAGCCGAAGTTGATGGTGAAACATTCACAGATGAAGAAATTGTACACGCTACCATGCTGCTTTTAGGTGCAGGAGTTGAAACCACAAGTCACTCCATTGCAAATATGTTTTATTCTTTTTTATATGACGACGAGTCGTTATACAGCGAGCTGAGAAACAATAGAGAATTAGCTCCAAAAGCAGTAGAAGAAATGCTTCGATATCGGTTTCACATCTCCAGACGAGATCGGACGGTTAAACAAGATAACGAGCTATTAGGTGTTAAGCTAAAAAAAGGAGATGTCGTTATTGCGTGGATGAGCGCATGTAATATGGATGAGAATATGTTTAAAAACCCTTTTTCTGTAGACATTCACCGCCAAACTAATAAAAAACACTTAACGTTTGGGAACGGACCTCATTTTTGTTTGGGCGCCCCTCTTGCCCGACTTGAAATGACAATCATATTAGAAGCCTTTTTAGAGGCCTTTTCTCATATCGAACCATTTGAAGATTTTGAATTAGAATCGAATTTAACAGCTTCAGCTACCGGTCAATCTTTAACGTATTTGCCGATGGCGGTTTACAAATAAAGTCTATGTGCATGACAAAGTAGAGAAACATGAAAGAAGTCTATCTTCTCTCATGTTTCTCTTTTCCTTTATTATCTCGTTTAATTATTTATGTACCAAGTTTAGGAGGCCGTTAATATGATTTAAAGCAGACAGTGCCGAAATTTAAGTGACGATGAGCTGGTTCAACTATTGCCTTCTCTGCCTTAATACATCTTCTATAAAATGCTGATAAAAATAATTAATAAGAGCAGTCGCAATCGAGATGACAAAAAGTTGAAAACGCGTCATGTTGACCATTTTGTATACCTTTAGTTTTTCTGCCAGACTCGTCAAAGGATAAGCAAATAGATAATCAAATAGAACGTTAATCAGCAAATATTTTTTGAAATTTCCATAGGTCAGCTTGAATACCCAAAAATTAGCTATAAAAAAAGGTCCAAAGATAAAAGAAATGTCGCTTGAAAGTTTAGGAAAAAGAGGTTTTCTCACTTTCCACCAAGTAAAGCTTTTAGATAACTCACTTATAAAAGCAATAACTAATGAACTAAATGTTAAAACAGGTAGGTATCTTTTGAAGACAAATTTATCAACTTTTACTATAGACAGCCAAGGCAATAAAAGTACTGCCAAAAGCGTTAACTTTCCTTTCATTATGTACCCAACTCCTGCCGTTACGAAAATGTAAGCTAGATCATATCCTCTTTAGTTTGTGTAATAGGCTCTTTTTTATGTGCTTATTACACTGCGTTAGTTTTTTTATTCCCCTTTTATTACAAGATTCTTTGCTTTCAGGAAATTATTGATTCTCATATTCTGCATGTGCATGGAGAAAATACGGAGGTGAATGTTTAAAAGGAGGAATTAAAAATGACTACAGTACGTGAAGTTATGACTAAAGATGTGAAAGCTTGTGCACCGCACGACCCAGTAACAGCTGCTGCAAAATTAATGCGTGATATTAATTGTGGCTCTGTGCCAGTGTGTCAAGAAAATCGAGTAATGGGAATGATCACAGACCGTGATATCGTGTTAAACTGCGTGGCGGATGGAAAAGATTGCAACACTGTGCATTGCCATGATTGTATGACTAAAGATGTGATTACATGTTCTCCGGATACGGATATTCATGAATGTGCACGTATGATGGCCGATCATCAAATTCGCCGCATTATTGTAGTGGAGAATAATAATATGGTTGGAATCTGTGCAATCGGCGACCTTGCGACCGTGAACGTATATGTTGATGAAGCCGGTGCAGCATTGAGCGAAATTTCTAATCAAGTTCATTAAAATTTTTTAGCATATAAATCCTTAATGTTTGTACAAAATAACCCTGTCTGCAAGGAGGTGCTAATATGCCAAATTTAAACGATAACAAATTTAAAAAGATTCAGTCTGAGAGTCAAAAGCAAGGAAAGTCTCAAGAAGAATATGCAGCTGAGCTTGACGCTAATCGTGCAAAAAGCCAAAAGAAAAAGTAAGAATAAAAAAGGATTACAATCGGCAGAGGCTCGTTTGTAATCCTTTTTGTCTTTGTCATCCCGTTTTGTTACAGGCTGCGATCAGTTATAAATGTATAGTGAGTATGCGCTTCATACTTCTCACCTGGCTTTAATACACAAGAAGGAAAATGCTGATGATGAATAGCGTCTGGTAAACCTTGTGTTTCTAGGCAAACACCGAGGTATTTCTCTGAGTGAACGCCTCTAATTTCAAATTCTTCGTCTAGATGATTTCCAGTATAGAGAACAACTGAAGGCTGATCCGTTTTGACTTCTATTTTGCGGCCGCTTGCAGGATCAAATAATGACATCTGATTTTCAGCTTCTTCTTCTAAAAGAAATGGATGATCGTAGCCTTTACCCACTAATATATTTTGCGGATGTGTAGAGTCCACACCTTCCTTGAGACTATGTCCTTCTCTAAAATCAAATGGGGTATCTGTGACGTTTAACACTTCTCCAGTAGGTAAAAGATCATCATTCAACTCTAAGAATTCGTTACTTTTCAACTTCAAAACATGATCCAAGACCGTTTCTTTTAGATTTCCGCTTAAATTGAAATACGTATGGTTTGTTAGATTGATAAGAGTGTATTGATTTGTTGTTCCTTCATAAGAAATATGGAACTCATTTTTATTCGTTAATGTATACGTAACTTTCACTTCAAGGTTGCCGGGATACCCTTCTTCTCCGTCTTTACTTACATATGTAAATTCAACACCTACATGATCACTTGCTTCAATTATTTTGGCATTCCATATTTTGTGACTAAATCCTTCTGATCCGCCATGCAAGTGGTTGTTTCCTTCATTTTTCTCTAGACGATAGGTTTCATTATTAAGCTCAAAAGCTGCTCCACCTATACGCCCTGCTACGCGTCCGACCACAGCTCCGAAATAAGGAGAATACTTTTGGTATTCTTCTATTGAATCAAATCCTAATACAACACTTTCAATCTTCCCTTCAGAATCCGGCATTTCAATATTTGATATTACACATCCATAGTCAAGGCAGGTGATTTTAAGCCCTTCATCATTTAATAAGGTATAAGCATGTACAGCTTGATTGTTTAGTTCGCCAAATTTCTCTGAGTTCACTTTCACTTTTAATCAGTCCAATCCTCTTTTTATTCGTAAATTGCTTAACGGACCCTACATGTTATAAACATCGGATATGTTGTTATAGTTCCCTCTGCAATCCTTCCTGAATCTTCATTATTCTCATTTTATTGTAATCGTGTACATTTCTTAATTCAAGCTTGAATGATAAAGGCTGGCCACTGTATGTCACTGCTATTTCTTCAGTATTCCTAAGTATTCTTCCCAAGGTCCTACATCTTCTCTATATCGTTCTGCCATTACTCGAACAATTTGCGCAATATGCGTTAAATCATGAGCAACCCAAGTCGAGAGCAGTTCTCTCACTTTTACTTCCCCAAACTCCGGGTGTTCTCCTCTCACTTCCAGATGTTTTTCGTGCTTAACTAGCAGCTTTAGTTGATGTAAATTCTGTATTCTTACCTTTTTGAATTCAAGAAGCTTCTCTTCAATAGAACTAGCAGATTCCTTGTTTAAATGGGCATAGCGGTCAAACGGAGGAAAAGCTCCCTCTTTACCTTTTTGAAGGATAAATTCTAGCCTTGGTATCCAATTGTTTTTTTCTGCTTCTATTAAATGTTCTATGACTTCGGAGGTATTCCACGTTCCTTCTCCTTCATTGCATTGCAGCCACCCTGCAGATAGACCAGACAAAAGTTTTTCGAGCGTTTGTGGTGTATGCCCAAGTATTTCAATCGCTTCTTTTAAATTAAAATTCATATCAATTCCCCTTTCTCGACCTAATGAAGCTGAGCTGTCAGTTATGTAAATCCTTTAGAGATTATAGTCAATTTTACCATAATTCGCTTCTATTAAAGGAGCCAACTATTTTTCTAATTCCTTTTATGATGACTAAAATAAAACGAGAACGTATGTTTTGTTTTTCTCTAGAAATATGATAAAATATATATAGGCTAAAACGCAGTGAGTATCAGTCTGAATAGGCACTGCTCATTCGTAAAATAGATTGCTAGCAACTTTTCATCTTGAGCTTTCCGTGTGAATTGGAGGGAGACAACAGTGAGTAAAAATCAAAAGCGATGGACAAAAGAAGAAGATAGGTTTCTCATCGAACATTACGGCGTGATGACGCTTCGAGAGATGGGTAAGCATTTATATAGAAGCAAGGAATCGGTTAATAAACGACTTACTCGATTAAATCTTCGTGCTTCGGATACAGCTTTACGTAAAAAATGGACGCTTGAACAAGATGCTTTTTTACAGGAGAACATCGATATCATGAATAACCGTGAAATGGCACACTCCTTAAGCAGAAGTCCTTCTTCTATTGCTACGCGCATAAAAGTTTTGGGACTAACACGAAAAACGGCGATGCGAAGATGGACAGTACAAGAAGACGAATATTTGCTAAGGTATTACGGGATAAAACCTCTTTCACACATATCAGCTAAATTACAGCGAAGTGTGCAAGCGTTAGAATCGAGGTTGAACCGTTTAGAAGTGTATGGAGCGAAAGCACACGTAGGACACATTACAGCGTGTGAACTAGCAGCCTGCCTTGAAGTAGATGTTCATACAATTTATAAGTGGGTTCATAAAGAGAAACTACCGTATAAAATGATCATCGCCAAGACCAGAAAATTTATGGGAATTGACATTCAATCTTTTTGGAAGTGGGCTGAACAAAATAAATCGTGCCTTAACTTTTTTAAAATACCTAAAAATACGCTTATTCCAGAACCAGCGTGGGTGAATGAACAAAGAAAACTAGACTATGTAAAACGCCCTAAATACGAGCATAAAAAGTGGACAGCAGAAGAAGATGCGAGATTGTGGCGTATGTTTTATCAGGAAAAGCGCAATCAGCGAGAAATTGGGCAGATGCTCGGGCGTTCGAGAAATAGCGTGCAGCGACGCTTAGAGCGTTTACGTAAAAAGAAACTAGCTAGTTAAACGATAAAAAGCTTGGGACAAGCATTATCCCAAGCTTTTTTCATTAATACGACTTTTTGTTAAGCTTTAACTGCTTTTTCCCAATCTGCTGCAAATTTTTCCATTCCTTGGTCAGTTAACGGATGTTTTGCTAATTGCTCAATAACAGCGTATGGAATTGTGGCAATATGGGCTCCTGCAAGTGCTACACGCGTTACATGATCCGGATGTCTTACAGATGCCGCAATGATTTGAGAGTCGATGTTTTGAACGCGGAATAACTCAGCAATTTTAGATACCAGCTGTACCCCGTCTTCTGAAATATCATCAAGACGTCCTAAAAACGGAGAAACATACGTCGCTCCAGCACGAGCTGCTAAAAGCGCTTGGTTTACTGTAAAGATTAGGGTTACATTTGTTTTTACGCCTTTTTTTGCAAGATAGCGCGTCGCTTCCAAGCCAGCCAATGTCATAGGGAGCTTAATCGTAATATTTTTATCTCCGTCGTTAATTTTAATCAGTTCTTCAGCTTGAGCAATCATGTCTTCAGCAGAAAGTGCGTCAGGCGTTACCTCAGCGGAAACGGATTCAACTTCAGGTACCATTTGAAGGATTTCTTCGATGCGGTCTTCAAATCTTACGCCTTCTTTTGCTACTAAAGATGGATTGGTTGTCACACCAGCTAGAACACCTACTTTGTATGCTTTCTTAATATCCTCAAGGTTTGCTGTATCAATAAAAAATTTCATCTCACTATTCCTCCTTATTGTTGTACATCAATCTGCATTTCAACTTGCTTGAACTATAGCCTAACCAATTTGCTGCAGGGCATATAGATTTTCTATAGAAGCGTTTTCAATCTCTTTTGCAGTTAATACCTTTAATTTTTCTAAAAATTGTATGGCGTCCACTCGGTCTTCAATGTCTTCCTCTGTACGAATATTCTCCGTTTTAATCTGATGGATACATTCGTTGATGACTTCTTTGTACGCATTCGTTTTGATAAACCATTCTGCTAATAGCGTTTTTGTTGCTTCTCTTTCTTCTTCACTTTTAACTGCAAACAAACTCTCTGTTTCCGTTTCACTCAGCATAAGGCTGCTAAAATCGTGATTCATACAAAGCCAAAAATAACCTTTTTGGCTATCGTAATACTTTCCTTCTCTTA
Source organism: Priestia sp. YIM B13491 (assembly GCF_042787605.1). NCBI lineage: Bacteria > Bacillati > Bacillota > Bacilli > Caryophanales > Bacillaceae > Priestia > Priestia sp. YIM B13491. The sequence goes on along the minus strand of NZ_JBHZOR010000004.1, from coordinate 16,949 downwards.
AAAGAAAATACTTGATTCCAAATTTAATTTTATGAGATTGGTTCTCTGAACTCGGCATATGAATTTCTTTTATTTCTACGCTTTCTGATACATCCAGATATGTTTCTAAACCGTACTTTGTATTCACTACTTTTGCATCCAATATGTCCATCCTCATTCTCCTTTTCTCAAATTCTATTTATTTTTATAAAAACAGAGGTCTGATTTTATGTAATAACGAATCCCATTTTTGTGGATGTTTTTCTTAACCAACCGACATGTTTTACTGTTTACGCTTTCATTATATATCAGATTATTCGAAAAAACATCAAAAACAATCAAATTCATTCAAAAAAAGTCATAAAAACATAAAAAATAGTCAAAAAAGGTCATATAACATAAAAATTACGTAGTCATAAAAGATTTTCACAATACAATTGTAAAAATTAGGGGTAAAGTAGCTAAACTCAACGATGTACTAATAAGCGTTGCACTTGAAACAAATTCTGGCTCAGTATCAAATTGTAGCGCATACATGGTCGTGTTTGCTGCTGTTGGCATAGCGGCCGTAATAATCATAATCTGTTTAACCATGTCATCAACTGGAAGAAACAAAGTAAGTAAATAAGCAACGGCAGGAGAAATGATCAGTTTAATTATAAGTGATAAAGAAACTTTGCTTTTGGCTAAATTTTTAACTGATATTTTTGCCAGCTGCATGCCGAGTACAATCATAACCGTAGGAATTGCTGCATTTGCTACTAAATCTACCGCTTCGAGAACTGATTTTCCTAAATGAATATTGAAAAATTGTAAAAAAGCTCCCAAAAAGGCGCTATATATAGCAGGCATGCGCTGAACAGCACGAACAGCTGAACGTATACCACTTTCTTCTGCACTTCCTTTGGCGGCGTAGTAAACTCCGATTGTACACATCGCCAGCTGTTGAATAACCATTAAAATGATTGCACAGTCAAGTCCTGAAACTCCAAAGATGAGTAAAATCACAGGGGTACCGTAATTCCCATTGTTCATAAAAGAAGAAGCTAATATCATTCCGCATGTCTCTCGAGTGGAATACTTCTGAATAAACGCCACAATATATACAACTATAATTAAAGTAAAACAAAGGGCAAATGTATAAAAAGCAAGATATAAATAATCGAACTGAAATTTTGTCGTATAAAATGTTCTAAAGACTAATATCGGGGACATCAGATAAAGCGCCATGGTGGATATTGTTTTCGTATCGAACCCTATTTTCTTTTGTCCAATAAAACCTAATGCAAATATGCCGAAAATAGGTAATAAAATTGTTAAAAATTCCATTTTAATCACCTGTTTCTATTCTATTCCTTAGAGGAACAATTGAAAAGCCTAGATAGTCAACTCTCTAGGCTTTTCATTCCCTAATTCATGTATGTTCCGCCATTTACATTAATGGATTCACCCGTTATAAAATCAGACATACTTGAAGCTAAAAATAGAACGCTTTCCCCAACATTTTGAGGAGTTCCTAACTTATTTAACGGAATTCGCTTTGTTACTTCTTTCCTGTATTCATCTGTCCATTGATTGCTCATGTCCGTTTCTACAGGACCTGGACATACAGCATTTACAAAAATATTGTGATGCGCCATTTCTAAAGCTAAATGCATCGTAAGGTAGTTAACTGCAGCTTTTGAAGCTCCGTAAGATGGCGCTGCATTTTTATGCGCTGTTTTGGCTGTTGTAGAACTTACATTGACAATTTTCCCATAATTTCTGTCAATCATATAAGGTAAGACGGCTTTACAGAAATATAAAGTTCCATTCAAATTAACATCTAATACCTTTTTCCAATCATCCAAAGTCATTTCTAATGTTGAGCTGCGCATATTGATACCCGCATTATTTATTAAAATATCAACTTTTCCAAAACGCTCTACAGCAGCTCTTACAACCTCGGTTGCAACATTTGGATCTGCTACGTCCCCAGCTTTTACAATACATTCTCTACCTAAGTCCTCAACCTGTAAAGCTAATTCATTTAATAAAGTCTGATTCGTACCGTGTATAACTAATGAGGCACCATTTTTAGCTAAAGTTAAAGCGATAGCCTTTCCAATACCTCTACTAGCTCCTGTAATAATTGCAATCTTGTTTTCCAACAGCATACTTTATCCCTCCGAAGTATATGAAGCTATTAAGACTTTATGAATTCTTCTGAGACACATACATATTTAATAGCTTGTCTAAAATACGTAAAAACGATATGAATTTTTCCATCAGCGCTTTGTTTAATAGAAGGATATGAGTATTCTCTATTTAATTTTTCTTTTGAGTTATTGGTCATTGCATAGCCATCCCCTATTTCAATATCCTTTTTATATGGCCATGTTTTCCCGCCATCTTCTGAAATCGCAACTGTCATCGGTGCTCTAGGCGCTCCCCAAAATGCTTGTCTGCCTTCATCATCTTTTTCAGGCGTATCTTGATTAGCAGACAGAATATCTGTATCCTCTTCATCTTCAATTTCATCATAAAGCGACAGCCTGCGCTCCGTACAATTATCGGCGTTCATATTGTTAAAAACTAGCGCTAAATGCCCGTTATTTAATTTTGTGAATTGAATAGAAGAATTGTTATTAGGTAACTGCGTTGGAATGGGCTCGCTCCACGTTTTCCCGTAATCAGTTGAACGGCTGCTATAAATATGATCAGCCCAGCGGCTGCGGAATAATGCTAAAAGCGTACCATCATCTAATTTTTCAATATTCATATGAACACACCCTAAGCTATTAGGTACTTCATACTCTTCCCAAGATTCACCTTGATCTTTTGAGATTTTCACCGCGCTTATATCTTTATTTCCTGTCCACTTTTGTCCCGGAGGCGTAATACAATAGAAAACAGGTAAAAGCCAATCACCGTTATCTAATACAACAATAGGCTGTCGAATAAAAGTACCTGGCTGATCAAATAAAGTCTCAATAGGTCCCCACGAATAGCCTTCATCTTCCGAAATACGATATCTTACAATCGCTGTATCTTGATTACCGGATTTTTGTGCCGTGTACAATAACCATAATTTATTGTCTGGCGCACGAAATAAAATTGGGTTTTGCTCAGAACGAGCGGAATCGTCTGAAAGTTTTACAGCTTTACTCCATTCTTTTTGGCCTTTTTTAAGTCTTGATAGATAAATGTGAATGTCGGCTATTCCCTCTTGTGTGCCGCCAAACCAAGTGCATAACAGGTCACCATTGTCTAACACAAGTAAATTAGAAGCGTGATTTTGTATACACTCAGAAGGAATATATGCCTCTACATGTTCCAATCCGTCTGGACACATTTTTAATTTTCCATCTGCTACAATAGTCGTTGATTGATTACTCATTACATATCTCTCCTTTTAACGTATTAACGTAAACTAAGCTATTTTCTACTTTGCATCTATATATTCTACAGTATTAGATTCTGTATTTTCAGACTTTTTAGCTTTTCCACCGATAAATCGATCAATTATCATCACGACAAAGGGTGTAATAACAGCAACATACATATTGTCAATACCAAAAGGGTTTCCTAGCAAATACCATGCAGTTGTGAAAATACCAGACATTGCTAAGCCGATAGTTGCACCTCGGTTTGAACTAAAGAATGGAAGATAAAATCCCATTGCAGCTACCACAGCAATAGATGTTCTCAATGCACGAGTGAAAAAAGATAAAGTTAATAGTTCCGGAGCTAAAACTACACCAAGTAAAGGGATGATACCAACAACCACAGAAATAATTCGAGTCATCTTCATCTGTTTTTCTGCAGATGGTTTAGCTTTTGGAACATAAAAATCGTCAACAATTAATGTTGTTGTAGCTAAAGCCACGGTTGAAACTCCAACGAAAATGGATGCTACTAAGGACGTTGCTACAATTGCTGTTAATACTGGATTCATATGTTCTAAGAATACTGGAAACGCATAGATAGGATCGATATTTGGATACAAATATCGTGCACATACCCCAATCACTCCGATTGCCAATGCAAGCGGCAAGCATAATAGTGCTGCATATAAACTTGATTTTTTAGCTGCTTTTGCACTTTTTGACGACGTAATGGCTTGAATAATAAATTGTGTAGAGAAAATAGCCCCCATATTCCCGATAAGCCATGCAAAAATGGTCCCTCCACCAATCGTTCCATCCCATGTAAAGTAGCTTTTTGGCAGTTCGTGCACGATAGGCTTGAACCCACCGCAAAGGTACAATGCCACTCCTACTGTGATCAAGACACCCGCATATTTCACAAATGAGTGAAGAATGGTTACCCAAGCTACCCCTTTCATTCCCCCAAATGTAAAATAAAATGTACTGACAACGGCTGTAATAATAGCACATGTCATCAATGGTAAACCTAACAAAGAAGCAATGGCCGCAGAACCACTCAGGTAGTTTCCTAGATTCACAAGTAAAAGAGCAGCTATCATAATAATTGATACAACCGTTTTTGTAGATCTTCCAAATTTCTGCTCAATTATACCGGAAATAGTATATTTCCCAGTCCCATAAAATTTATTAACCAAAAAGAATGAAAAGAGGAAAAAAGCAATCGTTACCGTAATAAGTGACCAAGAAGCCGCAATACCACCAGTAAATGATGATTCAGCAGTCCCTACTGTTGATTTAGTGCCAATAAACTCTGACATTAATAAGATTCCAACTACAAGCGCAGGCAATGTTTTGGCTGCGTTATTAAATTCCGCGCTGGATTTACTTCTTAATCTCATTGTTAACCATGTTGTAAATAGAATATATACAACAATTACTGCTAAAACAAAAACCAGGCTTGAAGGATTTAATGCTTTCATTATAGATTTCCTCCTATAATAACAACAGAATTTTGATATATGTCGATAAAACTTTCAATATTTTAGGATTTATTTTTCTCAATGCCTCTACCATTTTTTCTGTTCTAAAAAGATTCATTGGTCAGTAGTCAAACGTTTTATGCAGATATTTATTAAGCGCTTTCATTTGTGTTCTGTGAAGAAGTAATAAAACATTACAAAATATAACTCACTGTCTTCAGAGTTCTTTGATTAAAATTAAAATTAATATTATTACCACTACTATACTCATAGTAAAAGATATTCAAATTCCTCCGAAGACATTTTATAAAAAATTGATAACAACGCCACTTTTAAAACTTATTTAAAACCTTTTTAGGCGACAATTCTGCAGCGGACTGGAGAGCAGCTAACATACTTCTTTCATCAGCAATTCCTTTTCCTGCGATATCAAATGCTGTACCGTGATCGACAGAAGTGCGAATAACGCCGCCGTTTAAACCAACTGTAATGTTGACACCCTCTTCTAACCCTAGGACTTTAATAGGCACATGTCCCTGATCGTGGTAACAAGCGATGACAATATCGAAATCTCCGCGAACTGCACGGAAAAATAGCGTATCTGCAGGGTATGGACCTGTAACATTTATCCCTTCAGAAGCTGCAATTTGGATACCAGGAATTAGTTTTTCTTCCTCTTCCCCTTCTCCAAATAAACCGTTCTCTCCAGCGTGAGGGTTAATTCCGCAAACGGCAATTCGCGGGTTTTTATAACCTGCGCGACTCAATGTTTCATGAGCAAGTTTGATAACGGTGTATGTTCGTTCCGGTGTAATAGCATCTATTGCTTTTTTTAATCCTACATGAGTAGTAAGGTGGATGACTTTTAGCTTTGGTGAAGATAACATCATAGAATAATCCTTTGTATTCGTAAGCTCTGCTAAAATTTCAGTATGGCCAGGGTAAGTGTAGCCTCCTTTATGTAACGCTTCTTTATTTAAAGGTGCCGTACAAATGGCCTGTATCTCTTGCTTTTTTGCTAATTCAATCGCTTTTTTAATAAATTTAAACGCTGCGCTCCCAGCTAATGATGAGATTTCTCCAACTGGAAGATCTTCCGGCACTAAGTCCAAATGAAGACAATCAATTACGCCATGAGTAAATTCTCCTTGATTTACCTCGTTAACGCGATGGACAGTTAACGAGGTTTGTGTCATTTTGATCGCTCTTTCTACTATCTTAGCGTCTCCTACAACAATAGGACAACATGCTTCATAAACCGATGGATCTGCTAGTGCTTTTACAATAACTTCTGGACCTACTCCAGCTGCATCGCCCATTGTAATTCCGATAACAGGTTTCATCATATTCCTCCTTTAAAATTCACTTCCATTTTTATTGTACTGTTTAATTATTTGCTTAATCTTACAGAGGGTTCCCAAACATCTTTTTTCCCCTGCAGCTTCGATTTAGCTTTAAGCATAGCTACATCTGTACCAAAACTTCCTGCTTTCGTTACAGCAAAAATCTCTCTTTTATAATCTAACTTGCCAAGTGGTATACCAGGCTCCACTTCGTCAACCAAATGAAGTCTATGAACCTGTAATTGACTTAACACTTGTTGAGCCGTGTCTCCTCCTGTAAGAAAAAGATTAGTAATATTACATTGATTAATTAGATCTACAGCTACTTCTCCCATGGCCATTGAAATATAGTCACTTATTTCAATAGCGCTATAGCCTTGTTTTTTACCAATCTCTTGTGTTTCTTTTACTTCTTCTGAAGAGAATAAAGCAATACTTTTTCCTGTTTTCAGAAATGTTAAAGCCCTCTCTATTACCTGATCTATTTCTTTTTGTCTGGAAACACCGTCTAAAATGATTTTTGATGGGTTCATTTCTACACTAATGGTGTCAGAGTATAGTAGTAGTTGGTTCAGCTGATTTCTTCCAACTTTACTTACGCTTCCAATAACAAATAGCACAGGTTGATCATTTCTTAGAAAACTGACTTTCTTTGTGGATGGCTGTAGTCCATAAGCTTGAGGTAAATAGTTAATTAACCCGCTTGAACCCGACCATACAACAGAAAATTCTGTCTTTTTTATCGTTTCAACGAGACATTTAAGATCTGATTCATGAATTGAATCTACTGTGATGTATGAAATGTTTTGATTTTTGTATGCTTTAAGCTTTTTGAAGATAAATTCATATCCTGCATGAAGATCTTTGTACGAAAGATGACCCACTTCCTTTTGCGCTTGGTTTTTAACCAGTCGGGCAATTAAAGAATCCTTTACGGGAGTTTTAGGATCGTTCGCTACTTCAGTTTCATCTAAACGTTTTTGATTCAGAAAATGTACGCCGTTAATTACTTGTCTTCCGGCGTGTGGAAAGGCTGGAGCGATAAAAACAAAATCAGGTTGAAATACGTCGTAAACAGCATTAATTTCTTGTCCGATATTGCCTCTCATTGTGGAGTCAATTTTTTTGTAAATAACATCAAATGTTTCACCTTGAATTCTTTCACAAACGTTTTTAACTCTTTCGTAAGCCTCTTTCCCTGAAACAGCGCGGCTATCCGTATTAAATATAAAAGCTTCTTTTTTACTTAAATTACTATTGTCGTCGGTTAAAACGACAGAAACATCTAACCCATAACGAACTAATTGTCCTCCGCAATCACTTGCGCCTGTTAAATCATCAGAAATAACGGATATTTTCATAGAATGTCATCACCTTTTTAAACAAGTAATTTACGGTAAATTCCTTCCATATCTTTCAAACTTACTTCTTTAGGATTATTATTTAATAATCGCGTTACTTTTGAAGCGGAAAGAGCTAGCTCTGGAACATCTTCTTCCTTTACTCCATATTCTTTTAGATTTTGTGGGATTTCTAAAACGTTTGTCCACTCTACAATACGATTTACTACTTTTTGAGCTACTTCCGTCTTTGAAAAACCCTCTATTTTAATTCCCATAGGCTCGGCTACAAGGAACAACCGATCTTCAATGGCATCCATGTTAAACTCCATCACATGAGGTAAAAGCATCGAATTAGCTACACCGTGAGGAATTTTGAATTTTCCGCCTAGCGGATATGCTAATGCATGAACCGCAGCAGTACCTGCACTTGTTAAAGCCATTCCGCCATACATAGAACCTACAAGCATTTTTTCTCTCGCCTCGACCGAATTCCCATTTTGATAAGCTTCTATAATACTAGACGAGATGAGACGAATTGATTCTAATGCAACCATATCGCTTATTAAATTTGATTTATTTGAAATGAATGATTCTAATGAGTGAGTAAATGCATCCATCCCGGTTGCAGCTGTGATAGGTCTTGGCAGACTTAATGTTAGAACTGGATCGAGTACCACTAATTTAGGCAGTAAATACTTACTTACGATTCCAATCTTCAATTCTTCATCGGGCAGTGTAACAATCGCATTAGGCGTTACTTCCGAACCTGTTCCTGAAGTAGTTGGAATTAAGATAGTTGGTGTACCTGGGTTTTTAACTAAATCTGTACCTAATAGTTCACGGATAGATTGGTTATTCGTTTGTAAGACTGAAAGAATTTTTGTTGCATCAAGCACGCTTCCTCCACCAAATCCAATTAATACATCATACTGTTCTTTGCTAATGGCTTGAAAAACTTCTTCAATGTTTTCAACCGTTGGCTCTGGAAGAACATCAATATTCACATAGGCTGATACACCTTTGTCAGATAACTGATGAATAAGCTTCTCGACAAAACCTAACCTTTTCATCGATGGTTGAGTAATAATTAAGGCTGACTTGACTTCTGTACCTAATAGAGAAAGGTGTTCTCCTACTTTTTCAATTGAATTTTGTCCTGCGATAAGATGATTTGCTGTTTGAAATTGATAAAGCTTTTGCATCATTTTAACCTCTTTCCCTTATAGTTAGTTTATTTTAAAGTGCATTCTGTTTTTTATAGCCCGCAACCATTTCTTTTACCTTTTCAAGTCCCTCTCCTGATAGTTCAGAGACTGGCAGTTTAGGAGGGCCTACCGGAATTCCATATAGTTCTACAGCTTTTTTCAAAGCCGATGGAAGCGTACCGTATTGGAATGTGTCTCGAAGAGGCTGTAATTTTTTTTGAGCTTCTTCCGCTTCGTTATTAAATCCCTTTAACCAGCTGGTGTAAATAGATACGACAATATCAGGGACCATATTTGCAGTTGCTGCAACTGCTCCTACTCCTCCTGCTTCTAAGGTCTTTAGTATTAAAGAATCCGTTCCTGCAAACACGGAAAAGTCTTTGTCTTTTGTTACATGAATATAGTTTTTGATATTCTCGAAGCTACCGCTGCTATCTTTAATTCCTACTATATTAGGAACATCTGCTAGCTTGGCGACAGTATGGGGTTCTAAGCTCATTCCCGTTTTTGAAGGGATATTATATAAAAGAACTGGTAAAGATGTTTCTTCTGCTATTCGCTGAAAATGAACGATTACTTCTTCTTGAGTTGGTGTAACAAAGTAAGAAGTAATAACAGAAAGAGCATTTGCTCCAAGGTCTTCCATCTGCTTTGACAATTCAATAACTTCTTCTGTACTGTTCCCTCCCGTACCAATAATTACGGGGATTCTTCCTTTGACCTCATCAATGATCACTTGAGCAATTTTTAATTTCTCTTCTTTTGTGAAGAGATGAAATTCACCATTTGTTCCTAAAGCAAAAATGCCGTGGACACCTGATTCAATAAGATGACTAGTTAATTGACGCAGTACCGGTTCGTTTATTTTCTGCTCTTTTGTTAAAGGCGTTAATAACGCTGGAATAATTCCTTTTAACTCCATATTCCTTCCTCCCTACACTATCTATTTGCATTTAGTTAATTGTTTATTTTTGCAACATTTATATACAATTTACTTTTTTAAAACGTTTACAATTTGAATTATATACATAAATGTTTAATTAATCAACAGTTAAAGGTGATAAAATTTAATCTTTTCTAAATTGTTTAAAAATTCAACAGGAAAAACCACTTTATCTTTACTAACTTATAGATAAAGTGGTTTTAAATTCGACTCAATCGAATATATATAGGAAATTTCATTTTAGTTTCCGCCACAGAGTGGTTCGATTTATACCTAGCCTTTCAGCTGTCTTTGTTTGATTCATACCTTCTTCTAACCATATTCTTTTTATGATTTTTCGTTCGATTTCTTCTAACGTTCCGTTTAAATCAATTTCCTGATTGTCACTTGTAACGCGAATAGTACTTATTACTTTCTTTAGATCATGAAGCTCTAAAAAAGCCCCTTCAGCTAATAGTACACTCTCTTTAATAATCTGTTTTAGCTGCTTTATATTACCAGTCCATTCAAAATTCTTTAAGTTTTCGTTTGCATCGCTACGTATCCCTACGATTTGCTTGCCGAATTTTATATTGTATTCTCCGATAAAGAAAAGAGCTAAGCTTTCGATATCTTCTTTTCTTTCTGTTAATGAAGGAAGGTCCAAGGTTAAACTAGCTAATAAATAATACAACTCTTGATCAAAACGCTGTGTTTCAGTTAAGTATTTGATACTTTTACGCGATAAAGTTATAAAACGGCACGTAGTTGAATTCTTTTTCAAGTAACTTGTTAATTGTTTTTGAGTATCCAATTCTAAAAAATCTATATTGTTTAAAATAACGCTTCCATGTGGATTATGGGCTAATAAATTATCATAAGAACTCTTGTCTAGAAGGCGCGCCCATTGTGCTTTTGAGAGGACTTCACAATCTATAATAAGCAGTGGATATTCACGTCTTTCACTATTAACATGAATAAGCTTTGCTAGTCGTTCTTTTCCAGTTCCTTCTTCACCGCTAATCCATACAGGTTCTTCCGTATTAGCATAAATAGTTGCAGCTTTTAAAACACCTTGCATTCTCTCATTTTTTGTGACGATAGTCGTAAGGTTACTTGCAGAGCTTGCTTCGTTTTGTAAAGACACAATTGAGATTCCATCTATACCTTGATTTTCATTGGACTTATATTGATTAATGCGAAACACAATCAATTTTGAATGTGAGGTTTCCAGAGGATATCCTTTTACTGTCCAAAAGTCATCATCCCTACTAAAGACTGTTTCAAAAGAACCTGTGTTACATACAGTCTTTACAGCCTCTTCTACATTGAGGTTTTGTTTAAAGCTGTCAGTAAAATTCTTATTAAAATAAGGATTAGAAAAAATAGCTTGAGACGTTGAATTGTATACAACAATTCCTTCCATTTCATTTTGAATAATATCATAAGACATCAAGTAGTTTTTTTTGAAAGACGAGAGAAATCCATATATTTTCTTTGCATTTTGAAAAGATTTTAAAACACTTTCTTTTCCAGAAGTCAGCAATATACCATTGAGTCCAAGCTTTTCAGCTATTTTTACCGTAATGGCATCTCCAATAATATTTGTATATCCATCTTGCTGTAATTGAACTAAAATAGGCTCGATTTCTTTCTCGCTTTTGACTTTGTATGCAGACATATTGATATCTAGTATTTCACAAATTGTAGAAGCTCCTTCTGAAATAGGAGAGAACCCAACAATTGCTTTTTTTCCTGGGTAACCTTTAGCAAGCGTCAGCACGCGAAGCATATCGTAACCAGAAACTTCAATTTCAACAACCGGGATAGTCAACTCTCTTTGGATGAGTTCCGCCGTTCCTCCTCGACTGATGATGATATCTATGCCATTATGTATTGCATCTTTGGCAAGAGTCAGGCCTTCTTCTAAATCACCTATCTCTACTTGCAACTCGAATTCTTCTTTTTCTCCTAGGGTAATCATTAGCTCTTTTAAACCGTTATAAGGAGCGATAGCCAGTACTTTCATTCAATCACCTTCTGTTGCATTTTTAAACACATCTATAATATATCAAAAAATTGTTTTGATGCAAAATGAATCAACTTACAAATGTTTTAAAAAAAGCTTTATATCGATTAAATATAGGCAAGGCTTGAAAACACGGACAAAGTTTACCTGCTAAATGACCTCTTCTTTTATTAGTACAAACTTCTCTATATTGAAAATATACCCACTCATTTCACCGTTTTTTCACTTTAACATGATATCCTGTAGTATACTTTTGTTTCACGTGCTAATTCCCATGATTTTTTGCTATTTAAGGTTATTCATTTTTATTAGTGGGAAAGTTACATAAATACAACACGTTATAGGGGGACTTTAACATGGATAAGAGAATTGAAACATTAAAAGAAAAACTGCCTGATAATCATAAGGAGGTTGCTGTTCTGACCTCTCATATTTTTGATGCGCTTGATAAATTAACAACTGAACATCGCAGATATGTTGATATTTCGGCAGCAGCCAAAATAAAGCCGAATCCGGATGAAGAGAAAGCTTTTTTTGATACCATTTATCAAGTGAAAACACTCATTATGTCAGAGCTTGAAAAAACCGTTGAGGATATCGAACATAAAGGTGATAAAAACTGGCATAAGAACTACAAAGATGGAATCGAGTGATAGGTAAATAAAACGTTTAAAAGCCTGTGTTTTTTGGAGCACAGGCTTTTTCCCATGAGATTCTCTACACTCTACTGGCTTGATTTGAAGAGCTCTTGGAATTCAATCATTGAAGATTTAATACCGTTACTTTTTCACGAGTCATGGATTCAATACTTTTACGAATGCCTTGAGCACCCATACCGGATCCTTTTATGCCGATAAAAGGAAAATGATCAGGACCGCGTTCCGTGCGTCCGTTGATTTGAACGGATCCTACTTCAATTTTATTTGCAATTGAGAAGGCTTTATTAATATCTTTTGTAAAAACGCTTGCTTGTAAGCCAAATTCTGATTCGTTTGCTATATCAACGGCTTCTTGATCAGAAGCGACGCGGATAATTGGTAACACAGGACCGAATGGTTCTTCCCATGCCACGCGCATAGTATCATTCACGTCATCTAAAAGCGTAGGATAGATAAGGTTTCCTTCACGCTTGTTTCCAGTCACAACTGTTGCACCTTTTCCTAGTGCATCTGCAATTAAAATCTGAATAAAGTCCGCTGCTTTGCTATCAATTAATGGAACGATCGTACATCCATCTTCAGGAGAACCGACTGATAGTTTATGTACTTCTTCTTTTAAAATATTTACGAGCTCGTTTGCCACTTTTTCATGCACAAGTACACGTTTAATAGCTGTACAGCGCTGACCGGAATAAGAAAATGCTCCGCTTATAATATGTTTTGCTGCTTCTTGTAAATCTGCGTCTTCACATACAATACCCGGGTCTTTTCCTCCAAGTTCTAATACAAGAGGAATCATGCCTGCCTTTTTAGCTAATTGAGTACCTGTATTTGTTCCCCCGGTAAATGAAATCATGTTAATGCCTTTATGTTCAACCAAATAATCCCCAATAACAGATCCGCGGCCCGTTACGACGTTTACAAGACCTTGTGGAATACCTGCTTGATGAAGAGCTTCAATCATCTTAATACCGCTGATCGCTCCTTGCGTTGCGGGTTTGAAGATAACGGCATTTCCTGAAATAAGAGCAGGCGCCAGTTTAGCAGCTGCTAAATTTACCGGATAATTAAAAGGAGGAATTGCGAGTACAACCCCTAAAGGCACGCGTTCAACAATGGCAACTTTAGACTTAGAACCGCCAGGAAAACTATCTCCCTTCATGCTTTCCCCGTTCATATGAAGGGCTTCTTCAACTGTATAGCGAATGAAATCTGCTGTGCGCACTACTTCATTCCTTGCATCTTTTAAGCTTTTTCCAACTTCCTTCATAATAATTTCGGCAATTTCACTCTGCATTCTTACCAGCTCATCCGCCCAGTTGTATAAATACTTGGCACGTTCTTGCAGAGAAATTTCTGCCCACCCTTTCTGAGCTTTTTGCGCGGCATGTACTGCTTCATCGACCTCTTCTTTTGTGATAGCCTGAACTTTTCCAATCACGTCATGACGGTATGGAGAAACAATGTCAATTGTCTGCCCTGATTTGCTTTCTTTCCACTCACCGTTAAGATAAAAAGAATAAGTTGATACATTTAATACCGTTGTTGTCATAAAAAGTCCCCCTTAATAAAAGTGAAATTATTATCAAAATTTTCAGTCTTTTTTACGAATGAAAACTCTGTGAATATCTGAGCAAAAAGCATTCTATGTGCATCCATTTCTATACCTTTTTATATCGCTTGTAACTTCCTTAAACTTGTTGTCTTTAAAACAGCAGCTTTTCTCTTTTCGACTCAAAATCAAAGCATCATATAATTCAATGAATATTTTGTATTTTTAATATATATAAATTTCTTTCATTCGTACAATACAAAAAAGTTATCTCAACGATTAATAATGTTAATGATTTATGTCCCCCATACGAAAAAAATTTATGGCTTCCTACTTTTTTAGGGAAAATGGGAGTTTTAAGCTCCCTTGATTATATTTATTTTGAGGGAGATATTGAGGAGATGCCCTACTCTTTTTGTTCTATGTGTTGAGAAAATAAAATAAGGGTATATAATAAATATAGGAAAATGAAGATAAAAGTAGAATATATATTCTAAAGGGAGGGATTTATTGTGATTGTTACTTTAGGTTTTGCGGCATCAATTATTGCTTTGTTTATGCTTTTTACTAATCGGACGTCCAATATCCCGGAAGAAATAATCCATGACACAACAAATGTTAATAAAGAAGAGCAGTATATGTATTATATATAAAGCGTCTTAATAGACGCTTTTTTGTTGTGCTTTTTACAAAGTCTATAGCGGTTAGAAACGCCCCTCACCTATCATTTATCTTTATTTGTCAGTGCCTGATAGCCATAAATAGTTAAGCAGAAACTAATAAACGAAAAAAAGATATGTTTTGGCTTAAAATTGACTAACTTAAATAAGTCCAATTTTTGATACAAGTAGCTTAGCGGAAAAGCAAATAGTGAATCCATAAGTAAATTAACGAAAAAAAATCTTTTAAAGCTGCCAAACGTAAAATGAAAGATCCACAGTGTCCCTATCAAAAAGGGGCCAAAAATAAAGCTGGTATCGTTTAAAATTTTCCCTTTCCACCCTCCTTTTACACTCCACCACTTGTAAGGAATAGCTAATGAGCACATTCCAATTACTAAAGATGAGGCAAAAAGAGAAGCGGGAAAATAGGTTCTCATTGATTTTTTCGGCATAAAAACAAGGGAAATCCACGGAAGAAACAATTGAAGAATTCTGATGACATTGGGCATATTAGTAAATTCTCCTTTCTTATGTTAACATGCCTAAATGTAATCGGATTATGCCTATATCCCAAAAACCGGATAAGCTCTATTGCTCTGTGAGTTATTTACAACCGGTGGAACAATCACAATTAAGACAGAGCATAGCTTCCAGCAAAACGTTTAAGAGCTAATTCTTTTTAAATGAAAATATCTGAATTCAAAATACGACAGACTTCGACACTATCTATTTGTTACTATATTTTTTAGGTTCTATTTTTAGATTGGAACCATTTTTACATAAATCATTCAACAATTTAAGCCTTTAAAATGACGTGGCAAGTGGAGGAAACTTAATGTGTTTCAAATGTAGACTACTGCTGATAAAGATAGAATTTATACGAAAAATGATGATGATGATTGCCCTAGAAGAAGGGTTTACAAGTAGTAATACGATTAAAATCAGTCAGGATCTCGATGTATTGTTAAATCGGTTTGAAGCTACTTGCTAAAAAATGCTGGTGGATAACAGAAAAAGGATCTTTCGATAAGATCCTTTTTTACTGTTGGTAGACGATTATTTGTTTCAAAAAAATGAAAGGCTAACGTTATTTAGTAGCATATTGTGATCTCTCTTTCGTCCTCTATTTAATCATTGTGGGCTTCAAAAAAATCCCACATCATTTTTGAAGCATTAGGACCTTTTGAATCAGTATCCGATCCATTGTCATTTCCTCCTGACCATGCATGCCCCATATCCTCTACCATAATTTTTTTCATCCAGATTTTATTTTCTGTATCTACGTAGTCATACGTTATGTAACTATAATGATTTTCGTTTTCCCTTGAAGTATAAGAAGCTGCATTTTCATGTAGGTCGATACCGAAATTCTTATATGTATAAATCCACTGCTGAATGAATGTAGACGCATTAATTGGATTGACTGTTGTATCTGATTGACCATGAAACGTAATGATGGGAACAGGCCGTGCATAAGGTCCCATTTTTTTATAAGCTTCATCACCGTCAAGCTCAGGATTTAAAGAGCCGTATAGCATGACTTCTCCAGCTGTGATGAGGTCTACGGCATACGCATTACTGCCTGCTGAATGAATGCCTACTGCTTTGAATACATCAGGATAAGCAATAGCCATCACATTTGCCATAAAGCCTCCAGCTGACATACCAGCAAGGTATATATTAGCAGGATCAACAGCATATTTAGCGGTTATGTGATCAATCATATCTTTTATTATGTCTGGCTCTCCATTACCACGAAACTGGTTATACTCATAAAACCAATTCCAGCACCCGTTGGAATTAGCAAAGTAATTCATTTGAGGATAGAGAACAATAAAGCCTTTTTCTTCCGCTAGCTTATTCATCTCCGTACCCGTCGCAAAATCATCTGCATCTTGTTGGCATCCATGAAGCATAACGATTAATGGTACTTTACTTAACCCAGTATATGTACTTGGAACATACACCTTGTAGGTAAAATAATCATCATAATTATACTCTTTCCAAATAGGTTGAAAGAACACGCTCTGTAATTCTATTAAAAACGTAGAAGCAGTTAAAACTGGGTTCGTAAAAAAGGAATATAAAGTATTCATGAAGTTTACCCTCTCTCTATTTCTGATGTATATACTCTTTATTTCGTTATATCACAAAATAATCCTTTTATTGTGACGCTGATCTTTTATATGCCTCTAATTTTTTTTCTTCATTCTTTAGTCGTACAAATTTATAAGGTAAGTTACGCTCTACGTCGGATAACAACTTTAATTAGTTTTATTAAACTTAATATCACGACTATCCAATCAGGAAAATTTTAAAGGGAGTTTTCGTGCGTGACGTTAATCTGAAATTTCAATAGAAATATTGATTGGGATGATTTAGTAATAAACTGCAATTCTGATAGAG
>NZ_JBHZOR010000045.1:0-1119 GCF_042787605.1 Priestia sp. YIM B13491 | reverse complement strand
TGGCTCAGGACGAACGCTGGCGGCGTGCTTAACACATGCAAGTCGAACGATGAAGCCTAGCTTGCTAGGTGGATTAGTGGCGAACGGGTGAGTAATACGTGAGTAACCTACCTTTAACTCTGGGATAAGCCTGGGAAACTGGGTCTAATACCGGATACGACCAATCTCCGCATGGGGTGTTGGTGGAAAGCGTTATGTAGTGGTTATAGATGGGCTCACGGCCTATCAGCTTGTTGGTGAGGTAACGGCTCACCAAGGCGACGACGGGTAGCCGGCCTGAGAGGGTGACCGGCCACACTGGGACTGAGACACGGCCCAGACTCCTACGGGAGGCAGCAGTGGGGAATATTGCACAATGGGCGCAAGCCTGATGCAGCGACGCCGCGTGAGTGATGACGGCCTTCGGGTTGTAAACCTCTGTTAGCAGGGAAGAAGAGAGATTGACGGTACCTGCAGAGAAAGCGCCGGCTAACTACGTGCCAGCAGCCGCGGTAATACGTAGGGCGCGAGCGTTGTCCGGAATTATTGGGCGTAAAGGGCTTGTAGGCGGTTGGTCGCGTCTGCCGTGAAAGGCCGGGGCTTAACTCCGTGTATTGCAGTGGGTACGGGCTGACTTGAGTGCGGTAGGGGAGACTGGAACTCCTGGTGTAGCGGTGGAATGCGCAGATATCAGGAAGAACACCGGTGGCGAAGGCGGGTCTCTGGGCCGTTACTGACGCTGAGGAGCGAAAGCGTGGGGAGCGAACAGGATTAGATACCCTGGTAGTCCACGCTGTAAACGTTGGGCACTAGGTGTGGGGGCCATTCCCCGTTTTCTGCGCCGTAGCTAACGCTTTAAGTGCCCCGCCTGGGGAGTACGGCCGCAAGGCTAAAACTCAAAGAAATTGACGGGGGCCCGCACAAGCGGCGGAGCATGCGGATTAATTCGATGCAACGCGAAGAACCTTACCAAGGCTTGACATGCACGGCGGCACTGCAGAGATGTGGTGGCATTTAGTTGGTCGTGTGCAGGTGGTGCATGGTTGTCGTCAGCTCGTGTCGTGAGATGTTGGGTTAAGTCCCGCAACGAGCGCAACCCTTGCCCTATGTTGCCAGCACGTGATGGTGGGGACTCGTGGG
>NZ_JBHZOR010000044.1:0-1124 GCF_042787605.1 Priestia sp. YIM B13491 | reverse complement strand
GGTGGATGCCTAGGCTCTTACAGGCGATGAAGGACGTGATAAGCTGCGATAAGCTGTGGGTAGGTGCAAATGACCATTGATCCGCAGATTTCCGAATGGGACAACCCGGCAGGTTGAAGACCTGTCATCCCGCTAAGCGGGAGGCTAACGAGGGGAACTGAAACATCTTAGTACCCTCAGGAAAAGAAAATAACAATGATTCCCCTAGTAGTGGCGAGCGAACGGGGAAGAGCCCAAACCGTGGAGGTCTCGGCCTTCACGGGGTTGTAGGACCACGATGTTGGACTTGGTTCGGTTAGAGGAACGTTTTGGAAAGAACGACCATAGAGAGTGACAGTCTCGTACTCGACAATCGAATCGGCCATAGTGGTATCCTGAGTAGGGCGGGACACGTGAAATCCTGTCTGAATCCGGCGGGCCCATCCGCCAAGGCTAAATACTCGTAAGAGACCGATAGCGAACCAGTACCGTGAGGGAAAGGTGAAAAGCACCTCTGTCAGAGGAGTGAAAAAGTTCCTGAAACCGTACGCCTACAAGCGGTCGGAGCAGCGTAAGTTGTGACGGCGTGCCTTTTGCATAATGAGCCTACGAGTTGCCGTCGTCGGCAAGGTTAAGCGCAATGATGCGCGCAACCGAAGCGAAAGCGAGTCTGAATAGGGCGCATAGTCGGCGGTGGCAGACGCGAAACCAAGTGATCTACCCTTGTCCAGGTTGAAGTCCCGGTAACACGGGATGGAGGACCGAACCGATAAGCGTTGAAAAGCTTCCGGATGAGGTGAGGGTAGGAGTGAAAGGCCAATCAAACTTGGAGATAGCTCGTACTCCCCGAAATGCATTTAGGTGCAGCCTCGGGCGTTCCCTGTGTGAGGTAGAGCGACTGATTGGATGCGAGGGCTTCACCGCCTATCAAGTCCAGACAAACTCCGAATGCACACAGGCTAAGCCCGGGAGTGAGGGCGTGGGTGCTAAGGTCCACGCCCGAGAGGAGAAGAATCCTGATCACCGGCTAAGGCCCCGAAATCCGGGCTAAGTTAAACTAACGAAGTGTGGTCCCCGTGACAGCTAGGATGTTGGCTTGGAAGCAGCCATTCATTCAAAGAGTGCGTAACAGCTCACTAGTCGAG
>NZ_JBHZOR010000043.1:0-1162 GCF_042787605.1 Priestia sp. YIM B13491 | reverse complement strand
CCTTTGCACCGGTCTTCTCATTCCCGGCTCTCTCTTCCTCCAAGTGTCCCCACATTTCTGATTTAGTAAGGTACTGGAATCTACACCAGTTGTCCATCGACTACGCTTCTCAGCCTCGCCTTAGGCCCCGACTTACCCAGGGCAGATCAGCTTTACCCTGGAAACCTTAGATATTCGGCCTGGAGGATTCTCACCTCCATCTCGCTACTCATTCCGGCATTCTCTCTTCTCAGAACTCCACGCTTCCTTGCGGTAGCGCTTCGGCACTCTGAGATTGCTCCTCTACCAATGTATTACTACATTCCTAAGCTTCGGTATCGTGTTTTAGCCCCGGACATTTTCGGCGCAGGACCTCTCGACTAGTGAGCTGTTACGCACTCTTTTAATGTATGGCTGCTTCTAAGCCAACATCCTAGCTGTCTTCGAAATCCCACATCCTTTTCCACTTAACACATACTTTGGGACCTTAGCCGTAGGTCTGGGCTCTTTCCCTTTTGACTGCCCAACTTATCTCGTGCAGTCTGACTCCCGACCATCATCAGTACGGCATTCGGAGTTTGATATCTCTTGGTAGGCTTTGACGCCCCCTCAGGAATTCAGTGCTCTACCTCCGTCTGACTAAGTCGAGGCTAGCCCTAAAGCTATTTCGAGGAGAACCAGCTATCTCCGGGTTCGATTGGAATTTCTCCCCTATCCACACCTCATCGCCACCCTTTTCAACGGATGTGCGTTCGGTCCTCCATTCAGTGTTACCTAAACTTCAACCTGGCCATGGGTAGATCACTTGGTTTCGGGTCTACTCCATCATACTATTTCGCCCTATTAAGACTCGCTTTCGCTGCGGCTCCATGTCTTCCACTTAACCTCGCATGATAAAGTAACTCGCCGGTTCATTCTACAAAAGGCACGCCATCACCCTCAAGGGGCTCTGACTACTTGTAAGCACACGGTTTCAGGTTCTCTTTCACTCCCCTCCCGGGGTTCTTTTCACCTTTCCCTCACGGTACTGGTTCACTATCGGTCACTAGGTAGTATTTAGCCTTGCCAGATGGTCCTGGCGGATTCCGACGGGATTCCTCGTGTCCCGCCGTACTCAGGATGCTAGTAGAGTTCATCAAGATGTCGCGTACAGGATTGTCACCTTCTTTGATGGGCCTTTCCA
>NZ_JBHZOR010000042.1:0-1216 GCF_042787605.1 Priestia sp. YIM B13491 | reverse complement strand
ACGGGGACAGTTTTTGCGTCTAAACCAGTGGCGTAAGCCACACTATATAAAAGCGACTTCTTGTCGCACCATAAAACAAATTACAGGAACCAAAGGCCCATTGTTCTATGTTGTAGAACAATGGGCCTTTAATTACCTATAATTACTTTCTATAAGTTCTCCTAAATTATCTAAATCTTGACTGATATTTAAGATAATTAAGTAATGCCATTCGCCTTTACGTTTCCCTAAATTGACTACTTGATGGACTTCAACTTGATCATTTTTATATTCTCTAGCTGCTTCACACATTTCCCACAACTTACTGCCAAACTCTGTGTTATCCCAATTTCTTATTGTCAAATCGATATAGGACTGGCTCTTTTTTAAATTCATATCCCACTCTCCCTATTACTAAAAATAACATTAAAGTAATAGTTCAGGTGAAAAACTTAGTTACCATAATCACAGATCTCGGAAGCAATCCCTTGAAGACTGACACTATAAATTATATAAAAACTGGAACTGTTAAGAGTTTCAGTTTCTTTTTATACTCAAAGTAGATTAAAAAATAACAACTACAAAGAATTGAAGGTGGAATACATATGGTAATTGAATATAAAGTTAATGCTTCAATAAGTGCAAAAGAAGTTGCAGATGTTTTTAAATCATCTGGTATTAAAAGACCTGTTAATGAATTAGAACGAATTGAACGTATGATTAAAAACTCAGATATCAATCTTACAGCATGGGATAACCAACAGCTCGTAGGAATTGCTAGGGCCATTACTGATTATAGTTATTGCTGCTATTTATCCGATTTAGCTATTCATAAAGACTATCAAAATAAAGGAATTGGTAAAGAACTCGTTCAACGTTTACAAGATATATTAGGAGAAGAAGTTGCATTAATATTATTAGCTTCTTCAGTAGCAATGGATTATTATCCTCATATTGGATTTGAAAAGTCAGAGAATGCATTTCGCATTCCTCGAAAACAATGAATTAAAACATCATAACCAGAGCAAACTACCCAAGATGCTGAGAAGCATCCTCTCATAGAACCCATTTGCATAACATCCAAGTAACAGAAAAAACTCCTGGCCAATGACAGGAGTTTTTTCTGTTTTCACGCTGTATATGATATACAGAGCTAGTTTAGTCGGGTAGGCAGGCACTCTCACGAGCGCCCGCCCCCCTAAGAACCGTACGTGACAGATTTCCCGTCATACGGCTC
>NZ_JBHZOR010000041.1:0-1263 GCF_042787605.1 Priestia sp. YIM B13491 | reverse complement strand
TGGAGTTAGTATAGTTTCATGGACACCATTTAATTAAGTCCTTACAATGACTTTTGAGAGGATGTGTCCGAAATGGAACGTAAACGTGCAGGCAAAACATACAATGATGAGTTTAAGAAAACGATTGTGGATTTATATCATGCAGGAAACTCGGTTAAAGATTTAAGCAGCGAATATGGCGTATCAGAAGTAACAATCTATAAATGGGTAAAGGCATTTACACCTATCAGCTCAGAGGAAGGTTCTCTAACACCTAAAGAATTAGCTGAAATTCAAAAGGAAAACCTTCGGTTAAAACAAGAACTAGATATTCTAAAAAAGGCTATGGCCATATTCGCGAAAAAGTAACAGAAGCAGAGCTCAACCATTTTATCGAGACATATAAAGGGCAATACAGCGTTCAGAAAATGTGCGAAGTGTTAACGATTCCAAGAAGTAGCTACTATCACTCGTTCAAGAAGACGGTATCGAATCGCGAACAGGAAAACCAGAAGCTGACGAAAGAAATCCAACGAATTCATGTGAAAAGTAAAGCACGTTATGGTGCTCCCAAAATTCATCAGACCTTAGTAAATAACGGGTGTTACCTAAGTTTAAAGCGTGTTCAACGCTTAATGAAAAAGGCAGGAATTCGTTCGATCACAAAGAAAAAATACCGTCCTTATCCGTCAAAAGAAAAGATTATGCAGCTAGATAATCTGTTAAAACGAGATTTCTCTACACAGACCATTAACGAGAAATGGGTGGCAGATATTACGTATATCCCTACGGTAAGAGATGGTTGGTGCTATTTGGCATCTGTATTAGATTTGCATTCTAAAAAAATCGTTGGCTATTCTTTTTCCCGTTCCATGACATCCGAACTGGTTATAGAAGCACTTAGGAACGCTTATACTGCTCAAAAGCCCGGAAAGGGCTTACTTCTTCATACGGATCTTGGCTCACAATACACGAGTAGTGAGTTTACTCAGCATGTCCACGAATACGAGATGAAGCAGTCTTTCAGCCAGAAAGGCTGCCCTTATGATAATGCCTGTATAGAGTCATTTCATGCCATATTAAAGAAAGAAGAAGTGTATCATACGCAATACACAGACTATTCAGCTGCAAAATTAGCCATATTTCAGTTTATAGAAGGATGGTATAACCGAAACAGAATCCATAGTAGCCTCGGCTATCAAACCCCTCAAGCAATTGAGGATCAAATAAAAAAAACAGCTTAAGACTTAACTTTTTTGTGTCCAAATTATTGACTCAAATCCA
>NZ_JBHZOR010000039.1:0-1358 GCF_042787605.1 Priestia sp. YIM B13491 | reverse complement strand
CCCGAAGTTACGGAGGAATTTTGCCGAGTTCCTTAACCACGATTCACTCGAACGCCTCGGTATACTCTACCTGACCACCTGAGTCGGTTTAGGGTACGGGCAGGTCATGCCCTCACGTCGAGGCTTTTCTCGGCAGCTTAGGATCACCACAAGTCCACACACGCGTGTGTCCCTCATCAGTCCTCACCCACATGCCCCCCGGATTTACCTGAAGGGCGGGCCACAACCTTAAATACGCACAACCATCGGCGCACTGCAGTTACCTGTCTGCGTCACCCCTGTTAACACGCTTGCCTACAATCACCGGGGCCCCAAGACCCACACACACCACGCAACCCGAAGGTCATGTGGGGGCGTGAGCAAATTGGTTAGCACAATGACTTCAGCATGGGCGGTCACAACGCGGTACCAGAATATCAACTGGTTGTCCATCGACTACGCCTGTCGGCCTCGCCTTAGGACCCGACTAACCCAGGGCGGATAAACCTAGCCCTGGAACCCTTAGTCAATCGGCGCTGCGGATTCCCACCGCAGATTCGTTACTCATGCCTGCATTCTCACTCCCACACAATCCACCAGAAGTCCCCTCCAGGCTTCACCTCGTGCAGGACGCTCCCCTACCCAACAACACACCAACACTCCAGTTCCTGGCGCCAGCACGCGTGTTGCTGCCACAGCTTCGGCGGTACGCTTGAGCCCCGCTACATTGTCGGCGCAGAACCACTTGACCAGTGAGCTATTACGCACTCTTTCAAGGATGGCTGCTTCTAAGCCAACCTCCTGGTTGTCACCGCGACTCCACATCCTTTCCCACTTAGCGTACGCTTAGGGGCCTTAGCTGATGATCTGGGCTGTTTCCCTCTCGACTACGAAGCTTATCCCCCGCAGTCTCACTGCCACGCTACACCTAATGGCATTCGGAGTTTGGCTGACGTCAGTAACCCACAGGGCCCATCGGCCATCCAGTAGCTCTACCTCCACCAGGGACCACGCAACGCTGCACCTAAATGCATTTCGGGGAGAACCAGCTATCACGGAGTTTGATTGGCCTTTCACCCCTACCCACAGTTCATCCCCCAGGTTTTCAACCCTGGTGGGTTCGGTCCTCCACACAGTCTTACCTCTGCTTCAACCTGACCATGGGTAGATCACCCCGCTTCGGGTCTAGAACACGCGACAAACGCCATATTTCAGACTCGCTTTCGCTACGCATACCCCACACGGGTTAAGCACGCCACGTATCACTAACTCGCAGGCTCATTCTTCAAAAGGCACGCCATCACCCCAAAAGGCTCCAACGGCTTGTAAGCACACGGTTTCAGGTACTATTTCACTCCCCTCCCGGGGTACTTTTCACC
>NZ_JBHZOR010000038.1:0-1450 GCF_042787605.1 Priestia sp. YIM B13491 | reverse complement strand
GCGAGCGAACGGGGATATAGGACAAACCGTCAGTTGCGCAAGCGCTGGCGGGGTTGTAGGACCATTCATTGTGGAGTTACAAAACTTCGTGGAAGCAGAATAGCTTGGAAAAGCTGGCGAGACAGGGTAAAAGCCCCGTACGCGAATCTGCGAAGACTCCCGAGTGGCACCTGAGTACTGCCGGACACGTGAAACCCGGTGGGAACCTGGGGGGTCCACCCTCCAATCCTAAATACTCTCTTGTGACCGATAGTGAACCAGTACCGTGAGGGAAAGGTGAAAAGCACCCCTAGCGGGGAGTGAAATAGTACCTGAAACCGTTTGCCTACAAGCAGTCGGAGCAGACTTTTGTCTGTGACGGCGTGCCTTTTGTAGAATGAGCCAGCGAGTTACGGCATGTGGCAAGGTTAAGCTAAAAAGCGAGCCGCAGCGAAAGCGAGTCTGAATAGGGCGAGTGAGTCGCATACCGTAGACGCGAAGCCAGGTGAGCTATCCATGAGCAGGCTGAAGCGGGGGTAAGACCCCGTGGAGGGCCGAACCCACTTAGGTTGAAAACTGAGGGGATGACTTGTGGATAGGAGTGAAAGGCCTATCAAACCTGGAGATATCTCGTTCTCTCCGAAATAGCTTTAGGGCTAGCCTCGGATGTTTACCAATGGGGGTAGAGCACTGAATAGTTGCGGGGGCTTCACCGCCTACCAAGATTAATCAAACTCCGAATACCATTGGTCTAGAATCCGGGAGTCAGAATATGTGGGCTAAGCTGTGTATTCGAAAGGGAAACAGCCCAGACCGCCCGCTAAGGTCCCAAAATCAATGCTAAGTGGCAAAGGATGTGCGTTTGCTCAGACAACCAGGATGTTGGCTTAGAAGCAGCCATTCATTTAAAGAGTGCGTAATAGCTCACTGGTCGAGTGGACATGCGCCGACAATATACGGGGCTAAGCATTGTACCGAAGCGGCGGATCAGTACTTTGTACTGGTGGTAGGAGAGCTTTCTGTACGGGTTGAAGCAGTTGGATAACCAACTGTGGACTGTCCAGAAGTGAGAATGCTGGCATGAGTAACGAGAGACATGTAAAAAACATGTCCGCCGTAAACCCAAGGTTTCCTGGGCAAGGCTAATCCTCCCAGGGTTAGGCGGGAGCTAAGGCAAGGCCGGAAGGCGTAGTCGATGCACAACAGGTAGAAATTCCTGTCCCTCCAAAAGAGCGTTATCACCAATGGGGTGACGGAGCAGGGTAGCTAGGCGGGGTTCTGGACGTCCCCGTGATGGCACGTAGGCTGAGAAGTAGTGAAATGCGCTTCTCATGTGGCTGAGGTGTCGGACGAAGCAATTGAGTGAAGCTAGTAAGCCCATACTTCCAAGAAAAACCTCTAGGGAGCTCTGAGGAGCCCGTACCGCAAACCGACACAGGTGGGTGGGTAGAGCATACCAAGGCGATCGGGA
>NZ_JBHZOR010000037.1:0-1483 GCF_042787605.1 Priestia sp. YIM B13491 | reverse complement strand
GCTGGGGATTGCTCTCGAGTGACTGCAGGGCCAATAGACCTCATCTAGGCTTGTGTCCAGAAGCCAATGTTCCTCCCCAGAGGCGACAGGGATCTCGGGGTTGCATTCCAGACGCACCCGGGGAGACAGGCATTCATCTCGAGTGGAAGCAAAGAACCCCGCTCTGCTCTCGAGTCGCGACGGGTATCTCTTGGAGCTCACTGGGTGGACTCAAGGGAGTCAAGCCTCCTGAGGCGTTTGGAGAGAGGTCGCGAGATTGGTCGCTAGGCCATGCAGGAGACGAAGGCCCTCATCTCTCGATGACGGGGGAATCTCGGGGTTGTTCTCGAGCGGCGGCCCCAGTGTGCGGTTTCTCACGAGGTACGACGGCGAGGTCAGTGAGCCTCTCGTGGGGCGCCAGGGAAGTCGGGTCTCCATGCGAGTGGCGAGGGGGAGCGCGTCATTGCTCCCGAGCCATGGTAGGGGAATCTGGCCTCGAGACGTGTTGAAGAAGGTCTCTCGAGGGCTTTCCCGGGTTGAGGCAGGAAACCCTGGGTTCCCTCGACTTGTGCAGGTGACCTCAGGGGGCTTCTCATGGTGGCTCTGAGAAGTCAGGGAAACTGGAGGTGGGAGGGGCCTCTCGGGACTCCACTGGGTTTGGTGCATTGGAAGAGGGCCTCATCTCCAGTTGAGGCAGGAACCGCAGGGTACCTCTGATTTCAGACTCCGATCGCAGGGTCCCTGCAGACTGGGGACAGGAGAGTCAGGCCTCGTCTTGGGTTGAGGCATGGAACTCCGCTTGCCTCTCGAGATGTCCCCGGGGAGAGAGGCCGCTTGTCGAGCTGTATTTGGAACCTGGGGTTTTTTCCGAACGATGCACGGAAAAACTGCCCCTTCGTGTTGACTGCATTCACAGGCTGGAGTTCGGAGAGGTGTCCGGGCATCGGGTTCTTATCAAGAGGGGACCGGGAAATCGGGGTCCTACGGAATGTGGAACCACCCACGAGGCCACGTCTGGAATGTCTTCGTGAGACCGGCCTCATCCTGAGGTGCGACCGGAAGGTCGGGAACCCCTTCCAGACAAAGCAGGGGAGTCGACCCTCCTGTCCAGATCAGGAGGGGAGAAAGGGCTCAGAGGAGGGGGTGCCGGAAAACCTCAGTGTTCCTCTCGAGGGAGACCGGGATTTCGGGGAACTTTGTGGGTCGCATCAAGGGTGCCAAGTGCCCTTTCGACCTCCAATTCCTAACGTGGGACTTCTCCTGAGGCGCTGTAGCGGGAAAGGGCTTCATCTTGCGATGACGGGGGAGCCACGTGGTTTTTCTCGAGTTACGGCGGGATTCTCGAGTTACGACGGGGAATTCAGGATGCCTCTTGTGTTGGCCCAGGCAAGTCCAATCTTCCATTCGAGTTGCGAAGGAAAGCTGGGCATTGCTCTCGAGTGACTGCAGGGCCAATAGACCTCATCTAGGCTTGTGTCCAGAAGCCAGTGTTCCTCTCCAGGGG